>NZ_JACHZP010000003.1:0-766868 GCF_014193605.1 Rhizobium sp. BK312 | reverse complement strand
CCCTGGTCGAGCAGCTTGCGGAACATTTCAACGCCGGTCACCGTCGTCTTCGACGTCGGACGGATGCCGACGATCTCGACTTCTTCACCAACCTTGACGATACCGCGCTCGACGCGGCCCGTCACAACCGTACCACGGCCGGAGATCGAGAACACGTCTTCGATCGGCATCAGGAACGGCTGGTCGATCGGACGCTCAGGCGTCGGGATGTAGGCGTCAACCTGAGCCATCAGCTCGCGGATCGCGTCTTCGCCGATCTTCTTGTCCGAATCTTCAAGGGCTGCAAGCGCCGAACCCTTGACGACCGGGATATCGTCGCCCGGGAAGTCGTAGGACGACAGAAGTTCGCGAACTTCAAGCTCGACGAGCTCGAGAAGCTCGGCGTCGTCAACCTGGTCGACCTTGTTCAGGAACACGACGATCGCCGGAACGCCAACCTGGCGGGCGAGCAGGATGTGCTCGCGCGTCTGCGGCATCGGGCCGTCGGCGGCAGAGCAAACCAGGATCGCGCCGTCCATCTGAGCGGCACCCGTGATCATGTTCTTGACGTAGTCGGCGTGGCCGGGGCAGTCAACGTGCGCATAGTGACGGTTCGGCGTCTCGTATTCAACGTGGGCCGTCGAGATCGTGATACCACGAGCCTTCTCTTCCGGAGCCGCGTCGATCTGGTCGTACGCCTTGAACTCGCCGAAGTACTTCGTGATCGCTGCCGTCAAGGACGTCTTGCCGTGGTCAACGTGACCGATCGTACCGATGTTAACGTGCGGCTTATTGCGCTCAAACTTACTCTTTGCCATTTGAATGCTTCCTGTGAACGTAATGAGTGACCCCGGCGAACCGGTTTAGTGCCGCCGTTTAAGGCTTTCATCGCATTTGCGCAAGACTTAATTGCAGGCCCTATTCCGGGCGAAGCCTGGCCGATGGCGGATGATCTAAAGCCATCAACATTCCTTCGCCGCGTAAGGTTCGCCGGCCGATCCGGAAAGACAAAAAAGCATTTGCCGGTTCAGGCACTTACATAGGGAGACACGGAGAAGAAATCCAGTGCCGCTAGAGGGGTAGGCATTCGTACGATCTCGAACGCAAAGCGCCCTCTCCCGGCAGGAAAGGGCGCAGAATTATCAAACCACAATCAATCGTCGCTTGTCACGATGCATCATTCGACGCAGCCGATCGGAGACGCCGAAGCTTTGCAGCGATCAGTCGAGAAGATCAGCCGGCACCTTGCCGCCATTGTCCGCAAGCTTCTTCAGAAGAGCCTTGTGGAGGAACATGTTCATCTTGGCGGAATCGCCGGCATCACCGGTATAGCCAAGCTCCTGCGCCAGTTCCTTGCGCTCGGAAAGGCTCGCATCCATGCCAAGCGCCTTCATCAGGTCGACGATCGAATGTTTCCAGTCGAGCTTCTGGCCGCTTTTCTTGACAGCAGCATCGAGGATGGAGGCGATATCCACCGGCGCGGACGGTGCGCTGGTGGCAGGCGAGGTTGCTGCCGTCGTCGCTGAAGGAGCCGGCGTCGGCGCAGGCGCCGGATTGGCAGTTGCGGAGGTGGTCGACGGTGCCGGAGCAGCCTCGGCAGCCTTTGCCTGTCCCCAGATTGCACCCTTGATCTTGTCGAAGATACCCATTTGCGCTCTCCCGTTTCGGTTGCCTGAGCAATATGTATCGCTCGCGCAAATATAAGCAACCCTTCATGTCAAATATGCAAAGACCGAAGCCAATACGCCGGTGAGACACGCCGAGACCGAAGCCGCCATCAGGACCGACAAGCATGCAAGGCACAATATCCTCTTCGCTGTAACGAAGAACGATGAAGATGCTAACAAATTGAAATTCTTGGAGCGGGTAGCGGGAATCGAACCCGCGTATTCAGCTTGGAAGGCTGCTGCTCTACCATTGAGCTATACCCGCGGGATGGTCAAGATCCGGCACGGAATGGTGGAGGGAGTTGGATTTGAACCAACGTAGGCTGAGCCAACGGATTTACAGTCCGTCCCCTTTAACCACTCGGGCATCCCTCCAGTATTCCGACTGGATCTTGCGACCAAGCTTGTCAGACCGTGGCGTCGCCGCCGTGATCTGCGCCGCGTATATGGCCGGACCACTTCCGTCTGTCAACACAAGGAATTGCCAAAAATGACAAAAAAATTTCAGCCTGTGGGAAAAGCCCGGCACTGAAAGAGGCTAGGCGCTTGCGGACGCGCTGGTTATAAAGCCGCATGAGCAAAGATAAAATTTCCGGCCGCTCCGGCCCAGACAGCACCTCCGACGACAAGTCGGCCAAAGACACGCATTACGCCACTCTGCGTCGCGCGCATCGCGATGCCAAGCGCGAGCGCGGCGAAATCCCGACGCCGACGCCGCAGAAGCGCAAGAAGACTGGTGCGGACGATTGGAAGCCGCCGGCGCTCGCACCCGACCAGGTCTTTCTCTATGGCCTGCATACGGTTCGGGCGGCGCTCAGCAATCCACAACGCAAGAACGTCAAGCTGTCCACGACGCAGAATGCGCTGGTGCGGCTTGAGGTAGGCCCGGCCGACCAACTCGGCATTCCCGTCGAGATCGTCTCGCCGCAGGATATCGATAAGGTGCTCGGCCCGGAAGCGATTCACCAAGGCGTCATGTTGGAAACGCGCCCCCTGCCCGTGCGCCGTCTCGAGGCATTGAAGGACAGCCCGTTGCTCCTGGTCCTCGATCAGGTGACGGACCCGCACAATGTCGGCGCCATCATGCGCTCGGCCGTCGCTTTCGATGCGGGTGCCGTCATCACGACACAGCGCCACAGCCCGACCGAATCAGGCGTGATGGCAAAATCGGCCTCGGGCGCGTTGGAACTCATACCTTATATACAGATCACCAATCTCGCCGATGCGCTCGGCGAGCTGCACCGGCTCGGCTTCACGACCATCGGGCTTGATTCGGAAGGTCCGGCACCGCTGGAAGGCACCTTCAGCGGTGACAAGATCGCCCTCGTGCTCGGCTCCGAGGGCAAGGGTCTGCGCCAGAAGACACGGGAGACGGTGAATGCGCTCGCTCGGCTCGATATGCCCGGCGCCATCAAGTCGCTCAATGTCTCGAATGCTGCCGCGATCGCGCTATATGCGACGCGGTCCTATCTCAAATCATAGTGGCGCCCTTGGCGGCCGCAGCACGTTGGGAGAATTTGCTTTGATCCGTCTTCTTGGTCCCGCGGCGGTTGCCGCCGCCCTTGCTTTGACCATAGTCCAGCCGGCGCGCGCCGCCGATGACGAAATGATCCAGGCGCAAGCAGGCGTCTGGCTGGTTGCGCCGGAAAGCGGCGCCAAGGGCTGCCGCCTCACCTTCGGGACGAATGCGGTCTCCGGCGGCTACGAGATTACAGGGGCGGATGCATGTGCGACGCCGCTCCCCGCCCTTACCGCGGCCAAGATCTGGAATTTCACCGATGATGGCGCGGTGGCGATCGCGGACGGTGGGGGCAAGCCGCTCATGCGCTTCCAGCAGGAGGAAGGCTCGCCGTGGGAAAGCGAAGGCGGCGATCGGACCTGGCTGCTGCCGGCGATCGGCGATGTCGATCACGTGCCGACTACCGAAAGCCTTGCAGGCGCGTGGCGCATCCAGACGCCGGACGGCAAGCCCATCTGCGATATCACGCTCACAACCGATAAGGATCAGGACGGCACCTCCAAGATGTCGCCGAGCGGTGATTGCGCCGGCGAAGTCGGTGACCTCAAGCTTTCCCTGTGGGCGACAGAAGGGTTCGGACTTGTCATGCTGGGCAATGACGGCTCCTCGCTCTCCTTCGATATGAAGCCCGACGGCAGCTTCCAGAAGTCCGAAGAAGAGGAAGGCGAGCCGTTGCTGCTGGTACGCAAATAAGCAGAGCCCGGCCGCAGCCCGCCGTATCGCCAACATAGCCACATTTCTGATGTCGGCGACCGCCTTCATGCGAAGCCGGGACCCCTTCCGGAGGCTGCTCTTTCCGCGCACCTTGCGCCGCCAATGCGCGGATAGGTGATCAGTGTATCGCAGGGTCCGCTTCGTCGAAGAACGACCTGATGCCATCGCGCGCGATCGTCGCCAGGAACTCGTCGAATGCCTCGCGATCGGTCGCGAAGGGCTCTTCCCATTCGATTAGATCCTCTTCCGGCGTGATGACCTCCATCCGCCAGTCGGCATTGGTGCCGGCCGGGCGAAAGATATCGACCAGGACGGTCACGCCATCGTCGGTGAATTCACCCGAAAGCTCGGAGTGTTCGAGGTTAGGCTTCTTGGGCTTGCTCGGCATAGGGTTCCAGGTACATGAATATAGGATTGATGACTGTTACGAGCGTTCGGAGCCCGTTAGCAACGAGATATTATGTCGTTGTCGCCGGTTTTCCATACCGGAGATGAAACGATCGACAATATTCAGGAAAAAATGGTGCCCCCGGCAGGGTTCGAACCCGCGACCCCCTGATTACAAATCAGGTGCTCTACCAACTGAGCTACAAGGGCGTATGGGCATGCCAAATAACAGACTTTGAAATCCTGTAAAGGGAAAATCGGTCGATCCACGTTAAAGCTGGGGATCGACCGATTCACCAGTTCGCGCGAAACGTCTTGTCGCGACAAGGGAATGACATTACGAAGAATCGCTATTCAGAGGACATTGCATGTCGCGCAATCTTCAATCCGTTTGTTTTCTCGCCTCCACCGCGCCAGAGGCTCAAGCGGCGCAGGAAGAGCTTATTGGCCTCTACGGCCAGACATCGCAGGAAGATGCGGATATTGTCGTGGCTCTCGGCGGCGATGGTTTCATGCTGCAGACGCTGCACAAGACGATGAATACCGGCAAACGCGTCTATGGGATGAATCGCGGCTCCATCGGCTTCCTGATGAACGATTACCGCACGGACGGTTTGGCCGAGCGCATCGAAGCAGCCGTCGAAAACGCGTTTCACCCCCTGCAGATGACCACACGCAATGCCGACGGCAGCTCCTGCGTCGCGCTCGCCATCAATGAAGTGTCGCTGTTTCGTCAATCCTATCAGACGGCAAAGCTTAAGGTGGAGATCGACGGGCGGGTTCGCCTGCCGGAACTGATCTGCGACGGGCTGATGGTGACGACGCCGGCGGGCTCCACCGCTTACAATCTTTCCGCCCATGGCCCGATCCTGCCGCTGGAAGCGCCGCTGCTTGCCATGACGCCCGTCAGCGCCTTCCGCCCCCGCCGCTGGCGCGGCGCGCTCCTTCCCAACAGAGTGACGGTCGACATCACCGTGCTTGAGGCGGAGAAGCGCCCCGTCAATGCCGCCGCAGACAATACCGAAGTCAAATCGGTTCTCGGCATTCAGATTCGCCAGAGCGAGGATACGACGGCCCGCATTCTCTCCGATCCGGACAGGTCATGGTCGGACAGGATCCTGGCGGAACAGTTTTCGGATTGACCGAGCTATCTGCATCAGGCCCAAAAGGCTGGAAGCAGCGGGCCAGTATGCACCATGAAAAAAGCCCCGTCTCCGGGGCTTTTTTCTATGCATGAACGGATGCGACCTTATTCGACGTCGTCGACGACCGCATCGGCAGCACCGCTGATGCGATGCGCTAAGGCTGCTTCCATGAACTCGTTGAGATCACCGTCCAGAACGTCGCTCGGCGCCGTGCTGGAAACGCCGGTACGCAGATCCTTCACCAGCTGGTAGGGCTGCAGAACATAGGAGCGGATCTGATGACCCCAGCCGATATCCGTCTTGGAGGCGGCTTCGGCATTGGCCGCCTCTTCCCGCTTCATCAACTCAGCTTCGTACATGCGGGCGCGCAGCATGTCCCACGCCTTGGCGCGGTTCTTGTGCTGCGAGCGTTCCTGCTGGCATTGCACGACGATCCCGGTCGGTATGTGCGTGATACGTACGGCCGAATCGGTCGTGTTGACGTGCTGACCGCCGGCGCCCGACGAGCGGTAGGTATCGATGCGGCAATCGCTTTCGTTGATCTCGATCTGGATCGAGTCGTCAACGACCGGGTAGACCCAGATCGACGAGAATGACGTGTGACGGCGCGCGTTGCTGTCATAGGGCGAAATGCGCACGAGGCGATGCACGCCCGATTCGGTCTTCAGCCAGCCATAGGCATTGTGGCCCTTGACGAGCAGCGTTGCAGACTTGATGCCGGCTTCTTCGCCGTCATGGACTTCCAGCAGCTCCACCTTGAAGCGCTGGCGTTCGGCCCAGCGGGTATACATGCGCAGAAGCATGTTCGCCCAGTCCTGGCTCTCGGTGCCGCCGGCGCCGGAGTGGACTTCGAGGTAGGTATCGTTCGAGTCAGCCTCGCCCGACAGCATGGCTTCCACCTGCCGTCGCGCGGCTTCCGCCTTCAAGGCCTTGAGCGCTTCTTCAGCCTCGCGGACGACATCGGCGTCGCCCTCTTCTTCGCCCAGTTCGATCAGTTCGACATTGTCGGCAAGCTGCTGCTCCAGCGCGCGCACGCCACTAATGCCATCGTCAAGCTGCTGACGCTCGCGCATCAGCTTCTGCGCCTCAGCAGCGTCGTTCCAGAGGGTCGGATCCTCTGACTTGTTATTCAACCAGTCCAGTCGTCTTACCGCCTGGTCCCAGTCAAAGATGCCTCCTCAGCAGGGTGATAGCCTGCTTGGTTTCATCGACTACTTTCTCGATTTCGGCTCGCATAGTCCCACTTCTTCATTTCACCGCTCAAGACAAGCGGTCATCCAATTCAAAGAGTGCTGGTGACATAGATATACATGCCGCTGGTGTAAAGCCCCGCGGCATGTCGATCAGACAAATAGGGTCGGATCAGAAGAGACCGCCGGATCCGGAGGTAACCGCCTGGTTCGCCTGCGGCGAAGTCCTGAGGATTTCCTCAGGCGCAACCTGCGCAGCGGCATCGCCGCCGCCGATGACCTGCAGGCTGGTAGCCGGGCCGGTGCCGGGCTTGAAGGCTTCCATAATGGCATTCGGCTCGCCGGGCTGTGCGGCCATGCCGGTCGCGCGGTTGACCGCAACCATCGTCATGCCGGCCGGAACCTGGAACTTCTCAGGCGCCTCATCCTTCGTGGCGGCCTGCATGAACTCGTTGAAGATCGGCGCGGCAAGGGCGCCGCCGGTGCCACCGCGGCCGAGCGTGGCTGGCGTATCGTAGCCGATGTAAAGGCCGGCGACGAGGCTCGGCGTGTAGCCGACGAACCAGGCATCCTTCTCATCATTGGTGGTGCCGGTCTTGCCGGCGACATCGGTATTGAGCTTGATCTTGCCGGCGGCCGTGCCGCGGATGATGACGCCCTGCATCATCGACGTGACCTGATAGGCCGTCATCGGATCGAGCACCTGCTCGCGATTGTCGGCGATGACAGGCTCGTCCTGATTCTGCCAGGCGCTAACGTTGCAACTGTCGCAGACGCGTTCCTCATGCTTGAAGATGGTCTTGCCGTAACGGTCCTGGATGCGGTCGATGAGCGTCGGCTTGATCTGTTTGCCACCATTGGCCATGACCGAATAGGCCGAAACCATGCGCAGCACCGTCGTTTCGCCGGCGCCGAGCGACATGGCAAGCACGGGGTTCATATGGTCGTAGATACCGAAGCGCTCGGCATATTCGGCAACCAACGGCATGCCCATATCGGAAGCGAGACGCACCGTCATGAGGTTGCGCGAGTGTTCGATGGCGAAACGAAGCGTATGAACGCCACCACCCTCGCCTTCGTAGTTCGTCGGCTTCCAGACATCGCCATTGCTCAGCGTGATCTGCAGCGGGTCGTCCAGAATGACGGAGGCCGGTGTATAGCCATTATCCATGGCGGCCGCGTAGACGAAAGGCTTGAACGACGAACCGGGCTGCCGCTTGGCCTGGGTGGCACGGTTGAATTCGGACTGCGCGTAGGAGAAGCCGCCGACCATGGCGAGTACGCGGCCGGTATGCGGGTCCATGGCAACGAGACCGCCCTGCACCTTCGGCGGCTGGCGCAGACGGTAGCTGCTCGAATCGGCATTACCGGTCTTTTGCACGTAAATCACATCACCGGGGCTCAATACGCCGCTCGGCGATTTGGCCGACTTGCCGCCGGCCGAGCGATAGGCCCAGCGCATGTCGGCGGGGGAGATCGTGCCGCGTGTCCGCTCCGTCGATACCTTGCCGGCGGCATCGACGCGCGGCTGCAGGCCGATATCAACGCCTTGATCCGATACGGAAAGGACGACGGCGACCCGCCATTCCGGCACGTCGCTCAGGCTTGGAACCTTCGCGAGCTCGACGCCCCAATCCTGTGAGGTGGCAATCTGCTTGAGCGGGCCGCGATAGCCGCGGCGCTCGTCATAATCGATCAGACCATCCTGAAGGGCCTTGCGAGCTTCGAGCTGCATCTGCGGATCGAGCGACGTACGAACGGAAAGGCCACCTTCGTAGAGGGTCTTCTCGCCATATTGGTCGATCAACTGGCGGCGAACTTCCTCGGCAAAATAGTCGGACGCGAAGAGCGACGGGCCGCTCTTCGGCGGCACGACGCCGAGCGGCTGCTTCTTCGCCTCTTCACCGTCGCTCTGGCTGACATAGCCATTCTCGACCATGCGATCGATCACCCAGTTGCGGCGGGTGAGCGCTGCTTCGGCGCGGCGGAAGGGATTATAGTTCGACGGACCCTTGGGGAGCGATGCCAGATAGGCCGATTCGGCGATGGTCAGTTCGTTGACCGACTTGTCGAAATAGGTGAGAGCAGCGCCGGCGATGCCGTAGGAATTCAGGCCGAAATAGATTTCGTTCAGATAAAGCTCGAGGATCTTGTCCTTGCTGTAGGCCTGCTCGATGCGGAAGGAGAGAATCGCTTCTTTGATCTTGCGGTCGAAAGTCTGGTCGGCGGACAGCAGGAAGTTCTTGGCGACCTGCTGCGTGATGGTGGACGCGCCGACGAAGCGGCGGCCGGAACCGATATTCTGCAGATTCACGGCCACGGCGCGGATAAGACCGCCGACATCGACGCCGGGATGGTTGTAGAAATTCTTGTCTTCCGCCGAAAGGAAAGCCGCCTTGACGCGATCGGGAATGGCCTGGATCGGCACGAAAAGCCGGTTCTCGCGCGAATATTCCTTCATCAGCGCGCCGTTGCCGGCGTGGATGCGCGTCGTGACCGGCGGCGCGTATTTGGCAAGCACCTCGTAATCGGGCAGTTCCTTCGAGACCACGCTCAGATAGATGGCAGCCGCAGCCGCCACACCCAGAAACAGGAGGCAGCCTAGGCCAAAGAAATATCCAATCAGTCTGATCATCTGATACTACCGGTGCTTGTTCTTCATGCGGCACGTGCGCGAGATCATCGCATAATCACGGGCGTTTTGCACGCTCGCGGCGTGAATGCAAGACGGCAATGGGACAAAGCCGTGCTTCATACGCGAGCAAATGATACTTCGCTGTAACGGCGGGAATGTGAGCAAAATAGGGCCCAACGCCAGCATTCCAATTTCGTCCAGTCCTAAAGTACATCGCTGTTACATGGAAGCCACGACGGATCGTCCAATCCGAAGCCATCAGCCGCCATTGGCGATGATGGCCACGCGATACTGCTCCACCGCCTCCGTCAAACGATCGGCGACCTTCTCCCGCCAATTGGCATCGAGCAGCAGCTTTTCATCCTCCTTGTTGGAGAGAAAACCGAGCTCGAGCAGGATCGAGGGCACGTCGGGCGCGGTCAGCACCTGGAAACCCGCATGGCGATGCGGATTGTTGATCATGGCGATCTGCCCGTTGAACGAAGACAGCACGTCCTGCGCCAGCGATATGGAGAAGGCTTGCGTTTCGCGGCGTGTCAGATCCATGAGAATATCATTGACGGCGGCGGGCTGCGCCTGTGTTTCGGCACCGGCGATCTGATCGGAATTGTTTTCACGATCGGCCACCTCGCCGGCAAGACGGTCCGATGCCTTGTCCGAGATGGTATATACGGTCGCGCCGCGGATATCCTTCTGCTTCAGCGTATCGGCATGGAGCGAGATGAAGAGCGAAGCGCGATTTTGCCGGGCGATGGTCACGCGTTCGGACAGCGAGAGATATTGATCCTTATCGCGCGTCAGGAAGGCCTTGATGCCGGGCTGCGCATTCAGCTTGTCGGCAAACATCTTCGCAAATGCGAGCGTAATGTCCTTTTCCTGCGTGACGCCGTCCGTGCCGGTCGCGCCGGCATCGATACCGCCGTGACCGGCATCGACCGCAACGAGGAAGACATTCGGATCGGCTTTCTGCGCCGGCTCGACCGGACCGACGTCCTTGGCGGTATCGTCGCTCGTCCAGCTCTGCTTGTTTACGAGCTCGGCAAATTGTTCGGCAGGCAGCATCTCGGCATCCAGCACGAGGCGCTGCCCCTTGCCGCTCTCATCGGCCTGAACCTTGGCCGTGACCAGCTTAACCGGTTTCTTTGCCGTCAGCACGATACGGGCGCTGTCCGCATCCATCGTGCCGTAGCGAATATCCTTGAAGAGGCCGGTCGGCTTGAGACTGCCAGCGGGGAAGCCGAATGCAGTTGATGGGAGATCGACGACGATGCGGACGGGATTGTCAAGGTAGTGAACCGTGAAGGTGGGAGCCCGGTCCATGTCGATGACGATACGCGTGCGGGCATCGTCACCGGCGATGCGGGCGCCATAGGCAAGCACAGAAGCATCCGCCGCCGCTACGGGCGCAAATGCAGAAACCGAAACGAGAATTACCAGAGCAAAGGCCGCTGCCGCAAATCGCAAAGCCCTCACGCCACTCTCCGCCACATGCCGCAATCCCTTTACCAAGTGCCCAACGCGCCCCATATTGGTTTCGGCGTTGTTTTTGAAGTGCCAATAACGGGAACCAGGTTTGACCTGATGGCTGCATCGGTGATGCGCCGGGAGACGAATCGACAAGACATCCTCCCGCGTCCTCATCATCCGACGAATCCATCAATATTATGGCATACTTGGCTTTTCCCTTGCTATTGTGACAGATAAAACATACAACGCATATTAGGGTAGAAGTGTTGACGGGATAGAGTCGTCGCAAAGGCAGCCGCCTCGAGTACCAGGCGCCAATAAGCGGCATTCATCCGCCGTCTGCAGTACTTCTGCTCGAAACAGTGGATATCTGAATTTCCGGCTTCAAACGGGAAATTCATCGGTGGAGAGCCACCAAACGCTCTTTAGAGAGCACCTTCATCGGACCCATTTGTGGGTCTAAGGCATAGTTGATCTCGCTTGGTTACGGATGTTACCGCAGCAGCTTTTTCAGAAAGTCAACAGACCCCAGGGATGTGATGCCCGGGCTGCCGTCTGGATGCTGTCATCGCCGAACCAATCGCGACTTTCATTATCCGGCGCAACAATTGCGGATCACATCCGGCCTGTCCCAGTGACAGGCAGGCCCCCGTCCGACTGTCTGCGCCGAGGAGCACAGCTTTCATGGCAGACAAAATGCTTATCGATGCGTCTCACGAGGAAGAGACGCGCGTCGTTGTCGTTCGCGGGAACCGCATAGAAGAATTTGACTTCGAGTCCCAGCACAAGAAGCAGATCCGCGGCAACATCTATCTTGCAAAGGTAACGAGGGTCGAGCCCTCGCTTCAGGCCGCTTTCGTTGACTACGGCGGCAACCGGCACGGCTTCCTGGCCTTTGCGGAAATCCATCCCGATTACTACCAGATCCCGTTGGCCGACCGGCAGGCGCTTTTGAAGGCTGAGGCCGAAGAGCATCGCCGCGACGACGACGTCGAGCATGTCGAAACGGCGCTCGATCTTTCACAGCAGGAACAACCCGATATCGGCATTGTCCCGGCGCAGGCCGAAGAGGCCGCAGTGCCGGCCGCAATCGCGGAAGAGACTCCTGCTTCGGAGGCTGTCGAAGCCACCGAAAAGGCAGCGCCTGCCAAGAAGGCAAAGCCGCGCCGCAGCCGCAAGAAGGCCGCAGTTGAAGAAGCCCCCGCCCCTGAAGCGACGGACGCAGTCGATGCGCCGAGCGAGGACGAAGAAGGACCGTCGGGCGAAATGGCGGCGATGGTTGAAACCGATTCGATCTCGGAAGACGTCGCGACCTCCAAGCGTCGCCGCGATGACGACGACGATGATGATGACCATGAAGAGGAAGTGATCGAATCCGTCGGCGCCGAAGACGCGATGGAAGAAGTTCCCGATCGGGCCCAGCGCAAGCCGCGCAAGCAATACCGTATCCAGGAAGTCATCAAGCGCCGCCAGATTCTACTGGTTCAGGTGGCGAAGGAAGAGCGCGGCAACAAGGGTGCGGCACTCACCACCTATCTTTCGCTCGCAGGCCGCTATTCGGTTCTCATGCCGAACACGGCGCGCGGCGGCGGCATCTCCCGCAAGATCACCAATCCGCAGGACCGCAAGCGCCTGAAGGAAATCGCCAAGATGCTCGAAGTGCCGCAGGGCATGGGCGTCATCCTGCGTACTGCCGGTGCCAACCGCACCAAGGTCGAGGTCAAGCGCGATTTCGAATATCTGATGCGCCTGTGGGAAAACGTCCGCACCCTGACGCTGGCATCGACGGCTCCTTGCCTCGTTTACGAAGAAGGCAGCCTGATCAAGCGCTCGATCCGCGACCTCTACAACAAGGATATCAGCGAGATCATCGTCTCCGGCGAGGAAGGCTATCGTGAAGCGAAAGACTTCATGAAGATGCTGATGCCGAGCCACGCCAAGGTGGTTCAGCCGTACCGCGACATCCATCCGATCTTCTCGCGTTCCGGCATCGAAGCGCAGCTCGACCGCATGCTGCAGCCACAGGTTACGCTGAAGTCCGGCGGCTACCTGATCATGAACCAGACGGAAGCGCTGGTTTCGATCGACGTCAACTCCGGCCGCTCGACCCGCGAACATTCGATCGAGGACACCGCGCTCCAGACGAACCTCGAAGCAGCCGACGAAGTGGCTCGCCAGCTTCGCCTGCGCGACCTTGCCGGCCTGATCGTCATCGACTTCATCGACATGGAAGAAAAGCGCAACAATCGCGCCGTCGAGAAGAAGCTGAAGGAATGCCTGAAGAATGACCGCGCCCGCATCCAGGTCGGCCGCATCTCGCATTTCGGCCTTCTGGAAATGTCGCGCCAGCGCATCCGCGCTTCGGTTCTCGAAAGCACGACGCAGATCTGCTCGCATTGCGGCGGCACGGGTCACGTCCGCTCGCAGTCTTCCGTTGCCCTGCATGTCCTGCGCGGCATCGAGGAATATCTGCTCAAGAATACGACGCACGACATCACCGTGCGCACGACGCCAGACATTGCGCTCTATCTGCTCAACCACAAGCGCCAGACGATCATCGATTACGAAAGCCGCTTCGGCGTCGCGATCCTCATCGATGCCGACAACGCCGTTGGCACGCAGCACTTCGCGATCGACCGTGGCGAGCCGGTCGCCAATCCGGTGAAGATCGAAAGCCTGTTCAACTTCGCAGCCATCCCGGACGATGATGACGACGATATCGTCATCGAAGCCGATGAGGATGAAGACGAAGAGTTGGAAGAAAAGGCTGCAAGCGCCGAGCAGCAGCCTGCCGCTCGCTCTGAAAGCAATGATGGCAACCGCAAGCGCAAGCGCCGTCGTCGGCGTCGTGGCCGCGGCAATGATAACCAAGCCGCTCCTGCTTCCGAAGATGGCTCCACGGCCGATATCGCCGATGATGGAGACGAAGGCGACGATGACGAGGATGATGCCGGCGCAGATAATGCCGCATCCGCTGGCGGCGACGATGACGCGCAGCAGAAGCGTAAGCGCCGCCGCCGCGGCAAGCGTGGTGGCCGGCGTAATCGTGAAAACGAAGGCAACGAACAGACCGCTGCAGGCGAGGAAACCGGTTCCGGCGAAGCTGATGAGAATGATGCCGAGGACGGCGACGAAGCAACCGTAACGGTGGCCGAGATCGCGGTCGCCGAAGGCGAAGCTGCCGTCGAGGCGCAGCCCGCCATGGCAGCGGTCGAAACCGCAGCCGTCGTCACCGAAGACGTCAAGCCCGCCAAGGGCCGCGGTCGTCGCAAGGCAAAGGCCATCGAGGCATCGCCGGTCGAGACGCCCGCGGTCGACGAAGCGCCGGCAGCGGATGTCGAAATCGAAGCGGTCGCCGAGACCACCGAAGCTTTGGACAATTCGGCGGAAGCGGCAACGCCCGAAGCGACTGAGGATGCAGCCAAGCCGGCCCGAGCCAATCGCGAATCGAACGTTTCCTCCTCTGCTCCAGTGGTAAAATCCACTCGCACCAATGAAGGTGGCGAGAGCGACGGAGAGTCGACGAAACCGAAGAAGGCCGGCTGGTGGCAGCGCCGCGGCTTCTTTTAAGAAGACCGACTGAGAATAATTTGACAAAAATCCGGCCGTGGCGACGCGGCCGGATTTTTCGTTTCCGTTGCACGATTTATTCGTCAGTCATGCCCAAGCACTGAACAGATCGAGGCCAAAGCGTACAGCTCTTCGACTTGCGAAAGCACTTTCGCAAGCTCGCACAAGCTATTGATTGCGGATTCTATTTCAGCCAGGCCGCCATGCGTTCGGTGGCTTCCTCGATCTCGGCATTCGAGCCGGCATAGGAGAAACGCATCGCGCGATGTCCTTCCACGGGATCGAAATCGAGGCCGGGCGTAGCGGCAACATTGATTTCCGCCAGCATCTTTTGCGCGAAGACCATGCTGTCGTTCGTGAAGCGGCTGACATCGACATAGGCGTAGAAAGCGCCATCCATGGGCGAGGCAATGTGAAAGCCGATTTCCGGCAGCCGGCGCATGAGGAAATCGCGGTTGCGGCCATAACTCTCGCGATAGACATCTAATTCGGCACCTGCGCCGAGCGCAGCCTCGGCGGCGATCTGCGACAATTCCGGCGCGGAGATATAAAGGCTCTGGGCCACACGTTCGATGGGGCGGACCAGCCGCTCCGGCAAGACCATCCAGCCGATGCGCCAGCCGGTCATGCAATAATATTTCGAGAAGGAATTGATGACGATCGCCTCGTCCGTCAGTTCCAGCGCGCTCGTCTCCTCGCCGACGAAGGTCAGCCCGTGATAGATTTCATCGGAGATGAAGGCGATGGAGTGATCCGCACAATAGTCAGCCAGCGCTTTCAGAGCCGCCCTGCCCGTTACCGTGCCTGTGGGATTGGCGGGGCTTGCCAGCAGTACGCCCTTTAGGCGCTTGCCGCTCGCCGCTTGTGCTGCCTCCAAGCTCTCGGGCGTGAGTGTAAACTGCGTCTCCTCGGTGACCGGAACCTCGACGACATCGAGACCGAGTGCGGCAAGGATGTTGCGATAGGCCGGATAGCCCGGTCGTGCGATGGCGACACTGTCACCGGCATCGAACAAGGTCAGAAAGGCAAGGTTGAAGCCAGCCGACGATCCGGTCGTGATCGCAATGCGCTTCGGATCGATGCTGAGGCCGTGGTGTGCCTGGTAATGGGTGGAGAGTGCCTGCCGCAGGGCTAGAGTGCCGAGCGCATCCGTATAGCCGATGCGGCCATGGCCGAGAGCCGCACGCGCAGCCTCCAACGCCGCCTGAGGTGCGGGATGAGACGGCTGTCCGACAGCCATGGAAATGACCGCATGTCCGGCTTGGCGTCTCCGCGTCGCTTCCGCCAGTACGTCCATGGCATGGAAGGGTTCGACGTCGCTGCGCTTGGATAGGGAAAACAAGGTCAATTCTCTCTCGGATCGGATAGGCAAGCGACATTTGCCGCAATATCGGCTCGTTCACAATCCTGCGATTGCGGCTTTGTCGTGAAAATTCCTGTTTCTGGAAATAAGGACGCACCGTAAATTGTCGATGCCTATTTGCGGATGTTAACCCGACGATGCTATGGCGCATCCGAGAATGACGTCTCCGATCAGATCCAAACGAGGACCCAATGACCTTTTCTCTCAAAAGCCTGCTGACGGTTTCGGCGATTGCCCTGACAGCATCCTTCGCCACAATCCAGCCGGCCGCGGCGCTGGACGACCAGCAGAAGAAGGAAATCGGGGATTTCATCAAGGAGTATCTCGTCGAGCATCCGGAGGTGCTGCTGGATGCGCAGGCCGCGCTCGAAAAGAAGCAGGACGAAGCCCGGATCGCACAGTCGTCGCAGGTGATCACACAGAACAAGGACGCGATCTTCAATTCCAAGGATGATGTCGCCATCGGCAATCCGAAGGGCGATATCACCGTTGTCGAGTTCTTCGACTATAATTGCACCTATTGCCGGCATGCGCTTGGCGACATGGACAAGCTCCTGCAGCAGGACAAGAATGTTCGCTTCGTGCTGAAAGAGTTCCCGATCCTTGGCCAGGATTCGGTAGCAGCCTCCCGGGTTTCCAGCGCGTTCCGCTTGCTCGCTCCGGAAAAATATGCCGAGTTCCATCACAAGCTTCTTGGCAGCGACGGCCGCGCTTCCGAAGATACCGCCATCGATGTCGCCACCTCGCTTGGTGTCAGCGAAGCGGCCATCCGCGCCGAAATGGCAAAAGCGCCGAATACCGCCATGATCAAGGCCACCTATCAGCTTGCTACCGATCTCGGCGTCAACGGCACACCCGCCTACGTCATCGGCAACGAGATGATTTCCGGCGCGGTTGGCCTCGATGCCATCAAGGAGAAGATCGCCAACGTTCGCAGTTGCGGCAAGACGAGCTGCTGAGCGGCGCAAAAATGCCAAAATCGCGGCGTTTCCACATCTAGAGGCACGCAACCTTCGCACCGGGGCTTTCCTATAGGGCCTCGGGAGTCTATAGGTTGCGCTGCACTTTGACGGAACCACTGATGGCGCAAACTATTTTCGTCCTTAACGGACCCAATTTAAATGCTCTCGGCAAGCGCGAGCCGGGCATCTATGGCGGCAAGACGCTCAAGGATATCGAAGCCGACTGCAAGTCCGTCGGTGAAAGCCTGGGCTTCGTTGTCGACTTCCGTCAGAGCAATCACGAAGGCGTGCTGGTGGACTGGATCCATGAAGCCGGCGACAAGGCCATCGGTGTCGCGATCAATCCCGGCGCCTACGGTCACACGTCGATCGCTTTACACGATGCGATCCGCGCCATCTCCATTCCCGTCGTGGAGGTGCATATCTCAAACATCCACGCACGCGAAGAATTCCGGCACAAATCGATGATCGCGCCCGCTGCAAAGGGCATGATCTGCGGTTTCGGACCTCATAGCTACATCCTGGCGCTGCAAGCGCTGAAATCCATCACCCAATAACAAAAATACAGGGCAAGAAATCCAATGGCTGAAAAGAAATCGGGTATCGACCAGGCGCTGATTCGCGACCTCGCCAATATTCTCAACGACACGGATCTGACCGAGATCGAAGTCGAACAGGAAGATTTGCGCATCCGCGTGTCGCGCGCCGGCGCGACGCAATATGTTCAGGCGCCGATTGCCGCCCCGGTCGCCTATGCCGCTCCCGCCGCCGCTGCAGCAGCGCCGGCCACTGCTGCTCCGGCAAGCAACGCCCGCAATCCCGACAACGTCGTCAGCGCGCCCATGGTCGGCACTGCCTACCTGGCGCCGGCACCGGGCTCTGCTGCCTTCATCCAGGTCGGCGCGACCGTCAAGGAAGGGCAGACGCTGCTCATCATCGAAGCCATGAAGACGATGAACCAGATTCCCGCGCCGAAGTCCGGAACGGTGACTGAAATTCTCGTTCAGGACGGTCGTCCGGTCGAGTACGGCGAAGCCCTGGTCGTCATCGAGTAAGGTCGGCCCATGCCCATTATTTCGAAGATTCTCATAGCCAATCGCGGAGAGATCGCTCTGCGCGTGCTGCGCGCCTGCAAGGAGCTTGGCATTGCGACCGTTGCGGTGCATTCAACCGCTGACGGCGACGCGATGCATGTGCGCCTGGCGGATGAAAGCGTTTGCATCGGCCCGCCGCCGTCGCGCGACAGCTATCTCAACATCCACCAGATTGTTGCCGCCTGTGAAATCACCGGCGCGGACGCCGTGCATCCCGGCTATGGCTTCCTTTCGGAAAATGCCAAGTTCGCCGATATTCTCGATGCACACGGCATCACCTTCATCGGTCCGACGGCGGAGCATATCCGCATCATGGGCGACAAGATCACTGCCAAGACCACGGCGCAGCAGCTCGGCATTCCGGTTGTCCCCGGCTCCGACGGCGAAGTGAAGACCGAGGCGGATGCGCTGAAGACGGCACGCGAAATCGGCTATCCGGTTCTCATCAAGGCAACCGCCGGCGGCGGCGGCCGCGGCATGAAGGTTGCCCGCACGGAAGAGGACCTGATCGAGGCTTGGTCGACGGCCCGCACGGAGGCCGCAGCAGCCTTCGGCAACGAATCCGTCTATATGGAAAAGTACCTCGGCAAGCCGCGCCACATCGAAATCCAGGTTTTCGGTGACGGTGAAGGCAACGCTGTCCATCTCGGTGAACGCGACTGCTCACTGCAGCGCCGCCACCAGAAGGTCTGGGAAGAAGCCAACTCCCCGGCACTCAACGTCGAACAGCGCATGAAGATCGGCCAGATCTGCGCCGACGCGATGAAGAAGCTGAAATATCGCGGCGCCGGCACCATCGAGTTCCTATATGAGAACGGCGAGTTCTATTTCATCGAAATGAACACGCGCCTGCAGGTGGAACATCCGGTCACGGAAGCGATCACAGGCATCGACCTCGTGCACGAGCAGATCCGCGTCGCTTCCGGCGGTGGTCTTTCGGTCACGCAGGATGAGGTGCATTTCCAAGGCCATGCCATCGAATGCCGCATCAATGCCGAGGACGCGCGTACCTTTGTCCCCTCGCCCGGCACGATCACGCATTTCCATGCGCCTGGCGGCCTCGGAGTCCGTATCGATTCCGGCGCCTATCAGGGCTACAAGATCCCTCCCTATTACGACAGCCTCATCGGCAAGCTGATCGTGCACGGGCGCACCCGCGTCGAATGCATGATGCGCCTGCGCCGCGCGCTGGACGAATTCGTGGTGGATGGCATCAAGACCACCCTGCCGCTCTTCCAGGATCTGGTTTCCAACCAGGATATCGCCAACGGCGATTACGATATCCACTGGCTGGAAAACTACCTGGCAAACACATCGGCCTAGCCAATGCCCGGAGCGCGCGGCAGACATCCCGGCGTTACCCCGGAGATCCTGCTGCGCGCCTATTCCATCGGGCTTTTCCCGATGGCCGAATCGGCTGATGACCCGGAAATCTTCTGGGTCGAGCCGGAACTGCGGGGTATCATCCCCCTGGATACGTTTCACGTCTCCAAGAGCCTCGCCAAGAAAATCCGTCAACACCCCTTCGACATCCGTTTCGATAGCGATTTTGAGGCGGTCATCGCCGCCTGCGGCGAACAGACGAGCGATCGCCCCAGCACCTGGATCAACGAGACTATCCGCTCGCTCTACGCCACCCTGCACCACATCGGCCATGCCCATTCCGTCGAAGCTTGGGAAGGTGACCGGCTGGTCGGCGGTCTCTATGGCGTCTCACTGGGGTCCGCCTTCTTCGGTGAAAGCATGTTTTCGCGCCGCACGGATGCTTCCAAGATCTGTCTTGTCTATCTGGTGGAGCGCCTGCGCGAACGCGGCTTCACCCTGCTCGATACGCAATTCACCACCGAGCATCTGAAGACATTCGGCGCCATCGACGTGCCGAAGGATGCCTATGCGAAGATGCTGGAAAAGGCGATGGAATCGCCCAATCTCAGCTTTTCCGACGATCCGCCCTGAGCGTTTTGGGACCACTTCAAATTCCGGTTGTGGTCTGCTATCCCTTCGGGCGAAGAGCATTGGTGCATAGAGGTTCCACTTTGCCGTCGTAAATACCGGTCTCATCCAAATCACCCCGTGCCTCAGGGCGGCAAGATGCCGTCCGATGCATGTTCATGTCCATTGGGTGATGGCCTGAGACCGGTTTGGCATTGTCAAAACGCGCCTAATGCAGCCGCCGCTGTCTCAGCTCTTCAGCCGTCCCGCAATATCGCCATGCCGTGCCCCGACGGGCTTGTCTCACCGCCAGCTTGGTGGACTTCCAGACGGAAGACCAAGACGGTATGTGCAATATTCTTCAGGTCCGTTGGACCCTTACGCCTAAAACATCGCCTCAGCCATGGATCGCCTGCAGCGGCTGCGGATCGCCAAAACCCTTCCGATCGAGCGGCAAGATCCGGCTCAATGCCAATGGTAAGCGGCTCGATGCCTGGCTCGTCTATAAGTGCATCGATTGCGACAAGACATGGAACCGAACGCTCTTCGAGCGCCGGACCGTTCAAGACCTTGGCCCGTCCACGCTAGAGGCGCTACAAGGCAGCGATCCGGAGTGGGTGCGAGCGCAAGAGTTCGAGCTTGATGGATTGAAGCGGAAAGCAAAACGTGTCGACGAACCGTCCGACGTTATCATCCGGAAGGAGGCGATACATGCGGCAAGCAACTGGACTTTGCTTGATATCGAGATATCAGCCGAGTTCCCGGTGAACCTTCGCCTTGATCGGCTGCTTGCATCGGAGTTGGCGATCTCGCGCTCGCGGCTTCAGGCCCTCCGTGACGGAGGCAAGTTGAGAGCCCATCCGGACCGCAACGACTTGTTTCGTCATAAGGTCAAAGACGGTCTGAGGATCATTCTCGATTTGTCGGAGATTGCCGATCGTGAGGCGATAGGTGAATCCGCCGCCAATTCGGATCACTGTTAAGACGATGCCCGCAGGAGCAAGGCTTCTGCGGGCTGTTCCATCCCGCAATCTACGTCTCGAAGGCGATTACTTCGCGCCAGCGGTATCCGGCGCCGGAACGTCGGACTTTTGCTTGCACTCTTTCAGCCAGACGTCATAGATCGGATGCTCGACGGCGTTGAGGCCGGGGCTATCGGCAAACATCCAGCCGGTGAAGATACGGCGGATACGGCGATCGAGGGTGATCTCGTCGACTTCGACGAAACCGTCTACCTTCTGCTGCTCGGTATCGTCTCGCGAATAGCAGGCGCGCGGCGTCACCTGCAGCGCGCCGAACTGCACGGTTTCGTTGACATAGACATCGAAAGTGGTGATGCGTCCGGTGATCTTGTCGAGGCCGGAGAAAACGGCGACCGGATTTGCGATGCGGGCGGCCTCGGCGGTGGAAGCTGCCAAGATGCCAGCGACGAGAGCAATGCCGGCCACGGCCATTGCACGCAAAGAAGCGCTCCGCGTGAAAACCATCATATCCGCCACTCTCCGCTTGGTCTCGGTCAAGGCGCCGAGCAAAAGCCGGCCTATGTCGCGCCTAAAGCCCAATTGTGGCCAAAGGACGAGCCGGCTTCTCGCTTAATTGCCCGGGGTCCAGGCGTCGTAGTCGCCGGTCACGCGCGGACGCTCGCCGGCAACGGCGAGAGAGCCCGGGGGACGGTAAGCCTGCGGCGAACCTGTGGGATTGGCACGATGTTCCTTCTGCCATTCCTTGGCGACATAGTTTTCCTTGGTCGGCGGAACGTCGGTGCGATGATGCATCCAGCCGTGCCAACCCGGAGGAATGGCGGAGGCTTCGGCATAGCCCTTGTAGATCACCCAGCGCTTCGGGAGGCCGTAGGAAGACATGCCGCCTTCGTAATAGACGTTGCCGAATTCATCCTCGCCCACACGCTTGCCAAACCGCCAGGTCGCGAAGCGCGTTCCCAAAGTTTGGCTGTTCCACCAAGTGAAGGTCTGTACGATGAAATTCCACATGTCTTTTCCTCGATACCCGCTGAGGGGCGAGCGATACCAGAATTCGATAGTTTGCTTATGCCGCCCCTAAGCCTGCTTGTCCAGTGATTCCAGCGGGCAAAAGGCTTCATTTCAATAGCATCTTGAAGCCCAGATGCGTCGGCTTGAAACCCAGTCTCTCATAGAAGCGATGCGCGTCCTTGCGAGCATTATTCGATGTCAACTGAATCATCCGCATCCCGCGGCTTTTTGCCCCGTCGATGCAGAAATTGATCATGGCGGCGCCAATCCCCTGCCCGCGCATATCGGCTCGCGTCTGGACCGCTTCGATGATCATGGCAGAGCCGCCCCGCCCGGTCAGCGTCGTCGTGATCATCGTCTGGAACGTCCCTACCACTTCGCCGGCGCGTTCGGCGACATAGAGCGTCTGCTCAGGCGACGCCGCGATGGTGCGAAACGCACGGAGGTAATCGTCATAGGCAGACGGGTCGGTCGTATCGCCATGGCCACCCACGGCATCGGCGGCAAATAGACCGATCAGAGCACGAAGGTCGGCTTCTTTCGCTTCGCGGATTAGCAGGCGGGCGGCTTCCATGAACGGTCTCGTCTATTCTTTCAGTGGGCCGCCAACGGCTTCTCGAAAATCAGCGCCGGAATGCCCGAATGCCCGTTGCCGCAGTTTTCCGTGCGGCCGACCTCGACAAAGCCATGAGCCTTGTAGAAAGCAATTGCCGGCTCGTTCTGCGGATCGACCTCCAGGCGCATGATCTCGGCGTCGGGAAAGCAGGTCTCCAGCTCAGCAAATATGTCTCGGCCGATACCCTCACGCTGATGCTTTGGGCTGACATAGAGCATGTGAAGCATGACGGTTTTCGTCATCTCTTTGGACATGGCGGCGTAGCCCATGCCGTCGATCGTCTTGCCGTTGTCGGCCACCAGAAATTCTGAGTTCTTGTTCGCCAGCCGCGCCTTCAGCGCAGCCGTCGAATGCCAGGAGGCGTGCAATTCGTTGACCTTTTCCTGCCCGTAGATCCGGTCATAGGTCGCATACCAAGTTTCGCCGAGCAGAGCGCGGACCTTTTCCAGGTCCTGCTCGCTGGCGGTGCGGACGAAGAACACCGCTTATTCCTCTTCGATGCCGAGCTTGGCCTTGACCAGCGCCTGGACGGCCTGCGGATTGGCCTTGCCTCCCGTCGACTTCATCACCTGGCCGACGAACCAGCCGGCGAGCGTCGGCTTGGCCTTGACCTTGGCAACCTGATCCGGATTGGCGGCGATGATCTCATCGACGGCCTTTTCGATGGCGCCGGTATCGGTGACCTGCTTCATGCCGCGGGCTTCAACGATCTCGGCGGGATCGCCGCCCTCGTTGAGCACGATTTCGAACAGATCCTTGGCGATCTTGCCGGAAATGGTTTCGGCCTTGATGAGGTCGATGATCGCGCCGAGCTGGGCGGGCGAAACCGGAGTCTCTTCAATGTCTTTGCCGATTCTGTTCAGAGCGCCCAGGAGGTCATTGATGACCCAGTTGGCAGCCATCTTGCCATCGTGGCCGGCGGCAACAGCCTCGAAATAATCGGCGATGGCCTTTTCCGAGACGAGCACGGAAGCGTCATAGATCGAGAGGCCGAGCTCGCGGACGAAACGTTCCTTCTTGTCGTCCGGCAGCTCAGGCAGATGCTCGGCAAGCTCCGCGACGAAAGCGTCGTCGAATTCGAGCGGCAGCAGATCCGGATCGGGGAAATAGCGGTAATCGTGCGCATCTTCCTTTGTGCGCAAGGATCGAGTCTCGCCCTTGTTCGGATCGAACAGGCGGGTTTCCTGGTCGATCGTGCCGCCATCTTCCAGAATGCCGATCTGCCGGCGCGCTTCATATTCGATCGCCTGACCGATGAAACGGATGGAGTTGACGTTCTTGATTTCGCAGCGCGTGCCGAACTCGCCGCCCGGGCGGCGGACCGAGACGTTGACGTCGGCGCGCATGGAGCCTTCGTCCATGTTGCCGTCACAGGTGCCGAGATAGCGCACGATAGAGCGCAGCTTCGTCATATAGGCCTTGGCCTCGTCGGACGAGCGGATATCCGGCTTGGAGACGATTTCCATCAGCGCGACACCGGAGCGATTGAGATCGACATAGGACATGGTGGCATGCTGGTCGTGCATCGACTTGCCTGCATCCTGTTCCAGATGCAGGCGCTCGATGCCGATCTCGATATCCTCGAACTGGCCCTGGCGATCCGGCCCAAGTGAGATGACGATCTTGCCCTCGCCGATGATCGGATCCTTGAATTGCGAGATCTGATAGCCCTGCGGCAGATCGGGATAGAAATAGTTCTTGCGGTCGAAGATCGAACGATTATTGATCTGCGCCTTCAGGCCGAGACCGGTGCGCACGGCCTGCTTCACGCATTCCTCGTTGATGACGGGCAGCATGCCTGGCATGGCGGCATCGACCAGCGACACGTTGGAATTCTGGGGCTTGCCGAACTCCGTCGAGGCGCCGGAGAAGAGCTTGGAGTTGCTCAGCACCTGGGCGTGGACTTCCATCCCGATAACGACTTCCCAATCACCGGTGGCACCGGGAATGAAGCGTTTCGGATCAGGCGTACGGACGTCGACAATGGTCATGGGAAGCTCTTGTATAATGCTGTTTTCTGCTTTGGTGAGGTAGAGCAATTGGCGTGACGGCGCAAGGCTTTCGGCATCGACCGCTTGCTATATGCCCCGGCCATAGGCGCCATCGCTGTCATCGACCAACGATTTCGAAAGCCCGACCGTTGGCACGTCGCTGTCGAGCTTGGGGGAATAGACGATCGACAGCCAGCGGATTTCATAGCCGCGTGCCCTGAAGAAGGCGATGGCATCGGTGTTGCCCGCATGGCTCTGCAATGAAACCTTCTCCAGTCCCTGCCCGCGCACATCCGCTTCGATCCGCGCCAAAAGCGCCGTGCCGAGGCCGCGTCTGACGAAATCCGGATCGATCCAGAAATCGGAAATCGCCTCGTCCAGCGCCTCGCGCGCCGCCCATCCCACAGCCTCGCCGTTCAGCTCTATGACTGATATCGTCAGCCAGAGATTGCGGGTGAAATTTTCAAAGGCTTCGCTGGCACTCTCCAGCAGTTCACCCGTGCCGCCGATCGCGCTCATCGCCTTCTGCCAGGAGCGCAGGCCGATGCTCGCCAATACCGCAGTTTCACCTTCATGGGCATTGCGAATGTGGATCATCAGGCCCCCGCTATTTGGAGATAGTAAAGCACCCATAGAAAGCATTTGCCAGCGGCGAGATTGGCAAACAGCTACGAAGCAAAACGCATCGAAAGGGTTGAACTTGACGACGTGGCGCAACCTGCTTTAGAGAGAAACATCAACGGAGTTTTGATGTCTAACTTTTGTCAGTCCCGGTAGAGGCCCCGCTCGCAAGTCTTCTTGCGTGCCGGGCCTGAAAAACGAAGCCCCGACTTCCCCAAGGGAAGGCTCGGATCGTTTTTGTGCGCCCTTTGGCGCTATACGGATTTTGACAACAATGGACATTTCCCGCGCGGAACAGCGCATTCTCCACCTGCTCGCCCAGGGCGGGCGCATCGAAATTGAACGCAGCGACAATAAGAAGATCGAGACAGTATACTGCTTTACGCGAGATGGCTGGGTCTACCCCGATTTCGACCTCGACCTCTTCCGACGGCTGAAGCGCCTCAAGGCGATAAAATCCACCGACGGCCATCCCTATCGCATCAGCGAAAAGGGATTGCGGCTGGTGAGGGCGCAGTTGAACAATCGATAAGCCGGACACGAGAGCCGCCGAATGAGGCGGCTCTCGTCGGGCGATACCATTCGGAAAAGAAAGCGCTGGGCGATCAGAAGGTGCGGATGATCTCCGCCACGTCATTACCGCGGCGATCGCTTTCTGCCTGCGCCGCATCGCGCCTTTCGTTGAGGGCAGCGATTTGATCCTCGCTATTTGCCAGAGCCTTCAAATAGCGCTTCTTCAGATCGCTATTGTCAGGTACGGCACCGAGATTCTGTCTTATCCGTTCTTGTTCGCTGGTGGTCTTCTCGATTTCGCTGTCGAGGCGCTCCAGATCGTTCTGGACGGCAACCTGCCTTTTGCGCGCATCTGCGAGGTTTGTGAGCTTATCCGTAAGTGCCTTGTCAGGTGCCGAAGCCGACCATCCCAGCAGCATGGCCGGTTCGGCATCGACCAGAGCATAACTGCTGCTCTGAAGCTGCTCGTCGACTGCGGTCAACACTTTCTCCGTGCCTGCCGGCACGACCGCCTTGAGCCGCTGGTGCGTTGTCGTCTTGCCGGAACCTTCAGATGAGGAGAATGACCAGCCATCCCGGATCGGATGCTCGATGACAACAGTCCGTTCGCCGTCCAGAGCGCCCGATACGGTGTATGTTGTCGTCTGGCGATATTTGACGGTGGCATTCATCACGCCATCGACAACCTTCAGCGAGGCAATCTCCTCCGTTGGCGTCTGCCGCTCGCTGATCGTAACCTTGCGATCGGTCGCGAAGCTGGCGAGGCGCGTGTCGTCCTTCGGCAGTGCCGACATCTGGGAATCGCCGACATAGCCCGTCTTGCCGTCATAGAGCGTCAGAATTCCCGCCGGCATGCTGACGCCGGTGGTATTCTTGAGCATCACGGCAGCTATGGGATTGCGATAGGCGCTGCCGGACCGATACATGTCCACCATGTCGGCTTCCACATCCGCGTCCATGATCGGCACCGACAAGGTATCGCCATTGGCGAGATCATACGTTCCCGGAAGTTCGAAGGTGGCGGAAATATCGCTTTCAGTCGCCGTGGCCGGGTCTCCGGCGGCAACCTGCATCGGCTCCGCCGGCCGCGCCAATTCATCGGCCTCATAGGCCTGAGCGTCGGCCATCTTTCCGCCTATGCTCTTCATTGCTCGTCGCGGGGCGGGCATTGCCGGCGCCTCGGCACCAGAAGCGAGACGCCGCCTGTTTGAGAGATCGCCGCTGTCGGGATCGGGGACGTTGTTCGACGCCGTGTTGACCGGCACCTCCTGCCGCTCGCGCCAATAGAGCTGGTGCAGACCTTGCTTCAGCGTCACTGGCTCGGCAGATGTCAGCGTCAGCTTGATGCCCTTCCAATCTTCACCGCTGGCATTTTCCAGCACCGTCCACGCCTGCAGGCGCGCCTTGTCATTTCCGTCGATGACGACCTTGTAAGCCGTTTTCCAGATGGGAGACGGCACGACATAGGTGAGGCCTATATCACCGCTGTTCTTCACGCCATTCACCTTGATATCGATGGTGCGTGTGCGATCGTTCTTGCCGTGGGCGATGGCTGCCGCTGCTTTGGCGATCTTCGCTCTCAGTTCGGCATCCTCAAGCCGGACGGATGCGTCCTCGCCCAGTGCCAGCGTCTCCACTGCGCCATCCCTATCGATAACGGTGAGCAGGTAAGCCGCTGCTTTATCGCCGGACTTTCTCGTCTCGATACCGAGAATATTTCCCTCGACGGTCTTTCCCCCGCTGGTGACGGACACCCTGGCGCCCTGCATTGATGTCAGAAGCGACGGCACGGACGAAAGCGCTTCGGGCGTGAACGGCAGGCCCTTGAAGGTCTCCTGCAACGGCTGCGGCCCCGCCAGCGACATGCCGGCCACCGAGCCCGCCGACCCATTCACCACAAGGCTCTTCAAGATATCATCGACTTGATCGAGCGGTACCTCGATCCGGATCATGCCGTCGCTATTGATATTGGCAGATCTGGAAACCTGGGCCAGACCGCCAGAGGACAAGGTGATGGATCGAATGGCCCCGTTGTCGGCCGCCAGCGCAATCGCTGGAAAGGATGCGCTGAGGAGCAGGATCGTCGTGACTTGCTTGAGCATGAAGAGACCTTCCGATTCGGTTGCAGAGGACGAGACCAAACGGCCGGCTGCAATTTATGATCGTATTTCGGTCCAAAGTGTGATGGCGCGCGGGCGGAATATTGGCACATGAAAAAGGGCCGTCCGGATTTCCGGACGGCCCTTTTTCTATTGGCTTTAAACTCCGCGAAACTTGACGAGATCGCTCATCAAGCCCGCTCGTCCGAGTGTGGCGCTTACCACCACTTCGCCGGCGTGAACTTACCGGCGGCCTGTTCGATGACGTGGGCGGTTTTGAAGAGGGTTTCTTCTTCGAACGGCTTGCCGATGAGCTGCAGGCCGAGCGGCAGGCCCTTCGGGTCGAGGCCAGCGGGGACAGCAATGCCGGGCAGGCCGGCCATGTTGACAGTCACCGTGAAGATGTCGTTCAGGTACATCTTCACCGGATCCGAAGCGAGATCCTCGTCGGCGATGCCGAAGGCCGAGGATGGCGTGGCGGGCGTGAGGATCGCGTCGACACCAGCGTTGAAGGCCAGTTCGAAGTCACGCTTGATCAGCGTGCGAACCTTCTGCGCGCGCAGATAATAGGCGTCGTAGTAACCGGCCGACAGAACGTAGGTTCCGATCATGATGCGGCGCTTCACTTCCTGGCCGAAGCCGGCAGCGCGCGTCTTTTCATACATGTCGACGATATCCTTGCCGTCGACGCGCAGGCCGTAGCGGACGCCATCATAGCGGGCGAGGTTCGAAGAAGCTTCGGCGGGCGCAACGATGTAATAGGCCGGCAGCGCGTATTTTGTGTGCGGCAGGGAGATGTTGACGATCTCGGCGCCGGCATCCTTCAGCCAGGCAATGCCCTGCTGCCAGAGCGTCTCGATCTCTTCCGGCATACCGTCGACGCGGTATTCGTTCGGAATACCGATCTTCATGCCCTTCAGAGACTGGCCAAGCGAGGCTTCATAATCCGGCACCGGCAGATCGACCGAGGTCGTGTCCTTGGCGTCGACGCTCGCCATAGACTTCAAAAGAATGGCGGCATCACGCACGTCGCGGGCGATCGGGCCAGCCTGGTCGAGCGACGAGGCGAAGGCGACGATGCCCCAGCGCGAGCAGCGCCCATAGGTCGGCTTGATGCCAACGGTGCCGGTGAAGGCGGCCGGCTGGCGAATGGAGCCGCCGGTGTCGGTCGCGGTCGCGCCGGCGCAGAGATGGGCTGCAACGGCTGCGGCCGAACCGCCGGACGAGCCGCCCGGAACCAGCTGCTGGTTCGAACCCTCGGCACGCCATGGGTTGATCACCGGACCATAGTAGGAGGTCTCGTTGGAAGAGCCCATGGCGAACTCATCCATGTTGAGCTTGCCCAGCATGACGGCGCCGTCATTCCAGAGGTTCTGCGTGACAGTCGATTCATAACGCGGCTTGAAGCCGTCAAGAATGTGGCTGCAGGCCTGGGTGTGGATGCCTTCGGTGCCAAACAGATCCTTGATCCCGAGCGGTATACCTTCGAGCGCGCCGGCGTTGCCGGCGGCGAGACGGGCGTCCGAGGCCTTGGCCATCTCGCGCGCCTTGTCGGGCGTAACAGCGATATAGGCATTGATCTGACCGTTGGCCGCATCGATCGCCGAGATATAGGCCTCGGTCAGTTCAGTGGCGGTAATCTGCTTGGCGCGCAGCTTGTCGCGGGCTTCGGCAATGGTCAGGCTGGTCAGTTCGCTCATTTTGTTTCGCTTCAGATCTGGAATTGGGCAACGGGTCGGAAAGGGCTCGAGGGAACCGTTATTCGACGACTTTGGGCACCAGGAAGAAATTCTGATCGGTATTCGGTGCATTGGCGACGATGTCGGCGGCCTTATTGCCATCCGTCACTTCATCGGCACGCTTCTTCATCGCCATCGGGGTTACCGAGGTCATGGCCTCGACGCCATCGACATTCACTTCGGAAAGCTGCTCGACGAAGCCCAGAATGCCGTTAAGCTCGCCCATCATCCGCTGTGCTTCGTCTTCATTGACGGCGATACGGGCAAGATGGGCGACGCGTTTGACAGTAGCGAGATCGACGGACATGGCATTCTCCGGATAGCAAGATTATCCACCAAAAGTGGATTTGCTTCACGCTATAAAGGCCATGCCCGCCATACGCAACGGGTATCGTCAGGCAGAAATGCTCTCACCCGCCTTCGGCGCCGCAACCGCGGTCTTCGAACCTTCCATGCCGGCGATGAACTTTTCCGGCGTCGGATCGATGATCGGGAAAGTGCCGTAGTGGCAGGGAATGGCGGTCTTGAAGTTGAAGAAGCGCTGGCAGGCGAGTGCCGCCACCGCACCACCCATGGTGAAGCGGTCACCGATCGGCACGATGCCGATATCGGGCTGATGCAGCTCGTTGATGAGAGCCATATCCGAGAAGATGTCGGTATCGCCCATGTGAAACAGCGTCGGCTCATCGTCGAAATGCAGCATCAGGCCGTTCGGGTTGCCGAGCGCGTGGGAAACGCCGTCCTCGGTGATCTGGGCGGAGGAATGCAGTGCATTTGTGAAGGTGGCCGAGAAGCCGCCGAGGCCGACTGTGCCGCCGGTATTGCCCATTTCAAGCTTCTCGACGCCCTTGGTGCTGAGCCAGGAAGCGAGGTCGGCATTGGCGAGAACGACGGCGCCGGTATCCTTGGCAATCTGAACCGTGTCACCGACGTGGTCTGCATGTCCATGCGTCAGCAGGATATGGGTGACGCCTTGCGCAACGTCCTTGATGTTGAGACCGGCGGCCGCAAAGGAAGAATTGTAAGACAGAAATGGATCGATCAGTATTTTTGCCTTGGCCGTTTCGATACGAAAAGCGGCATGGCCGAGCCAGGTGATCTTCATTGGATTTCTCCTTATGACTTGATTTGAAATGAAAGGCTGGTGTCTGGAGCATTTCCGATGGAAACGCTCCTTCTATTGGCTCTTCCGCATTTCCGCAGGCAAAACCGCTGTGCGCTTTTGCTGGAAATGCTCTAGGAGATATCCCAAACCGCAGCAAAGAAAAGCGGTTAGGACTTCAATTTGTTTTGACGAGAGCGAGACCCTGATGACGACGCTGACCATCGAAGATCTAGCCGTGATGCTCCTGCCCGGCCAGCCGATCGCCGGTCTCGATCTCGGCACGAAGACGATCGGGCTTGCGATGTCTGATCTCGGGCGGCGCTTTGCCACGCCTCGCCCGGTCCTCAAGCGCGTGAAATTCACCCAGGATGCCCAAACATTGCTTGCTTTCGCCGAGAAGGAAAAGGTCGCAGCCTTCGTCATAGGGCTTCCGATGAATATGGATGGCTCTGCCGGACCGCGCGTGCAGGCAACGCGCGCCTTCGTGCGCAGCATGGCGGAAAAGACCGCCCTACCCTTCGTCTTCTGGGATGAGCGGCTCTCGACCGTTGCCGCCGAGCGAGCGCTTCTGGAAATGGACGTCTCGCGGGCCAAGCGCGCCGAGCGGATCGACTCGGCAGCGGCAAGCTTCATTCTTCAGGGAGCGTTGGACAGGCTGTCGGCGCTCGGAAGAGCGACCTTGCCCGACCTTGATGCCTGACGGCGCCTCCACCATTCCGTGATGGCAGCGCGGCGGCGGAAGCCGAAAATCGCGAACACAAGGACGCTGTCGAAAGCGATCGCGCGCGCGACCAGCGGCGGGATGGTTTCCGGCGGAATGCCGAGAATCTTGCCGTAAATGTCGAATACGAGGTCATGCATTTGCCGCGTCAGCATGAAGATGCCGAAGCTCATGTCGTAGTACGACAGGTAATACCATGCCCCGAGAAACGAGACCGGTCCGGCCCAGCAAATCAACAACCACTTCATGCGGTACCCCTTCGACGCTGAAATTGCGTCGTGCCAGCCGAAAGGACGAGCCAGTTCGACAGCGCCATGGCGCTCAAGACCATCGCGGGCAGCGTGATATCTAGTGCGAGCACGGCGAAGAACATCACCGCCGTCACGAAAAACACGAATTTAGTGGGTTTCGACCCCATGGCTGCACGCTTGATGGTTAACTAATCATCTTCCGACAGTGACGAGTTAACCGCTGCGGCGCAACGTAAACCATTTGTTAAGGTTAATGGCGGAGCGAGTCTGTGGATATCCGCTGCCCCGTGGTCGATATCAGCCATAGACGCCCCGCACGACACGCTTCAAGGCCGTTGCCGCCTTCTCCCAATCCTTTGCATTTTTCAGCGCAAGACCGGCGCATTGGTCGCTGACGGCCGCGGCCAGGACGATATGCTGGATGGCCGCAAAGATCATGGCATTGACCGCCTGAGAATCGACACCCTTGGGGGGCATGAGCGAGCCGCGCATGCGCTCAATCCAGCCGGCGAGCGCCTTCGAACGTGCTTCCGACAGGCGGCGCACCTGCTCGCTATTTTCCGAGACTTCCCAGGCGACAATGCGGCGCATCAGCGGATCGGCCCGCAAGGCATCGAGGAAGAGCATCGAAAGCCGTTCCATCAGATCCCCATAGGTCAGAAGGAACATGCCGCCGGTGTCGTCGGGAATGCGATCCGTCACCCAGCTACCGAGATCTGTGCCAATGGCTTCCACGAGGCCGTCGAGGCCGCCGTAATAGCGGTAAATCAGCTGCTTGTCGCAGCCGGCGCCGCGGGCCACCGCATTGATACCGAAATTCTGGAACCCCTGCTCCGCCAAGAGCCGCTTGGCGGCATCAAGAATTACCTGCTCAGTCGCGGCGCGATTGCGCACGCGCTTTTCCACGACGGGCACTTCCAAAGGGATTTTAACGGCAGCGTTTGTGGGGGCCATCGATTCGACTCCAATCTGTCACCGATCGGTGATTAGCAAGCCGCATCGCCTCGAACAACAAAGCCGTAGGTCTCGCATCAGCCAAAACGCACGAATCCACAGATTAGAGACATTGACCAAACGACACTATCGTTCCGGGCGCTAGCCTTGGAGGCAGTTCTAAGTGGCTGGCGGATACAATAGATCGACGATGTAGCTGGCATCGAAGCGCGAATCGAGCATGCCATAGGTGGCGCGCCAGCCGCCAGCAAGACGGGTTTCGATGAAGGCGTCAGCGATCTTGCCGGCTCCGAGGCGATAAAGCTCGGCGGCACCGGCTGCGAGCGCCATCTGCTCGACCAGCAGGCGGGCGGCGCCCTCGTCCTGCTCGCAAAGCGCCATGGCGGCACGCAGGACATCGATGGTCTTTTTGCCGGCAGGGCCGAGATCGCGGGCAAGACCGGCAAAGACGGTCTCGAACAGGTCCCTGCCCCGGTTCAACACGCGCAGGACGTCAAGCGCCATGACGTTGCCGGAGCCTTCCCAGATCGCATTGACGGGGGCTTCGCGGTAATGGCGGGCAATCGGGCGCTCTTCGATGTAACCACTGCCGCCGATGCACTCCATGGCCTCATAGATCAGCGCGGGCGCGATCTTGCAGCACCAATATTTGGCGACCGGCGTCATGACGCGGGCATAGGCCGCATCTTCCGTACTGCCGCTGGCCTTGTCGAAGGCCTCGGCCAGGCGGAAGGCGAGCGCGGTTGCGGCGGCGACATCGAGCGCCATATCGGCAAGTACGCGCGTCATGATCGGCTGGTTGACCAGCATCTTGCCGAAGACACTGCGGCCGCGAGCGTGATGCACGGCTTCGGCGAGCGAGGCGCGCATGATGCCAGCGGATGCCAGAGCGCAGTCGAGCCGCGTCAGCGTCACCATGTCAAGGATCGTGCGGATGCCGCCATCGGGCGCGCCGAGCAGAAAGCCGAAAGTGTCGGTGAACTCCACTTCCGAGGAAGCGTTCGAGCGGTTGCCGAGCTTATCCTTTAGCCGCTGAAAGTGCAGGCCGTTAGCCGAACCATCTTCCAAAAGACGCGGCACCAGGAAGCAGCCCATGCCGTCCTTGGTCTGCGCAAGCATGATGAAGGCGTCACTCATCGGCGCCGACATGAACCACTTGTGGCCCGAAAGCCTGTAGATGCCATCGCTGACCTTATCGGCACTCGTCCGGTTGGCACGCACATCCGTGCCGCCCTGCTTTTCCGTCATGCCCATGCCGATAGTGACGGCGCTCTTCTGCATGGCGGGCTTGTTGGACGAATCGTACTTGCGCGAGAGAATCTTCGGTGCCCAATCCTTCTGCACCGCCGGCGAGGCCATCATGGCGGCGACGGAGGCACTGGTCATCGTGAGGGGGCAAAGGTGGCCGCATTCGAGCTGCGCCGTCAGATAGAAACGGGCGGCCCGCACTTTGTGCGAATGACCCTTTGCTTCAGGGTCAGCCTGCGCATCCCAGATCGAGGAATGCAGGCCCATCGCCATGGAGCGACGCATCAGCGCGTGCCAGGCGGGGTGAAACTCGACGACATCGAGACGCTCGCCGCGCGGGCCGTGGGTGCGCAGTTGCGGCGTGCCTTGGTTTGCCATGCGCGCCAGTTCCTGGGCCTCGTGCGAGGTGACGAAACGACCATGCTGCTCCAGTTCTTCCCGTATCGAACGCGGCAGGCCGGAGGTGAGATCGACGATCAGCGGATCGGAACGATAGGCATTGATGCCGGTCCAGAGGCTCGGCTGGTTCAGGTCGGCAAAGGGGTCGTCAGTCCGGGTCGCTTGGGTCATGAATCGCTTGTAGAACAAGTGGGTTGCAAAGGGAAACTGGAAGTTACGTCTCCCACCGGCATCGCTCCTGTAGCGGGATTCGGGCGAAATTGCATGGGGAACAAACAGCCTCGGCACATACCCCCGCTTGCCCCATCGGCGCTCCCTCTTTATAGACCGCCTGACGAAATCCGGAGGCAGGTTTATGGTCTTCTTTCCCCACCGCCACCTCATTGGCATCAAGGGCCTCACCGAGCAGGACATCACCTACCTTCTCGACAAGGCTGACGAGGCGGTCAAGATCAGCCGCCAGCGCGAGAAAAAGACATCGACGCTTCGCGGGCTGACGCAGATCAATCTCTTCTTCGAAGCATCGACGCGCACGCAATCCTCCTTCGAGCTGGCCGGAAAACGGTTGGGCGCCGATGTGATGAATATGTCGGTCGGCAACTCCTCGGTCAAAAAGGGCGAGACGCTGATCGATACGGCGATGACGCTGAATGCCATGCGGCCCGACGTGCTTGTCATCCGTCATTCGAGCGCAGGCGCTGCCGCACTCTTGGCGCAGAAGGTCTCCTGCTCCGTCGTCAATGCCGGCGACGGCCAGCACGAGCATCCGACTCAGGCCCTGCTCGACGCACTGACGATCCGCCGCGCCAAGGGCAAGCTCTCGCGCATCATCGTCGCGATCTGCGGCGACGTGCTGCATTCGCGCGTCGCCCGCTCCAATATCCTGCTTCTCAACGCCATGGGCGCCCGCGTTCGCGTCGTCGCACCCGCCACATTGCTGCCGGCCGGTATCGCCGACATGGGCGTTGAAGTCTTCCATTCGATGAAGGAAGGGCTGAAGGATGCCGACGTCGTCATGATGCTGCGGCTGCAGCGCGAGCGCATGTCCGGCGCTTTCGTACCTTCGGTGCGCGAATATTATCACTTCTACGGGCTCGACGCCGAGACCCTGAAGGCGGCCAAGGAGGATGCGTTGGTCATGCATCCGGGGCCGATGAACCGCGGGGTGGAAATCGCCTCCGAAGTGGCGGACGGCCCGCAAAGCGTCATTGCCGAACAGGTGGAGATGGGCGTCGCCGTCCGCATGGCCGTGATGGAGACCCTGCTCGTTTCGCAGAACCAAGGGCCTCGCAGCGAGGGAGCAGGCGCATGAGCAACTCGATCGTCCTCCAGAATGTCCGCATCATCGATCCCTCGCGCAGTCTCGATGAGATCGGCACGATCGTCGTCGAAGACGGTGTCATCGTAGCCTCCGGCAAGGATGCGAAGAGCCACGGCGTTCCCAAGGGCGCGACCGTTCGCGACTGCAATGGGCTTGTCGCCATTCCCGGCCTGGTCGATGCGCGCGTCCATGTCGGCGAGCCTGGCGGCGAACATCGCGAAACGATCGCGTCTGCCAGCCGCGCAGCAGCGGCCGGTGGCGTCACTTCTTTCATCATGATGCCGGACACGGACCCGGTCATCGATGATATCGCGCTGGTCGAGTTCGTGCGGAAGACGGCGCGCGATACGGCCGTCGTCAATGTCTATCCGGCAGCGGCGCTCACCAAGGGACTGGCCGGCGAGGAGATGACGGAAATCGGCCTGCTGCGCGAAGCCGGAGCCGTCGTGTTTACCGACGCGCATTCCAGCGTCCACGATAGCCAGATTCTGCGCCGAGTGATGACCTATGCGCGCGAATTCGGCGCGGTGATTTCCTGCGAGACACGTGACAAATATCTAGGCGCAAACGGTGTCATGCATGAAGGGCTGCTCGCAAGCTGGCTCGGGCTCTCAGGCATTCCGAAGGAAGCTGAACTCATTCCGCTCGAGCGCGATCTTCGCATCGCGGCGCTGACGCGCAGCCATTATCACGCTGCTATGATCTCCGTGCCGGAATCGGCGGAGGCGATCCGCCTCGCCCGCTCGCGTGGCGCCAAGGTCACATGCGGCATCTCCATCAACAATCTGGCGCTCAACGAGAACGACATCGGCGAGTACCGGACCTTCTTCAAGCTCTACCCGCCGCTGCGCTCCGAGGATGACCGCACAGGCATGATCGAGGCCCTGGCCGACGGCACGATCGACATCATCGTCTCCTCGCACGATCCGCAAGATGTGGATACGAAACGCCTGCCGTTCGGCGAGGCAGAGGACGGTGCGGTCGGGCTGGAAACGCTGCTTCCGGCAGCGCTCCGGCTCTATCATAGTGGCCAAGTCAGCCTGATGCGGCTCATCGATGCGCTCTCGACGCGGCCGGCACAGATCTTCGGACTGCCCGCCGGCACACTGAAGCCCGGCGCCAAAGCGGATATCGCTCTCGTCGATCTCGACGAGCCTTGGCTTGTCGCAAAAGACATGCTTTTGTCGCGCTCGAAGAATACGCCCTTCGAAGACGCGAGAATGAGCGGCCGGGCGGTTGCAACCTATGTCGCCGGCAAGCTGGTTCACAGTCTCTAAGGCAAGCGCCAGGGTTTACGGAGAATAAGACGCGATGGCTGATTTCTGGACTTGGCAGCTTACCCTGCAGACCGCGCTGGCCGCGCTTGTCATCGGCTATCTGCTCGGCTCCATTCCCTTCGGCCTCCTGCTGACCCGCATGGCCGGGCTCGGCGACGTGCGCAACATCGGTTCGGGCAATATCGGCGCGACAAACGTGCTGCGCACCGGCAACAAGGGGCTTGCAGCCGCAACCCTGCTGCTCGATGCCTTCAAGGGTACGGCCGCCGTGCTGATCACCGCGCATTTCTTTGGCGAGGATGCCGGCGTTCTTGCCGGCTTTGCCGCCTTCATCGGTCACATCTTCCCTGTCTGGATCGGCTTCAAGGGCGGCAAAGGTGTCGCTACCTATCTCGGCATCCTGCTGGGACTCGCACCGTTGATGGCCCTGATCTTCGCCATCGTCTGGCTGGCGATCGCCTTTACCACCCGCTATTCCTCGCTTTCCGCACTGGTTGCAACTCTTGTCATCCCGGTTGTATTGTGGATATTGGGGGCCGATAAGATCGCCGCCGCCATGGCGCTGATGACCGTCATCTCCTGGTACAAGCATAGGGCCAATATTGCCCGGCTGACCGCGGGAACGGAAGGCAAGATCGGAGCAAAGGGATAATGGACACAGTCAGCGCAAGACGGACGGGAGTTGCGCTGACCGAAAAACAAAGGATCGCCTGGCTCAGGCTCATCCGTTCCGACAATGTCGGTCCGTCCACCTTTCGTGACCTCATCAATCACTATGGTTCGGCTGAAGCGGCTCTGGCTGCACTTCCGGAGCTTTCGCAGCGCGGCGGCTCGACGCGCGCGATCCGCATTACCGATGAGCGGGATGCCCTGCGGGAGCTGGAGGCAGCGCACCGCTTCGGCGCACGCTTCATCGGCATCGGTGAGCCGGACTATCCCCCTGCCCTTCGCGAGATCGATGGCGCGCCGCCGCTGCTTGCCGTCAAAGGCAACATGTCCGTAGCTACGAGGCCGGCCATTGGCATGGTCGGCTCACGAAATGCCTCGATCAGCGGCGCCAAATTCACCGCCATGATCGCACGCATCTGCGGCGAGGCCGGCTATGCGGTGGTTTCCGGTCTGGCACGTGGCATCGACACGGCCGCCCATCGCGCAAGCCTCGCCACCGGCACGATCGCCGCCATGGCTGGTGGCCTCGACCAACCCTACCCGCCCGAGAATATCGGCCTGCTCAACGACATATGGGACGGCAACGGGCTTGCCGTCAGCGAAATGCCCTTTGGCTGGGAGCCGCGAGCGCGCGACTTTCCGCGCCGTAATCGTCTTATCGCCGGCATCTCGCTCGGTGTCGTGGTCGTCGAGGCGGCAACGCGATCCGGTTCGCTGATAACAGCGCGACTTGCCGGCGAATTCGGCCGGCTCGTCTTTGCCGTTCCCGGCTCGCCGCTCGATCCGCGCTGCGAAGGAACGAACGGCCTGCTGAAAGATGGCGCGATGATCGTCACGACACCGGACGATGTCGTCGAAGCGCTGCGGCCGCTCGCCGAGCCGGATCTCTTTCGCCCGCGCCCCGCAACGGCACCCATCGAAAGAAGCAAGCCGCTCTCCACGCCGCCCGATGATGCAGAGCGCGACCATATCGTCGAGGCGCTAGGGCCGACGCCGGTCGAGATCGACGATATCGTCCGTCACACCGGCTTGTCGATATCGGCCGTTCATTCCGTTCTTCTCGAACTCGACATGGCCGGCCGGCTGCATCGGCATCCCGGCGGACTGGTGTCGATCTCCATGCTGGATTGAAAACTGTGATACGCGTACCGATTCTAAGCATCGCATCGTCGCGCCAAGCGCAAAAATCGCATTACAGCGCCGCGCGTCACATATGACGCGCAAAGGTCGCTGTAACACGTTAGAGGTGCTGCATAATTTTATGCTTCAATCGATTCCGATTTAAGGAATTATGCAATAGCCTCTTGACCGCGACGATTTCCCTGTCCATGTCGGAAGGCCGGGAAGACGGAAAAACCCGGTATCTCCCGCGTCTTATACCGGCGCGACCTCTTATTCAGAGACTTGATGATGAACGTTGTAGTGGTGGAATCGCCTGCCAAGGCCAAGACAATCAATAAATATCTGGGACCCGGATATAAGGTTCTTGCATCCTTCGGCCATGTGCGTGACCTGCCCGCCAAAGACGGTTCGGTACTGCCTGACCAGGATTTCGAAATGCTGTGGGAAGTCGATGGTGCGTCGCAAAAGCGCATCAAGGACATTGCCGACGCGATGAAATCCTCCGACGGCCTGTTTCTCGCGACCGACCCGGATCGTGAGGGTGAAGCCATTTCGTGGCATGTGCTCGATCTGTTGAACAAGAAACGCGTTATCAACGGCAAGCCGGTGAAGCGCGTGGTGTTCAACGCCATCACCAAGAAGGCCGTGCTCGACGCCATGGCCGACCCGCGCGACATCGACGTGCCGCTGGTGGACGCCTATCTCGCCCGCCGCGCGCTTGACTACCTCGTCGGCTTCAACCTGTCGCCGGTTCTGTGGCGCAAGCTGCCGGGCGCTCGCTCGGCCGGCCGCGTGCAATCCGTGGCGCTTCGCCTCGTCTGCGACCGAGAATCCGAGATCGAACGCTTCATCTCGGAAGAATACTGGAACCTTTCTGCGATCCTGAAAACGCCACGCGGCGATGAATTCGAAGCCCGCCTGGTCTCTGCCGACGGCAAGCGCCTGCAGCCGCGCGCGATCGGCAGCGGCGAAGAGGCCGGCAAGCTGAAGGCGCTGCTCGAAGGTGCCTCCTATGTCGTTGACACGGTCGAGGCAAAGCCGGTCAAGCGCAATCCGAGCCCACCCTTCACCACTTCGACGCTGCAGCAGGCCGCCTCCTCGAAACTCGGCTTCTCGGCCTCGCGCACCATGCAGGTGGCGCAGAAGCTCTATGAAGGCGTCGATATCGGCGGCGAAACCGTTGGTCTCATCACTTATATGCGTACCGACGGCGTTCAGATGGCCCCGGAAGCGATCGATGCGGCACGTCACGCCATCGCCAACCAGTTCGGCGACCGTTACCTGCCGGAAAAGGCACGTTTCTATTCCACCAAGGCTAAGAATGCCCAGGAAGCGCACGAAGCGATCCGTCCGACCGATTTCGATCGCGTGCCGGATCGCATCCGCAAATTCCTCGATGACGATCAGCTGAAACTTTACGATCTGATCTGGAAGCGCGGCATCGCCAGCCAGATGGCATCGGCCGAAATCGAGCGTACGACGGTCGAGATCCTCGCTGACAATGCTGGCAAGAAGGCCGGCCTGCGCGCCGTCGGCTCTGTCATCCGTTTCGACGGCTTCATCGCCGCCTATACCGACCAGAAGGAAGACGGCGAGCAGAGCGACGACAGCGAAGAAGGCGGCCGCCTGCCCGAGATCAACGCACGCGAAAATCTCGCCAAGCAGAAGATCAATTCGACCCAGCATTTCACCGAGCCGCCGCCGCGCTACTCGGAAGCATCGCTGATCAAAAAGATGGAAGAGCTTGGCATTGGCCGCCCCTCCACCTATGCCGCGACGCTCGCAACGCTGCGCGACCGCGATTATGTGACCATCGACAAGCGCAAGCTTGTGCCGCAGGCCAAGGGACGGCTGGTTACAGCCTTTCTCGAAAGCTTTTTCACCAGATATGTCGAATACGACTTCACGGCCGATCTGGAGGAGAAGCTTGACCGCATCTCCGCCGGCGAGCTGAACTGGAAGGACGTGCTTCGCGATTTCTGGCGCGATTTCTTCGCACAGATCGAAGACACGAAGGAACTGCGCGTCACCAATGTTCTGGATGCCCTGAACGACGCATTGGCGCCGCTCGTCTTCCCGAAGCGCGAAGACGGCAGCGATCCGCGCATCTGCCAAGTATGCGGCACGGGTAACCTCTCGCTGAAGCTCGGCAAATACGGCGCCTTCGTCGGCTGCTCGAACTATCCGGAATGCAATTATACCCGCCAGCTTTCGTCGGAAGGCGGCGCGGAGGCTGAATCCAACGGATTGAACGAACCGAAAGCGCTCGGCACCGATCCGGTGACCGGTGAAGAGCTGACGCTGCGTTCGGGCCGCTTCGGTCCCTATATCCAGCGCGGCGACGGCAAGGATGCCAAGCGTGCATCGCTGCCGCGCGGCTGGAAGCCGGAGGATATCGATTATGAAAAGGCGATGGCGCTGATCTCGCTGCCACGCGACATCGGCAAGCACCCCGAAACCGGCAAGATGATTTCTTCCGGCATCGGCCGCTATGGACCGTTCCTGTTGCACGACGGCAGCTACGCCAACCTCGAAAGCGTCGAGGATGTCTTCACCGTTGGTCTGAACCGCGCCGTCACCGTTCTTGCCGAAAAGCAGAGCAAGGCAGCCGGTGGAGCGCGCGGCGGAACACCCGCAGCGTTGAAGGATCTCGGCGCGCATCCGGATGGCGGCGGCTCGATCACCGTTCGCGACGGCAAGTACGGCCCCTACGTCAATTGGGGCAAGGTCAATGCGACTTTGCCGAAGGGGACGGATCCGCAGGCGATCACCGTCGAGGAAGCCCTAGCTCTGATCGCAGCGAAGGCCGGCAAGAGCGGCGGCACCACCAAGAAGGCACCCGCCAAGGCAAAGGCCGCGGCAGCCGGCGCAAAAGCCACGAAAACGACTGCCAAGCCGAAGGCTGCTGCAAAGAAGCCTGCGGCCAAGACGGCGGCGAAAAAGAAGAGTGCAGAGTGAGCAGAGAACCGCGCGGCAGGAACCCATCGTCGGAACGGCGTTCCGGTAAGCCCGGCCGCGCCAGCAAGGCAGGCGGCGAGGTTGAGCCGATGATGGCAATTATCCACGGCGAGCTGCCGCCGCGCGAGGTCATCCTGCGCTTCATCGCCGATCATCCGCAACAAGCTTCCAAGCGCGAACTCGCCAAGGCCTTTGGCCTAAAGGGCGAGAGCCGCGTCGCGCTAAAGGAACTGCTGCGCGAGCTTGAAGAAGAAGGCATGGTGCAGAAGAGCCGTAAGTCTCTCATCCGCCCTGGCGCGCTGCCGCCGATTGCCGTTCTCGATATTACGACGCGCGACAAGGACGGCATGCTGATCGGCCGCCCCGCCGAATGGGCCGACGAAAACGGCGTCGCGCCCGCAGTCATGATCAAGCAGTCCTCCTCGCCCGCCGGTCGCAACGGCAAGGGCAAGGCGCCGGTCGCCGGCATGGGCGACCGCATTCTTGCGAAGATCTTCTCGGCTGTGGATCGCGGCGGCCCAGCCTATACGGCCCGCATCATCAAGGTCATCGACAAGCGGCAGGGCGCCTCCATGGGCGTCTTCCGCGAAACGCCGGGCGGCGGTGGCCGGCTGATGCCGATCGAACGGCGCGGCGAGGAAATGGTCATCGACCCCGATTATACCGGCGGTGCCAAGGACGGCGATCTGGTCGAAGTCGAAGTGGCACGTCTCGGCCGCTTCGGTCTGCCGCGCGCCAAGGTTCTGTCTGTTGTCGGTTCTGTCGCCTCGGAAAAAGCGATCTCGATGATCGCCATTCATGCACATGGTATTCCGCATGTTTTCCCCGCTCCCGTGATCGCAGAAGCCGATGCGGCCAAGCCCGCCACCATGTCCCATCGCGAGGATTGGCGCAGCCTGCCGCTGATCACCATCGACCCGGCCGACGCCAAGGACCATGACGACGCCGTCTATGCCGAGATGGACCCCTCGCCCGACAATCCGGACGGCGTGATCGTCACCGTCGCCATCGCCGACGTCTCCTGGTACGTGCGTCCGAACTCGCCGCTCGACCGCGAGGCGCTGAAGCGCGGCAATTCGGTCTATTTCCCCGACCGCGTCGTGCCGATGCTGCCCGAGCGCATCTCCAACGATCTCTGCTCGCTCAAGGAAGGCGTCGACCGCCCTGCCCTCGCGGTTCGAATGGTCTTCTCCAAGGAAGGCCGCAAGGCTGGACATACCTTCCATCGTGTTATGATGAAGAGCGCTGCCAAGCTTTCCTACCAGCAGGCGCAGGCTGCGATCGACGGCCAGCCCGACGATAAGACCGGACCGATGCTGGAGCCGATTCTCAAGCCGCTCTGGCACGCCTATGAGATTCTGAAAAAGGGCCGCGACCGGCGCCAACCGCTCGAACTCGACATGCCCGAGCGCAAGATCCTGCTGAAGCCGGATGGCACCGTCGATCGTGTCTTCGTGCCGCCGCGCCTCGATGCGCACAAGCTCATCGAAGAAATGATGATCCAGGCGAACGTTGCTGCGGCCGAGACGTTGGAAAAGCGCAAGCAGGTGCTGATCTACCGTATCCACGATGGCCCGACGCTCGCCAAGCAGGAAATCCTGCGCGAATTTCTGGCCACCCTCGGCATTTCGCTTGCCAAGGGCGGCAATGTGCGCGCCAATAGCTTCAACGGCATTCTGGCGAAAGCCGAGGGTACGGCGCATCAGACCATGGTCAACGAGATGGTGCTGCGCTCACAGAGCCAGGCGATCTACAGCCCCGACAATATCGGGCATTTCGGCCTGAATCTGATGAAATACGCCCACTTCACCTCGCCCATCCGTCGCTATGCGGATCTGATCGTGCATCGCGCGCTGGTCGGCTCGCTTGGCCTCGGCGAAGGTGCGATCACGCCGGAGGAAGAAGCCTCGCTCGACGATATTGCAGCCGAAATCTCGACCTTCGAGCGCCGCGCCATGGCCGCGGAGCGCGAGACGGTGGACCGGCTCATCGCCCACCACCTCGCCGGTCGTGTCGGCGCGGAGTTCGAGGCGCGCGTCGGCGGCGTCACCAAGTCGGGCCTTTTTGTCACCCTGCCGGACTATGGCGCCGACGGTTTCATCCCTATATCTACGCTCGGCACCGATTACTTCATCTATGACGAGGCGCATCAGGCGCTGACGGGCGAAAGAACGGGGCTCGGATATCGTCTCGGCGACGATGTAACGGTGAGGCTGGCGGAAGCCGTGCCGCTTGCCGGAGCGCTGCGCTTCGAAATGCTGAGCGATGGCAAGCCGATGCCGACGGCGGTGCGTTCCTTCCATAAGGCCACCCGCCGCAATAAGAGCCAGGCGCGCAAGGCACCGGGCACGAGACCGCCGCGCGGCCGCAGGTAAAGAACGGCTGCCGGCACGGAGGAAGCGCATTCATGACGGGCAGCCCATCCGACTCCCCCATCCGCTTCGGTGGCTCAGACGAAAGCGAACGTCCGCTCGGACGCTCGATTCTACGCGGCATGCTGAACCGCTGCCCGCGCTGCGGCACCGGCAAGCTCTTTCGCGCCTTTCTGAAGCCAGTCGACCGATGCGCGGTCTGTGATGAAAATATCTCTCACCAGCGAGCCGACGACCTGCCGCCCTATCTGGTGATCCTGGTTCTCGGCCACCTGATCGTCGGCGGCTATATGCTGACGGATATGACCTTCAAGCTGCCACTCTGGGCGCATCTTGCCATTTGGGCACCCATCACCATTATCGCGGCACTTGCCATCATCCAGCCGATCAAGGGTGGCGTCATCGGCCTGCAATGGGCGCTGCGCATGCATGGCTTCGGTGGCCATGACGACACCCCAGAGGATTGGGATCAAGGAAACGGCCGATCGTGACCATGCTATCCGGTTCATGCCGCCGGTCTCTATCGTTGGCAGAGATTGCTTCCGCGCATTGCGCTTCTATATCGGAAACTGCAGAGGTTTTGTCGCTTAATCGTGCTTCAGGCGAACTGCTTTGCCGGCAACCGCTTGACATGAGCAGCATTTCTTGTCTGAACATGCCGCGCGTCATAGGGACTACTCCGGAGGGGGTGATCGATCACATGAAAGCCGACCCGTCACCTGAATTTGGCCGAGCCGTGGCTTCCTGTGCTTCACATTGCGATCGATTCGCACGCCTCATGCCCCAGGGATTTTTTTATGCTTGAACCGACGAACGACAAGGCCGGCCACGTCGAAGAAATTCACTGGCCTTCGCTCGTCGCAGCCATTACCTCCGTATCCGCCGTTGGCATCGCCATCGGGCTGGGACTGCCGCTTCTGAGCATCATTCTCGAAAAGCGCGGTGTTCCCTCGAGCCTCATCGGCCTCAACACGGCCATGATGGGCGTCGCCTCGATGCTGGCAGCGGTCGTCACGACCAAGCTCGCGCACCGCTTTGGCGTCGTGCAGACAATGATCTGGGCGGTTTTCCTATCGGCTCTAAGCTCGCTCGGCTTCTACTATGCAGAAAATCTGCTTCTGTGGTTTCCGCTGCGCATCGTCTTCCATGGGGCGACGACAACGCTCTTCATCCTGTCGGAATTCTGGATCAACGCCGCCTCGCCGCCTTCCAAACGCGGATTCGTGCTCGGTCTCTATTCCACCGTCTTCTCTCTCGGATTTGCGGCCGGCCCCCTCGTCTTTTCCGTCGTCGGCAGCGAAGGCCTGATGCCCTTCCTCATCGGCGCCTGCATCATCCTGGCCGCCTCCATCCCGATCTTCATTGCGCGAAACGAGAGCCCGATCGTCGACGAGAAGCCGGAACTGCATTTCGTGCGCTACATCTTCCTCGTGCCGACGGCCACGGCTGCAGTCTTCGTGTTTGGTGCGGTCACCGTCGGCGGCGGATCGCTCTTCACCAGCTATGCGACGCGCCTCGGTTTCAACGAATCACAGGCGGCACTGCTGCTGACCGTCATGGGCGTGGGCAACTTCGTGTTCCAGATCCCGCTCGGGCTGCTTGCCGACCGCATGCGGGACAAACGGCCGCTGCTGTCGATCATGGCCACGATCGGGTTTGTCGGAGCGCTCCTGCTACCGTCGCTGTCATCGAACTGGATCATTCTTGCCATCATCCTGCTCTTCTGGGGTGGCTGCGTTTCCGGCATGTATACGGTCGGCCTCAGCCACCTCGGCACGCGATTGACCGGCGTCGATCTCGTCGCCGCCAATGCGGCCTTCGTTTTCTGTTACGCCGTAGGCATGGTCCTCGGGCCGCCGACGGTCGGCACGGCCATGGATGTCGCCAATCCCAGCGGCTTTGCCTGGGCCGTGGCGTTTTTCTTCGGTCTTTATGTCCTGCTTTCGGGGATACGACTGCTTTTCATGGGCAACAGAGGTTGACTTTTCGGGCGCGATTTGTATTTTCGCGCCAGAATTCGCCGTGGACCTCCGCACTGGCCGTCCACGGCGTTCATTTTTATTAAAGGCAGGACGACCATGGCCAAGGCTACCACCATCAAGATCAAGCTGCTGTCGACGGCCGACACCGGTTTCTTCTACGTCACGACGAAGAACAGCCGTACGATGACGGACAAAATGACGAAGACGAAGTACGACCCGGTTGCTAAGAAGCATGTCGAGTTCAAGGAAACGAAGATCAAGTAAGCTTCCTAAACTTCAGGTTACAAAAAGGCGCGACCTTCGGGTTGGCGCCTTTTTTGTTTTATAAACCTCATCTCGATCGCCGTCCGATTTTGCAACAGCGGTTGGAAACGCCTCAGTCGAACAATGCCTTGCCGGCACGGCAAAGAAAAACGCCGCCCTTCAGAAATGAAGAGCGGCGTTTTGAATGGGGGCCGGCTAGCCTGCAAAACGGCACGAGGAACCGTTATCTTCTGCCTGCCAGCCGACCGACCCCACGACCCAGGAGATGCGGCGGACCTGAGCATCATGGGGTATCTCGGATACCCTAATCGGTTGTCTGTATACGGGACTAAATTCGCGCGAAATCAAAAGAAAATCAACAAATTCTTAATGATAAAAAATGCCTGTCTGCCCGCATGGTTAAAATTCATGACTTTGACGGAAAAGAATGCCCGATAGCATTAACGAAAAATGGTCAAGAAATTATCAAGAATAAAGAGAGATCTCCTCTCTCGCTAGAAAAGATACAATACAGATACTAAAGTAAAATTGAATATTCAATTTAGTTTCAATCAAGCTCCTGTCCTTCCAGCTCCCACCTGACCACCAAGCCACGAACAAGATAAAAACATATAGTAATATAATACGAATATTTCGCCTTGGGGCAGAAAGCGAGAATTTATTCCGAAATTGAAAGTATAAGTATTCTTATTTTCTTTGAACCAGAACTCAATTGGCTGTGGAGGTGAGATAAAGAACGGAAAGAATTGATCGCGGTTCAAAAACCTAGAAGCTACCTCAGTATTGACGGGTAATTGCCATTCTCGGCCGTTTACCCCTATGCGGCTGAAGCTACGACCCTGTTGCGGCCTGCCCTTTTGGCTTCGTAAAGCGCAAGATCGGCCTGTTTCATCAACTGCTCCGGCGTATCGATCGTCTCCAAACGGCACGAAATTCCGAAGGACGCGGTAATGTTAAGCGCCACACCAGTTTCGCGTAATTTCACAGGCATATTTTCTACCGCAGCGCGTAGCCGTTCTGCGACGGCTGCGGCGATATCGGCGGGCGTATCCGGCATGACGACTACGAATTCCTCACCTCCGTAACGACAGGCAAGATCGGCGCCGCGCACCGTTGAGCGGATCCGTGCGGCAAACTCCTTGAGAACTTCGTCGCCGGCATCGTGACCATGGGTGTCGTTTACAGTCTTGAAGCGGTCTATGTCGGTGATCAGAATCGAAAGCGGCCTGCCCCGTGCCAGGGATCGATCAAAAAGCACCTTTAAGTGGTTGTCGAGGTAGCGTCTGTTGTGCAGGCCGGTGAGCGCGTCGGTGACGGCAAGCTCGATCGTCTGCTGTACGCTGGCACGCAGACGGTCGTTATAGCGCTTGCGGCGTATTTGCGTGAGGCAGCGGGCCACGAGCTCATTCGGCTCGATCGGCCGGACAATATAATCATTGACGCCGAGATCCAGCGCGCGGACGATCATGTCATCGGCCCCCTGCTCCGTCACCAGCAGCACTGGCAGGAAGCGCGTACGCTCCAGCGAGCGCAGCTGCGAACAAAGCCGCAGCGGATCATAATCGTCGAAATTAGAATTGACGATGACCAGCTCGAACGGCCGTTCGGCCGCTTCGAATAAAGCCGCCTGCGGATCGGACATCGCAATGACCTGGGCAATCGGCTTCAGCGTTCGGATAATCCGCTCCTGCGAATTGGCGCGGCCGTCGACCAGCAGCACCTGGCCGGCTTCCTCGGAACGACCTTCTCCGGAGCGCATCAGATCGCCGATGCCGAAGTTGCGCGCGGTCTCGTTGCGCATATGCAGCTCGTCACTCAATGTCTTCAGGCGAAGCAGGCTCTTGACGCGCGAAATCAGCTGGAGGTCATTGACCGGCTTCGTCAGGAAATCGTCGGCACCGGCCTTCAGACCACGCACGCGGTCGGCAGGCTGATCGAGCGCCGTCACCATGACGACCGGGATATGCGCAGTTCGGGGATCGGATTTCAGGCGCTCGCACACTTCGAAGCCGTCCATGCCGGGCATCATAATATCGAGAAGGATCAGATCGACCTGCGTGCTCGCGCAAATGGCGAGCGCCTTCAAACCGTCCTCAGCCGTCAGCACTTCGAAATATTCGGCAAGCAGCCGCGCTTCCAGAAGCTTTACGTTGGCCGGAATATCGTCGACTACCAGGATGCGTGCGGTCATCAGCTGCTCCCCATCATCAGGCGTCGCCCAGATAGGTTTTAATAGTCTCAATGAATTTCGGCACTGAAATCGGCTTCGAGACATAGGCCTCACAGCCACCCTGGCGAATGCGCTCCTCATCGCCCTTCATGGCGAAGGCCGTGACTGCGATTACGGGGATCATGTGCAGGTCGTCGTCTTCCTTCAGCCACTTGGTGACCTCCAGACCGGAGACCTCCGGCAGCTGAATATCCATGAGAATCAGATCTGGACGGTGCTTGCGCGCGAGATCGAGCGCTTCCATGCCATTGCGGGTCTGGATCGTTGTATAGCCGGAGGCTTCGATCAGATCGCGAAAGAGCTTCATATTCAGCTCATTGTCTTCTACAATCATTACCTGCTTAGCCATGGAACGCTGCCCCTGCATCCGGTATTGCATCCATTCTCTCGAAATATAGGGTCGCGAGGAACCGATTCCAGAAATAGTTGAATCGCAAATTACCGGCATTTGGTTGAAAAATAGGTAACTCACCCCTCAAAATGCAAAGTAACTTCAAGAACCCGAAGAAGAGCGCGGCCAACCCGCAAGAGACTGCTATTGCCGTACTCGGCTGGCTCGCCAATGAACCCGATATGTTTGGCCGCTTCCTGGCGCTCACCGGCGTGGAGCCGGCGCAGGTGCGCAACGCCATCAACGAGCCCGCCTTCCTTGCTGGCATGCTCGATTTCCTCATGAACCACGAACCGACATTGCTGGCCTTCTGCGAGGCCAGCGGCATTCCGCCGGAGGCCGTCGCCGCCGCGTCGGCGCATTTTTCGCCGCCCGGCCTTGCCTCTGGAGAATACTGATCATGGATGCCCCGATCGAATTCGACGTATCGCATATCCAGCTTCAGGAACGGCCATTGATCGTCTGCGATGTCGATGACGTTGTTCTGCATTTCTTTGCGCCCTTCCTGGCCTTCATCGACGCCGAAGGCCATGAATTCCTGCCGCGCTCCTTCCGGCTGACGGGCAACATCGTTTCCAAGGCCAATGGTTCCGTGCTGGAGGAAAAGGATGTCCGCCGGCTGATCGAGGCGTTCTTCGAGGCGCAGGAGCAATGGCAGACGCCTTTCGATCGCGTGGTGGACACGCTCGCCACGTTTTCGAAAGATGCCGATATCGTTTTTCTGACAGCTATGCCGCCACAGTTCTGGGGGCAGAGGCGGCGGCTCCTCGACAGGCTTGAGCTTGACTATCCGTTGCTCGCATCGCTGCAGCCGAAGGGGCCGATCGTACGCTCGCTGCATCGACAGCGCGAGATGCCCGTCGCCTTCGTCGACGACATGGCCCACAACCTGCATTCGGTCAGCGAATATGTTCCGGGATGCCTCCTCATCAATCTGAAACCGGCCTCCATCGTTCATCGCATGGCGCCCGCCGTCGCCGCTGGTATTCCGGAAGCCAATGAATGGGGCCAGGCAGCACCGCTGATCCAGGCTCATATCGCACGCTGACGTCATCCTACCTATCCTCAAAGAGCGAGGCGCATCAGAGGCCTGCCGTCCTTCCGCTTCGCAACTTCAGAAAATCCGGCGGCCTCGAATATGCGCTGCGAGCCGACATAGAGACCGACCGATTTCGACTGCTTCGTGCGCTCGATCGGGCAGCCCTCAAGCAGCCGCGCGCCGGAAGCACGGGCGAAATTCACGGCCTCCGACAGCATGCGATGGCTATACCCCCTGCCGCGATCCTTCGAATTTATGAAGAAGCAACTTACCGCCCAAACAGTGCTGTCTTCCGCATCGGCTGGATCGAGCGGACGAGACACCGTTTTCGGCGAGTTCCATTGCGGCAGCTCTGCACGCGGACCAACCTGCACCCAGGCAATCGGTTGCCCATCAATGTAGCCTAGGAGACCGGGCGGCGGCCCAGCCGAGATTCGCTCCTGGATCAACTGCTTCTTTGCTGCCGCATCCATCGTCTTGCGCTGCGATGTCGCGACACGGAAATGAGTGCACCAGCAGCCATAGCAGGCACCGCTTGGTCCAAACAGTGTCTCGAAATCGTCCCAGCGATCCGGCGTCAATGCCTGCACGACTAAGTTCTGCACTCGCGCCTCCCCGGCAGTTTTCCAGCTTGAGACTCGCGAGCTTAGATCATAAAGTGGCGATGTTCAATTTTTGTTCTCACTTGATGACCCATGCGCCCGACAAGATCTCCGGCTTCTGTCGCGATTGCTTGAGCGAGCAATCGGCCACGCGCACGCGCTGCCGGAGCTGCGGAAGCCCTCGCCTCGTTTACCATCGGGAACTCTACGCACTGACGCTGGCGCATATCGATTGCGATGCTTTTTATGCCTCCATCGAGAAACGTGACAATCCGGAGTTGGCCGACAAGCCCGTTATCATCGGCGGCGGTAAGCGCGGCGTCGTCTCCACTGCCTGCTATATCGCCCGCATCCATGGGGTGCGCTCCGCCATGCCGATGTTCAAGGCGCTGGAAGCGTGCCCGCAGGCCGTCGTCATCCGGCCGAACATGGAGAAATACGTGCGCGTCGGCCGCGAGGTCCGTGCGATGATGCAGGACCTGACACCGCTGGTACAGCCGCTTTCGATCGACGAGGCCTTTCTCGAGCTAGAGGGCACGCAGCGGTTGCATCACGATCCGCCGGCGCGCATCCTCGCCAAGTTCGTCAAGCGCGTGGAGCAGGAAGTCGGCATCACCATCTCCGTCGGCCTTTCCTACTGCAAATTCCTCGCCAAGGTTGCCTCCGATCTACAGAAGCCGCGAGGCTTCTCCGTCATTGGCAAGGAAGAGGCGCTCTCCTTCCTGGAGCCACGATCGGTCACCACCATCTGGGGAGTAGGCAAGGCCTTTGCCGCTACGCTCGAAAGCGACGGTATTCGCACCATCGGCCAATTGCAGGCCATGGAGGAAGGTGACCTCATGCGCCGTTATGGCGTCATCGGCCAGCGACTTTTCCGTCTCTCCCGCGGGATCGACGACCGAACCGTGCATCCTAATGAAGCGGCAAAGAGCGTGTCTTCCGAAACCACCTTCTTCGAAGACATCTGGCGCCATGAAGATCTCGTGCCGATCCTGCGCGATCTCTCCGAGAAGGTTTCCCGGCGTCTGAAGCGCAGCGGCATTGCCGGCCAGACCGTCGTGCTGAAGCTGAAGACCGCAGACTTCAAGATTCGCACGCGCAATCGTCGGCTGGAGGACCCAACCCAACTCGCGGACCGGATTTTCCGCACCGGACTGCGGCTGCTCGAACCTGAAACCGACGGCACGAAATTCCGTCTCATCGGCATCGGGGTTACCGATCTTGGCGATGCCGGGCGCGCAGATCCGCCCGATCTTATCGACGTTCAGGCCATGCGACGGGCCGCCGCGGAAGCAGCCATGGATAAGCTCCGAGAAAAATTCGGCAACAAGACAGTCGAAACCGGCTACACGTTCGGCGACAAAAGCCAAAAATAACAATTATTTAGCACAAGTCACCGGATGGTGATTTTTGGCTGCATTGCAAATAATTGAACGACGTGCGCGATTCTTTAGCGCGAGAAAGCTCGGATTCAAACTTTTTTGGTAAATTTCCATTAGGACTTGGATTCTGTAACTTTCCGGCGGCGTGAACTCGTCGCCTCCAGTGTTTTGCGTACGGGTTCCTATGCGTCTATCGGCTGTATCGACCATTCTTCTCGCCTGCCTGACGATTTCAGGCTGCGCCGCCCGAGGTGAGCGCGAAGCCGCGCAAGCCGCCCCGCCTTCGAAAGAATTGACCGGTTCCATCACAAAGACCAGTAGGGTCGTGCCTTCGGTCGAAATCGGCGAAACCGTTTCGCGCGTCGAGCGGCAGCAGGCGCTCGCAGTCGCGATGCCAACGAATCTCCGGCCTGAGGGCCTTATGCCCTCCGACCAGAGCGGCGACGATGACGCGCCAGTCCCGCTGCAACGACCGCTCGCCATGCTCTCGCCATCGAATCCGGTGCCCCGCGCCCTGCGGCAGCAGCCGATGCAGATCTACAGCCATCGCTTCCGCGATGCCAAGCCGATCAACTTCGGTGTGTCCACCTCGCCCCGGAAGCTCGCTGTCCATGGCGTCGACGTCTCTCGCTGGCAGGGCGAGATCGACTGGGATACGCTGCGCACGCAGGGTGCGAACTTCGTCTACATCAAGGCAACGGACGGCGGCGATCACATCGATCCCATGTTCAAGAAGAACTGGCGGGCTGCCCAGCAGGCCGGCCTGAAACATGGCGCCTATCATTTCTTCTACTGGTGCCGGACTGCCGGAGAGCAGGCCGACTGGTTCATTCGCAACGTGCCGAAGGAAGCCGGAGCCCTACCGCCGGTCATCGACGTGGAATGGAACGGTGAGTCAAGTTGCAAGCGGCGGCCCTCGCGCGAGCAGGTTCTCGCCAAGATGCAGGTCTTCATGGACAAGCTGGAAAAGCATTACGGCCAGCGTCCGATCGTCTACACGGCTCCGGACTTCTATCGCGACAATCTGAGTGGCGAGCTGCTCAACTATCCCTTCTGGCTGCGCGCCGTGGCTCAACATCCGTCCAAGGTCTATCCGGGCCGTAAATGGCTGTTCTGGCAATATTCCGGCTCCGGTGTATCGCACGGCGTCGAAGGCAAGATCGACCTCAACGCTTTCCACGGCAGCGAGCAGGACTGGCACAACTGGGTGGCCTCCAGCGTCCACTGATTCCCCGTTAGTTCAAGATTTCAATCATCGCCGAAGCAGAGTTTGAACGCTCCGCTTCGGCGATGCCACATTGGGCGTTCGGCGAACTCACGCGTTCATGGACGCAGAAAGGCATGAGTCTTCGGCAAGTCTTCCTTAAACTTCCAAGTCTAACCTCAGGTGCAACGAGTATTGCGTTTTGGTTGTGTCTATGAAGCCATTTTTGTTGCTGGGGCTCGCGCTGGTGTCAGCCACCGCCCTTTCCCATCCCGTCTTTGCTGCGCCGGATACCCGCACCCTGCAGATCGTGGTGTCAAAGGACAGGCAGTCGCTCGCGGTCTATGACGGCGATAAGGTTATCGCGACTTCGAAGGTTTCCACCGGCAAGCGCGGCCACACAACCCCCAGCGGCATCTTCTCCATTCTGGAGAAGAAGGTATATCACGAATCCAATCTCTATTCGGCCTCGCCCATGCCTTTCATGCAGAGGCTGACCTGGTCGGGGATCGCGCTACACGAATCCAATTCCGTCCCGAATTATCCCGCATCGCATGGCTGCGTGCGGATGCCGAAGGCCTTTGCGAAGACGCTTTATCAAATGACCGAGCGCGGCGTGCATGTCGTCATCGCCGATCAGCCGCTAGTGCCGCAGCCGTTTGAAAACGCGATGCTGTTCCAGCCGCTGCCAGCTCCACCGCCGGCGCTGTTTTCAGGCATAGAACTCCGTCCGATGACCGCAAGCTTCCTGCCGCAGGCACAACAGCTGCAGGTGGCGACGAACGACGTGACGTCGATCCAGATACCGAAGGCGCGGGAGACTCTGGCGCCACCGGCCGATCCCGCTCCGCTCAGCATCCTCATCACCCGGCGGGGCTTGCGCGAAAACGTGCGCGACCTTCAGGGCATCCTGAACGGGATGGGCTTCATCACGGGAACGCCCGACGGCATGCTGGGGCCTGCGACGGTGCAGGCGATCGAAGACTTCAAGAAGGCACATGACATCAAGACGACGGGCGGCCTCGTCAGCTCCGCGCTGATGAAGGCAGTCTATGCTGCGGCCGGCAGGGGCGAACCGCCGAACGGCGCGATCATGGTCCGGCAGAACTTCAAACCGCTGTTCGAAGGACCGGCCATCATTACCGAGCCGCAGGAGGCGCTCGGCGTACATTTCTTCACCGCCAATGCGATCGATCGGATCAGCGGCAAGGCCGACTGGTTCGGCATGACGCTCGAGGAAGATCTGAGCAAGCAGACGAAGAAGCGCTACGGCATCACCAGCGAGGAACAATCACAATCGTTCGACGCAGCCGGACAGGCGCTCAATCGCATCACCATCCCTGACGATATCCGTCACCGCATCGAGGATCTGCTGACCGCGGGATCGTCGCTAACGATTTCCGATACCGGCGTCGGACCGGAAACCGGCAACGAGACCGATTTCATCACTATTACCAACAACGGTGCGCTGGGTAAGAAGGGCTAGAGCCTTTTTGCTTTTACGCAATTCCGGACGGAAAACCGCTATACACTTTTCCCGGAATTGCTTCAGACCAGCTCCACGTCGATCACGCCCGGCGCCGTGCGCAATGCGGCGGCGATTTCAGGCGTAATGCGATATTTCTCCGGCAGCGCCACCTCGACCTCTCGCAACCCCTCTTCTTTGATGACAATGAAGGAAACGAGGCCGTCGCCTTTGGTGTTCAGATGCGCGGCAACGGCTTTCAGCGGGCCGGAATCGCGGACATAGACGCGCAGCGCCTTCTGCATCTGCAACGACTTCTCTTCCAGCGACTGTGCTGTCTGCAGGCGCAGGCTGATACCCTCGGGGCGCTCGTCCGCCTGGGCGGTAATGACGAAGGATTTGCCGACTTCGAGAACGTCACGATACTGGTTGAGCGTTTCAGAGAAAAGCACGGCTTCGAACTGGCCGGAAGCATCCGAAAAGACGAAGATGCCCATCTTGTTGCCAGTGCGCGTCTTGCGCTCCTGCTTTGAGATGACAGTGCCGGCCAAGCGGCCGTTGCTGGCGCCTTGCTTCACCGCCGCGGAAAAATCGGCGAAGGGCTGCACCCGCATCTTGTCGAGCACGCTCTTATAAGTATCGAGCGGATGTGCCGTCAGATAGAAACCGAGCACCTGGAATTCGCGCAGCAGACGCTCCGAGGCGAGCCATGGCGTATAGGGCGGAAATACGATTTTTTCCGGACCGGAGGCGGCACTTCCGAACATATCATGCTGGCCGCTGCGCTTGTTTTCCTGCGCCACCTGGGCATAGCCCATGACGCGGTCCAAGCCGGCAATCAGCTGCGCACGGTCGATTTCGAAGCAATCGAAAGCACCGGCGCAGATCAGGCTTTCCAGAACGCGGCGGTTGATCTGCTTGGGATCGATGCGCAGGCAGAAATCCTCGATGCTGGCAAAGGGCTGATCGCCGCGCACCTCGACGATATGGTCGACGGCCGATTCACCGACGCCCTTGATGGCGGCCAGTGCATAATAGATGCGGTTTTCGCCCGTTTCAAAATGGCGGAATGAGGTCTGCACGGAAGGCGCGATGACCTCGATGCCCAGCCGCTTGGCGTCCTGACGAAAGTCGTTGACCTTCTCGGTATTGGACATATCGAGCGTCATCGACGCGGCCAGGAACTCCACCGGATAGTGCGCCTTCATATAGGCGGTCTGGTAGGAGACGATGGCGTAGGCGGCGGCGTGCGACTTGTTGAAGCCATAATTCGCGAATTTGGCGAGCAGATCGAAGATGACATCGGCCTGCCCCTTCGACACGCCGTTCTTGATGGCACCGTCGACGAAGCGCTCGCGCTGCTGGTCCATCTCCGCCTTGATCTTCTTACCCATGGCGCGGCGCAGAAGATCGGCTTCGCCGAGCGAATAGCCCGAGAGCACCTGGGCGACCTGCATCACCTGCTCCTGGTAGACGATAACGCCTTGGGTTTCCTTGAGAAGATAATCGATCTTCGGGTGGATCGATTCGATCTCTTCCTCGCCGTGCTTGCGGGCATTATAGACCGGGATGTTCTCCATCGGGCCGGGACGATAAAGCGCCACGAGCGCAATGATATCCTCGATGCAGTCCGGCCGCATGCCGATCAGCGCCTTGCGCATGCCCGCACTTTCCACCTGGAACACGCCGACCGTCTCGCCGCGCGAGAGCATATCGTAGGTCTTCTTGTCGTCGAGCGGGATGCTGGCAAGATCGATCGAGATACCGCGTTTCGCGACGAAATCGACCGCCGTTTTCAGGACGGTCAGCGTCTTGAGACCGAGGAAGTCGAACTTCACCAGGCCGGCTTGCTCCACCCATTTCATGTTGAACTGGGTGACGGGCATGTCGGAGCGCGGGTCGCGATACATCGGCACGAGCTTCGACAGTGGGCGGTCGCCGATGACGATACCGGCGGCATGGGTCGATGCGTGGCGATAGAGGCCTTCGATCTTCTGGGCGATATCGAGAAGACGGGCGACAACCGGCTCCTTGTCCGCCTCCTCCTGCAGGCGCGGCTCCTCCTCGATCGCTTTGCTCAGCGGGGTCGGATTGGCAGGATTGTTCGGCACCAGCTTGCATATCTTATCGACCTGGCCATAGGGCATTTCCAGCACGCGGCCAACATCGCGCAAGGCGGCGCGTGCCTGCAGCGAACCGAAGGTGATGATCTGCGCCACCTGCTCGCGGCCGTATTTGGCCTGCACGTAGCGAATCACCTCTTCACGCCGGTCCTGGCAGAAGTCGATATCGAAGTCCGGCATGGAGACGCGTTCCGGATTGAGGAAGCGCTCGAACAGCAGCGAGAAGCGCAGCGGATCGACGTCGGTGATCGTCAGCGCATAGGCGACGAGCGAGCCTGCACCGGAACCGCGACCGGGGCCGACAGGGATATCGTGGCGCTTGGCCCATTTGATGAAGTCGGCAACGATCAGAAAGTAGCCGGGAAACTTCATGCGCTCGATGACGCTCAGTTCGAATTCCAGCCGGTCGCGATAATCCTTCTCCTCGTAACCCGGTGCCATGCCAAGCGAGGTTATGCGCTGATCGAGGCCCTCGACCGCCTGAGCGCGCAGCTCGGCCGCCTCGGCGCGCCCGGCCTCTTCAGGGTCGTCAGTCGCCCCGGTAAAGCGCGGCAGGATCGGCGCGCGGGTCTTCAACACGAAGGAGCAGCGGCGAGCGATCTCGACCGTGTTCTCAAGCGCTTCCGGCAAGTTGGCGAAAAGCTTTGACATGTCTGCGCGGCTCTTCAGATAGTGATCCGGCGTCAGGCGAAATCGCGTATCGTCCGAGACGATGGCATTGTGGGCCACTGCCATCAAGGCGTCATGCGCATCGTAATCGTCCCGCGTCGGGAAAAAGGCTTCGTTGGTGGCGACAAGCGGGATCTCGTGCTCGTAAGCCAGCTTGATCATCTTCTGCTCGTGACGACGATCATAGGTGCCGTGACGCTGCAATTCGACATAGAGCCTGTCATCGAACAGCTGCTTCAGCCTCAACAACCGGGAGAGCGCCTGTGCGGCATGCCCTTCTTTCAAAGCCATATCGACCGGGCCGGTGAGCGAACCGGTGAGCGCGATCAACCCTCCCGTACCGATCTCATCCAGCCATGAGGCTGTGATGTGAACGGCGCTGTTGCCCTCGCCGCCGAGATAGGCGCGGCTGACGAGATCGACGAGGCGCTCATATCCCCGCTCGGTCGCGGCAAGCAGCACGATGGATGGCATCTTCGCCAAAGCTTGTTGCGGCCCGCGCTTCTCGCTCTCGCCGCCATCCTCCATATCGATCGATACCTGACAGCCAATGATCGGCTGCAGCCCCTCATCCATCGCCTTCTGCGAGAATTCCAGGGCGACGAACAGATTGTTCGTATCGGTGATCGCAATGGCCGGCTGACTGTCCCCGGCAGCCTTGGCCAATATCTTCTTGAGCGGCAATGCGCCCTCTAGCAGAGAATAGGCGGAATGAACCCTGAGGTGCACAAATTCCGGCATTTCGCCGACCGGCGCTGCCACGCCGCTGCCACCTGCATCCGCCATTTCATACCCTTCCGCACGCCTGAATGAATCAGCGACATTTTCGGCATTGCGGACCATAAAGTCCAGAAGTTGCTCCCATCAAATATGGGAACAGCATGTGCAAACGGGGGATAAAGCTTACATCGCCATCATGATGAGGGAAAAGCTGGCGACGAACATGACGATGGAAGTGAATGCTGCAACGTCTCGAATAATGTCGGTCATTTAGGCGCTCCTTACTCGTTATGTTTTCTTTTTGTTCTATTTTTGTTCGAGAGTCAATAGATACATCAGTAAATTTCATCGGACGACTTCTCAGCCTGCAATGGACGCCGGCAGGCCCCGGCGCTATGCAGAGGCAAACAGGGGGATCACGATGAAGTCACTTGGCTGCGCTCTCATTCTTCTTTTGACTCCAATCGCGGCTCACGCCGAAGACACCATTGCTTCCGACCGCATCATCGACGCGGCGATCGGCGACTGGAACAAGGACGGAAAGCCGGACCTTGCATTACTGGTGACGATGCCGCCGCATGACCAGGCCGATTATGAGATCGGGATCTATATCTATCTCCGCGACAAGGAGCACGAACTACTCAAGCTGGCCGCCGACGGCCCTGATAAGATATGGGGCCGCGCTGAGCCTGATGGCATCTACGGCCAGGAACCATCGATCGCCGCACTGCCGAGCGGTTCAATCGCGATCACCTCGCAGAACGATGCGATCGGGCGCGACCGATGGCATCAGACTTTGACGCTTGCCTATCGCAACAGCGCATTTTTGGTTGCCGGCTATAGCTACGATTTTCGTGACAACCTCGAACCCGGTAACAGCTATAGCTGCGATTACAACGTCCTGACCGGCAAGGTGACCAAGGACGACAAGATACTCAAGGCCGATGCCAAGACCATCAGCATACAGGACTGGCAGGATGATATCGGCCAGAAGGCCTGCGAAAGCAGCCATCGCTAGCAAATGTTCTCTTTTTGTTCTTTACAAATCTCGCATTGAATGGCATCTTGGCCGCTCACCAGAATTGGAGAGGGTCATGCCGGATCTTGCCGAGCTGAACGATTTTATTGTCGTCGCCAAAGCCGAAACCTATGTCGGTGACGGCGAGAGGTTGCCATCCTGCCGTAGCGGCTCGCATGACATTGGCTATGCGAGCGGCCGCTGGCGCTATCTCGACAGCTACTTCGGCGGCACGGACTTCGCCGGACAAGAGCTCGTATGGCATGACGGCGAGCCGGTATGGGCCATGAACTATTTCGGCCATATCGTCGAACACGACCTGATCGACGGAACGCGCGCCGGCATGGTGATCAAGGCGGCCCTCCTGCGGCTCTATCTTGACGAAAGGCGCTTTCTCGGCGGCTTCGAGTTCGAGCATGCCTATGGGCTTTACATCGATGAAAACATCGGCGACTGCCACCATTTCAGCGGCTACGAAGCTATCGTCGTCAGCGAACGCAGGGCTTACGAACTGGATTATCGCGGCGGCCTGATCATCCCGTAAAAGGATCAGACCTCCACAACCTTGCCTTCGCTCAAGGTAACACGGCGATCCATGCGGGCAGCGAGTTCGTGATTGTGCGTGGCGATCAGGGCCGCAAGACCGGATTGGCGCACCAGCGCCTCCAGTGCATCGAAGACGTAATGCGCCGTTGCCGGGTCGAGATTGCCGGTGGGCTCATCCGCCAGCAGCACCAGCGGGGCATTGGCGACGGCGCGGGCGATTGCGACGCGTTGCTGCTCGCCGCCGGACAATTCGGCGGGGCGATGATCACCGCGATGGCCGATACGCATGTAGTCGAGAAGCTGAGCGGCTCGCTCGCTGGCATCCTTCCGCGAAAGGCCGGAAATGAGCTGCGGCATCATGATATTCTCAAGCGCCGAGAATTCCGGAAGCAGGTGATGGAACTGATAGACGAAGCCGATCTCGCTGCGGCGCACGGCCGTACGTCTATCGTCAGACAAGTCCTCACAGGCCTGACCGTTGACGAGCACTTCGCCGCCATCCGGATGCTCAAGCAGCCCGGCCACATGCAGAAGCGTTGATTTACCCGTGCCTGACGGCGCGACGAGCGCAACAATCTCGCCGCTGTGCAGCGTGAAATCCGCCCCCTTCAAGATCGACAGCCGCGTCTCGCCCTGCCCGTAGTGACGCTCCACGCCAGAGAGCTGGAGAACGACGTTGCGTTTCATCAAATGAAATATCCTTATTCGTAGCGCAGCGCCTGCACCGGATCGAGCCGCGAGGCCCGCCAGGCCGGAAAGATGGTGGCAAGGAAGGACAGGGTGAGTGCCATCACGATGACGGAGATGGTCTCACTGAGATTCATCTGGGCCGGCAATTTGCTGAGGAAATAGACCTCCGGATTGAAAATCACGGTGCCGGAAATCCAGGAGAAGAACTGGCGGATGGATTCGATATTGAGGCAGACCAGGACGCCGAGTATGACGCCGGCGAACGTTCCAACGACGCCGATCGCCGCCCCCGTCATGAAGAAGATGCGCATGATCGCGCCCGACGTCGCCCCCATAGTGCGCAGGATGGCGATGTCGCTGCCCTTGTCCTTCACCAGCATGATCAGGCCGGAAATGATATTCAGCGCGGCGACGAGAACGATCAGCGTCAGGATCATGAACATCGTGTTGCGCTCGACCTGGAGGGCTGAGAAGAAAGTGGCGTTGACCTGCCGCCAGTCCGTCAGGAAAATCTGTCGCCCCGCCGCCTCTTCGATCTTCGGCCGCAATTGATCGACGTCATCCGGATTGGTGACGAAGAGCTCGATCTTCTCGACAATGCCCTCGGCATTGAAAAAGACCTGTGCCTCCTCCAGCGGCATGAAGACGACGGAAGAATCATATTCCGACATGCCGACTTCGAAGATACCGGAGATCATGTATGCCTTGACGCGCGGGTTGACGCCGAAGGGCGTGACGTCGCCATCCGGTGCCGTAAGGGTGATCTGATCGCCGACCGTCAATCCCAGTTGCCGGGCCAACCGGCTGCCGACAAGAACGCCCTGTCCGGAAGCAAAGCCGACAATGTCACCGGAAACGATGTGATCGGAGACCGATTTGAGCTTGGTCAAATCTTCCGAACGGATGCCGCGAACCAGCGCGCCAGTGCCGGAACCGCCGCGGCCGGAGGCGAGTGTTTCGCCCTCGACGAGCGGCAGGGCCATGGTGACGCCGGGAACGGCAGAAAACTTCTTTGCCAGATCAGCATAATCGTTCAATGGCGAATCAATCGGCTGCACGACGACATGACCGTTGAAGCCGAGAATCTGCTTGAAGAGCTCGGCGCGGAAACCGTTCATCACGGCCATGACGATAATCAGGGCAGCGACACCGAGCATGATGCCGACCAACGAGAAGCCGGCAATTACCGAAATCGAGGCCTCCTTGCGCCGGGAGCGCAGATAGCGCCAGGCGACGAGCCGTTCGAAACCGGAGAACGGGCGAGACGATGGGCCGGCCTTGAACGAATTTTCCTGCTGTTCCACTGCCGCGCTCACCGCCATTCGCCTTTCATCCTTTGTATCGTCAATCAGCCTGCCAGCCGATTGATCGCTGCCTCGACCGTCATCGTCTCGCGAGCGCCGGTCTTACGGTCCTTCACTTCCACTTCGCCGCTCGCGATCGAACGCGGGCCGACGATGATCTGCACGGGCACACCGATCAGATCGGCCGTGGCGAACTTCGTTCCGGCGCGCTCGTCGCGATCGTCGTACAGCACGTCCTTGCCGGCCTTCGACAGCGCGGCATAGACCGTTTCGCAAGCTTCGTCGCAGGCCTGGTCCCCGGCCTTCATGTTGATCATCACGACATCGAACGGCGCGACCGAAGCCGGCCAGATGATTCCGTTCTCATCATGCGATGCTTCGATGATGGCGGGAACAAGGCGTGTCGGGCCGATACCGTAAGATCCCATGTGGACAGCATGTTCCTTGCCGTCGGGACCCTGCACCTTCGCACCCATCGGCTCGGAATATTTCGTGCCGAAATAGAAGATGTGACCAACCTCGATGCCACGCGCAGACAGGCGATCCCCTTCGGGAATAGCGTTGAAGGCGGCTTCGTCATGCATTTCCGAGGTTGCGGCATAGACCGAGGTCCACTTGTCGAAAATCCCCTTCAGGCCGGCGGCATCATCGAAATCCGTGTCTTCGCCCGGAATGTCGAAATTGACGAAATCCTTATGGCAGAAAACTTCGGACTCGCCGGTATCGGCAAGAATGATGAATTCGTGACTGAGATTGCCGCCGATAGGACCGGTATCCGCGCGCATCGGGATTGCTCTCAGGCCGAGCCGATTGAAGGTGCGCAGATAAGCGGCGAACATCTTGTTATAAGATTGCACGGCGCCTTCCTGCGTCAGATCGAAGGAATAGGCATCCTTCATCATGAATTCGCGCGAGCGCATCGTGCCGAAACGCGGACGGATTTCGTCGCGGAACTTCAGCTGGATGTGATAGAGATTCAGCGGCAAGTCCTTGTAGGACTTGATGTAAGACCGAAAGATGTCGGTGACCATCTCCTCGTTGGTCGGACCATAAAGCATGGGCCGATCCTGCCGGTCCTTGATGCGCAGCATCTCCTTGCCGTAAGCGTCATAACGGCCACTTTCCTGCCAAAGCTCGGCCGACTGCAGCGTCGGCATCAACAGCTCGATGGCGCCGGAACGGTTCTGTTCCTCGCGGATGATCTTATTGACCTTGTCCAGTACGCGCTTGCCCAGCGGTAGCCAGGAATAGATGCCCTGCGACTGCTGCCGGATCATGCCGGTGCGCAGCATAAGCCGATGGGAAACGATTTCAGCCTCCTTGGGATTTTCCTTCAGGATGGGCATGAAGTAACGAGACAGACGCATGACGCTTGTTCCAGATGGTTTGACGTTCCGCTCGCGGCGGAATCGTTGGCAAATTATGTACTGGAGGCAGTTCATAACTGCTTCGGCGAAGGAAGGAAACCCGCATTCTTCAACAGAAGATTTTGGTAAAAGCCCGGAAATGCAAGGGAAAGCGCCTATTTCGGCTGGTTCGAAAAAGCACACATTTATAAGGATTTACGGCAAAAATCCGCTAACAGAAAAATTCTGCGCGACTGTAGCAAAAAAGCAAAAAAAAGGATGACAAAGCTCAATGTTTGAGCTAATTTCAGCTCACAAAAGAGGCAGGAAGGCTAAATTCTTGTCGTTTCGCGGTCAAGTCTTGGGAGGATCAGATCTTAGGCGCGCTCGCTCGCTGCCCCGGTAACGGATAAGGATCACGCGATACTTTAAAACAAGGCTTATGGCCTTGTTTTTTTTTGCTTTCTCAGCTCGATCTACTACAGATCAGTCCAATTGCGAAAAGTATCTTCAGCCTTTCGGCAGAACAACTCAAATGTCGTCCTGGATTTGATGCGCCATGCACATGACAGACGTGTGACGAATTGATGGCGATTGCGAGGCGCAAGCAAAGAGACGGCTCAAATGATTGATCCGTGTTCTACTGCGCCCTTTCCATCAATTGTAGTTCGGCACGAACCTTGGAATGGAATCTATGCTCAGCCCGAAATAATGCGATGCAACATACCAAGTGGCGTACAGGAGAGCCGACACCAGCGTCGTGATGAGAACCACTCGCCAAGCGCGGAATTTCGTCGGTGCACTTTCGACCGTACCTAGAATCACATGCTCGTCTTCGGCCTGGGTGCGCAGACCGAACGGCAGGACGGCAAAAAGCGTAATCCACCAGATGACGAAATAAACGGCGAAACTGGCGATGATCTGCTGTGCCATTATGCTCCCTTCGAGACGAGCCCGCTCGTCTCCTCCTCTTCCAAACTGCTTATAGGGGCAAAACAGTTGTCTTTCAAAGCGCAGATCAGCGCACTTAAAGCGGTTTCAGATTCTGGGCCAGTTCCGGCAAAAATCATCCCGCTCCGTGTCATACCTGCTCAAGCTCGATAAGCGTTCCGAAGAAATCCTTCGGATGCAGGAAGAGCACGGGCTTGCCATGCGCGCCGATCTTCGGCTCGCCATTGCCGAGCACGCGTGCTCCCGACGCAACAAGTTTATCGCGAGCCGCGAGGATGTCTGCGACCTCATAACAAATGTGGTGCATGCCGCCATCCGGGTTCTTGGCCAGGAAGGCAGCGATGGGCGAGGCTTCGCCCAGCGGCTCCAGCAGTTCGACCTTGGTATTCGGCAGCTCTACGAAAACGACGGTAACGCCGTGTTCCGGTAGTGTCTGCGGCTGAGATACTGTAGCACCGAGCGTTTCACGATAGGCCTTAGAAGCCGCCGCAATATCCGGCACGGCTATCGCGATATGATTGATCCGTCCCAGCACGGTACTCTCCTCCCCGATCGGCCGTTGAACTCAGCCGCCGGTTCGCGTCACGAACACGGTCACCATCGGCTTCTTGCCCCAGCCCTGATTGGCGGCGGCGCGCACCGCGCGGCGTACCGCCTCCTGCAGCATATTCAGATCCTTGCGGCGAGCGCGCGGAATGCTTTCGACGGCGCTGACGATGGCGTCGAAGAGCGTGTCCTCCATCTCCTCACCTTCATCATCATAGGCCGGCAGGCCGATCGGCACGAGGTCGGGGTCGCCGACGATGTCGTAACGGGCATCGAGCACGACATTGACGGCGACATGGCCGACATAGGAAAGCTTCTTGCGCTCGCCGATGCCCATCTCGTCGAAATCGCCGATCAGAATACCGTCCTTGAAGATGCGCCCATGCGGGGCCTCGCCGATCACCTCGACCGGACCGGGCGCAAGGCGCACGACATCGCCGTTGCGCACGCGCGGCACGGTGGCAATGCCGCTTTGTTCGGCCAATTCCTTATGGGCGGTCAGATGCGTCGCCTCGCCATGCACGGGGATGACGACCTTCGGGCGCGTCCATTCATACATCTTCTGCAATTCGTTGCGCCGGGGATGGCCGGAGACGTGCACGAGCGCCTCAGCATCCGTCACCACATGAACGCCCTGTTCGATCAGACCGTTCTTGATGTCCTGAATGGCCTTCTCATTGCCGGGAATGGCTCGCGAGGAAAAGACGACGATATCGCCAGCCGCCAATGCGACGTTGCGCATCTCGTCCCGGGAGAGCTTGGCAAGCGCTGCGCGCGGCTCACCTTGGCTGCCGGTCAGGATCACCACGACCTTGTCGCGCGGGATATAGCCATATTCGTCTTCAGCGATGAAAGGCTTGATGCCTTCCATCAGGCCGATGTCGCGGGCGACATCGACGACACGTTTCAGCGAGCTGCCAAGCAGCAGTATTTCGCGGCCGGCAGCTTCGGCAGCTTCAGCAATGGTTCGGATGCGGCCGACATTCGACGAGAACGTCGTGATCGCCACCCTGCCCTCAGCATCCTCGATGATCTTGCGCAGGCTTTCCGAGACGTCCTTTTCCGAAGGCGAAACGCCGTCGCGCAACGCGTTGGTGGAATCGCACATCAGCGCCAGCACACCCTCTTCGCCGAGCTGGCGGAAGCGGGCCTCGTCGGTCAGCGGCCCAAGCGACGGCTCGTGATCGATCTTCCAGTCACCGGTATGGACGACATTGCCGACCGGCGTGCGGATCATCAACGACATCGGCTCGGGGATCGAGTGGTTGACGGCCACGCCTTCGATCTCGAACGGGCCGACATTGATGCGGTCGCCGGCCTTGAACAGCGTCACCGGGATCTCGCCCATCGATTTCTCGTAATCGCGCTTTGCTTCGAGAAGACCGGCAGTAAAAGCCGAGGCGTAGATCGGAACGTTCAGCCCGGGCCAAAGATCATTAAGCGCGCCGTAGTGATCCTCGTGCGCGTGGGTGATGATGATGCCCTTGAGGTTCTTGCGTTCCTTGGCGAGGAAACGGATATCCGGCAAGACGAGATCGACACCCGGCAGATCCGGCCCCGGGAAGGTGACGCCGCAATCGACCATGATCCACTGGCGCTGCTCCGCCGGACCGTAGCCGTAGAGCGCGAGATTCATGCCGATTTCGCCGACGCCGCCGAGTGGCAGAAACACCAGTTCGTCTTGCTTCGCCATCTGATCCCCAACCATTATCTAAAGAAAACGTCGCCCGCCGCGATCGGCATAATCCTGCCGTCCTCGGTTTCGAGCATCAACAAGCCATTATCATCGATTCCCGAGAAATGGCCCAAAATCGAGCGATCCGGCAAGTTTACCGTGATCTTTTCCCCGATGCCGCACGCAAATTCACGCCAGCGCGCGGTGATCTCGCGAACGCCCTTGCCGCGGCTCCAGACGTCGAGCGCCTCCGACATCGCGGCATAAAGATGGGCAAATAACTCCTCCGGCGACACCATGGAACCCTGCTGCCTCAGGCATGTGACCGGATACATCGGATTGTCAGGCATCACGGCAATGTTGATGCCGATGCCGATGACGAGCGCATACCGGCCGTCCGGCAGCGCTTCGCCCTCGATCAAGATGCCGCAGGTCTTCTTGCGGCCGATCAGGATATCGTTCGGCCATTTGATCTCGACCGGCTCGGCGGCGAGCGGCAGCACGCCGCGTACCGCCTGATGCACGGCGAGCGCCACCGCAAGCGGCAGAGAGCCAAGGCGGTCCATGGGAGCGGGATCGATCAGAAGAAGAGATGCGTAGAGATTGCCGGCTTCCGACACCCAGGGACGACCCCGTCGGCCGCGTCCCCCCGTCTGGCGCTCAGCGGTCACCCAAAGGTTTCCGGGGTCGCCTGCGCGCGCCCGCTCGAGGCAGACGCTGTTTGTGGACGAGGTTTCCTGAAGAGCATCATGCCGGAAGTCGGCGAGCGACTTCCGGCTATTCATGTCAGACGCCATCAAAACAGCGTCGCAGCGGCCAGATCGGCAGCACCGCCGATTGCGCCGCCGAAGAAGACATAGGCGATGACGAACAGACCGGAGAGACCGAAGACGAGGCGCAGCGAACCAGCCGTGCGTGCGAATTCATCCTTGGCTTCATCGAACCACATCACCTTGATGACGCGCAGATAGTAGTAAGCGCCGACGACCGAAGCCAGAACGCCGATGATGGCGAGCGCATAGAGATGCGCCTGGATGGCGGCAACGAAGACGAAATACTTTCCGAAGAAGCCTGCGAGCGGCGGAATGCCGGCCAGCGAGAACATCAGCGCCGTCAGAACGACCGCCATGAAGGGATTGGTCGTGGAAAGGCCGGCGAGGTCTTCGATGCTTTCGACCTGACGGCCATCTTTGCGGCGCATCGCCATGATGATGGCGAAGGAGCCGAGCGTCATGACCATGTAGATGACCATGTAGAGCATGACGCCGGATACGCCGGTCTTGGTGCCCGCGGCGAGGCCGACGAGCGCATAGCCCATGTGACCGATCGACGAATAGGCCATCAGTCGCTTGAAGTTGCGCTGTCCGATTGCAGCAAAGGAGCCGAGCAGCATCGAGGCGATCGAGATGAACACGATGATCTGTTGCCAGTCGGCAAGCACCGGATGGAAAGCGGTGACGACGATGCGGGTCAGGATCGCCATGGCAGCAACCTTTGGCGCGGCCGCGAAGAAAGCCGTAACCGGCGTCGGCGCACCTTCATAAACGTCCGGCGTCCACATGTGGAACGGAACGGCGGAAATCTTGAAGGCGAGGCCCGCAAGCACGAAGACCAGACCGAAGACGAGGCCGAGTGAACGGGTTTCGGCGCTGAGTGCGGTCGCGATCGCATCGAAGCTCGTGTGACCGGTGAAGCCGTAAACCAGCGACATGCCATAAAGCAGCATACCGGAGGACAGCGCACCGAGGACGAAGTACTTCAGGCCGGCTTCGGTCGACTTGAGGCTGTCGCGGTTGATGGCGGCAACGACATAAAGAGCCAGCGACTGCAGTTCCAGCGACAGGTAGAGCGAGATCAGGTCATGCGCCGAGATCATCAGCAGGATGCCGAGGGTCGCGAGCACGAGCAGAACCGGGAACTCGAAGCGGTCGAGCTGCTGCTCGCGCGCATGCCCCATGCTGAGGAACATGGCGATGATCGAGCCGACCAGCGCGACGATCTTCATGAAGCGAGAGAAGCCGTCGGCAAGGTAGGCGCCACCGTAAGCCAGGCCCTCGCCCGGAACGAAGATGATCCAGAGACCTGCCACCGCGAGGACCGCGATGGCAAGACCGGTGACCGTGGGTCCCGACCGCTCGCCCGAGAAGACGCCGATCATGAGCAGCACAAGCGCACCGACCGCGAGGATGAGCTCCGGAATGGAAAGATGCAGGCTTGCAAGAATTGTGTCAGCAGTCATGTCGAATAAGTCCCGTCATCAATTCATCGACAGCGCAACATTCTGCGCAGCGTGCAGGGCAGCGGTATAATTGTTCACCAGGAGATCCACCGAAGCCGCCGTGGCATCGAAGATCGGAGCCGGATAGACACCGAATAGGATCGTCAGCGCGATCAGCGGATAGAGGATCAGCTGTTCACGCGGCGACAGATCCAGAAGCTTCTTCAGGTTTTCCTTTTCCAGCGCGCCGAAAATGACACGGCGGTAGAGCCAGAGCGCGTAGGCGGCCGACAGGATCACACCGGTCGCGGCAAAGAGCGCAACCCAGGTATTGGCGCGGAAGACGCCGATCAGGGTCAGGAATTCGCCGATGAAGCCGGAGGTACCGGGCAGACCAACGTTCGCCATGGTGAAGACCATCATGGCGACGGCATATTTCGGCATGTTGTTGACCAGGCCGCCGTAAGCCGCGATTTCGCGGGTATGGGTGCGGTCATAGATCACGCCGACGCAGAGGAAGAGCGCGCCCGAGACGATGCCGTGCGACAGCATCTGGAAGATCGCACCCTGCACGCCCTGCTGGTTCGCCGCGAAGATACCCATCGTCACGTAGCCCATGTGGGCGACCGACGAATAAGCGATCAGCTTCTTGATGTCGTCCTGCATCATCGCGACCAGCGACGTGTAGATGATGGCGATGACCGAAAGGGCAAAAACGAGCGGCGCGAAATATTCCGAAGCGTTCGGGAACATGCCGAGCGAGAAGCGGATGAGGCCGTAGCCGCCGAGCTTCAGAAGGATGCCTGCCAGGATGACCGAGCCTGCCGTCGGCGCCTGAACGTGCGCGTCTGGAAGCCAGGTATGGACCGGCCACATCGGCATCTTCACCGCGAAGGAGGCGAAGAAGGCGAGCCATAGCCAGGTCTGCAGCTGCGGCGGGAACTTGTAAGCGAGCAGCGTCGGGATGTCGGTCGTGCCGGCCTGCCAGTACATCGCCATAATGGCGAGCAGCATCAGCACCGAGCCGAGCAGCGTGTAAAGGAAGAACTTGTAGCTGGCGTAAACGCGATCCTTGCCGCCCCAGACACCGATGATCAGGAACATCGGGATGAGGCCGGCTTCGAAGAAGACGTAGAACAGCACGATATCCAGCGACACGAACACGCCGACCATCATCGTCTCGAGGACGAGGAAGGCGATCATGTAGTCCTTCAGCCGCTTTTCAACCGAGAGCCAGCTCGCCAGCACGCAGAAGGGCATCAGGAAGGTCGACAGGATGACGAACAGCATGGAGATGCCGTCGACGCCCATGTGATAGCTGATGCCGCCCGTCAGCCACTCATGCTTTTCCACCAGCTGGAAGCCCGGATTGGCGTTGTCGAACCAGATCCAGACGAACAGCGACACGATGAAGGTGACGATGGTCGTCGCCAGAGAAATGTTCAGGACGTTCCGGCGGCCGTTGGCGCCGTTCTCCTGCGTGAACAGCAGGAGGAGGACGCCCACCAGCGGCAGGAAGGTGACCGTTGAAAGAATGGGCCAATCGGTCATCAGAGGGAACTCCCGAGCATCATCCAGGTAACGAGGGCTGCGATACCAAGCAGCATCGCGAAGGCATAGTGATAGAGGTAGCCGGTCTGCAGGCGCACGACGCGGTTGGTGACATCGACGACGCGGGCGGCAATGCCGTTCGGGCCGATGGTGTCGATGACCCCGATATCGCCCTTCTTCCAGAGGAAGCGGCCAAGCGCCTTGGCGGAGCGGACGAAGAGGAAGTCATAGAGTTCGTCGAAGTACCACTTGTTCAGCAGGAACTCATAGAGGACACGCTGCTGCTGAGCGAGGCGGCGCGGCGTTTCCGGCGACCTGATGTAGAAGTACCAGGCGGTAACGAGGCCGAGAAGCATGGCGATGAACGGGCTGAGCTCAACCCAGACAGGCGCATGTTCCATTTCCTCGAGGATCTTGTTACCCGGGAGCGTGAACAGCGCATGCTTCCAGAATTCCTCGTAGGCGTGGCCGACGAAATCGGCGTTGAAATACATGCCGGCGGCAACAGCGCCGATCGCCAGCAGGTAAAGCGGGATCAGCATGACGTTCGGCGATTCATGCACGTGGTGCATGACCTCGTGCGAAGCGCGCGGCTTGCCGAAGAAGGTCATGAAGATCAGGCGCCAGGAATAGAAGCTGGTGAACATCGCGGCGATGACCAGCAGCGTGAAGGCGAAGCTTGCAGCTGCGTTGTGCGAGGCGAAGGCCGCCAGGATGATCGCATCCTTGGAGAGGAAGCCGGCGAAACCGATATGGGTCAGCGGGATACCGACGCCGGTGATTGCCAGCGTGCCGATGACCATCATCCAGAAGGTCTTCTGGATATGTGGGCGCAGGCCACCCATGTGACGCATGTCCTGCTCGCCGTCGACGGCGTGGATGACCGAGCCGGCGCAGAGGAAGAGCAGAGCCTTGAAGAAGGCGTGGGTGAAGAGATGGAAGATCGCAGCACCGTAAGCGCCGACGCCGAGGGCGACGAACATGTAGCCGAGCTGCGAACAGGTCGAGTAAGCGATGACGCGCTTGATGTCGTTCTGCACGAGGCCGACGGTCGCGGCGAAGAAGGCCGTGATCGCACCGATGATGGTGACGAAGGTCAGTGCATCCTGCGACAATTCGAAGATCGGCGACATGCGGGCGACGAGGAAAACGCCGGCGGTGACCATGGTTGCGGCATGGATGAGTGCGGAAACCGGCGTCGGGCCTTCCATGGCGTCCGGCAGCCAGGTGTGCAGCAGGAACTGCGCCGATTTACCCATCGCGCCCATGAAGAGCAGCAGGCAGACGGCCGTCAGCGCGTGGCCGCGATCGAGGTGCATGCCCAGGAAATTGAGCACGATATCGGTCGGCTGACCGCCCTGCCCGGAAGCAAAGCTCTGGGCGTTGCCGAAGATGACGTCGAAATTGATCGAGCCGAAGAGGACGAAGACACCGGCTATGCCGAGCACGAAGCCGAAGTCGCCGACACGGTTGACGATGAAGGCCTTCATCGCGGCGGCCGAGGCGGACGGCTTCTTGAACCAGAAGCCGATCAGCAGATAGGAGGCGAGACCGACGCCTTCCCAGCCGAAGAACATCTGGGCGAGGTTGTCGGAGGTCACCAGCATCAGCATGGCGAAGGTGAAAAGCGAGAGATAGGCGAAGAAGCGCGGACGATGCGGATCGTGATGCATGTATCCGATCGAGTAGACGTGAACCAGGGTCGAGACCGAGTTCACGACGATCAGCATCACCGAGGTCAGCGTATCGACGCGCAGCGCCCAGGAAACGTCGATGCCGCCGGACTGGATCCAGCGCAGGACTTCAACCTTGATCGGGCCGTCGGTGTGGCCGAGCGCCACCGTGAAGAAGACGATCCACGAAAGGACGGCCGCGATGATCATCAGGCCGGTGGTTACATATTCCGAAGCCTTGGCGCCGATCGCGCGGCCGAAAAGGCCGGCTATGATCGCGCCAATCAGGGGAAGAAAGACGATAGCCTTATATAAGAACATAGCTTTATCAGCCCTTCATCACGTTGACGTCTTCGACCGCGATCGAGCCGCGGTTACGGTAGAAGACGACGAGAATTGCGAGACCGATCGCAGCTTCAGCGGCAGCGACGGTCAAAATGAATAGAGCGAAAACCTGGCCGACGATGTCGTTGAGGAACGACGAAAAGGCGACCATGTTGATGTTGACGGCGAGCAATATGAGCTCGACGGACATCAGGATGATGATGACGTTCTTGCGGTTCAGAAAGATACCGAAGACGCCGAGCACGAAGAGGATGGCGCTGACCGTGAGGTAATGGGAAAGTCCGATGACCATGTTCTTGTTCCTTTGATCCTCGTGCCTCGCCTCAGACGCCCTGCCCCGGCTTGACCTTGACCACCTCGACGGCGGTCGCGGGCGTGCGGGCGACCTGTTGGGAAATGTTCTGGCGCTTGATATGCGTGCGATGCTTCAGCGTCAGCACGATTGCGCCGATCATCGCGACCAGCAGCACAAGGCCGGCGATTTCGAAGAAGTAAACGTAATTGGTATAGAGCACATCGCCGAGGGCGGCGGTGTTGGTCCGCTGCGTCAGCGCCGGGATCGGCATGGCGACGGTCTTGGCGATCGTCGGCGAAATCACGCTGCCGCCGATGACGACGATGAGCTCGGCCGCAAGGATGACCCCGATCAAAGCACCGATCGGCGCATATTCCAGGATGCCGGCCCTCAACTCCGAAAAGTCGATATCGAGCATCATGACGACGAAAAGGAAGAGAACCGCCACGGCGCCGACATAAACGACCAGCAGGATCATCGCCAGGAATTCAGCCCCCATCAGCAGGAAGAGGCCGGCCGCGTTGAAGAAAACCAGGATGAGGAACAGGACCGAATGGACCGGATTCCGCGCCGAGATGACCATGAACGCCGACGCCACAGCGACAAAGGCGAAGATATAGAAAAAAAGAGCCTGCAGACCCATGTTGGTGCCTTTTTCGTCTTCCCCCGGGCAGCCGGGAGTTTCCCTGCCCGATGGAGCCAGGCCGGACGATAGGTCCGACAAAACTCCGGTCTAGATTCAACCGCGACGGCGACAATCGGTCGCCTGTCACGACATATTCAAAACTCCGCTCAGCGGTACGGCGAATCGATCGCGATATTGCGCGCGATTTCGCGTTCCCAGCGGTCGCCATTTTCCAAAAGCCGCGCCTTGTCGAAATAGAGCTCTTCGCGGGTTTCGGTGGCGAATTCGAAGTTCGGCCCTTCGACGATGGCGTCGACCGGGCATGCTTCCTGGCAGAAGCCGCAATAGATGCACTTCACCATGTCGATGTCGTAGCGCACCGTGCGGCGGGTGCCGTCGTTGCGGCGCGGCCCGGCTTCGATGGTGATGGCCTGGGCAGGACAGATGGCTTCGCAGAGCTTGCAGGCGATGCAACGCTCTTCGCCGTTCGGATAACGGCGCAGCGCATGTTCGCCGCGGAAGCGCGGGCTGACCGGCCCCTTTTCGAACGGGTAGTTGATCGTTGCCTTCTGCTTGAAGAAGTAACGCATCGACAAAAAGAATGCGCCGACAAATTCCTTGAGGAACAGCGAGCTGACGGCGTTGGAAATTCCGGCCATCTTCAACCTCCAAATCTGCTTGAAGCGAGGATCGACATCATCATGCCCATCCCGTCAGCTTCAGCACGAATGCAACGATAACAACCATGGCGAGCGACAGCGGCAGGAAAACCTTCCAGCCAAGGCGCATGAGCTGGTCATAGCGGTAGCGCGGCACGAAAGCCTTCACCATCGCGAACATGAAGAACACAAAGCACGACTTCAGCAGGAACCAGATGATGCCCGGAACCCAGTTCAGGATCCAGATATCGACCGGAGGCAGCCAGCCACCGAGGAAGAGGATCGTCGTCAGCGAGCACATCAGGACGACGGCGGCATATTCGCCGAGCATGAACATCATGTAGGGCGAAGAGCCGTATTCGACCATGAAGCCGGCAACCAGTTCCGATTCCGCTTCTGGAAGATCGAAGGGCGGACGGTTCGTTTCAGCCAGCGCCGAAATGAAGAACACGATGAACATCGGGAACAGCGACAGCCAGTGCCAGTCGAGGAACGAGGCCGGCAGGCCGAGCTTGGTGCCGAGCCCGGTCTGCTGCGACAGCACGATATCCGTCAGGTTCAGCGAACCGACGCAGAGCAGCACGGTGACAATGACGAGGCCGATCGAAACTTCGTAGGACACCATCTGCGCGGCCGAACGGAGCGCGCCGAGGAACGGATACTTCGAGTTCGAAGCCCAGCCGCCCATGATGATGCCGTAAACTTCGAGCGACGAGATCGCCAGAATGTAGAGGATGCCGACGTTGATGTCGGCGACAACCCAGTTCTGCGCGACAGGCACGACAGCCCAGGTCGACAGCGCCAATACCACCGAAACCAGCGGAGCCAGCAGGAATACGGTCTTGTTGGCGCCGGCCGGGATAATCGGCTCCTTGAACATGAACTTCAACAAGTCGGCGAAGGACTGGAACAGGCCGAAGGGGCCGACGACGTTCGGGCCACGGCGCAGCTGCACGGCTGCCCAGATCTTACGGTCGGCAAGCAGAATGTAGGCGATGAAAATCAGCAGGCAGACCAGAAGCAGCAGAGACTGGCCGATCATGATCAGCGCCGGCCAGAGATAGGTCGAAACGAATGAATCCATAGTCCTCTGCCCTTACTCTGCCGCAACGCGGAAATTGTTGCGGGCCAATGCCGAGCACTCGGCCATGACAGCCGATGCGCGCGTTATCGGGTTCGTCAAATAGAAGTCTTTGATCGGCGAAGCAAATGCCGATTTGCCCATTGCGCCGGCTTTTTTCGCAAGTGCGGCAATTTGGGCGCTATCAGCTTCGGCAATCTCGTCGATGCCGGCGAAATGCGGGAAGGCTGCATAGAGCTTGGCGCGCAATTCTCTCAGCGAATCAAAGGGAAGCTTCTTGCCGAGCACGTCGGAAAGGGCACGGATGATCGCCCAGTCCTCGCGGGCATCGCCCGGTGCGAAACCGGCGCGGTTGCCCATCTGGACACGGCCTTCGGTGTTGACCCAGGTGCCCGACTTTTCAGTGTAGGCAGCCGCCGGAAGGATGACATCGGCGTTCTGGGCACCGTTATCGCCGTGCGAGCCGATATAGACCGTGAACTTGGCGCCCTTGCGGCTGAAGTCGAGCTCATCGGCGCCCAGCAGGAAGAGGACGTCCATCGACGACAGCATGGCAGCGGCATTGACGCCCTTTGCACCCGGCACGAAGCCGAGATCAAGGCCGCCGACACGCGCAGCTGCCGTGTGCAGCACGGCAAAACCGTTCCAGTCTTCCTTGACGACGCCGACGGCGGCAGCAAGCTTGGCGGCGTTTGCCAGAACCTCGGCACCGTCTTCGCGGATCAGCGCGCCCTGGCCGATGATGATCATCGGCTTCTGAGCGTTCTTCAGCACGTCGGCGAAGCTGTGCGAGCCGCTGACGAGATCGGCCAGCGTATCCGGCCCAGCGCCGAGATAATCATAGGAGTAGCGAAGGTCGGCGGCTTCACCGATTACGCCGATCGGGAATTTGCCGCGACGCCAGCGCTTGCGGATGCGCGAGTTCATCACGGCCGCTTCGAATCGCGGATTGGCGCCGACGATCAGCAGCGCGTCAGCGGCTTCGATGCCCTGGATGCTCGGGTTGAAGATGTAACTTGCACGACCGAGCGACGGATCAAGCGCCGTCCCGTCCTGGCGACAGTCGAGATTTTCCGATCCCAGCGACTTCAGCAATTCTCCGAGCGCGTACATTTCCTCGACCGAGGCGAGATCGCCGGCGATCGCGCCGATCTTGTCGCCGCTGGTGGCGGAAACGGCCGACTTGATAGCAGCGAAAGCGTCGCTCCAGCTTGCCGGCTGCAGACGGCCGTCCTTGCGGACATAGGGCTTGTCCAGGCGCTGGGTCTTCAGGCCGTCCCAGATAAAGCGGGTCTTGTCGGAAATCCACTCTTCGTTGATCTGCTCGTTGACGCGGGGCAGCACGCGCATGACTTCGCGGCCGCGCGTATCGACGCGGATTGCCGAGCCGAGGGCGTCCATGACGTCGATCGATTCGGTCTTGTTCAGCTCCCACGGACGAGCCGTGAAGGCGAAGGGCTTGGAGGTCAGTGCGCCGACCGGGCAAAGGTCAACGACGTTACCCTGCAACTCGGAGGTCATCGCCTGCTCGAGATAGGTGGTGATTTCAGCATCTTCACCGCGGCCGATGAGACCGAGTTCGGAAATGCCGGCAACCTCGGTCGTGAAGCGAACGCAGCGCGTGCAGTGGATGCAGCGGTTCATCACGGTCTTGACGAGCGGGCCGATATATTTGTCTTCGACGGCGCGCTTGTCTTCCTGATAGCGCGAGCTGTCGATACCGAAGGCCATGGCCTGGTCCTGCAGGTCGCATTCGCCACCCTGATCGCAGATCGGGCAATCCAGCGGGTGGTTGATCAGCAGGAATTCCATCACGCCTTCGCGGGCCTTCTTGACCATCGGCGTGTTGGTGAAGACTTCCGGGAGCTCACCGTTCGGGCCGCCGCGGATATCGCGAACGCCCATGGCGCAAGACGCCTGCGGCTTCGGCGGGCCACCCTTCACCTCGACGAGGCACATGCGGCAATTGCCGGCCACCGACAGTCGTTCATGGAAGCAGAAGCGCGGGACTTCGGCACCGGCTTCCTCGCACGCCTGGATAAGCGTGTAGTGATCCGGAACTTCGATCTCTTTACCGTCAATCTTCAGTTTAGCCATCGTCCACTCAGTCCTATGTCACGTCTCCAGCCCAACCTGGCCGCAGACAATTTCATGATCGCAAACCGGATTGCCATCGGGGCGGCTCAGACGCCTGATAGCACCAGCTTGCTCACAATAAGCTTTGCTAAGCCTTGTCCCCGCAAGACCAGCTTTGCGATCGAGCCATGTGGGGCACCCACATCGTCTCCATCGCCTTCATTCACCCTCCCCGGCCGCGATCCAGCCGAGGAAAACCTTAACTCCTGCCCTTCGGCCGCAGCGCCTTCGCCTGGCCAACCCAGTCGTCGCGCCGGATGCGGCCTTCGAAACCGAGCTCGCCATCGATCCGCTCGATATCCGCATCGCTCCAGGCGGCGATATCGGCGAAGCGCTTGATGCCGCGTCCGTTCAGCACCTGCTCCAGCTTCGGACCGACGCCGGAAATTCGCTTCAGGTCGTCAGCCTTCTCGGCTGCCTTGCGGCCGCGCGCAGGAGCCGGCTTTACGGCGACGGGCGCAGCGACTTCAACCTTCGCCGTCTTCTTTGCAGGAGCCGTAACCGCCTTGGGTGAGACAACCGCGGGCTTCGGCTCGGCTTTCTTCACGGCAGCCGGCTTCTGCTTTGCAGCAACCGGTTTCGGTGCAACAGCCTTGACCGCAGCCTCCTTGACTGCAGCCTTGGGCTTTACAGGTTTGGCGTCCCCTGCCCCACCGTCCACGCCCGCCGGCTTCGCAGCGACCTCAGCCTGATGCTTTTCGTCTTCAAGGGCATCGGCCAGTCGGGTGGTTGCTTCGACAGCGCCCTGGAAGGCGCCCAAAAACGCGCCGGCCAGTTGCGAGGTAAAGCCGAAACCGATTGCTGTGACCGCAGCAATAGCTGCGGCAGGATGGGCCATCAGCGGATGGATCGGCATGATCGGCGTGTTCCCAAATATATCGGCAGCAGCGCGGCCAAGATCGGCCGATGCATTACCGGCCGCTCCGCTCTCCTGCCTGATATCGTTGGTCTTCGCCATCTTCGATCCTTACTCGGCTGCTTCCAGAACAGCGCCGTGGCTCGTCGCATTGGCAGTGTACTGGTCGATGCGCTTTTCGATCTCGGGACGGAAATTGCGGATCAGGCCTTGAACCGGCCATGCTGCTGCGTCACCGAGCGCACAGATGGTATGACCTTCGATCTGCTTCGTCACCTGGAACAGCATGTCGATCTCGCGCTTCTGGGCGTTGCCACGAGCCATACGCTCAAGAACGCGCCACATCCAGCCCGTGCCTTCGCGGCACGGCGTGCACTGGCCGCAGCTCTCATGCTTGAAGAAGGCCGAGATGCGGGCAATCGCCTTGATGATGTCGGTCGACTTGTCCATGACGATCGCCGCAGCCGTGCCGAAGGACGACTTGACCTCGCGCAGGCCGTCGAAATCCATCGGGCAGTCGATGATGTCAGCAGCCGGAACGACCGGGCACGATGCGCCGCCGGGAATGACGGCCAGCAGGTTATCCCAGCCGCCGCGAATGCCGCCGCCATGCTTTTCGACCAGCTCCCGGAAGGTGATGCCCATCGTCTCCTCGACCGTGCAGGGCCGATTGACGTGACCGGAGAGCATAAACAGCTTCGTGCCGACATTGTTCGGACGGCCGAAGGAGGAGAACCAGCCGGCGCCGCGGCGCAGGATCGTCGGGGCAACGGCGATCGACTCGACATTGTTGACCGTCGTCGGGCAGCCGTAGAGCCCCATATTGGCCGGGAATGGCGGCTTCAGGCGTGGCTGGCCCTTTTTGCCTTCCAGGCTTTCGAGCAGCGCGGTTTCCTCGCCGCAGATGTAAGCGCCGGCGCCGTGATGAACGAAAACATCAAAATCCCAGCCGAGCTTATTGTTTTTGCCAAGTAATCCGGCATCGTAGCATTCATCGATCGCAGCCTGCAGGGCTTCGCGCTCGCGCATGTACTCGCCGCGGACATAGATATAAGCGGTATTCGCGCCCATGGCGAAACCAGCGATGACGCAGCCTTCGATCAGCGTATGCGGATCGTGGCGCATGATGTCGCGGTCCTTGCAGGTGCCGGGTTCCGACTCGTCGGCATTGACGACGAGATAATGCGGACGGCCGTCGCTTTCCTTCGGCATGAAGGACCACTTGAGGCCGGTCGGGAAGCCTGCGCCGCCGCGACCACGAAGGCCAGATGCCTTCATCTCGTTGATGATCCAGTCACGACCCTTTTCGAGGATTTGCTTCGTGCCGTCCCAATGGCCGCGCGACATCGCGCCCTTCAGGGATTTATCCTTGAGGCCGTAGATATTGGTAAAGATGCGATCCTGATCCTGTAACATGCTTCACCTCTTACCGCGGCTTCTTGCCGAAGACCTTGATATATTCCGCTTCGCCACCCTTAGCGAGTGCCTCAGCCTGCCTGACCCAGTTGTCGCGCTCGATCCGACCCTTGAAATTCAGATAGCCGTCGACCCAATGACGCTCGGCCTCATGCCAGCTGGCAATCTGCGCGAAGGTAAAGATGCCAAGCTCATGCAAGGTCCCTTCGATCTTCGGGCCAACGCCTGAAATGAGCTGCAGATTGTCCGGCTGCGCGGGTCTTTCGATACCGGCGGGACGATTCTTGTCGTCGAGCGACGGCTTTCCGGCGACAGGCTCGGCAGCCGCAGTCCCAGAAAGCGGCTGCGCTTCCGCTGCCTTGGCGTTCTTGGCTGCTTCCTTCGGCGCCGTCGCCGGCGTCTTTAGGCTCTTATTGGTTTCCGCATCCGTGCTCTTGGCACGGGCAGCTTCGGACGGCGGGATCGATACGGTATCAGCAGTAGCCTTGGCCACCTTGCTCGCCGTGCTCTTTGCCTTAGCCTCATCCGACAGGAGCGACGTTAAACCGCCTTCCGGCGCGGAGAAAACGCGATCGATCTGTGGGCCGGTCTGAATCTCATGACCCTTGCCTGCGGCGAATGCATCGATGATCTCTTCCAGGCGTGCCGGCGTCAGATCCTCATAGGTATCCTTACCGATCACCACCATCGGTGCGTTGACGCAGGCGCCCTGACATTCGACCTCTTCCCAGGAGAGCGTGCCGTCGGCATTGCGCTCGAAAGCGTGATCGTTGATCCGGCTCTTGCAGACCTTGATCAGCCCCTCGGCGCCGCGCAGCATGCACGGCGTCGTGCCGCAAACCTGAACGTGGGCGCGCGTGCCAACCGGGTGCAGCTGGAACTGCGTATAGAAGGTCGCGACTTCGAGCGCGCGGATATAGGCCATGTCGAGCATGTCGGCGATCGTTTCGATGGCCGCCTTGGTGACCCAGCCCTCCTGCTCCTGCGCACGCATCATCAGAGGGATGATCGCGGACTGCTGGCGGCCCTCCGGGTATTTCTGGATCGTCTTTTCAGCCCAGACCGAATTCTCCGCATTGAAAGCGAAGGCGGCAGGCTGGAATTGATCTTCGGCTAGTCGACGAACGGACATCTTTCACGCCTTATCTCAGTTTAAGGACCCACACCGCGTATTCGTCAGAGACGAGAATTCGCAGGCATAGGCCGACTGGTCTTTCTGCATAAACACAACGAACTTGCCGCCGTTCGGCACGGCGGCCTTGATCTGGTAGCCACGGGAGAGAAGGTCCGCAACGGTCGAATCTCCGCCCGACGTACCCTCATTTCCGCCTTTTGCAGTATTCGTGCTCGTGGCATTCGAACCCTGCATGTTGAGGGTCGGCAGGCTCGGCGTTTTGCCGGTCTGCTGTGCCGAGGCACCGCAAGCGACCAGAAGCGCCGGAACTATCGCCTGCCAGACCCGCATCAGCGATCCACCTCACCGAAGACGATATCGAGCGAACCGAGCACGGCTGCGACGTCAGCGAGCTGATGGCCGCGGCACATGAAGTCCATGGCCTGCAGATGCGCATAGCCCGGCGCACGGATCTTGCAGCGATACGGCTTGTTGGAGCCGTCCGAGACGAGATAGACGCCGAACTCGCCCTTTGGCGCTTCGACAGCTGCATAAACCTCGCCGGCCGGCACGTGATAGCCTTCGGTATAAAGCTTGAAATGGTGGATCAGCGCTTCCATGGAGCGCTTCATCTCACCGCGCTTCGGCGGAACCACCTTACCATCGAGCGACGAAACCGGTCCGGTCCTGGCATCGCCGAGCAGGCGATTGACGCACTGCTTCATGATGCGGACAGATTCGCGCATTTCGATCATGCGGATGAGGTAACGGTCGTAGCAGTCGCCGTTTTTGCCGATCGGAATATCGAATTCGAGATCGGAGTAACATTCGTAAGGCTGCGCCTTGCGCAAGTCCCAGGCAGCACCGGAGCCGCGGACCATGACGCCGGAGAAGCCCCAGGCCCAACAGTCTTCCAGCGAGACTACGCCGATATCGACGTTACGCTGCTTGAAGATGCGGTTGCCGGTCAGCAGATCATCGATATCGTCGAGCGCCTTCAGGAAGGGGTCGCACCAGTCGCCGATATCCTGCACGAGCTTTTCAGGCAGGTCCTGGTGAACGCCACCCGGACGAATGTAGGCGGCATGCATGCGCGAACCGGAGGCACGCTCGTAGAACACCATCAGCTTTTCGCGCTCTTCGAAGCCCCAGAGCGGCGGCGTCAGCGCGCCGACGTCCATAGCCTGCGTCGTGACGTTCAGAAGATGCGACAGGATACGGCCGATTTCCGAATAAAGGACACGGATCAGCTGGCCGCGGATCGGGATATCAATGCCGAGCAGCTTTTCGACGGCCAAGGCATAAGCATGCTCCTGGTTCATCGGCGCGACATAGTCGAGGCGGTCGAAATAAGGAACGGCCTGAAGATAGGTCTTCGTCTCGATCAGCTTTTCCGTGCCGCGATGCAGCAGGCCGATATGGGGATCGACGCGTTCCACAATTTCGCCGTCCAATTCGAGGACAAGACGCAAAACGCCGTGCGCAGCCGGATGCTGCGGACCGAAATTGATGTTGAAGTTGCGAACGTTATGTTCTGTCATGACGGCGATGCTCGCGTTTTCGGAATTTCAGAGAATGGCAGGCCGAAGCCCACCACACGCCAACAATCAGGCCTTCGCCTTTTCGTCGCCCGGGAGCACGTAGTCGGTACCCTCCCACGGCGACAGGAAATCGAAGTTGCGGAATTCCTGCTTCAGTTCCACAGGCTCGTAGACGACGCGCTTGGCGGCATCATCGTAGCGGACTTCGACGAAACCGGTCGTCGGGAAGTCCTTGCGCAGCGGGTGACCTTCGAAACCGTAGTCAGTCAGGATACGGCGCAGATCCGGATGGCCGGTAAAGAGAACGCCGTACATGTCCCAGGTTTCGCGCTCGAACCAATCCGCGCCGGGATAAATACCGCAGGCGGAGGGAACAGGCTGATCTTCGCCGACGGGAACCTTGACGCGGATGCGCAGGTTCTTCTTGGGCGACAGCAGATGGTACACCACGTCGAAACGCTCGACACGCTGCGGCCAGTCGACGCCGCAAATATCCGTCATGTTGACGAAGCCGCACCTGGCGTCGTCACGCAGGAAGGTCAGCAGGGCGATAACGTTTTCGGTCGTCGTCGTCACCGTCAGCTCGCCGTATTTGATCTCGCTCGACGAGATCAAGGCGCTGCGGACTTCCGTGAGGTAGGCGGCAAGCTCGTTCAGGGCTTCACTCATAATACCTTGTCCCCTGCCTTACCGTTCGATCGTGCCGGTGCGCCGGATCTTCTTCTGCAGCAGAAGCACGCCGTAAAGCAGCGCTTCCGCCGTGGGAGGACAGCCCGGAATATAAATGTCGATCGGAACGACACGGTCGCATCCGCGAACGACGGAATAGGAATAGTGATAATAGCCGCCGCCGTTCGCGCAGGAGCCCATCGAAATGACGTAACGCGGCTCGGGCATCTGGTCATAGACCTTGCGGAGCGCAGGCGCCATCTTGTTGGTGAGCGTGCCGGCAACGATCATGACGTCAGACTGGCGAGGCGAAGCGCGCGGCGCAAAGCCGAAGCGCTCGACGTCGTAACGCGGCATCGAAACCTGCATCATCTCGACGGCGCAGCAGGCGAGACCAAAGGTCATCCACATCAGCGAGCCGGTACGAGCCCAGTTGATCAACTCATCGGTAGAGGTAACCAGAAAGCCCTTGTCGGCGAGCTCGTTGTTGATTTCACCGAAGAACGGATCGTTGCTGCCGACAGGCCGGCCGGTCGCGGGATCGATGATCCCCTTCGGCTGCGGCGCAACGAGCGTCGTGTTGCTTGGAGCTACTCCCATTCCAGGGCTCCCTTCTTCCATTCATAGATAAAGCCGATGGTCAGCACCGCGAGGAACACCATCATCGACCAGAACCCGAACCAGCCGATCGCACCGAAAGATACGGCCCACGGGAAGAGGAAGGCGACTTCCAGATCGAAGATGATGAAGAGAATCGATACGAGATAAAAGCGGATATCGAACTTCATGCGGGCGTCATCGAATGCATTGAAGCCGCATTCGTAAGCCGACAGCTTTTCCGAGTCAGGCGCCTTGAAGGCGACGGCAAACGGCGTAATCAACAGCGCCAGGCCAATCACCAGGGCAATACCAATGAAAATCGCTATCGGAATATAGGAACTGAGCAGTCCAGTCATCATGTCCATCCCTGCTTGCGGTCAGCGCCGGGGCGGCGCATCTGAGCAAATGCCCAGCAAGCGAAAGAGCGTTGCAACAGAGCCGTGGTTAGCGCAGGCGGAGCGCGCGCGCAAGCCTTTTGAATCTGTCGTTCGGGGTCCTGTCGAGCGGTAGATATCAATGTGTTGCGACGACAACGCGACAAATTGGCGCAAACGCGAAAAGCCCCGTTCGCAATCGCAATAAATTGACGTTTGATTGTAATGGCTTGGAGAGAATGGCGCGAGTGACGGGGCTCGAACCCGCGACCTCCGGCGTGACAGGCCGGCACTCTAACCGACTGAGCTACACCCGCGCATTGTTTGGCCTTTCAGCCAGTACGGATCCGAAATTTGCCTTGAAATGGCGCGAGTGACGGGGCTCGAACCCGCGACCTCCGGCGTGACAGGCCGGCACTCTAACCGACTGAGCTACACCCGCATTGCATTTCAAGCATTCCAGATGCTTCCGCACCCATCAAAGCGGCCCTCGCCGTTCGATGAGCGGCTAACTACGGGGTTCGTGTTTGGGTGTCAAGCAGGTTTGAATACAAATCGATGACAGAATGCGAATTGTTTTGGACAAGCGCTCCTGCAATTTTCGGTCCTCTCGATTTCACATGGCAGGTTCCCACCCCATGCATTTCATGAGAACCTGATATGCATGGGAATAACCTCGCGGGGCGTCGAGCCAGCATATGTTGACGAGTGCGGCCAGGAATGTGCAAAAATCAAAAAAATCAAAAAATCTTCATAAACACTCTTGCGGTTTTTCCCCGTTCCGCATAGATCACGGCCACCGAACGCGGCGGGCCAATGACCCGCTTCGCAGAAGGGCGATTAGCTCAGTTGGTAGAGCGCCTCGTTTACACCGAGGATGTCGGGAGTTCGAGTCTCTCATCGCCCACCATTCCCATACAGATTAAATTATTGGTTCATGTGCGAGACGCATCGATTGCGTCTTCTGGACGGACGCCCCTGCACGTCCAACTACAGTCACTCAGTAATTGCCGAGAATAATCACGCCTAGAAGCACCACGGAAACAAGCACAAGGGCTGCTATGATGATCAGCAGCTCCTTCAACATGAATCGTTCCATCTTGCTGTCATCCATGACGTTTGCTCCCGGCAAACCGTTATTGAAATTCACTCCCAACGTCGAATCGCCGCGCCGGGTTCTCCGTCAATCCACATGTAAGCGGTCGTATTGTCAATTTCAGCCCGAAGACCTCTCGTGGCGGCATTCTTCTTTCATCCCATTGCATCTTCATTGCGGCACATGAAACTTTATCGGCCGCTGCCTTGGCGGCGGGTCGATGTAGGCGTCGGGCAAATTGACTGTTCGCGATAATAATTTCTCGGCAACCTGCGCGGCGGCGGCGCGAGTGCCCTCGCGCGAGCAAAAGTTGCCGCGTACCTGTACCGCCGCGGCCAGCAAGCGAAAAAATGCATCGCGCAGTTCCGGTGACGGCTGCGTCGGCTCCAGCCAGAATCGATCCAGGTTCCCCTGGTCACTCAGTCCATCGATATCGTAGATCGCGGCTCCCAACGCTTTGACCGGCTTTCCCGCCTGCAGCGCCGAAACTGCCGCAGTCGAGTTGACCGTTACCATGCCCTCGCTGGCGACAATCAGCCGGTCGAGACTGCCGCCATCGATCAGATGGATGCGCGGCGACAATCCGCATGAGGCACCGATATGCTCGACATAGGCCCGCCAGTCCACGAGCCCGTTGTCGAGCGGATGAAGCTTTAGGACGAGATGTGTATCCGGCGCGGCATGCTCCGCAAAAGAACGGAGAATCAGCCGGATTGCATCCTGTTGCTGATGGAAAGGCGAATGCGCGCGGAGCTGAAAATCGGTCTGAAGCTGTAGGGGATAGACGAAGAATCGTTTGCCACCTGCAATTAGCTCTTCGATCACGCCCTGCGCTTCCCGTGTCCTTCTGCCGCTTGCCGGAAGTTTCTTCAGCCATCCGGCATATTCCATCAAGGGATGGTAGAGCCCGTGCCGGCGATAGCCGGGATAGAGGAACCACAGAAAGACGGTCGGCAGATAATAGGCGAGATCGTAAAGCGCTTCCGCCAGGAAAGTCTGGTTGTAACGACGTGTCCAATCCGGCTCCGGCAGATTGGACGCGGCCTTCAGAATATGGACCGGATTGGTGGGAAAGTGCGAATTGGAAGAGAGGCCATCTCGCTCGAGGGTCACCCAGTCCGGCCGCAAATAACCCATTTCCACGACATTGACGGCAACGCCGGCGCGGCGCGCCTCCTCGATGGCGACCCGGTGATAGGGCCGCTCTTCGCCATGCAGGATCAGATCCGTGACATCCTCGGCTTCGATTCGAAGCCTGACATAGGCTCGCCATCCGGCAAAGTCGCCGCGATAGTTGAACGCCTTGCGGCGGCGCCACGAAATCCAGTCCCCGGCATTCAGGTTGATGCGGATGCAGCGGCCGCCGGCCTTCTCCAATATCCTGGCAGTCTCGACGAACAAAGGCGAGGATGGGCCCTGCAGGAAGAGGAAGACGCGCGGTCGCGCGGCCCCTTCCCCACTGGGCATCATTCTGCAACCTCGGTGGCAAGGCCGGCATAGCGCAGCAATGTGCCAATCAGATTCCAGGGCGCCTCTTCTTGCGGCGGCTGCGGCTTTTGAGAATGGGCGCGCGCGCGGCCAAGCGGAACGATGACATAATCGGTGCGCGGATCCGGGAACGGATCGGCAAAGGCCTTCAGCAGGGGTGCATGATCGCCATAGAAAAGCAACCAAACCGGGCGATCCAGCCTGTCGAGATGATGGGCAAGATTGCCGAGCGCATGATCGGCGCGCATCAGAAGTTCGCCGTAGATGTCCACCGGATTGACGAGGTCGCCGCAGCGACCCGGCTCCCAGGGACCGTGATTCGCCATGGACGCGACAAAGAGGAAGTTCTTGCTCGTGCCGTCATCATCGATCGTCCGAATCACGCTTTTCGTCAGCGAGAGGTCGCTGACATAAGGGCCATCGCGCTCGGGATTGTGATCGAACTCGTCCAGCATCATCATCCGGTCGAAGCCAAGCTGCGGCAACGCCTTGTGACGCAGGAAAAACGTCTTGTCATAGGGATGGATGAACTGCGTCTTCCAGCCGGCCTTTTTCAGCCGCGCCGGCCAGACGATATCCTTGTAATGGCTGGCACGCAAATAAGGGTAGCTGGCGTCGATATGCACATTTTCGGGCAGTAGCCCGCTCAAGACAGCAAATTCGGTTCGTAGCGTATAGCCACCCTCGAAGACGCTGGTCATGCGGCCCCATTGCGCAGCCTGCTCCCTCAGACGGTCGAGATTGGGAAGCTTGATATTGTCGACGCCGAAATGTCTGAGATCGATGAAGGATTCGGATTGCCAGACGACGATGAGCGGCTCGTCTTCGCCATGCTCCCAAAGTTCCTGCAGCGCCGACATGAAACGCTCGGACAATTCCGAGACGATCGCCTCGCGCCGGACACCAACCCAGATGACGAAATGAAAAACGACGGAGGCAAAGGTGCCGAATCGCACCGTATCGCTCTTGACGTCAACCTTGCCGAGAAACTTCTGCGTGAGACGGCAGACCGGTTCGCTGATCACGCGGCTGAACAAAGCGATCCATGGCGTAAAGGCTACAACCAGCATCAGCAGGATCCAAAGCACACCGTGGTTGTCCGGCAGAACCGCGGGCTCCAGATACATGTAAAGACCGCTGAGGCCGAAGACGTAGGCAAAAGCGATGATCCAGAAGACGATGTTCAGCGATGTCGCGTAGAAGATCTCCTTGTATTTGAAGACATCCACGACGAGCGCGATGTCCGAAAATACCAGAGGCTCGCGGATGAACTCGAATTTCGCCCTCGATATGCCGGTGAAGATGACGAAGAAACTGATGACGGCTTGAGTGCTGTAGATCGGACGCCAGGAAATGGCGAAGAAAGCCGCATAGATCAGGATGATGACCGGAATTCTTGCCGCCCAGTCGCAGGCTACTCGCCGCCAGCTTCTTTTCGTACGGTTCTCGGCATTGATGGCCGCCGGCATCGCCAACGGATCGGTCAGAAAGACGATGACGCAGGAAAACGCGAAGCAGGCAAGGGTCAAAAGAACTGGAAAATCGTGAAGCTTCAAGACTGCGCCATCCAAATGCCCGCTGCCTCGGCAGCATTTCCATATCAGCGAGGAACGGGCCGCCAATACCCCTGACTTACCTTCTCTTGCACGTGTTTCGCTGGCGGTGCAACTCCTGTGCGTGTTTTGTATTACTTATCGCAATCAAAGCTCTGCTTGCCGGTATCGGCAAGACCGCTATGCGCCTCGTCACCAAATATTTTTCGCGCCTTGCGTGAAAACCACCATAACAGCAATGGTTTTATCAGCGGTCCGAAGTAAGCCAGCGCCGTCAGCGAAAATCCGAAGTGAATCTTCTGCCTGCCACGATCCATCCCACGGACGATTCTTGCTGCGACCTCCTCCGCACTCCACGGCTTGACGGCCCCCATCAAAATCTCCGCTTCGCGCGGCCTTAACGCGATTTCCCGAGCATATTGCGGCGTCATCGTATCGGGCGGGAAGCAGATCGAAATCTGCACGCCCCAAGCGCCGGCTTCCGCGCTCAAAGCCTCGGCAAAGCCCGCCAGCGCCGATTTGGATGCGCAATAAGCGCTATAGCCAAACATACCGATCAAGGCGGCACCCGAAGAAATCATCATGATCCGGCCGCCGCGGCGGCTCTTCATGCCTTTATAAACAGCACGAACCGCGTTGGCTGTCCCAAGGAGATTGACGGAGATCTGCTCATCGAAAACCGACGCGGACATTGCATCGAAGGTACGCGGCTCGACGATACCCGCGGAAGCGACAAGAATATCGCAAGGGCCGAAGAACGCCTCGCAAAGCCTTACCGCCTCGGTAGTCTGTTCGGCAGAGGCCACATCAACGGAAGCCGTCCGGATAAAGGCACTGTCGACATCGGGAAGCATCGCGATTTCGGCGCGCGCCTCTTCGAGGCGCCCGGTATCGCGAGCAAGAAGCGAAACCCAGGCCCCTCGGGCCGCATAAAGCTTGGCTATCGCCAGACCAATTCCGCTTGAACCTCCCGTGACGATAACGTGCATGAGACGATCGCCCCGAAACTTAAGAGCCGCCTGGCGTTTGAGCCACGGGCAGCAGTTGCATCATCTTCTCCATATCCAGCGAAGCAAGACCGAAATTGCGGTCCTTCAAGCTCTTGAGTTTTTCTGCTGTCAGCCTGACCGCACGCCGGATTTGCTCCTCGGTATGATTGCAGGTGATGAAGAAACGAAGGCGCGCCATGCCCTCGGGCACCGCCGGATGGATGATGGGCAGCACGTTGATGCCTTCGGCGAGCAAGTCGTTGGAAAGCTGCGCGGCCCGAAGCGAATCGCCGACGATCACGGGCACGACCGAGTGCCCCACGCTGAGGCCGGTATCGAGGCCGGCGGCCTTTGCCTCGTCGAGAAACAGATGGCCGTTGCGCCTAAGCCGCTCGGTTCGCTCCGGTTCGGACTTGAGGATATCGAGGCCAGCGATGGCGGCGGCGGCGAGAACGGGCGAAAGGCCGACGCTATAGACGAAACCGCCTGCTTCCGCCTTCAGAATATCGGCAAGCGCACGCGTGCCGGCAATATAGCCGCCACAGCTCGAAGTCGTCTTCGAGAGTGTGCCCATCCAGATATCGACATCACGCGGATCAAGATCGAAGTGCTCGAATGTGCCGCGGCCCGTCCTGCCGAGAATGCCAAGCGCATGCGCCTCGTCGACCATTAGCCAGAAACCATAGCGCGCCTTGAGCTCCAGCAGCGCGGGCAGGTTGGCGATATCACCATCCATCGAATAGATGCCTTCGACGATGACCAGAATGCGCCGGAAATCCGACGACAGCGTCTTCAGAATATTTTCGAGGCTATCGACATTATTATGCTGGAACAGCCGGCGGGCGGCACCGGAAAGCTTGATGCCGGCAAGCGCGCTGTTGTGAATGAATTCATCGTGGATCACGAGATCCTGCGGCCCCATCAGGCAGCCGATGGCAGCGACATTGGTCAAGTAGCCGCTGACAAAGCAGACGGCGGCATCGACGCCATAGACCTCGGCAAGCCTGCGCTCGAGCTCCACATGATCAGGCCGCTCGCCTGCGACGAGACGACTGGCCGACGCCGAGATTCCGAAGCGGTCGATCGCCTCCTTGGCGCGCTTGGCGACACGCGGGTCCGTATTGGTCGCCAGATAATCATAGGAGGCAAAATTGACGAATTCGCGCCCGCCGATGCGCGTCGTCGCACCGGCGGCGGCATCATGCGACCGATAGAATGGATTGGCGACGCCGAGCAGCTCACCTGCCATGCGCTGCGTTGCGACACGCTTATATTCAGGCAGATCCTCGAAACGGGTCGCCTGACGCGGTTGTGACTGTGGCTGCCGGTTCAGCCTTTCGGTCCGATTGCGGCCGGAGGATTCGCCGACACGACGCATTTGCTCAAGCAGCTTGCTTTTCTTCTGCTGCGCCGGTTCGCCATCATAGGTCACTGCACGGCCCTTTTTTCGTGTTCTGCGGCATGGCTGCGCGCCAGGCGCTCGACCACCTCGTCCCCGGCCATGTCACCAGCGGCGCTGTCACCGTTGCGATTCATGACCCGATCACGCAAACGGTTGACGACATCGCCTACGGTCGTGCCCTCGCCTACTCCGCTCAAGGGAATATCGAAGCCGGTCTTCTGCTGGAAGCTCATGCCGAGCTCCATGGCCATCAGGCTGTCGAGGCCGATATCCTTCAAAACCTTGTCGGGCGTCACCGTGTCTTCGGTCACGCGCAGGATGGCGGCGATCTCTGCCGCGACAAGCGCATGCAGAGCGGCCTGAGCCTCCTCTTCCGATTTCCCTCTGATCAGTTCTCTGAGATCGATGCTGTCTCCCTCGTTGAGGGCCTGATGGCTGCCTGCATGGCGCATCAGCGGCTCGAACAGAGAGCGTCCGGCGATCGGCAGCAAACGAGCTGCATTCCAATCGATCTCAGCGATCATGACCGCCGCCGCATCGACATCTCCTCTGTCCGCCAGCATATAACGCTCGACCTGTTCCAGCGCGTCGCGTGCCTTCAACGCCGCCTTTCCGATACGCTTGGAAAGGAGATCATTGACCTCGATGTTGCGAGCAAGGAAGCCCTTGTCGGCGATCGCGCCGAAGCCGACGGCGAGCGCGGGCTTGCCGGCCGCCCGGCGCGCCCGCGCCAGACCCTCCAGATAGCCATTTGCCATCACATAGTTTGCCTGACCGGGATTGCCGAGCATGGTCGTTGCCGAGGAGAACAGCAGGAAAAGTTCCAGCCTGTCATCTCGCGTCAGACGATCCAGATTTTCCGCGCCACGGATCTTTACCTCGAGAACGGGGCGATTGCGTTCCGGCGTCAGATTAGCAAGGAGTGCGTCATCCAGGACCATGGCGGCGTGAACGACGCCCTTCAATGCCCCTTCGGTGCGGAGCGAGACAAGAAGCGTCTCAACCGCGGCGGCATCGGTGATATCACAGGCATGCAGCGTCGTAACGACACCCCGCTTTGCCCAATCTGCTATCGTCTGCTTCGTTTCAGCGTCGGCAATGCCGCGGCGTGAGCATAGCGCTATGCGGCGCGCGCCCTTCGAAACGAGCCAATCGGCGGCGGACAACCCGAAGCCGCCAATGCCGCCCGCGACCAGGAAAACACCCTTGCCATCGACACGCAGGGATTTCGCGGGTGCGCGCAAGACGCTGTCAACACCCGCAACGGGCGGCCGCACCACGATTTTGCCGATATGGCCGGCATTCTGCATCAGCCGGAAGGCATTGCCGATCTCGTCATAAGCGAAGGCGCGATATGGCAGCGGCGTCAGCTTTTCCTCGGCGAAAAGCTGCCCGATCTCCCTGAAGATGCGCCGAGTGAGATCGGGTACGTTGACCAGAAGCTGATCCGCATCGATACCGAAATAGCTGACATTGCGCCGGAACGGACGTAGGCCAATCTTACGGTCGGAATAATAGTCGCGCTTGCCGAGCTCCAGGAAGCGGCCGAATGGCTTGACCAACTCGATGCTCCGCTCCATCGCTTCGGAAAAGAGCGAATTGAGGACAAGATCGACACCCTCGCCGCCCGTAAGCCGCCGCACGCCGGAAACGAAATCCAGAGTGCGGGAATCAAGCACATGATCGGCGCCGAGCATTTCGAGAAAGCCACGCTTCTCGACCGTGCCGGCGGTGGCGATCACCCTGGCACCCTTAAGCTTGGCAATCTGGAGCGCCGCCAGACCGACGCCGCCGGCAGCTCCATGAATCAGGATGGTTTCACCCGGCTGAATGCGCCCAAGCTCGACCATCGCATAATAGGCGGTCAGAAAAGCGACAGGCACGGTCGCAGCCGCAACGGTGTCCATCCGTTCGGGGAGCTTCGTCGCTCCGTCGCGGTGAACACGGACATGGGTCGAGAACGCAGCAGGCCCGATCCCCATCACCTTGTCACCCAGCGTGAGATCGTCGACGGCATCGCCAACGGCAAGAATTCGCCCAGCGAATTCCATGCCAATGGTGGCACCGGCAAAGCCGTCTTCAAGCGCCTCTTCTGGCAGGAGCCCCATAGCCCACATCACGTCGCGGAAATTGAGGCCGGTCGCTTCGACAGAGACGACAATCTCCCTCTCTTCAGGCACAGGAAGGCCTACTTCCTCCCAGACGACGCTATCCAGACGCCCGCCCACATGTTGCCGGATCATCGCCGCGGCAAAATCCTGGCGGCTTGCTTCGACGGCATCAAAGGGACCTGCGGCAGCTCTGATCTCTCGGACCTTTCCGGTCGCGCGATCCATGAACCATTCGCGGTTGTCCGTGTCCGCCGTCATGAGAGTGTCAACTGCGGAAAACACTCGCCCGTCATCCGCATCGGCATCCAGCAGGTGGACGTCAAAGGCATCATATTCGTTTTGAAGAACGCGGCCCAAAGCCCACAGACCGGCATTCGCGTCATCGACGGGGCAAGCCGACAGCGGAGAACCGCCGGGCGCCAAGATCACCAGTCGAGGTCGTGCTCCCTCGCTGTGCTGCGACAGCAGGTTCGCCAGTTCGGTGAAGATCGAGAGACGCGATAGTGAAAGTTCCGCCGCATCGCCGCGCTTCACGCCGGCAAGATACACGATCCGGCTGGTTCTCCGGTTGACCGGATCGAGAACGCCGGCAATATCTGGCGACAACGCACTGAGATCGATGACCTTTGCATTCTCACCCAGCTTGCCAAGCCCCTTCTTGCCCTGCTCCGACAAGATCAGGATGGGCTCGGCGATCTCCACGACGGCAGCTGTTTCCGGTTGCCGTTCGGATACAGCCGATACCGCTATCAACGCTCCCTCGGGGAATACTTGCTCATGGATCAGCGGCTTGGCAAAGCCCAAGTTCCCCAGGAGCTCGGCGATCTGCTGCGGCGTGCCGAGCCGCCCAACGGGAAATTCCGGCGACGAGCTATCCGCAAACCAGCCTTCGGAGAGGCCGAAGACGAAATCATTGAAAGCGCTCGGCGCACGATCGACCAGCAACAACCGCGCACCGCCGGTGGCAACCGTTCGGACAGCTCGCTTGATATCGTCATTGTGAAGCATCAGGTGCTGGCTCTGATCGCCGGAGGCGACCACGAGGTCCGCGACATAGCGATCCGTCAGTTTGGCCGGATCGGTAACGATGACATGCGCATCGCGTTCGAATGCGATCTCCAGTGCTCGGCGCACCTGCTCACGCGGCTCGGCAATCACGAGACATGCGCCCGCTGCTGCGGTGATCGTCGCCAGTTTTCGGCTGAAAGCGGCCGAAACCGAGCCGACTTCCAAAACGTATGCGATCGCGCCGGCATCGGCTTCGATGGCGGATGTCAATGCTTCCGCGAGCATCGAAAGCCGCCGTTCGCTCAAGGGCGAATGAACAAGCACATGCTCCAGAGTCGCCCCACCCGGAATGTTTGCCCCCTGGTCAGCAGGCTCACGTTCCAACACGTGCGGCCGTATCGTCGCCAAATGTTCGAGCGTCTCGCGATAGGCATCGCCAACGAGAACACTTTCGGCCACGCGCCCAGCGTCCTCGCGATAGATTTCCTGAAGCAGCTCGACCACAGGCGGCAGTGTCGGCTCCAGGGGAACGTGCCACTTGCCGTCTCCAGTCTCCGCGATGCCGGCATCCTCCAGAATGTAGAGGCAATTGACCAGGAAAGACCGGAATTCGGCATCGCCGGGAAGGCCGGAAAATGCGACGGCGCCGTTACGGTCCGCAACCTTTAGTGCGATATCGTAGCAGGCGCGATAGACTGCGGCTTCAAGAAGAAGGCTTGCATTGTTGAGCGCATGGCTCGCGCCGGAACTGCCGTACGACGGAATCTGCCCTACGTTAGCGTCCGATTTGCGCGCGCCAGCGAAAAGAGCCGAAGGTACGCTCTCATAATGAAATGCAACGGAATCGAGCGTTGCCCTGCGGCGCAGCTGAGTGCGCCGGAAACGACAATCGTCAAGAACGGCAACCGCGCTGCCCTTCGCATCGAACAAGGTGAAACGGGCCTTGATCGAATTCGCGCTGAAACGCTCGATCTCAATGAAGGCTTTGACGATCGACCTTTCCTTGCCGAAAGCTCTCACGGTGCCAAAGTGAACGGGAATATAGGGAGCGCCGGTTTCGTCGCCGGAAAATTGATCGAACAATGCGACGAGACCGTGAAAGGCCGCGTCGACAGACATAGGGTTGAGATTATAGCTGGCGAAGGGATGAGACGGTGAGGCAGCCGTCTTCAGGTCCACTTCGATCGCATGATGACCGAACGCCGCAGCTTTCGACAGAAGCTGAAAATGTGGGCCGTAATGCAATCCGAAACGTTCCGCGGTTTCGTAGGCCACCTCGGACGTCAATATGGATTTACGGTCCCCGCTCGATCGCGCGGCGGCCTTGCTATCCATCTCAGCCGCCAGCGGCTTGCGGCAACGTCCGACTGCATGCACTGTCCATTCGTCTTGGCTGAGGCGCTCGCGCGACCGGATCTCGAGATCTCCCGTCTCGGGTGACAGAATGGTGGACAATTCGACCATCCTGTCTTGAGACAATTCAAGCGGCCGGAAGATTTCGAGATTGCCGATTTCGACTTCATCGGTCCCGTAATAACGTTGCGCAGCCGTTACGGCGATTTCGATAAAGCCGCTGCCGGGCAGGATCGCCTTGCCATCCACCACATGTTCGGCGAGGTCTGGAAAAAGGCGGGCGTCGAGGTGGTTCTTCCAATTCGTACCATTGAGATCGGCGCGCCAGCCAAGCAGCGTATACGGGCTTTTGCGATCGCGACCGAAAATATCGATCTCGTCCGTCGTCGCATGAGCGCGAAGCTCCACCGGCTCGAAAGGCAGGGGCGGCAGCTTGACGAAAGCGTTGCGCGTGGCGCTGCTGCGCGTGCGTAGCGCAGGCGCACCGTTGGCAACCGCTCGTGCAAATGACTGTGAGACCGGATCATGGCCATCAATGGGGGCCTCGCGCAACAAAGTCGGTATTGCGATCGCCTGAACCGATGCCTGTTTTGCGATCTCCGCGACATAGTTCGACAGGATCGGGCGCGGTGAAATTTCTATAAAGAGGTTGCAGCCCATTGCCAGAGCGACCTGACAGCCAGCCTTGAAAAGCACGGGATCGCGAACATTGCGCCACCAATATTGCGTATCCAGCAGGCGCCCATCGCGCAGTTCGCCTGTTACCGTCGAGATGAAGGTCCCAGTGCCGCTATCCGGCGCGAGATCGGGCAGATCTGCGAAAAACGCCTCCCTGGCACGGTCGATGATGGGATGGTGGAATGGATAGTTGATATCGAGAACATGCGCGACGATCTGAGATTTACGCGCGGCGTCCCTGTAGGCCTCTATCTCATCGGCAGGACCGGAGATCGTTACCGAATTCGGCGCGTTGACGGCCGCGATACATATATTGTCCAGGCCCCTGGCTTTCGCAAAAGCCAGCGCTGCATCCTCGCCAAGCACCACGGCGGCCATCTTGCCCTCGCCGGCGAGAAGATCCTGATGCAGCGAACGCTTCGCGACGATTGCAACCGCCTCGGCAGCCGTCAACACCTTGGCTGCGTAGGCGGCTGCGATTTCGCCGACCGAGTGGCCGAAGACCGCATCCGGCTTGACGCCCATCGACCAGAGACAGTCCGAGAGGGAGGCCTGGATCGCGAACAGCAGCGGCTGCGCGATCTTGGTATCGGCCAGGCGGGCAGCAAGATCAGAAGCGACCAGAACATCGGTCAGCTTTTCGCCGAGATAATATTCAAAGAGAGCGCTGAAGGACTGAAAGCATTGCCGGAAATGGCGGTTTTCCTGATAGGCGCCGATGCCCATTCCCGCCCATTGCGCGCCGTTGCCGGAAAAGACGAAGGCGATCTTGGTGGCCTGGGCCGGAGCTTCGCCAGCCTCGCCAGCCGAATTTCTCCCCGCAAGATGCGCGTCGATCGCGGCCAGTACCGCTGCACTGTCTTTTGCGCGGGCTGCGAAACGATGACGCATGGGTTCGCGATTGGCAGCGGCGGAAGCAACGATCTGACGCGCTTCCTTGGGCTCGGCAGTTTCAAGACGGGTTCTGTAGTCTTCGAGCAGCGCCGAAAGAGCCGAGGCCGTGTGAGCGCTGACGGCGAAAACGACCCCCTCGCCTCGGATTGGCGGTTCGGGCGGTGCGATCGGATCGGGGTCACTGATGACGACATGAGCGTTCGTTCCGCCGAAGCCGAAGGAATTGATCCCGGCAAAGCGTGCCTGCTTGGCCGGAAGAAGCTCGATCGTTGATGTATTGACCCGAACGTTCAGGCCCTCGAAATCGATGGACTCATTCGGGTGGTCGAAATGCAATGAGGCCGGTAAGAAATTATTTTCAAGCGCAATCACAGCCTTCAACAGCCCGAAAAGGCCGGACGCCGGTTCGGTATGGCCGATATTCGTCTTGATCGAGCCGATCGGTACCGGCGCCCGCCGATTGCGCCCTATGACTTCGCCGATCGCCCAGATTTCGGCGGGGTCGCCGACCTTCGTTCCCGTTCCATGCCCTTCGATGAAGGCGATACGATTGACATCGATATTGCGCCCTTCATAGATCGACTGAAGCAAGGCGGCCTGCGCCTCACGCGACGGCATGGAAATACCGTTGGTTCGTCCCGAAGAATTGACGCCCACGGCATGTATTCTGGCATAGCTGCGGTCCTTCTCGCGCAACGCAACATCCGTCCGGCGCAATACGATCGCCGCACCACCTTCTGCGCGAACGTAACCGCGACCGTTGTCGTCATAGGCGCGGCAGAGCCCTTCCGGCGATAGCATGCGCGCCTGCGCGAAGCCCACGAAGGACATGGGGTTGAGCAGAATATTGATGCCGCCGACGATCGCGGTATCGATCTCTCCGTTTTCGAGGGCCTTTACCGCCTGATCGAGCGCTACCAGCGAAGACGAACAGGCCGTGTCGATCGTCATGCTTGGCCCGCGCAAGCCGAATATATGCGAGATGCGGTTGGATGCGATGGAAAGCGCATTACCCGTCATGAAATACGGGCTACCCGAGGCGGGATCCTCGATCGTCAGGTTGCCATATTCAAGGGAGGATGCACCGACATAGACGCCCACGCGCTGGCCTTCGAACCCATCGATCGGCAGGTTTGCATCTTCCAAAGCTCGCCAGACAAGATTCAGAAGGATGCGCTGCTGCGGATCCATCTGCATCGCTTCACGCTGGGAAAGGCCGAAAACCGCAGGATCAAAGGCGTAGACATTTTCAAAGACGCCGGCTGCAAAACTGTAAGTTTTTCCCTGGATGCCCACAGCCGGATGCCAAAAGCGAGCAAGATCCCAGCGCTCCTCAGGTATACGGCTTACGGTGCAACGCCCCTCCTTTAGTAGGAGCTGCAGTTCATCGATAGAACCCGCCCCAGGGGCAATGCTTGCGCGTCCGATAATCTCAACTGTCATGATCTCTCAGCAATATACCAAACTGACGAAATTCAATATCAGCTACTCACGCTTTCAACACCTGTAGTTGTCACTGGCAAGTATTTTGCGTGTGCAGCCAATTTGCAGCAGCGCAGCAATCAATGCGATATGTGATTACTTGGACTCTCAATTCAAATCAAAGATCGCAGTTCTTGCTTGCGGCGGCTGCAGTTCTTTCACTAAATCAATTCGCGACGAATTTCCGTTACCGACAAGGCACGATCCGTCACAATCATACAGATGTCGGCATTGATCAACGAATACGATGGATGCTGATACGCTAGGTAGACCCCCTGTCGTTCCGATTCTATTAATCACTGGCCTCGTCATGAACCGAACCGGCATCGTCGGCGCCAAACTGCTCTTCTCGAATGATAAGATGCAGCATGCCGGTTTAGTCATCGGTTTTGGCGGACTTGCCGGTCACTGGTATTTAACAAACCGAAGGAGTTCGGCGGACCGATGAACCGGCTGCATGTGCGCAACGCGATGACTTGCGTGACTGGCGCCGTGATGCTGATCTCGGGTGACTGCCTTCGCAACATCGGCCTCTTCGACGAGGAGAATTTCGCGGTCGCCTATAATGACGTGGATTATTGTCTGCGGGCGCACAAGGCAGGATACCGCGTTATCTGGACGCCCTTTGCCTGCCTTTATCACCATGAATCGCTGTCGCGTGGCTCGGACAAATCCGGCGAACGAAAGAAGCGCTTCGAGCAGGAGAAGCAGAACCTGCGCCGGCTGCACGCGACACAGGGCTTCATCGATCGCGCGCTTAACCCCGCCTATAGCCGCGATAAATCAGACCCCAAGATCGTGGTGCCCACGCGCCTGCATATCCCGTCGATGTCTTAGCCCGATCCGGGACCGCTCCTCATCAAAGCTGGATCAAATCGAGACCCCGACCGATCTCGCTCTTGGCGAGCTCGACTACGCTCCTCTCATGGGTAAACAGGATCGTCTGGAAACGATCGGCCGTAGCAGCCAGCACCTGCAGACCGGCGCTGACGCGCTCGTCGTCGAACGTCTGGAAGATATCGTCGACGATTAGCGGCGCAGGCTCATTGCGGGCGGAGTAATCCTCGAGAAATGCCAGCCGCAGCGCGAGATAAAGCTGATCGCCAGTTCCCTCGCTCAAGCCGTCAAGCGGCACACGCTCACCTGCCGCACGCTCAGCCAGCAATTGCAGCGTATCGCTTTCATCATGCGCTTCGACAAGACGGGAGAAACGACCGCCGGTCAGCTGCGAGAACAACTCGCCCGCCCGTCTGATGACGGGATCGGCCTGCTTTTCGCGATAGGCTTCCATCGAGCCGGCCAGCATTCGCGCTGCGATCTTGAGGACAACCCATTGCCGCGCGAGGTCCTTCGCCTCCTGCTCAGCTGCAAGCCTCTCGAAAACTGCGTATTCTGCGCTGACGCCGGTTTCCAGGGCTTGCCGTTGGCGGCGGTTCTCAGCCAGCCGCGCCGAAAGCTCGCCATGCATGGCGAACTGCCGCTGATCTTCCTCGGTCAACCGCTCAATTTCAAGATCGGCTGCAACCCGCTCAAAGCCGGCAAGCTCGGCGCGAAGCTCGTCTTCAGCTTTGCCGTCAGCCTGCTGGCGGAATCGATCGCGGCTTTCGGCAAGCCGTGCGGCGAGACGCGCACGTTCGCGCAGCCGCGAGAGCAGTGCGGGCAGATCGTCGACACCGCGAAGATCCGCGGTTAGCTGGTCGAGTTCGACGGCAACGGCGCCGAGCACTGCCTCCTGGCGTGTTGCCATGCCCAGCCAGCGCTGCCGCTCCTCTTCGAGGCTGTCGCGCTTTTTCACCTCTCCGCGCATGGCGTTGACACGGGTATGCAGCGCCTCGGCAGCGGCATCCGGCGGCAGATGGTCCAGCTCATAGCCGCTGTTGGCGGCAAGCGTCGCCAACCGCCGCTCGAAATCGGCCATGTCGCGGCGCATGCCGCTAACCCGGCGCAGACGGTTCTCCCGCTCCGCTAGGACATCGGGCAGTTCCTGCCATGCCTTCAAGGCAACATTCGCCATCTCCAGGGTCGTGTCGGACGGCAACCGAAACAGTTCGACGGCCTTGGCGAAGGCGGCGCGCCAAGCGGCCTGCTGACGTTCCAAGAGCTGCTGCTGATCGTCGAAGCGAGCCAGCCGGTCACGCGCGGCCCCGATCTCACCTTCCCGCGTGCGGCTTTCGCTCCAGCGCTCGGACAGAAGGCGCAGATGCTTGCGCAAGCCTTCCGCAATCGCGGCCGGCGGAAGGCGACCGCTCTTGTAGCCGGTCGCCTCGACGATATCCTGCAGAGCCGGCAAGACACGACCTTCCGCCAGTGCATTCTCATCCCGTTGATCGACTAAATCCCGCAAAGCCTTGCGCTCGCGTCGCAGCAGCTCCACTCCGCGACGCCATTCCAGCATCGTCGATGGATCGAGGGCATCGACGCCGCAAGGCTCAAAAAGGGCTGCGAAGGCTGCCTGTGCATCCTTCAGCGCTTTCTCGTAACCCTTGTGCCGACCGCAAGCTTCCTCCCGCTCCCGCAGCAGACGCGCCTGCCGCAAACGATAGTCGGCGTGACGAGCGACCCGATCCGCATCGCTCAGCGCGGCATCGGCCAAACGATCGGCCTCAGCCACCCCAACAGTCAATGCGGCAAGCGCCTTGGCTTCCGGAGCTGCGCTCTCGGTCCATTTCTGCTGGATGGAGGACCATTGCGCATCACGGCTTTCGCGCGCGGCGACGATCTGTTCGCGCGTAACAACCGGCCCGGTGCGCTCGGCATCCGCAAGGATTCGTGTTATTTCCGCCAGCTGCTCGTCATAGGTCTGCAGCTTGCTGGTGGCATCGCGCACCTTCGATCGAGCGGCGTCGATCGAATCCCGGTGTGCCGTAATCTCCGCCGCTTCCGGCAGCGGCACAGAAAACAATACATCGATGTCACTGACCGCTGGCTGCAGCCGTCTCGCCGCCTCGTGAAGATCGGCCTCGGTGCGGCGTATCTGGGTTTCCAGCCCATCAAGGCGAGCCAGGGCGGAGAGATCGCTGCCCAAAGCCTCAAGTTGGTCAATGTAAGGTCTCGGATCGATCAGTCGTCCGTTAAGGCTGTCCCTCTCCAGAGCGGTAAGCTGCCTGCGCTCGCTGTCAGCTTGCTCGGCAAGCGACTGCATCTGCCGCGCGAGCTGCCGGCCTTCGTCCACCAGTTCCGACAGGCGCGCGCGGTCGATGTCACTCGGCTGCTGCCGTTCCAGCTCGGCCTCCGCAAGACCGAGACGGCGGGCAAGCTGGGAAAGCGTCGTGTCATAGCCCGCGAGTTCCTGATCGACGCGCGGCAGGTCTTGCCGTTGAGCGCGGTAGTTGCCGGTATCGGCAAAGAGCTGGGTGATATCGCCCGACATCTGGAGCAGCGCTTCATCAACGTGAACACGCGCGAGATCTTCCTCGACACGCACAACGGCTTGTTGAGCACGGCGCAGTTCCTCTTCGCTCGCCTGTTTATTGTGTAGCTTCTGTTCAAGCCGGTCGACGAAACCGTTCGGTATGGCGGCGAGATCGGAAAGACCGTCGAGTGCAAGGGTTTCCGCATCGATCTCGGCAAGCAACGGCTGCAGGGTCTTCAGCCGCTTCAGCCGATCCAGCGCCTCACGTGTGCCGCGGCGCTCCGCCTGTAGGCGCTCCAGCTCCGCTTCCAATTCGGACGCCTCGGCAAGAAGCTTCTTCCAGTCGCCGGATTTCAGCTCGTTTTCCCGCTCGGCCTTACGGGCATCCTCATAGCGGTCGAGAGCCTGGTAGAAGCCGCGATCCTTCGAGCGCCTGGACGCATAGATGCCGTCGGCCTCCGCTTCCAGCGACTGGCGCAGGCGCGACAGACCGGTAAGCCCGGAAGCAGCAGAAAACAGCAGGCTGCCGATCTCGCCGCCGCTGCGCAGCATGGCAGTCGCGCCCTGCCGCAGCCGTTGGGAGTCGAGGCCGAAGGCGCGCTCGAAGACATCGCGGCTGAGATTACCGAGGAAGGGCGAAAGCGCATCGTCGGCAAGCGCCGTCTCCTTGTCATCGGGCGCGAGAAGCGTCCCCTTGCGGCCACGGCGGCGGCGAAAACTCAGCCTTGCGCCATCGCGCGCGCTGAGATCGGCGCCGATCCGCAGGGTATTCGGCTCATGCAGGAAGCTTTGCTCAGCAGCGGCCGGGAAACCGAAGAGAAGATCCGAGATCGCGTTCAGAGCCGAGGATTTACCCGCTTCGTTCGGACCATAGATCACATGCAGCCGTGCATCGGGGCGAAAATCGATCGATTGATCGGTCAGCGCGCCGTAGCGGAGAATATCGAGCCGGGCGAAGCGCATCAGCCTGCCCCCTGCCCGCGCGCCAGCAGCAGTTGCCGCGCTTCTTCGATGAGGGCATCCATGCTATCGTCCAACGGCTGTTCCGTCGCGCCGAGGCCACCCGGCAGGCGCACGGCGATCTCGTCGATTAACCGGGCCGCTTCCGCCGCAATATCGGTATCGCCGGCATGGCCTGCTAGTAGCTGGCGCAGATCGAGCGCGCCGTCCGTGCCCGCTGCTCTCTCCAGCGGCGGTTCCAGCCGCAGCTCGAGCTTTTCCAGCCAGATATCCTCATGCACGCGATGACAGGCGGCTTCCACCTCGTCGCGCCATTGCTGGCGGTTGGCAGCGATCGCACCCTGCAGCGGCGTTACGCCGGAAAGCCGCACACGCAGCGCGGTCATACGACCCGCCATCTCATCGGCAATCGGCTGCACCGCCTGCTCCACATGGCGCAGGATTGCCGCCTGATCGTCCTCCGGTCCAACCACGATATCGACCTGCGCAAAGCGCGCCTCATCGACGATCAGACGCTCATGATCGATCCGCCCGTCTTCGACTGTCACCAGCACCGCGCCCTTGGCTCCGCGCTCGCGGATGTTGCGGCCCTGCAGATTGCCGGGAAAAATGACGAGCGGGTCCTGCGCCACCACTTCAAAGTCGTGCACATGGCCGAGCGCCCAGTAGTCATAGCCGCGCGAGCGCAGATCATCGACGGAACACGGCGCATAGGGCGCATGCGGCTCACGGCCGGTCAGCGAGGTATGCAGAATGCCGATGTTGAACCAGCCGGAAACGGGTGCCGGATAGGCAATCGCCAGATTGTCGTTGGCGGAGCGCTCGGCAAAGCCCTGGCCATGCAGCGCCACCTTCAGTGCTTCCAGCCTGACACTACCCGGCTTGCCGGTTGGAAACTCATGCACGTTTGGCGGCAATGTGATGGTTTTGGTGATGACGCTCGCCGCATCGTGATTGCCGCGCAGCAGGTAGACCGGAATGCCCGCCCGTTCCAGCCGGGCCATTTCGCGATTGAAGAACAGGCCGATCTTGTTGTCCTTCCAGTCGCCGTCATAGACATCGCCGGCAATGACGAAGAAATCGACGCGCTTTTCGATCGCCAAGCCCACAAGGATCGAGAATGCCTTGCGGCTCGCTTCGACGAAGACCGCCGCAACGGCGGCATCCTTCAAGGCCAGCCCCTGAAACGGACTGCCAAGATGCAGATCGGCGGCATGGATGAAGCTGAAAGAGGGCATGAGCTCCGATAATAGTCAGAAATCCGATCTCCCCTTTTAAGGAAACGAAGGCGCTGTGAATACCGCACCGGCGGCTTCATCCAACGGTTTCGTAAGCCGGCCAGCGCCTGCCATGTTTCTCAGTCACGCGATTGCGATCCTCGATCGCCAATGTGCGCTTGTGGCCCTGTCGGACGGCTGCTACTGCGCTATCATCTTACGAATAAAAGAGAGGAGACTTTTCATGAGACATCATGCCTTTGGACGGACGCCCTTTATCGTGACGGATGTCGGCTTCGGGGCCTGGCAGATCGGCGGCGCATGGGGCGATGTCAGCGAGGCCGACGGCCGCGCAGCGTTGAACGCCGCCCTTGATGCCGGCATGACCTTCATCGACACCGCCGACGTCTATGGTGACGGCCGTTCGGAAAAGATCATTGCCGATGTACTGAAGGCACGCGGCGGCGCGCGCCCGATGGTGGCGACCAAGGCCGGCCGCCGCCTGAACCCGCATGTCGCCGACGGCTATAACAAGACCAACCTGGAGGGCTTCATCGACCGCAGCCTGAAGAACCTCGGCGTCGAGAGCCTTGATCTCGTGCAGCTTCACTGCCCGCCGACCGAAGTCCTCTATCGTCCGGAGGTTTTTGCCGGTCTCGACGAGTTGCAGAAGGCCGGCAAGATCAAAGGATACGGCGTCAGCGTCGAGAAGGTCGAAGAAGCGCTGAAGGCGATAGAATATCCGGGCGTCGTCAGCATCCAGATCATCTACAACATCTTCCGTCAGCGTCCCGATCATCTGTTCTTCAAGGAGGCCAGGCGCAAGAACGTCGCCGTCATCGCCCGCGTACCGCTGGCCTCCGGCCTGCTGTCCGGCAAGATCACCCGCGATACGCAATTTGCCAGCGACGACCACCGCAACTTCAACCGTCACGGCGAGGCCTTCGATGTCGGCGAAACCTTTGCAGGCGTGCCGCTCGAAGTTGGTCTGCAGGCCGTGGAAGAGGTGCGAAAGCTGGTTCCGGCCGGCGCCAGCATGACTGCCTTTGCACTCCGCTGGATCCTGATGAATGACGCCGTCACCGTCGTCATTCCGGGTGCGCGCAATGCCGAGCAGGCCAAGGCCAATGCCGCCGCGGCCGATCTCGCTCCGCTTTCGGCCGATATCATGGCGGCAACGCGCGAAATCTACGAGCGCCTGATTGCACCGCACGTTCATCATCGCTGGTAAGGCCATTTTGGCATGAATAGTCGGGACCCCGTTCCGGCTATTCGAAGATCAGCCAGAGGGCCAAACCGAGGAGAGGGAAGAGAATGAAAGTAGCGCTGGTAACAGGGGCATCGCGCGGCCTTGGCGCCGTAATCGCCTTGCAGCTTGCTGAGGCCGGCTGGGCCGTCGCCGTCAACTATGCGAGCGACACTCAGGGGGCCGAGAAGATCGTCGACGCTATTCGACAGCACGGCGGGCAGGCTTATGCCGCAAAATTCAGCGTGATTGACAAGGACCAGCTTGTGGACGGCCTGGAAAAGATCAAGGCGTCGCTCGGGCCGGTCGATCTGATCGTCAACAATGCGACGGGGCCCCAGCCCGAAATGCCGCTCATGGAGCAATCCTGGCAAACCTATCTCGATCAACTGGAATTTTTCGTCAAGGCGCCTCTGGAGCTGCTTCAGGCCGTACTTCCCGATTGGCGGGCGCGCAAATCCGGCCGCGTCATCAATATTGGCTCCGAGGTCGCGGAACTCGGCAACCCCAATTTCGGCAATTATGCCGCCGCCAAGGGCGCGATGCTCTCTATGACGCGCTCTTGGGCAAGGGAGCTCGCGCCGGAAGGCATTACCGTCAATCTCATTGCTCCCGGCTGGATCCCGGTCGAGCGTCATGCAGAAGCGTCGCAGCAGGCCAAGGACGGCTATCTCGCGCAGACGCCGCTTGCCCATTTCGGCAGGCCGGAAGATATCGCCGATGCCGTCGTCTTCCTCGCCTCGAGCAAGGCAGATTTCATCACCGGCCAGAAACTCGCGGTCAATGGCGGCCGGACGCTGCTCTGACTCTGCACTTCGGTAGCAAAGCTCATCAGCCGAAGCTGTGGTCGTGGCGCTGCCTCGCACCTCAAGCAGTCATCCGACGCCGGCTCCGCGGTTTGGAGCAGACATCTATTTTTTCGAGGTTTGTTTTCGGCCGCGAGTTGTCGTTCTTTCGGGTATGCTTCGCCCATATTCGCTCCACCACACGGTCAAGGCTTCCATGGTAGGTCCAAGCCCCCTTGCCTTCACCGTGATTTCATATTCCACGCGAGGCGGAACTTCGGCAAAGACAGTGCGTGAGATGAGACCATCAGCCTCCAGCTCCCGCAATTGCATGGTCAACATGTGCTGCGTGATGCCTGGGATGGCCTTGCGCAGCTCGTTAAAGCGATAGATCCGCTGGTTGAGAAGCCACATGATTTCCAGCTTCCATTTTCCGGAGAGCAGTGTGAACGCTCGGCGCATCTCCTCATGCATATTGATGCCTGGCTCATTAGTCTGGTTTTCCATACTTACCACGCCAAATTCATCCTACTTGTATAGATTCATTTAATATCACATTTTCGATCTGCAGACCGGAGAAATGGCGGATCGCCATTCCGGACATCGAAAATCTTGAAACGGAGCAAGCTGCCGGAGCCATTCGGCGGCAACGGATATCCCATGTCTGAATTCTATGTTTACTGGGCCGCGACGGCCTTGCTAATCCTGCTGTACCTGGCCTCCGCCGTGACCTACGTCGTCAAAACCGAGTGGGTACGGCAAACGATCCTCGGGTTCGGCTACCCAAGCTATCTCGTCCACCTTTTGACTTTCGTGAAGCTCGCCGCCGTTGCCGCTATTCTATCGCGGTTCAACGTCGCCATCAGCGATCTGGCCTATGCGGGCATGTTGTTTCACCTCCTGCTTTCCGGACTTGCTCACATTGGCGTTCGAAAACCCGTAGGCGCTCTGCCGGCTATAGTCGGACTGGCATTGCTCGTAACCTCCTTCGTCACGCAGAACGCGGGACGCGAAATTCCCTCACCGTACGCATTTGCTATGGCGCTCTAATTGCCGAACCCGAAAGGAAATCGAATGGGAAAGCTAACCGGAAAAGTGGCTATCGTCGCCGGTGCCGGCAGGGGCATCGGACGTGCCACGGCAGAACTCTTTGCGGCGGAAGGCGCGAAGGTCGCGGTATTGTCGCTCACCCCAGCCAACGTGAATGCGGTTGTCGCTCACATCCAATCCAAGGGAGGAACCGCGCTCGGCGTGGTCTGTGACCTCAGTTACGGCGAGCAGATCGCCGAGGCAGTGGCAAAGGTGGTGCGGACATTCGGAGGGATCGATATTCTGGTGAATGTCGCATTCGACCCGACCGTTGTTCACTCCTCGATCCTCGATCTCTCCGTAGAACAATTGCGACGCAACTTCGATATGGGCCCGATTGCATATCTGCGAACCATGCAGGCCTGCTATCCATACCTGAAAGCCAGCGGAGAAGGCCGTGTGATCAACTTTGCGTCTCTGGCAGGCATTCTCGGCATGTCCCCTTACGGGCCATACAACCTCGCCAAGGAGGCCGTACGCGCTCTCACGAGATCCGCTGCGCGCGAATGGGGTCCGGACAATATCACCGTCAATAACCTCCTGCCCGTAGCCGACACTTGGGGCGCAAGACCCGACACTCCTCCACCAACGAATGCCCTTGGCCGCTTCGGCTCACCCGAAGACGATGTCGCACCCGTCGTCCTGTTCCTTGCCAGCAGCGATTCGAGATTCATCACGGGTTCAAGTCTGACGCCCGATGGTGGCCAGATCATCGACAGCGCCCGATAGCTCCGGTTGGAGTACCGCATGAAAACATCGGCGTTCATCTGACCCGATGCGGGATGGCGATTTCGGATCGGAAATTACCCATAAAAAAGGGCCCGCTTTTGCGGGCCCCAATCTTGTCCACCCCGCAAGGCTAAAGCCTCGCAGCGGGTGAAACGAATTAGCTGTTGACCGAGTCCTTCAGGCCCTTGCCGGGCGTGAACTTCGGTACGTTACGGGCAGGAATATCGACCTCGGCGCCGGTAGACGGGTTACGGCCCTTGGTGGCTGCACGGTGAGAAACGGTGAAGCTGCCGAAACCAGCAAGGCGAATGTCGCCGCCCTTCTTCAGTTCGGCCTGGACAGTATCGAAAACAGCGTCGACAGCGGAAGCAGCGTCAGCCTTCGTGATACCGGCCTTCTCGGCCACTGCGGACACGAGCTCATTCTTGTTCATGTTTCCACCCCTTTCTCTGGTATGAAACGACTTATCAGTAAGCGGGGCGCAAAATAGCAATGCTCTTACCCGCCGCAACCCCAAAAGCCCTGCAAATCAAGGAAAAGCAAGCGTTGCCATACGCTTTTCACAAAAAAAGACCGGCAAAAATGCCGGTCTTTTCGTCCATTTATGTCAATTCGACAGAATTGAGGCGAACGGGCTTAATGAGCGATGGTAGAACCCACTTCGTCGACGCCTTCGACCGTTGCGATGACAGGCGTTTCCACGGTGCCATCCCACTCGATCGGTTCAGGACGGCGAACAAGCGCGTGCTTGATCACCTCGCCCATGCGCGACACGGGGATGATTTCCATGCTGTTCTTCACGTTGTCCGGAATCTCCGCCAGATCCTTGGCGTTTTCTTCCGGGATCAGCACCTTCTTGATGCCGCCGCGCAGTGCTGCGAGCAGCTTTTCCTTCAGGCCGCCGATCGGCAGCACACGGCCGCGCAGCGTGATTTCACCCGTCATGGCAACATCCTTGGAAACCGGGATGCCGGTCATGATCGAGACGATTGCCGTTGCCATGGCGACACCGGCCGACGGACCATCCTTCGGCGTCGCACCTTCCGGCACGTGCACGTGGATGTCGCTCTTGTCGAAGCGAGGCGGCTCGATGCCGAAATCGACAGCGCGCGAGCGGACGTAGGAGGCCGCCGCCGAGATCGATTCCTTCATGACTTCCTTCAGGTTGCCTGTGACCGTCATGCGGCCCTTGCCCGGCATCATCACGCCTTCGATCGTCAGCAGCTCGCCGCCGACTTCAGTCCAGGCAAGACCGGTGACAACACCGACCTGATCGTCGCGCTCGGCTTCGCCATGGCGGAAGCGCGGCACGCCGAGATAGTCGGAAATATTCTCCGCCGTAACGGCAACTGACTTCACCTTGCCCTTGATGATCTCGGTGACCGCCTTGCGGGCGAGCTTCATCAATTCGCGCTCGAAGTTACGAACACCGGCTTCGCGGGTGTACTGCTGGCTAATCGCCATCAGGGCACCGTCGGTGACCGAGAATTCCTCCGGCTGCAACGCGTGTTCCTTGATGGCCTTCGGCAGCAGGTGCCGCTTGGCGATCTCGCGCTTTTCATCTTCGGTATAGCCGGCGATACGGATGACTTCCATGCGGTCCATCAAGGGCGCAGGGATATTCAGCGTATTCGCCGTCGTGATGAACATCACATCCGACAGGTCATATTCGACTTCCAGGTAGTGATCCATGAAGGTCGAGTTCTGCGCGGGGTCCAGCACCTCAAGCAGAGCCGAGGACGGATCGCCGCGATAGTCCTGGCCGAGCTTGTCGATCTCGTCGAGCAGGAACAGCGGGTTGGACTTCTTCGCCTTCTTCATCGACTGGATGACCTTGCCGGGCATCGAGCCGATATAGGTGCGGCGGTGACCGCGGATCTCGGCTTCGTCGCGAACGCCGCCGAGCGCCATGCGGACATACTCACGGCCGGTCGCCTTGGCGATAGACTGGGCGAGCGAGGTCTTGCCGACGCCCGGAGGGCCGACGAGGCACAGGATCGGGCCTTTGATCTTCGTCGCGCGAGCCTGGACGGCCAGATATTCGACGATACGCTCCTTGACCTTTTCCAGGCCGAAATGATCCGCTTCGAGGATTTTCTCGGCATTGTTCAGGTCGGCCTTGATCTTCGACTTCTTGTGCCAGGGGATGCCCAGCAGCCAGTCGAGATAGTTGCGCACCACGGTCGCCTCAGCCGACATCGGGCTCATCTGCCTGAGCTTCTTCAGCTCGGCATCGGCCTTTTCCTTGGCTTCCTTTGACAGCTTGGTCTTGGCGATGCGCTCTTCCAGTTCGGCCATCTCGTCACGGCCTTCCTCGCCGTCGCCGAGCTCCTTCTGGATCGCCTTCATCTGCTCGTTCAGATAGTATTCGCGTTGCGTCTTCTCCATCTGGCGCTTGACGCGCGAGCGAATGCGCTTCTCGACCTGCAGAACCGAAATCTCGCCTTCCATGAAGCCGAGCGCCTTTTCCAGGCGAGCCTTGACGCTGGTGGTTTCCAGCATTTCCTGCTTTTCGGTGATCTTGATCGAAAGATGCGATGCAACGGTGTCCGCCAGCTTCGAATAATCATCGATCTGGCTGGCTGCACCGACCACTTCCGGCGAAATCTTCTTGTTGAGCTTCACATAGCTCTCGAATTCGGAAACGACGGAGCGGCTCAAAGCTTCGAGCTCGACCTGGTCTTCTTCCGGCTCATGCAGGACATGGCCAAGGGCTTCGTAGAAGTCTTCACGGCCGGTATATTCGTCGATTTCTGCGCGCGCACGGCCTTCCACCAGCACCTTGACGGTGCCGTCGGGCAGTTTCAGCAGCTGCAGGACATTTGCAACGGTACCGACCTTGTGGATGGCGTCCGGCGCGGGATCGTCATCGCTGGCATTGATCTGGGTGACGAGCATAATCTGCTTGTCCGAACCCATGACCTCTTCCAGCGCGCGAATGGATTTCTCCCGTCCGACGAACAGAGGCACGATCATGTGGGGGAAGACCACGATGTCGCGCAACGGCAATACCGGATAGGCAATGCTGTCGTGTGCCGCAGACGTTTTCTTACTCATGTCATTTCCTTTCCGTCGTCCCGTTCCCGGGCTCTCTGCCGGCTTGGGGAGTTAGCCGGCTCTCTCACTTGGTAAACAAGTGGAGCTTCACACTGCCTATTTCAAGTCACAGGAAACGCCCGCCACAAGGCAACGATCCCGCATATCCGCAAGGAGGAACGCAACAACAAAACACCAAAGCCCGACAACTCGAACACTGCCGGCGACGTTAAGATCCGAAGAAAAACGTCGGGCCTGCGCCCTGTCCGCCTCGTGCTCCAGAATCATGCCATCATGGCTGCAGCAGGGGCTCTTCACAACCGGTTCCGACGGCATTCCCTTAAGCTTATCCAAGACTTTATCAGCAAACCGTGCGATTTTTCAAACAGAAAGGGGCCCGTCGATGACGAGCCCCCGATTCGTGATCACAGATGATGGATCAGGCCGTTGCGTTGGCCTTCTCCTCCTGCCGGTCGGCATAGATGTAGAGCGGGCGGGCCGAGCCGCGAACCACTTCCTCGGAAATGACCACTTCGCGCACGCCTTCCAGCGCCGGTAGCTCGAACATGGTATCGAGGAGGATCTTCTCCATGATGGAACGCAGACCACGGGCACCCGTCTTGCGGACGATCGCCCTGCGGGCGATTTCGCGCAGAGCATCCTCGTGGAAGGTCAGCTCGACATCTTCCATCTCGAACAGGCGCTGATACTGCTTCACCAGCGCGTTCTTCGGCTCGGACAGGATCTGGATCAGCGCATCCGCGTCCAGATCTTCCAGCGTCGCCAGAACGGGCAGACGGCCGATGAATTCCGGGATGAGACCGAACTTCACCAGATCTTCCGGCTCCAGCTCGCGCAGCACTTCGCCGACGCGGCGGTCATCAGGTGCCTTGACGGTCGCGCCGAAGCCGATCGAGGTCTTTTCGCCGCGGGCGGAGATGATCTTGTCGAGGCCGGCAAACGCACCGCCGCAGATGAAGAGTATGTTGGTCGTGTCCACCTGCAGGAATTCCTGCTGCGGATGCTTGCGGCCGCCCTGCGGGGGAACCGAAGCCACCGTGCCTTCCATGATCTTCAGAAGCGCCTGCTGCACGCCCTCGCCCGAGACGTCGCGCGTGATCGACGGATTGTCCGACTTGCGGGAAATCTTGTCGACTTCGTCGATGTAGACGATGCCGCGCTGTGCGCGCTCGACGTTGTAGTCGGCAGCCTGTAGCAGCTTGAGGATGATGTTTTCGACGTCTTCGCCGACATAGCCTGCTTCGGTCAGCGTCGTCGCATCGGCCATGGTGAAGGGAACGTCGATGATGCGGGCGAGCGTCTGGGCAAGATAGGTCTTACCGCAGCCGGTCGGGCCGACGAGCATGATGTTCGACTTCGCCAGCTCGACGTCACCATTCTTCGATGCGTGAGCGAGTCGCTTGTAATGGTTGTGAACGGCTACGGAGAGGATCTTCTTCGCCTGCCGCTGGCCAATGACGTATTCGTCAAGAACCTTGATGATGTCCTGCGGGGTCGGAACACCGTCACGAGACTTCACCATCGAGGATTTGTTTTCCTCGCGGATGATGTCCATGCATAGCTCGACGCACTCGTCGCAGATGAATACGGTCGGTCCGGCAATCAACTTCCGGACTTCATGCTGGCTCTTACCGCAGAACGAACAATAAAGCGTGTTCTTTGAGTCGCCGCCGTTGCTGCCGCTGACTTTGCTCATATCACTTTCCTTCCAGCACGCCGCAAATTTCCAACTTGAAATCGCGGTCCACTCTATGCGCCCGCCGGACCTGCCCCTCGTTTGCAGATCGCGGCGCCCTTCAGGGTACTGAACGCAGGCCAGGCAACCAAACCGGAACTGCGTGGCAACGATCCCCCTTCGAATGCCGAATGCTATGTCATAAAAACGCTACATAGCATTAATGCGTACTATTACCGCGTTCTGCTCCACATTAAACCCCTATTCGATCACAAATGGGATAGAACTGTGGCGTAGAAGTCACCGCCTAGTGGATAATCACGAGGCGGTTTCACCTTCTATTTCAGTACGCGACGTCAGCACCTTGTCGATCAGACCCCATTCCTTGGCCTCATCGGAGGACATGAAATGGTCGCGATCGAGCGTCTGCTCGACCTCTTCGTAGGTCCGGCCGCAATGCTTGACGTAAACCTCATTGAGACGGCGCTTCATCTTGATGATATCGCGTGCGTGGCGTTCGATGTCCGAAGCCTGGCCCTGGAAACCACCAGAAGGCTGGTGAACCATGATCCGGGAATTCGGCGTTGCGAAACGCATGTCTTTGTCACCGGCGGCCAGAAGCAGCGATCCCATCGAGGCAGCCTGGCCGATGCAGAGCGTCGAAACGGCCGGCTTGATGAACTGCATCGTATCGTAGATTGCCATACCGGCAGTGACGACGCCGCCCGGCGAATTGATATAAAGGGCGATTTCTTTCTTCGGGTTTTCGGCCTCAAGGAAGAGAAGCTGTGCGCACACCAGCGTCGCCATATGGTCTTCGACCGGTCCGGTCAGGAAAATGATGCGTTCCTTCAGCAGGCGGGAATAAATGTCATAAGACCGTTCCCCGCGGTTGGTCTGCTCGACAACCATCGGCACCAGAGCCATAGCTGTATCGACTGGATTTCTCATGTGCGTCCTTTATCAAACTTGTCCCGGCGACGGAAACGCCGGGAATCGGAGTAAAAATCCTTTACTCCTACATAGAGTGTCCCTGCCCTTCACTTCAAGACGCCCGAAAGCATAACGTCAAAAAGCTCTAATGACCCGCGAAGCGTTCACAAAGCATTTCTAACCGCGGCTCCTCGAATGCCAAGGTGCTGCAGCGACACGCAAGCTGCTACTCACCATATTTCCAGATCGCAAGGTGAAGGAAGCGTGAAGGCCCGGATCGGGCCGACGCACATCTTCAGCACAGGCAAAATTTACCAAGGCACTTAAGGAACTTGCCATCTTATTGGGCAAGGATGAAACGAACACGGAAATCGTCGCGCAGTTTGCGCCGGTAGCCGAAAACAGCAGAGGCGTCCGATCGTGCTGAATATGACAACAGGCCTGACCATCTGGTGCTCGGAAGCCATAACGCTGGCGACCGTTCTCCTTCTCGCCTGGCGGCATGATCGCAAATCCCCAGCCTATTTGATCTGGGCACTGGGCTTCACCGTCAGCGCCATAGGATTCGCGTTGGTGGCTGCTCGAGGTCTCATCCCCGATATATGGTCGATCCAGATCGGCAATGCCGTGGCCCTGCTCGGCGAGAGCGCCTGGATCGTCGGATTCCGCTTCATGGACAAGCGTAGGCTGGAATGGTCGGCATTTCTGCCACCCGCCATCTGGCTAATCGGCGTCAGCCTTCCCTGGGTCACCGGCAATTTCGCCAATCGCGTCATCGTCTATGATCTCGCGGGCGCAGTCGGCGCGACCTTGCTAGCTTTTGCCGTACATCCAGGCGACGGCCGACGGGAGCCGGCGCGCGGGCAACTCGGCATCGTCTTCGTGGCGCTCGCCTGCTTCTGTTTCGGTTCTGCTCTGTGGATGGTGCTTGCTGTCCCTTCACTTGAAGAGGCCATGATCTATCGCGGCTACATGGCGCTTGGCTACGGGCTGCTCGTCATCATCGCCATCGTTCTCAACGGCAAGCTTCTCATGGAGCGTGCCGAGCGCCGCTGGCGGGCAATATCCATCACCGATACTTTGACGGGCGTTCTGAACCGGCGCGGGCTTCAGGAAAGCTACGAGATCCTCGTCGGCAAGGGGCAGCAACAACCGCAAATGCTTGCCGCCCTATTGTTTGATCTCGATCATTTCAAGAAGATCAACGATCGCCATGGCCATCAGGCGGGCGATGCGGTTCTGGTCGAGTTTGCCCGCATTGCCCGTCAATTCGTGCCGCGCAGCGGTGCATTCGGCAGAATGGGCGGTGAGGAATTCGTCGCCTTCCTTCCGATAGACGATCAATCCCAGGCAGAAGCGCTGGCGGAAACCATCCGCGCTGATTTCTGCCGGGTACCGCTGCTTGCCGGCCGCACGCTGGTGCCGGCAACCGTCAGCATCGGCGTTTCGATCATGCCGCACGATACCGTCAGCTGGGATCGTCTTATCTCTTTCGCAGACCGTGCGCTATATGCCGCGAAACGCGCGGGCCGCAACTGCACCATCCTCTTCAACGAAACCGAGACAGCCAGGGAGCCCGACGCAACGTCTGCGGCGGACGACGGCGAACTGGTGCCGACCCTCGACGACCAGATCCATGCCTTGCGGCGTATGGGTACGCTCGCGAGGATGTGACCGGCTTGTTCGGTAATCCGCCAGCCATAGGCCTTGAACAGACCGAGTGGCGCGGCCACCAGACAAGGCAATTATCCAAAAATGCAAAAGGCGCGCTTTAGCAGCGCGCCTTGTAAAGTGTGAGGCAAGGTTCGGCCATATCAGCCGTAACGACCGGTGATGTAGTCTTCCGTGCGCTTGACCTTCGGCGCCTGGAAGATCTGCTCGGTCTGGCCGTATTCGATCAACTCACCAAGATACATGAAGGCAGTGCTGTCGGAGATACGGCTCGCCTGCTGCATGTTATGCGTGACGATAACGATGGTGAAGTCGCCCTTCAGCTGCGACACGAGTTCTTCGACCTTAGCGGTCGAGATCGGGTCCAGAGCCGAGGTCGGTTCATCGAGCAGCAGGACTTCGGGACGAATGGCAATGGCACGAGCGATGCAGAGGCGCTGCTGCTGCCCGCCGGAAAGGCCAAGCCCGCTCTGGTGCAGCTTGTCCTTCACTTCGCTCCACAGCGCCGTTTCAGTCAACGCCGCTTCGACGCGGGCGTCCATTTCCGACTTGGAGACCTTCTCATAGAGGCGGATGCCGAAAGCGACGTTCTCATAGATCGACATGGGGAACGGCGTTGGCTTCTGGAACACCATGCCGACCTTGGCGCGCAGATCATTCAGATCGACGTCCTTGGTGAGGATATTGCGGCCATCCAGCAGAATCTCGCCCGCAACCGTTTGCCCGGGATAGAGATCGTACATGCGGTTGAAGGTGCGCAGCAACGTGGACTTGCCGCAGCCCGAAGGGCCGATGAAGGCGGTGACCGCGTTTTTGCGGATGTTCATATTCACGCTCTTCAGAACGCGATGGCCGTTCTGATAGGTGAAATCGAGGTTCTTCACCTCAAGTTTCGCCAGGCCGAGATCCGACTGGGAAGCAGCATCCTTCCCCGGCTGTGCGTTGACGCTCTGGAAATTGCTGTCGCTCATGTTCATGGTCTCATTCCTATCGTTCGGCGGCTGCGTCACTGGCGGCGCCCACTCAAGACACGGGCAAGGATGTTAAGCGCAAGGATAGCAACGGTGATAATCAGCGCGCCCGCCCAGGCAAGTTGTTTGAGATCCTCACCGGCATCGGCGGCAAGCGTATTGATCGCAACCGGCAGCGTGGCGATCGGACCGGTCAGGTCTGTATTCATGAATTTGCTGTAACCGGCCGTAAAGAGCAATGGCGCGGTTTCGCCGCTGATGCGGGCGATGGCCAGCAGGATGCCGGTGAGGATGCCAGTCCAGGCGGAACGGTAAACCACCATCATCATGGATTTCCAGCGCGGAGCGCCGAGCGCTGCAGTCGCCTCACGAAGCGCGTTTGGCACCAGCAACAGCATGTCCTGTGTCGTGCGGTTGACGACCGGAAGCGCGATCAGCGCCAGCGCAAGGATGCCCGCGATAGCGGAGTTGCCATGCATGGGCACGACCACCGCGCCGTAGACGAACACGCCGATGATGATCGAGGGCGCGGACAGCAAGATATCGTTGAGGAACTTGGCAGCCTCGGCAAGTTTGCTGCCGTTGGCATATTCCACAAGATAGGTGGCGGCAAGAATGCCGATCGGCGCGGCGATCACGATCGCGAGACCCGTGACCAGCACGGTGCCGTAGATCGCGTTGATCAGACCGCCGCGCGAGCCCTGGGCTGGGATCGACATAGTGAACACGTCGAGGCTGAGCGCCGATATGCCGCGATAAAGCAGGGTCGCAAGGATCACGCTGAGAAAGAAGATGCCGAGGACGGCCGCGATGAAGCACAAGACCATCATCACCCGGTTCTTCCCATAACGCCTCGACACGAGGTTCTGACGAATTGCATTGTCCATGGTTTTTTTCCTCAGTGCGCGTCGCCGCGGCCGATCATCCACCTCGCCAGCGCAAGCACGCAGAAGGAAAGGACGAACAGGAGCAGGCCGAGCGCAATCAGGCTCGACAATTGCAGACCGTCGGCATCGCCGAAATTGTTCGCGATCTGGGCGGAAATGGTGGTGGACGGCGAGATGATCGACGATTGCAGACGGCTCACCGAGCCGATAACGAAGGTGACGGCCATGGTTTCGCCGAGCGCGCGGCCGAGGCCGAGCATGATGCCGCCGACGAGGCCACGGCGTGTATAGGGAATCAAGATGTGGCGAGCCACTTCCCATGTGGTCATGCCCATACCGTAGGCGGATTCGCGCAGCATCGGCGGCACGGTGCTGAACACGTCGCGGGAGATCGCGGTGATGAACGGCAGGATCATGACGGCCAGCACGAGGCTTGCCGTCAGCAGGCCGACGCCCGGCGCCGGCGGCTGGAACAGCAGGCCGATCACCGGCACCTGGCCGACAGTCGCCATCAGGAAAGGCAGGATATTGTTCTGCATCAGCGGCACAAGAATGAACAGGCCGACGATGCCATAGATAATGGAGGGAACGCCCGCCAGAAGCTCGATGGCCGTGCTGATGGGACGGCGCAGGCTGCCGGGGCAAAGTTCCGTGAGGAAGATGGCGATGCCGATGCCCAGGGGAACGGCAATCAACATGGCGATGAATGAACTCACCAACGTACCGACTACGGCAGGGACGGCGCCATAAATATCGGCCGGCGCGCTCCACTTGGTGCCCCAAAGGAACGACAAGCCAAAGGTCTGAAATGTGGGTAAGGCATCGATGACAAGAACCACGAGGATTGCCAGCAGCAGAAGCACGACAAGAATAGCCGAGCCAAGCGTCATGAAATAGAAAATCCGATCCTGTATCCGGAATTTTCTGGTCGCGGCGGAGGTATTCACAGCCTGGAAGCCAGCCATCTGAGTCGCGTCAGCCATCGATTTCCCCTTGTCCTGTCACGAAAGGCGGACAGGGAAATACCCTGTCCGCCGCAACTTTTCGCCTAGCACAAATTACTTCGTGCCGAAGTCCGTCTTCCAAGACTTCTCGACGATCTCGACAACATTGTCCGGGACCGCAAGATAAGACAGCGCGGTCGCGTCCTTCTGGCCATGCTCATAGGACCACTTGAAGAACTTCAGTGCTTCTTCGTTCTTAGCAGCATCAGCCGGCTTCTTGTAGAGCAGAACCCAGGTCGAAGCGGCAATCGGCCAGCTCTTTTCGCCCGGCTGATTGGTGATGATCAGGTTGAAGTTCTTGGCCTTGGCCCAATCGGCGTTGGAAGCGGCAGCCTTGAAGGTTTCCAGGCTCGGCTCGATAACCTTGCCGGCAGAGTTTTTCATCTTCGCGAAACCGATGTGGTTGGCGACGACATAGGAATATTCAACGTAAGAGATCGAGCCAGCCGTCTGGTTGACGGTGGTGGAAACGCCTTCCGAGCCCTTGGCGCCGAAGCCGACCGGCCATTCAACAGCCGTGTTCGAGCCAACCTTTTCCTTCCACTCCGGCGAAACCTTCGCCAGGTAGTCGGTGAAGTTGAAGGTCGTGCCCGAGCTGTCGGCGCGGTAAACAACCGAGATCGGCGTGGACGGCAGCTTCACTTCCGGGTTGAGAGCCTTGATGGCTGCATCGTCCCACTTGGCGATCTTGCCGAGGAAGATATCGGCCAGCGTCTTGCCGTCGAGAACGAGTTCGCCCGGCTTTACGCCTTCGACGTTATAGGAAACGACGATACCGCCGGAGATCATCGGGAACTGGGCAATGCCGTTCTTCTCGAGGTCGGCATCGCTCATCGGCTTGTCCGAAGCGCCGAATACGATGGTCTTGTCGAGGAGCTGCTTGATGCCGGCGCCCGAACCGACCGACTGGTAGTTGACGACGTTGTTCGTCGCAGCCTTGTAGCCTTCGGCCCACTTGGACAGAACCGGTGCAATGAAGCTCGAGCCAGCGCCCGTGATGTCGGCAGCGGAGGCCGAAGCGGACATAGCCGCGATAAGGCCTGCAGTCAGGCAAAGCGAACGGAGTTTCAGGTTAAGCATAATAGACTCACTTCCTCAAGTGAATGAAAGGATGGCGAGCAGAAGACCGGCGCGAGGCTTGCCATGGTAAACGAACCTCCCCGCCTGAAATCTCCCGGCGACAGCCTTGGCTCTAAAGACGCATTGTTTCAGTTTGATGACAGTTTAATGAAGCGGCAGTGACACAACCTGCGGCAATCATTGCGGCCGTTGCGGAACGGCGTGAATCAAGCTGCGCCGAAGGGCGCATGAACGCGAACTTCATGTTCTGATTCAAGAGCATCGTCAGAGACGGATCACGTAATCCTTGCGAGTCGTTTCAATAACTTCCCAGGTCCCCTTGAAGCCCGGCCTCAAGATAAGACGGTCGCCTGCACGCAGATGGAAGGCCTTTCCATCCTCACCCGTCACAATAGAATAACCGGAGAGGATATGGAAATATTCCCATTCGTCGTAGACGACCCTCCATTTGCCCGGCGTTGCTTCCCAGATACCGGCATAGAGGCCGCCGTCGGCCTCATCCATGTTCCACGTTCGGAAGATCGGGGCTCCCGAAATGAGGCGATCCGCGGCAGGCGCTCCGAGCTCGGGCTCAACGTCATCGACATTCAGTTGCACATAGTCTGCCACTCAGATCCCCCGTCGGTCACGTTCGCCACATCAAAAAATATCCGCGACCACCAATCGGCGAGCGCAGACCGAGACAAACATGAAATTCGCCGAGATCAAAGAATCCCTGCTGCTTTTTCGGCTTCCTGCCGGTGCCGTCCTCAGATTTTCGCCAGTGCCTGCTCCAGATCGGCGATGATATCCTTGACGTCCTCGATACCGATGGAGAGACGCACCACATCCGGGCCGGCGCCGGCTGCGACCTTCTGTTCGTCGCTCAGCTGCTTGTGCGTCGTCGAAGCAGGATGGATGACGAGCGAGCGCGTGTCGCCGATATTGGCAAGATGCGAGAACAGCTCCAGGCCTTCGACCAGCCCCTTGCCCGCTTCATATCCCCCCTTCAGACCAAAGGTGAAAACGGAGCCGGCGCCCTTCGGCGAGTAACGCTGCTGCAGCGCGTGGTTGGGATCGTCCTCAAGGCCGGCATAGTTGACCCATGCTACCTTCTCCTGCCCCTTCAGCCAACGCGCAACGGCAGCCGCATTGTCGGAATGGCGCTGCATCCGCAGTGGCAACGTTTCGATGCCTGTCAGGATCAGAAAGGCATTGAATGGCGAGATGGCTGGTCCGAGATCGCGCAGGCCCAGCACGCGGCAGGCAATAGCGAAAGCGAAATTGCCGAAGGTCGCATGCAGCACGATGCCGTTATATTCCGGCCGCGGTGAAGACAGCATGGGATAACTACCCGAGGCGGACCAGTCGAAAGTGCCGCCATCGACGATGATGCCGCCCATGGAATTGCCATGGCCGCCGAGGAACTTCGTTAGGGAATGCACGACGATATCGGCGCCATGCTCCAGCGGTCGGATGAGATAGGGGCTTGCGAGAGTATTGTCGACGATCAACGGTAGGCCATGCTTGTGCGCGATGGCCGCGATGGCGGCTATATCGACAAAGGTGCCGCCGGGATTGGCAAGGCTTTCGATAAAGACGGCGCGGGTGCGACTGTCGATCTGCGCTTCGAAGGTCGCAGGATCGGCGGAATCGGCCCAGCGGACCCGCCAGTCGAAACTCTTGAAGGATTGTCCGAACTGATTGACCGAACCACCATAAAGCCGTTTGGCCGCGACGAAATTGTCGCCCGGCTGCATGATGGCATGGAAGATGAGGAGCTGCGCGGCATGACCGGAGGCGACGGCCAGAGCCGCAGTGCCGCCTTCGAGGGCAGCCACCCGCTCTTCCAGCACGGCCTGGGTCGGGTTCATGATGCGGGTATAGATATTGCCGAATTGCTGCAATCCGAACAGCGCGGCTGCATGATCCGCATCCTGAAAGACGAAGGATGTCGTCTGGTAGATCGGCGTCGCGCGCGCGCCTGTCGCCGGATCTGGCTGCGCGCCGGCATGGATTGCAAGCGTGTCGAAACCTGGGTTGTTTGCTGGCATATCTTTCCTCCCGCCGGATTTTGTTCGTAACGGGAAAAGCATAACGCCTGGCATATGAAAGTTAACCGCGAACTTTGCCGTGCTTTTCGGCTCGCGGAAAAAACTTGCCATCTTTCGGTGAGATCGCGCGATAAACGGCCGGATGCCGTCGATCCCCTGTGATCTCGATCAGGCGACCAGGCGCGGATATTCGATGGCCGGGCAACGATCCATCACGACCCTTACGCCCGCCGCCTCCGCTCGTGCCGCGGCGGCGTCGTCGCGCACGCCGAGCTGCCCCCAGATGACCGGCGGCCGCGGCTCGATCATGATCGTCTCCTCGACCACCGATCGGAGATATTCGGGCGCCCGAAAAACATCGACCATATCCACGGGCTCGGGGATATCGGCCAGACGCGCATAGACCCACTGCCCCAGAATTTCCTTGCCGGACTGCCCGGGATTGACGGGGATGACGCGATAGCCCCTGTTCAAAAGATAGGCCATCACGCCGTTGCTCGGACGTGCGGGATTGGGCGAAGCGCCGACGAGCGCGATGGTCCTCACGGACAAGAGGATATCGGCAATATAGGAATCGTCATAACTGTCGTGGTTCATCACGAAGCCTCCCGCTCCGATCACACTTGCGTTTTGCCATAAATACGGAAACCGCAATGGCGGTCTCTGCGTATAGTATATTATAGCAACTTCAGGGAGGATTACTCAGATGAAAAAAATCATCCTGCTCGGCCTGCTCGTTACATCGGTCGCAACGCCAGCCCTGGCTATCTCGCGCTACAATTCCATGTCCATGACCTGCGCCGAAGCGAGGACTGTCATCAACCGGGAGCGCGCGGTCATTATGCGCTATCCTGCCAAGAGAACGCCGAAAATGACGCTCTATGATCGCTATGTCGCCGACAGCGGAGCGTGTGACCAGGGCTTTTATGCCTATCAGGACTATCTGCCCACCAAAGATCGGGCCTCGTGCCCGGTTTATATATGCCGTCCGATGACCGATCTGGATGACGACGATTTGATTTTCCGGCGCTGATCGAAGTATGCCCGAACGGGATGTGGTGGACGATTCATGCGCTCGTCGCGATGACCACCGATCACAATCTATGATTGTGATCAGCACTGTGCATTTTCGGCACTATAGGCATCCTCGTATTTTCCGTGAGGCTGTCCGGAGGTCATTCTTCAAAGCGCTTTTAGTCACTTTTGTGCGCCCGGAAAGTTGCGTTCTCAGGAAATGCAATCTTTGTTCTCTATTTATTCACATGTAATTTAGAAAATACGCATGAATAATGAATTCACATGAGAACCGATTGCGAACATGGAACATCTACATACTTCATAAGTTCTCCACAGAATAATTTTCGAACTCGCGCAATGAGATATGTAGAAAATTGTCCGCTTCTCGATCCTATACTTGGAATATAGGCGATTTTTATCGACTCTGATTGGTGACAGCAGCTATTAACTGTAATATTTTTCAACTACTGTAGAATTATCCATCCTCACTCATGCGAGAATTTACGGCGGCGCAGACCGCCAACAGCAATCTTATGGCGAACACCATTGTTCCTGACGATAAGCAGCGGTGCGACCGTCCGACGCGCTCTGTCGTTTTTAAGTAAGAAGTGTCTAATGCTACTCCCGCGTTCACAGGACATGCGATATTTGTTCGCGCTTCATACTCTAATAAATTAGTTATTTATAATATCAACGCGAACAATATGGAACACAACGAGAACGCGACTCCCAATGCCAGCTATCGATCACCGCAGGTGGAATAAGCCTTCAAAGTTGCCGATATTTCGTTGCTTTTCGATGTATCGCGGATCATATGGAGGCCGCATTCCCACAAAATGCCAAGCGCTGCCATGCGCCTGCAAATCGCGAGGTTTTCCGTGTCTCTCGACGTTATCGCGCTCGTCCTTTTCGGCGCCCTGCTGCATGCGACGTGGAACGCGATCATCAAGGCGGGAACCGATAAATCGCTCGATGCGGCACTGGTCTCGGCAGGCGGCGCAGCTGCGGCCCTTCCCCTGTTGCCATTTCTGCCTTTGCCGGCCTCAGCCGCCTGGCCTTTCATCGGGGCTTCGGCCATTCTGCAATTTGCCTATTTCCAGCTTGTGGCGGCAGCCTATCGTGCCGGCGACATCGGGCTTGTCTATCCGCTGATGCGCGGTGTAGCACCCCTCATCATCGTCTCGACAAGCAGTTTCATCCTGAAGGAAACTCTTTCGGGCGGCGCATTGATCGGAACCATGACCATCTGCGCCGGCATATTGACGCTTGCCTTCGAGGCCCGAAAGGGCAGCCGCCGGGCGATCGTCCTGGCCCTTGCCAATGCCGTTGTTATCGCGACCTACACCTATGTCGACGGTATCGGTGCGCGGGCGGCGGGCAATTCGATATCCTATACCCTATGGATGGCGCTCCTGCCGCCCATCCTCCTATTCGCCTGGGCAATATCGCAACGCGGCCTCAATGCCGTCGCCGCCCACGTCCGCTATAACTGGTGGCGCGGGCTTATTGGCGGAGGCGGCTCGATCGCTTCCTACGGGTTGGCATTGTGGGCGATGACGAAGGCGCCGGTCGCCATGGTCGCCGCCTTGCGCGAGACTTCGATCCTCTTCGCTTTGGTGATATCCGTCGTCATTTTGAAGGAACGGTCCAACATCTGGCGCTATATTGCCGGCGCCATTATTGCTGGCGGAGTGCTGGTTTTGCGGCTGGGCTGACGACAAATTATGTGGTTTTATTTTACCACAAATATAACGCATTGATTTTACTTCCTAATTTTTACAGCGTGCCGATCAGGCGATATTGACCCTGGCTCTTAATCGATCTATAAGCCGCCTCAGATCGCAGCCTTTCCGGGCTGCTTTCTTTTTGGCGCGCATCCATGCGAGCCAAATCAAGCAACAAGAAACGCCCAGACGCCTTCGGGCCAAGGGTCCTAAAAGAGAGTATGCAACATGGCAACCTTCTCCCAGAAGCCTGCAGAGGTGGAGAAGAAGTGGGTTCTCATCGACGCCGAAGGGCTTGTCGTTGGCCGTCTCGCTTCTATCATCGCAATGCGTCTGCGCGGCAAGCATAAGGCTACCTTCACGCCGCACGTCGACGACGGCGACAACGTCATCGTCATCAATGCCGACAAAGTCGTCTTCACCGGCAAGAAGTACGAAGACAAGGTTTACTACTGGCACACCGGTTATGCCGGCGGCATCAAGGAGCGTACGGCTCGCCAGATCATCGAAGGTCGCTTCCCGGAGCGCGTCGTTGAGAAGGCCGTCGAGCGCATGGTTCCCCGCGGCCCGCTCGGCCGTCGCCAAATGAAGAACCTGCGCGTCTACGCCGGCTCCAACCATCCCCACGAAGCTCAGCAGCCGGTCGTCCTCGACGTCGCCAAGCTGAACAAGAAGAACGTAAGGAGCGCCTGATAATGGCTGACCTCTCCTCCCTGAAGGACCTCGGCACGACTTCGGAAGCAGCTGCTGCTCCGGTTCACGTCCGCAAGGTTGACTCGCTCGGCCGCTCCTACGCGACCGGCAAGCGCAAGGACGCCGTCGCCCGCGTTTGGGTCAAGGCCGGCTCCGGCAAGATCATCGTCAACGGCAAGGACTACACGGCTTACTTCGCCCGTCCGGTTCTGCAGATGATCCTGCGTCAGCCGATCGTCGCAGCTGCCCGTGACGGCCAGTTCGACATCATCGCAACCGTTGCCGGCGGCGGCCTCTCCGGCCAGGCCGGTGCCGTTCGTCACGGCCTGTCCAAGGCGATCACCTACTTCGAGCCGGGCCTGCGCTCGGTGCTGAAGAAGGGTGGCTTCCTGACCCGCGACAGCCGCGTCGTCGAACGTAAGAAGTACGGCCGTGCAAAGGCACGTCGTTCCTTCCAGTTCTCCAAGCGTTAATCGCTTATCCGAGATCGGATTATTGGAAAGGCCGGGGTTTCCCCGGCCTTTTTCTTTGCAGCATGGAAATGATGCAGATTTGCCAAGGCAGGAAATGCTTTTTATGGCAGAGTCCCCCTACAAGCATCTGGGGAGTTCAATGCGCAGCCTCATCTTTTCGCTTCCATTCTTGATCGGCCTAGCATCACCGGCTCTATGCGACGATGCCCAGCCAACTCCCCCCACCGACAAGGCCGCGGAGATGCAAAGCATGAAGGATTTTCTCCAGGCAAACGCGGACTGTCGCGAGTTCAACGACAGCTGCTCCTATTGTGTCGTGACCGATGGGCAGGCCAATTGCTCGACGCCGCAGATCGCCTGCGTGAAAAAGGCGTATCAATGCACCGCTCGATCGGGCAAATAGTCGTCGGATCTTAGTTTACGATTCCAGCCCGAATTTCGAGATTTGACCGCTCTCCGGAGAAACACCATGAGCAAGAGTACTTCATCGCGTTTCGCGGCCACTCCCGAGCCGCCCTATTACATCGTCACATTCGCGTCGCTCCGCACCGAAGGCGACAACGGCTATGGTTCTATGGGCGACCGCATGGAAGAACTGGCAAGGGCACAGGACGGCTTTCTTGGGATTGAGAGCGTCAGGGAGCCTGGCGGCTTCGGCATCACCAACTCCTTCTGGCGTGACGAGGAAAGCATCCTCGCCTGGAAGAACGTCGTGTCGCATCTGGCCGCGCAGAAACTCGGCCGCGAGCACTGGTATGAAGAATACAAGGTGCGCGTAGGCAGGATAGAACGGGCCTACGACTTTCATGCAAGTAAAGGAGAGGCCCTTGCCGAGCACATCGATTGACCATGCCTTCACCGCGGCAAGTCTGACCTCGGCTGCCAGCGATCCGACCTTTGCCGGCGCGCTCTCCTTCATGCGCCGCCGCTTCACCAAATCGCTCGAAGGCGCCGATGCCGTGGTCTGGGGCATCCCCTTCGATGCCGCCACCTCGAACCGGCCGGGAACGCGCTTCGGGCCGCAGGCGATCAGGCGTGCCTCCGCGATCTTCGACAACGACCCGCAATATCCATTCAACCGCGATCTCTTCGCCGAAATGGCCGTCATCGACTATGGCGATTGCCTGCTCGACTACGGCAATCATCAGGATACGCCCGCTGCAATTGAAAGGCAGGCGACGGCGATCCTCGACAGCGGTGCCTTCCTGCTGACGCTCGGCGGCGATCACTTCGTCACGTGGCCACTGTTGAAGGCTCATGCCGCCAAGCACGGGCCACTGGCGTTGGTACAATTCGATGCCCATCAGGATACCTGGTTCGATGACGGCAGGCGTATCGACCATGGCTCCTTCGTCGCTCGCGCCGTACGCGACGGGCTGATCGATCCCGACCGCTCCATCCAGATCGGCATCCGCACACATGCGCCCGACGATTTTGGTATCCAGCTCCTCCATGGCCATCAGGTTGAGGATATGAGCGCCGGCGACATCGCTTCGACGATTATCTCGCATACCAAGGGCGCGCCGACTTATCTGACCTTCGATATAGATTGCCTCGATCCGGCGTTTGCTCCGGGCACGGGAACGCCGGTCGCCGGAGGCCCTTCCAGCGCCAAGATCCTATCGGTGCTGCAGCGCCTGCATCAGCTCGACATCAGGGGTGCCGATGTCGTCGAAGTGTCGCCTGCCTACGACCACGCCGACATCACCGCCATTGCGGGAGCGACCGTGGCGATGTATATGCTCGGTCTCCACGCCGAACGACGTGCAAGCGGTCGCTGAGACATGATTTCGGGAGAGGCGCGACGGTTTTCGAAAGTCGCCCTGCCGTTCCCGAAGCGGCCGTTATGAAATTGAATCAACTGCATGGCAAACTGAGTCCGGAAACATTCTCAACCTATTGAAAGAGCAGGAATAAGATGGCACCGAAAATCTTCATCGATGGCGAACACGGAACCACGGGCTTGCAGATCCGCACGCGCATGGCCGACCGCCGCGATGTCGAGCTGCTGTCCATTCCCGAAGCCGAACGCCGCAATGCCGCCATGCGCGAAGACATGCTGAACAGCGCCGACATCGCCATCCTCTGCCTCCCCGACGACGCGTCCAAGGAAGCGGTGAAGATGGTGGCGGGCAACAACAACGTCCGCGTTATCGACACCTCGACGGCCTTCCGCATCCATCCAGACTGGGCCTATGGCTTTGCCGAGATGGACAGCAACCAGGGCAACAAGATCAAGGCAGCACGTTTCGTCGCCAATCCCGGCTGCTACCCGACGGGTGCGATCGGCGTCATCCGGCCGCTACGCGCCGCCGGCATCCTTCCGACGGACTATCCCGTGACGGTGAATGCAGTGTCCGGCTACACCGGCGGCGGCAAGCAGATGATCGCCCAGATGGAAAATCCGGACCATCCGGATGCGATCACCGCGCCGCATTTCCTCTACGGCCTGCCGCTGACCCACAAGCATGTGCCCGAGATGACGACGCACGGCCTGCTGGAGCGCGCGCCGATCTTCTCCCCCTCCGTCGGCCGCTTCCCGCAGGGCATGATCGTGCAGGTGCCGCTGCATCTCGGCGATCTCGCAGAAGGCTCGACGCTGGAAAGCATTCATGCCGCGCTCGTCGAGCATTATGCCGGTCAGGATATCGTTCAGGTCGTTTCGCTCGATGAGAGCCGCGCCCTGCCCCGCGTCAACGCCGTCGAGCTTGCCGGCAAGGACACGATGAAGCTCTTCGTCTTCGGCACGCCGGGCGGAGCGCAGGTCAATCTCGTTGCCCTGCTCGACAATCTCGGCAAGGGCGCATCGGGTGCAGCCGTACAGAATATGGATCTGATGCTGAGCGCGTAGCTCAGTCCAACGCGGATTGAAATTCGATAGGCCCGGCCTGTTTATTCAGACCGGGCCTTTTCACGTCAAAAGCAGTTTTGCGCAATTTAGGCTCCGCTGCCGTACTCGGCCTTATTTTTGCCGTTGCCCTAAATTAGCGGAACCTACACGGAAAAGTGAACAACCGTTGGGCTTGCGACCAATTGTCGGCCGGATTTGCTCTTTAACGGCTTTGCTTGTCCGAATAGGTGGGGCGTTCAAACTATCCCTTTTTTCAATGAATATCCAAGAATGAGCCATCGTAAAGGAATTGGTTACCATAATTCGGCATGCTTCCAGACAGCCGGCAAGTTGGCGACCGAACGCGATTTCCGCGTTAGGGCACGTGTGCGTTCTTGAGCCGGTTCAGTGTCTGTGTAGGTTGGATAACGAGTATCATGGCGTTCGTGACCGAAACGTTCGGTAACTTCAATTCGCGCTCCGGCTACGCCTCGCGATCGAAAAAATCCCTCAGCATCCGTCCCGGCACCCTAGCCACCGGCGTCGCAGTCGCGGCGTTCGCCTGGGTCACTGCGACGCTGATGACGACGCAATCGATGGTGCTGTCGCTTCCCGGCGCGGCGACATCGACCGACAGCTTCCTGGCGCCGCGAGCATCGGCCTTCATCGTTCCGCAAAGCCACGTGGCCCACCCTGCCCGCTATGCGAGCCAGACCACTTCGCTGCATGGGCAAAGCCGCTTCGGCAACGTCGCGGCTGCAGAGGTTCAAACGAAAGCTGGCAGGACGGATGCGGTTCGTGCGCAACTCGCATACGCACTCGCACAGCAGACGTCGGATATGAAGCAGGCTCAGATTGCGGCCGCCAGCATCAAGAGCGGCCGTCTCGAAGTAGCCGCGGCTTCGCCTGAGACGATTGACCATCTGCGCAAGGTGATCGCGATCAATTTCGCAACCGCAGTGCAATCGCTGAGTCCGGCAAAATATGCAGCCGCCCTGATGCCGGCCGCAGGCCCGCTGAAAACCACGGAGGAGCCGGCGGCGGTTGCTTCCGCGGCTCCTGAGGTCAGTCTGCCCGCCATAGCGGAAGCAAAGCCGGTGCCTGCGAAAGACGCCGACATTGCAGTGGCGGAAGCCGTGCTGAACGTCATTCCCATGACGCGCCCTGCCCGCGAAACGCCCGTGCAACGGGCCAGCGCCACAAGCGCCATCGCCAGGGCAACGGGAAGCGAAACGACCGCACAGCCGCCATCACGCATGATGGCCTATGCCGATCCGGATGACAGTTCCGTTCGCAAGGCGAAGCCCTTCATTAATCCGTTTGCCGCCATCAGCCCCGGACCAGGCACGGCGATCTACGACATCGAGGCGAAGACTGTTTACCTGCCGAGCGGCGAGCGCCTCGAAGCCCATTCCGGCCTCGGCCACATGCGTGACAATCCCCGCTATGTCGATCGCAAAAACACCGGCCCGACGCCGCCCGAAACTTATAACCTGACCTACCGGGAAAGCCTGTTTCACGGCGTGCAGGCGCTGCGCCTGACGCCCTCAGGCGGCGCTCGCGTCTACGGCCGCGACGGCCTGCTGGCTCACACATACATGCTCAGAGGCGGCCGTGCCGAATCGAACGGCTGCGTGGTTTTCAAGGATTACAATCGCTTCCTCGCCGCCTTCCGGCGTGGCGAAATCAAGCGGCTGAAAGTCGTCTCGCGGATGTCTTCGGCAGCAAGTGTCGCTTCCGCACGCTAAACGGATTTGAGGCGCAAAGCGCCTCAATCTCTCACGACGATCGATGTCTGGCGCGGCAGTTCACCATAGAAACCGCGCCAGTTGGCAATCGCGAAGCCGAAGACGATCAGGGCGCCGGCCTGATGCGCCAGTGCCAAATCCAGCGGCACATGCAGCAGCAGCGTCGAAATGCCGAGGATCGCCTGGATCAGCACAAGCACGAAGAGAACGACGGACCGGCGCGCATGCGTCGTTTGCGCCGCGGCGCGCAGCGAGATGATCATATTGATGGCGACGATGGCGAAGAGCGCATAGGCACCGAGACGGTGAACGAACTGGACCATCTTCGGATTCTCGAAGAAATTGATCCAGCCCGGTGACTGTATGAAGAGATCGCTGGGCACGACGGCTCCATCCATCAGCGGCCAGGTATTGTAGCTGAGGCCTGCATCGAGACCGGCGACGAGCGCGCCAAGATAGATCTGAAACAAGGCCATGAAGGCGATCAAACCGGCGAGCTTTGCCGAATGGCGGGTTGGCGGCGGCTCGTTCGAATGCGGCGACAGGGCGCGCATGAACCACATGCAGGCGGCAAAGATCAGACAGGCGGTGACGAGATGGGTGGCAAGCCGGTACTGGCTGACGTCGGTGCGTGCTTCCAGCCCCGAGGAGACCATCCACCAGCCGATCGCACCTTGAAGGCCACCGAGCACGAAAATGCCGGCAAGCGGCAGCCAGAGCTTGCGCTCGACGCGGCCGGTCAGGACGAAGAACAGCAGCGGCAGGCCGAAAATGACGCCGATGGTGCGCGCCAGCAGGCGATGCGCCCACTCCCACCAAAAGATGATCTTGAACTCCTCGACCGTCATATCCTTGTTCAGGATCTGGAATTGCGGAATACGCTTGTAGAGATCGAATTCGTCTTGCCATTCCTGCGCATTCAGCGGCGGGATGACACCGTGGATCGGCTGCCATTGCGTGATCGACAGGCCGGAATTGGTGAGGCGCGTCGCACCACCCACCAGCACGAGAGCGAAGAGAACCAGAAGCACGCAGGCGAGCCAGATGCGGATGGCGCGGCGATTGCGGTCCTGACGGGCCACTTCCTTCAAAATTGCCTGTTCGGTCGTGAAATTAGTGGCAGCCATGGCTTCTCCCTTCGATCAGGCTGTTGATTTGCCCGATAGGGGCGTGCAAAACAAGTCCCGGGAGTTTGCGGCATGCCGTCGCGGCATGTTGTCATAATGAGGAGAAAACCCCGTGCCCCTTCGCCTGCGCAAATTCATTGGCATGATCTTGCTCGTGCTGCTGGTTGCAATCTATGCGATCGTCGCCATGATCGTTGCAGTGCGAACGCTCGCAGATCAACCCGGCTGGGTACATTTCCTGTATTTCTTTCTCAGCGGCATCATCTGGGTGCTGCCGGCAATGGGCATCATCAAGTGGATGGCCGGGCCACGCCCGCAATAGCGCTCGCCCCGACGCGATTTACATTAGGCTAACCTTGATCCGTGCCTTATCCCGCGCGAATGTCTCATATTAAGCCAAAAATAAGCCGTTGGCCGCCAGACTGCGTCCGAATACCGCCGGAGCGGAGAAGATCGGATGCAGACCCAGACGCGAGATATCGCCAGCATCACCGCCGCAGCCGGTGAGCAGATTGCGTCGATCGAGATGGAGCCTGCGCCCACCGTTCATCTGCAGGTCGACATCTTCGACAGCATGGCACCGCTTGAAGCCGAATGGCGCGCGCTGGAACAGGACGACCTTAACTCGCTGCATCAGAGCTATGACTGGTGTGCAGCATGGGCGGAGAACTTCAAACGCCCTCTCGCCATCGTTAGGGGCTCCATCGGAAATCATGTCGCCTTCATCCTGCCGCTCGAGATCATCCGCAGTCACGGGATAAGACGGGCCGAGTTCATCGGAGGCCACCACAACAATATTAATACCGGTCTGTTTTCAGCCCTGTTTCTGGCGGACGGTCCACTGACCTCCGTTCAGGTGAACGCCATATCCGCGGCTTTGCGCGGCAAGGCGGATGTTGTCATCCTGCGCAATATCCCGCTCGAATGGCGCGGTCGCAAAAGCCCCCTCGCCTCGCTGACGATGATCGAAAACCAGAACCGTGCTTTTCAGCTGCCCTTCCTCGACAGTTTCGAAGCAAGCCTGAAGCAGGTGAATGCCAAGCGTCGGCGCAAGAAGTTCAAGCATCAGAGCCGGCTTCTCGACGCAAGAGGCGGTTATGAATATCTGATTGCCGGTCCCGACCAGCAAGATGCGCTTCTCGATCTTTTCTTCCGACAGAAGGCGACCCGCTTCAAGGATGCCGGCTTGCCTGACGCGTTCAAGGATGCCCGGATCAAGGCTGCGCTGCACGCCATGTTACACCGACGCCACAGCGATGGCATCGGCGCGACACTTCAGATGCATGCGCTCCAGCTCAAAGGCGAGCATGAGGGCCATATTCCAGCCATCGCCGCCCTCTCCCGCAAGGGAGGTCACGTCATCTGCCAGTTTGCTTCCATCGACGAGGCTGTGGTTGCTGACGCAAGCCCCGGCGAATTGCTGTTCTGGCTGATGATCGAGCGGCTGCATCGCGAAGGCGTCGCCCTCTTCGACTTCGGCATCGGTGACCAGACCTACAAGCGTTCCTGGTGCCCAATGGAAACTGTGCAGCATGATCTTTTCCTGCCGGTCTCAGGCGTGGGACGCCTTGCGGCAATGGCGAGCCGGAGCATGACGCGAACGAAAGTGGCGATCAAGTCCAATAGAAGGCTCTATTCCCTTATCCAGCAGCTGCGGGCGAGACATGCAGCTGGCGCGCCAGCGGCTGATGGCGGTGACACAGATTGATCAGGCGGCGTCCCGACGCGTATCCGGATCATGCTCCTCGCGCCAGCCGGACATTAGGATGATGTGTTCGTAGCCGGCCTTTTGGAATTCCGTCATGGCTGCAATGAACTGGCTTTCATCCGGCTCCGGCATGGAGAGGACGATTTCCGTCTCCTTGCTGCGCGTCAGCCGCGCGACGCCGGAGACCTCGGCCGCCCCGCATTCCACCAGAACGATGTCATAGGCCGAGTTCAGGGCATCGAGGATCAGTGACAGGCGGTCGGCACCCCGCATGGCGCGCGCAAGATCGCTCATGCCCTGGGGCACGATATGAGCGTCCGACAGGCGATCCGGATGGATCGTATCGCCAAAGGCCGCTTCACTGCATAGCAGATCGGTTACACCGGGAAGTTCGTCGTGCTCGGCCATCAGCTTCGAGGGGCATCCTGTGCCGGTCATGTCGACCAGCACGATGCGGCAGCCTGCATCGGCGATGGTCCGCGCCAGCATCACGGTCGCTGTCGAACCATTGTCACCGGTCGGAGATATCGCGATAGTAAGTCGCGAGCCGCTGTCGATCAGATAGTCGGCGACGGATTGGATGGAGAAATCCTCCTCTTCCTCCGCTGCGTGAACAGCCTGCCTGGGTTCATGGTCCGGAGCGATTGCGGCACCCAAGGCAATTGCTGCCTCCGGAGCAACTGCGGTGTTCGCGACCTGAACCGGGATCTCTTCTGCTGGGACCGAGAGCATGCTTGTGGGCGCCTCGACACTGCTTGCTCGCGTGACTGGCCAAACCGGCGCCGGCGCGGGGACGGTTTGAGCACGCTTCGCTATCTCCAGCAGGACGGCATCTTCTTTGCGGGCAGAACCGACAGGCCGCAACGCGCGGCCGCTGAACAGCTCCGAAAGCATGATGACGATGGCCGTCAGGAGAAAGGTGGCAAGTGTTGCGACGACGACGATCGGGCCGACCTTCGGGAAAGATGGATCGACCGGCTCAACCGCAGTGGAAACGATGCGCGCATCGGCAGGGCTGGAATTCTTGTCGACGCGAGAGGCCGCCTCACGATAACGGGCGAGATAGGTCTCGAGCAATTGCCGCTCGGCCGTAGCTTCACGTTCCAGCGCGTTGAGGCCGACTTCGTCCTCCCCTGCCCGGGCGCTGTCGGCCTTCAGCGTGTTGGATTGGGCGAGGAGCTGCTGCTCGCGCAGTTGCGCCACCTTCGCTTCATTCTCGATGCTTGCCAGAATCCTCTGCGTCTCCCGCTCGATCTGCTGACGGATATCGGCGAGCTGCGCCCGCAGGCTCTTCAGTCGCGGATGTCCATCCATTAGCGTCGTGGAGAGATCGGAGATCTGCGACTCCAGATTCGACTGGGTCGCCTTCAGCCGCTGAATTGCCTGCGATCCCGCGACATCGGCAAGCGTATCCGTGGAGCGGCCACTGGACAGCGCACTGCGCACCGCCTGCGCCCTCGCCTCAGCATTGGCCCTGTCGCCGCGCACCTGCGCCAGCTGCGTCGAAATATCTGCAAGCTGCTGCGTGGCGAAATTGCTGTTCTGGCTGGTCTGCAAAAGCCCGTTGGCGGAACGATAATCGGCAACCTTCTTTTCGGCCTCGCTGACCTTGTCGCGCAGCTTGGCGATCTCCGGCTCCAGCCAGCGGGTCGCCTCGCTGTTGGAATCGAGCTTGGCTCCGCTCTGCATCGACAGATAGACCTGCGCCATGGCATTCGGCACGCTGGCGGCAAGATCCGGATTGCGGGACGTGAAGCTGATGCCGATCACGCGCGAGCTGTTGATCTGATAGACCTGCAGGCGACTGGTGAAGGCGTCCAGCATCCGCTCTTCCGGTGCCTTATCTGCCGCCGGCTGTCTCAGATGCAGCTTGATCAGGATATCCGAGATCGCGGAACTATTGTTGCCGGCGGCGAATTCCGGCCGATCGTAGAGCTTGAGATTGGTGATGACCTGTTTCACCAGATCTGCCGACTGCAGGATCTGCACCTGGCTGGCAATGTTCAGCTCGTCCAGCAGAGGTCCAGCACCGGCATCATTGCCAGACGTCGTCGTTGCGAAGGCCGGCGCGCGCTGCTCGATGAGGATGCGGGCCTCGCTGCGATATTCCGGCGCCATGACCTTGGCAATCGCAAATGCCGCGCACGCGCCGGCCAGCGTGATGGCGATGACACGCACCCGCCGCTGCCACACAGCGCGAAAGAGCTGAGCGAGATCGATGTCCACATCCTGCTGGGTGCTGTTGACACCGGACATATGCAAAACTCCGTAATAGAAAGCCGGAATTAATCGTAAACGACTATAGTAACCCAAGCGTTAATAGTATTTCGCCAGCATTATTTTTGATGTCGCTAATTTTTTCCCGGATTTTCATTTGCTCTTTACCGACCGTTAACCCTAACGGATCGATAACGACAGCAGTGTCCTTCCCTTTCTAATGAGCGCGAAATGCCCTTCGCAAAGCCAAAGATTGTCCTTGCACTCGGCATGGCTGCCGTGAGCGCCGCGCTCACCGGCTGCAACACCTATCAACCGGCTCCCAAGGCCTTCAACGAGGCCACGATCCAGCCCTATACCCTTGATAGCGGCGACCGGTTGCGGGTGACCGTGTTCGACCAAGCCGGCTTGACCAACACCTATACTGTCGACCAAGCCGGCTATATCGCCTTCCCGCTGATCGGCCAGGTCGCTGCCCGCGGTCGCACGCTGCAGCAGCTCTCCGGCCAGATCGCGCAGAAACTTCGCCAGGGGTATATTCGCGATCCCGACGTCACCATCGACATCGACCGCTATCGCTCGGTCTATATTATGGGCGAAGTCGGCCAGCCGGGCCAATATTCCTATGTGCCGGGCATGACCATCCAGAATGCCATCGCGGTCGCAGGCGGGTTCACCAGCCGGGCCAACCAATTCAACGCGGATGTCACCCGCAAGATCAACGGTCATGTCATGACTGGACGGGTTGGCATTTCCGATCCGGTGCTAGCGGGCGACACCATCTATGTCAGAGAGCGGTTGTTCTAACCGCGACCGCTCATGACCCGACCGCTTCGAATCCTTCATTGCTTTAGGTCGCCGGTCGGCGGGGTCTTCCGCCATGTCCGGGATCTGGCGGAGGAACAGAGCAAGGCGGGGCACGAGGTTGGCATACTTTGCGACAGCTTGACGGGCGGCGAGCATGAGGATCGCCTGTTCGACGACATAGCACCCTTCCTCGCTCTCGGCATCGTTCGCCTGCCGATCCGGCGGCAAATTACCCTCACGGATGCCACGACACTTTGGAGCAGCTACAAGGAAATCAAGAGTTTGCGGCCAGATGTGCTGCACGGGCACGGCGCCAAGGGCGGCCTGCTTGCGCGCGTTCTCGGCTCGATCCTGCGGGTCAACAGGTATCGCGTAGCCCGCCTTTACACCGCGCATGGCGGAAGCCTGCATTTTCCCCGTCGCTCCTTCCAGGGCGTACTTGTCCATAGTCTGGAACGGATGCTGGAATTTTTGACCGACGGGCTAATCTTCATTTGCGATTTCGAACGCCGCACCTATGAAGCAAAGATCGGCAAACCGCGCACCCGCTCGGTTATGATCTATAACGGCATCAGCGAAAGAGATTTCCGCATCATACCGACACGATCGGACTCCGTGCACTTCGTCTATATCGGCATGCTGCGGGACCTCAAAGGTCCCGATCTGTTCGTTGACGCCTTTGCGAAAACGGAACGGCGGATCGGGAGGCCGCTTTCCGCGCTGATGATCGGCGACGGGCCGGACAGAGACAAATATCATCGGATGATGGTCGAGCGGGGGCTTGGTCACCGGATTGGAATGCTGCCGGCCATGCGCGTGCAGGAAGCCTTTGCGGTGTCCCAGAATGTCGTGGTTCCCTCGCGCGCCGAAGCCATGCCTTATATCGTTCTGGAAGCACTCGCAGCCGGGAAGACCGTGATTGCTTCGCGGGTCGGCGGCGTTGCGGAAGCGCTTGGCGATAACAGTCCCGCACTCGCCAAACCGGAAGATGCCGACGACCTCTCACGCATCATGGCTGAAGCGATCACAGAACCGCTATGGGGCGCTCGCAACATGCCCGATATCGGGACGATCCGATCGATTTTTTCCGCCTCAGCCATGGCACGGGATACTTTGCACCTGTATCAAAATATACTTGGCCTGGATAGCGACGGTTAGAATACAGCTAAGTGTTGTAAGTGTTTCTTAGCTGATATCTGGTAGGCCTTGTCCGATAACGATCGGATAAGCTGTCATGAACACTACCGAAAAGTCCGAGCAGCTCAACTTGGACAATCTTCGCAAGCAGGTTTCGGAAATCCGCACGCGCGGTGCCGGCGAAACGCCGGGCGATCGTCCCGGCGGAATGAATATCTATGCGCGCCAAATCGCCGAACAGTTTCGCGAAACCAACCAGTCCCCGTCCATCATCGTCGGACAATACCGGTTGTTCGAATTTCTATCGCTGCTCGCATTCGGGCTTGCAATTCTCCTTTTTGGCACATCGGACAATCATCCCTTCCTGTCGAAGGGCGTGGTGACGCTCGCACTCTGCGGCCTCGCCATTGCCTTCCTGCAGATTGCGGATGCCTATCAGATCCCGGTTCTGCGCTCGCCTCACCATTACCTGCACAGGATTCTCGGGGCTTGGGCGGCGGCCTTTGCGGTCATGGTCATCGCCCTGATCCCATTCGACATCAATAATATCTATTCTCTCCCCCTCCTCGGTCTGTGGTTCGCAGCCGGCGCAGGCTTCCTTCTCGTGGCACGCCTGCTCTTCGCTTATGGCATTCGCCACTGGGCCCGCAACGGCGTCATGGAGCGGCGCGCCGTCATCGTCGGCGGCGGCGAACCGGCAAAGGAACTCATTCGCGCCCTCGAACATCAGCCGGACAACGATATCCGTATCTGCGGCATCTTCGACGATCGTGGCGAAAAGCGTTCTCCCATTATGGTGGCCGGCTATCCGAAACTCGGCACGGTAGCGGAATTGGTCGAGTTCGCGCGGCTCGTGCGCATCGACATGCTGATCATCGCGCTGCCAATCAGCGCCGAAGACCGTATTCTGCAATTGCTGAAAATGCTTTGGGTGCTGCCCGTCGACATCAGACTGGCGGCGCATGCCAACAAGCTGCGCTTCCGCCCCCGCGCCTATTCGCATGTCGGCGCCGTGCCGATGCTCGACATCTTCAACAAGCCGATCCGGGACTGGGATGGCGTTGCCAAGCGCATCTTCGACATCTTCTTCAGCGTGGTCGCGCTCGCCCTTGTCTGGCCGATCATGCTGGGGGCTGCGATTGCCGTGAAGGCGACCTCGAGGGGACCGGTGTTCTTCATGCAGAAGCGCCACGGGTTCAACAACGAGATCATCAACGTGTTCAAGTTCCGCTCGATGTACACGCATATGAGCGATCCGTCGGCTCGCAATGCCGTGACCAAGAACGACCCGCGCGTGACCCCCGTCGGCCGCTTCATCCGCAAGACGTCGATCGACGAGTTGCCGCAGCTCTTCAACGTGCTGCTCGGAAGCCTCTCGCTCGTCGGCCCGCGGCCGCATGCCGTGCTTGCCGCCAGCCATAACCGCACCTATGCCGACGTGGTCGAAGGTTACTTCGCGCGCCATCGCGTAAAGCCGGGCGTGACCGGCTGGGCGCAGATCAACGGCTGGCGTGGCGAGATCGACAGCGACGACAAGATCAAGTTCCGTACGGCCTACGATCTCTATTATATCGAGAACTGGTCGCTGCTGTTCGATCTGAAAATCCTGTTCCTGACGCCATTCCGTCTGCTCAATACGGAAAATGCATATTGAGCGCGATCGACCTGCCATCACCCCGCGTCGCGCAGCCGCAGCTTGTTGCATTGCGACTGATAGGCACGGCGAGCGTCGCTGTGGGCGTATTCCTGTCGGGCTTCGTCATCGCGGAGCCCGCGCCCTACGAGCTGTGGCTCGCCTTTTTGATCGGCGCATGGTTCATTCTCGGGTTGAAAATCTCGCGCAGCGTCGCGCCGCTTCTGGCCTTGTTCCTGACGTTCAATGTCGGCGGGATGCTCTCGATCACGCAGATGCATGACCTCGCCGCCGGTAACCATCTCGGTGGCCCCATCTACATTGCCGTTTCCACCTTCCTCGCGTTGAGCTCAATCTTCTACGCGGCCATCATTGAAGATAGCGAACGACGGCTGAAGCTGATTTTCAATACATGGGTGGTGGCGGCGCTGATCACTGCCAGCCTCGGTATCCTCGGCTATTTTCATGCCGTTCCGGGCTTCGACATCTTCACCCTCTATGATCGTGCCAAGGGCGCCTTCCAGGATCCGAATGTCTTTGGGCCCTATCTGGCAGCGCCCAGTCTTTATCTGGTCCACGGCCTTTTGATCGGCGATTTGAAAAAGGCTCCCATCAAGGCGGCATGCCTTCTCGTCCTGGCCTTCGGCATCTTCCTGTCCTTTTCGCGTGCAGCCTGGGCTCTGTTTGCCTTCTCCTCGGCGATGCTGATCTTCTGCATGCTGTTGAAGCACCGCAGCAACAAGTTCCGGCTGCGCATCCTGGTGATGTCGCTGACGGCGATCATCCTCATGGTCGTCCTGCTCGTCATTGCGCTGCAGTTTCCGCAGGTCAGCGACCTGTTTTCCACGCGCCTCCAGCTGGTGCAGGAATATGACGGCGGACATCTCGGCCGCTTCGAGCGCCATAGTCTCGGCTTCTCTCTGTCGATGGAGCGGCCGTTCGGCATAGGGCCGCTGGTTTTCGGTCAGATGTTCGAAGAAGACGAGCACAATACTTGGCTGAAGACGCTGACCACCTATGGCTGGCTCGGCTTCTTCTGCTGGGTTAGCATGATCTGCTGGACCATCTATATCGGCTTCCGCAACCTGCTGAGGGAACGTCCCTGGCAGCCCTACCTGATGATCGCCTGGATCGTCATTCTCGGCCATGTCGGCATCGGCAACGTCATCGATACCGACCATTGGCGCCATCTTTACATGCTGATCGGCATCGTCTGGGGCTGCGGTGCCCTGGAACAGAAATATCAGCGTGACTTGAGCAGAAGGGAAGCTGCGCGGTGAACATTCGCACCAACGTCAAACGCCTGTCGTTGCTGCAGGTTCTCGAACCGAGCGGCGGCGGCTCCGGACGACATTTTCTCGATCTGTGCCGGGCCATGCAGCATCGCGGCCATTTCGTGACCGCCATCTATTCCCCGGTGCGTGCCGAGCCCGCCTTCGTCGCTGAGCTGGAAAATATGGGCCTGGACAATGTCATTCCGCTTGCCATGCGGCGAGCTCCCGGCCCCTGGGACCTGACTGCATGGTGGCAGCTCCGCAAGCTCGCCGCCATTCACGGGCCGTTCGATCTGATCCACGGTCACAGCTCCAAGGCCGGCGCTCTCACGCGCTTGCGGCCGCCGGGGCGGCATGTGCCTGTTCTTTACACACCGCATGCCTTTCGCACCATGGACCCGACGCTAGGTTCGAAAGGCCGCCTGATCTATGGCGGCATCGAGCGTCTTCTCGGGACTTTTTTGACGGACCGGCTGATCTGCGTTTCCCAGGACGAATATGATCATGCCCTGTCGCTCGGCATCCCGGAAAAACGACTGCGCGTCGTCGTCAACGGCGTAAACGCGCGGCCCATCAGCCAGCGGACGGCCATCCGTAGACGCTATGGCATTCCACAGGACGCCCTGCTCTTCGGCTTTGTCGGACGGATGACGCGACAGAAGGCGCCGGAGCGCCTAGTCGAAGCTTTTGCGCGGATAGCACCCCACTTGCCGCAAGCGCATCTGCTGATGATCGGGATCGGCGAGCTCGCCGATACAACAAGAGAGATGATCAGGGCAGCCGGGCTTGAAGATCGTGCCCGCATCGATGGCAGCGTGCGTGGTGTAACCGCCATAGACGCCGTCGATGTCGTCGTCATGCCCAGCCGCTACGAAGCTATGTCCTATGTGATGCTGGAAGCGGCTGCCGCAGGCAAGCCGCTGCTGCTCGCCGATGTCGGGGGGGCGCGCACGGTGCTGGAACATGGTAGAAACGGTTATATCGTGCCAAACAGCGATGATCCTGAAGCATTGGCGGCCGCGATGGCGAGGCTTGCTGACCCGGCACGGCTTGCAAGTTTCACCGCTGAAGCTCGTCGCCGCAAGGATGGCTATACGCTTGCCGGCATGGCCCATGCGACCGAGAAGATCTATTACGACCTGCTCGGTCAACCCTTCCCCGCCCCGCTGGAACTGGCAAGTTCCCACTTCAGCGATGCAATCAAAGGCCGGAGGAAAAGCGCGTCGGCCCTCTAAACTCGCATCGGATTTTCGTGCGAAATCGGTTCCGCTTTTCGAGCCGATGCGATAGACTTAACTCATGATTACTTCAGCACAATTGCGCGGCGCGCGCGCCATGCTCGGACTGACGGTGGAGACGCTTGCCAGTGAGAGCAAACTACCGGCTTCGACGATCGAAGCCTTGGAAACAGGGGGCAGTTCGGCGGACATGAGAGCGCTTGCGGCAATCCGCTCCGTCCTCGAGAACCATGGCGTGATTTTCCTCGCTGGTGGCAGCGACGGCCCGGGTGGCCCCGGCATTCGCTTCAAGCACTGGTCCGACGATGATGGCATTCGGCCTGAGAACCTGAATGCCACCAATGACGATTGAGGGCTGAGGCAGGGTTGCGACCTCCAGAGCGGATCAGCTTTTTGCGCAGGCTCCGAACCGCTTGACCTCTTTGTTTCTAGCAATTCCGGACGTAAGACAGCTGCACGATTTCGCTTATCTGCCTCAGGCTCCAAGCTTCCAGCTTTTGACAAGCTCTTCAGGCGCCGACAGCGCAGCCGGCAAGATGTAGCGTTCAGTATCGTTGGCCGGTTCCCAACCTTCAACGATCGAGCCGACGGGCAGGCCATGCCCGAGGTCGGTCAGCGTCACCAGTTCCAAAATCAGATGACCGTAGTCGTCGCGCCACTCACGCCGTTCGCCGCCCTCGAAGAGACGCAGTCGACCCTTAGTGCGCGGACGCTCGCGTGCGGCAAGCCATTGCGCCACGGAGGCCTCCGCATTGGCAAAGGATACCACCTCGTCGGCGTCGCCATGCCAGATGGAAACGACCGGAAAGCGAGCGGCATCGGGCGACACTTCGCTCACAAGCTCGCCCCACTTTTCGGCCGGGCGGCTTGAGCCGCGCTTCATAACGTCGAGCGCCGACATGGCGTCCCGGGCAGCGCCGAAAGGCAGACCGCCGATGATGGCACCCGCGGCAAACAGCTCCGGATAGGTCGCGAGCAATGCGGCGGCCATAGCACCCCCAGCCGAGAGGCCCATGACGAAAACCCTGCTGTCGTCGATCGCATGCAGACGGCGGCTGAAATCGATCATTTCTTTGATAGAGCCGAGTTCACCGCGATCGCGCGTGACCAGGCTCGGGCGAAACCAGTTGAAACAGAGATTGGGATTGTTCGAAGCCTTTTGCTCTGCAAAAAGCACCGCAAACCCATGCTGACGGGCAAGTGCCGTCCAGCCGCTCGCGCGATCGAAATCCTCTGCATTTTGATGGCAGCCGTGCAGAACGACAACGAGCGGCATCGGCGCCTTCACACCAGGCGGCACATATTCGAGCATGCGCAGATTGCCGGGATTGCGGCCGAACCACAGAACTTCGGTCAGCCGCTGGGCGGAAGGACGTGTGGAAACACGACGGCGTGCCGGCTGAGATTGCGGCTGCGTCATCGGAAACTGGAGCCGCGGCAGCTCAACGGAATCGACAAGCAAGCGGCGAAGCCGGCTTGGAACTTTAAAATTCATCATGGACCTTTCCATCCACGTCAGCCGCGATCGGTATTATCCCGCTGCTGGCTGACGCGCACTGTTCCTTTCGAGAATCAGTGATATCGAGAAATCGAATCTCTTTGTGCAATGCAGCAAATATAAGGAACCTTGTCCGCTTAGAACAGGCACAATGCATCATTGCAGCTATGTGAAATCAGCTTAAATCGATTAGATTTTCGGCCATAAAAAACCGCAGCTGTGTCAGAAATAAGCCCGCGCAAGGGCGAGCAGCTTTGCGTCATCCTTCACGCCCTGGCGATAGAGCTGGATGATCAGCGCGCCGAGGCGCTCTGCCTCAAGGCTGCGAGGGTTCATGCCACGGTCCTTGCAGACGGTGTCCAGTACCTTCTCGAGACGGTCCAAATCGTCTGAAAACAGCGGCAGATCTCGTGGATGTATAGGTGTGTCCAGCATTTGCGCGTCTCGTTGTCCGTTCGGGCAAAAGCACGCAGTACTTCGCCGGCACCCGTTTCACTTCCGACGATAAGGCTGGACTATGCTCCTTGCGTATTGGGTTGGCAAGGAAGCATTTCGGCGCGAAGTATTTCTGATTCGCAAATTTTACGGAAAGTCGAGCGAAGGTACAATTTTAAGTTATGGCATCACCGAGCCTTTATCTGCTTATGCGACAAGCGGAAAAACGGAGGCACAATGATGACCAAATTTCTGATTCGGACCGCTCTCGGCGTGACGCTGGCAACGATGGCCCTGCCCGCAGTCGCACAAAACTTCTCGAACCTTCCGCTACGCAATCCTCGCCAGCCGCCCGAAGGATATATTTCCGTTCAATCCGGAATATCGATTTCCTATCCGGTTGCGGATGGAGACAGCGAGGAGCAGCAGGAGAAGGCCTTGAAATCCTTCTACAAGATTGCGGCCGGCAGCTGCGCCACCCTGCTCGACACCATTGCGGATGCCTGCGAGATCAGTGCTCTGTCGAGCAATAGCGCGGTCAACAATCTCGACAATCGCGGCACGAGACTTTCCATCAATGGACAGGTGACGATGTCGGTGAAACTGAAGCCGCCGACAGCGGCCGCGAAGTAGCCTTGCCCATCGCAGTTCATGATCTCCGCCAAAGCCAACGGATCGGTAAGAAATGGCGGCGATAATCCCCCTCGCAATTGAGGGACGATACCATGGCGAAAGCGAAACGACGCACGCGGCGCAAGCCGCAGTCCAAGGCGGGCAATTCGATGTGGCTGTGGGGCGTTGTCGGCCTGGCAACGGTAGCCGGCCTCTACGCCTATGAGCATCGCAAGGATATGCCGTCGATGCTGGCGCATGCCGGAGCAGTTGCCGGCATGCCTCATATGGCTAGGGACGCGCCGGTGCCGGCGGCGAAGCCGCAGATAAAGACGGCGGCGATCACACCCGAGCCTCGAGCCGAATCTTCCCTGCCAGTGCCGCCCGCCGCCATTCCGGTGGCGATGCCGGTCAACAAGATACCGGTCGAACGGCCCATACCCAGCTTGCGAGCCCAGTCCGGCGGTCGCTTCGTGCTTTGCGGCGCCGGCTCCGGGACCAATTGCGTCGTTGACGGCAATACTTTCTGGCAGGACGGCATCAGAATCCAGCTGGCCGATATCGACGTCCCGGATGCCGGGACCGCGCGCTGCCCCAGCGAAAAGCAGCGAGGCGTGGCCGCAAAGCTTCGCCTCCAGGCCATTCTCAACGATGGAAATTTCGTGCTTTCCGGCAGCAACCGCCGCGACGACCCGAATGGCGGCAAGCTGCGCATTGCCATGCGCGCGGGGCGCTCGCTCGGAGACCAGATGGTGTCGGAAGGCCTCGCGCGCCGCTGGACCGGCCAGGCGACATCCTGGTGTAGCTGATTTTCAAAAATTCGATTGGGAGTTCAAGGAGATAAATGGTCGGGGCGACTGGACTCGAACCAGCGACCCCTTGACCCCCAGTCAAGTGCGCTACCGGGCTGCGCTACGCCCCGACCTGCCGAAACGGCTTGTTTCGTTTAGAGTTTAGCGTTTCCCGACGCAAGCGAAAAGTAGCGGCCTGCTCAGAAAAAGTTGGCGCTCAGCGACACAGCTGCCTCGGTCCATGGCTCGGCTGATAAGTGTTATCCGAGGGGCGATACGAGCGGTAGCGGCTTGCGCAGTCACGCGCATGGCTTCCGTAATAGCTCTGCGAGCGCTGGCTGTTAAACAGAGTGCCGGTCACGAAAGATTTGAAAAGCACGCCGCTGTCCGAATCGTCGTCATAATAGCTGTCCGAGCCGTGCAGCCGGTGGCCGCTGCGCCAACGATTATGGTGGTGGTGATGCCCATGACCGTGGCCGTGATCGCGAACTTGGATGATCTCAGGCTGTTCGGTTGCAGGGACGGTCAGGGCCGGCATGGTGATGGCATTCGCCGGCATGACGGCGCCAGCCGCCAGTAAAAGACCAAAGCCAGCGGCAGTTATCGATCTGGCAATCGTAAACATATGCGACTCCTTCGAAATTCGGCGGCGCTGCGAAGTAAATCTGCATGCAAACCTTGCTGCCGAGCACGCCGTCATTATGTCTATATAGTGATTTGAAGCCACACTCATAGATGCCCTTCCGCCTTTGTTGCGCGACAGATTGCGCAAGGTGGGAAGTGCGCGGAAAGTCAAGGCAATGAAGCCCCTCTTAGCTCTCATCATATGCGCACCGCTGCTTGCCGCGTGCAACACAACGGACACGGTGCAGCCCATTCCAGGCAGCATCACCTACGGCGGCCAACCGCATATGAAGCTGACACTTTCACCCCCCGGCTCGCAATTCCAGCACCATTTCACCAACCAGTGGGGCCAGGATGTGCTCGAAACGTACATCGTCCAGCCGGACCGAAGCGTGAAGCTCGTCAACCGCCAGGAAATGAGCCCGCCAGACTAACGGCCTCGCTGTGACCCGGACGTGAAAACTCCGTCAGCGCGAGCCGACGGAGCATTGCATGGCGCGGATAAGGACCACACTTACCAGCAGCGATAACAGCGGCGATAGTAAGGACGACCATAATAGCCGCGATGGTGGTGATTGTCGCTGACGGCGGCGCCGACGAGAACGCCGCCGATGATGCCGGCGGCAGCCAAAGCGGCGGCCTGGTTTTCAGCCTGTTGCGCCTGGGCGCGATTGGATTGATAAGTCGCGCCGACACAGCGATTGTAACGCTGCGTTCCCGGACGGAACCCTTGCGACTGGCAGGTCATTTCCGCATTCATCGCCGATTCCTGCGGTGTCTGACAGCTCGATAGAATGGTCGATATAGCGACGAGGCTCGCCGCCATTGTGGCACGTATGCGCATGTTCCCTCCGGCAATTTTAGATACAACCCTAAGGAAAGCGAAATACAGCCAAAGGTAAGCTTTAGCAAGCCGACCCTACCAAGCATAAGATGAAAATCCGCCGAATGATGGTAAAACTGCACGCAGAGATCGTATCGTGCTTAACAGCGGGATAGCGGGTTAGCACAAAATGAAAAGGCCTCGCTGGATGACGAGGCCCGTATCCGATTAGCAAACCCGCAGACTATCCAAGCCGGGGAACGCTTTCGATCAGAAGTTCCGCTCGAAACGAAGGATGCCGGCGACCGTGTCATCCTTGATGTAGTCGTAATGCACATAGGTGAGTTCCGGCTCGACCAGGAAATCCTTCACCGGATAGATCTTGAGGTTCGTGGTCGCCTCGAACATCTTGGACTCGGTATAGGCAAGCTGGAGGTTCCACTTAAGCTTGTCGTTGACCGGAACGCCGACGCCGCCCCAAACAGCCCAGTCACCCCAGCCACATTTGGCGGCATTGACGGTGCCGTTCGATTTCGTGCAGGCCGAGATATCCTGGTTGGTGCCGGCATATTTGTTCAGCTTGTCGCCGTCCGTATTCCAGCCCCCCATCAGGAAGGCTTCGACGCCACCGAATTTGGCGTCAAGACGAGCCTTGATGGCACCTTCCTCGACGATCGAGTCATAGCCGCCGACAACCTTGATGCCCCAGTTGCCTGCCTTGTAACCAAGGCCGGCAACGACGTCGGGAGCATAGTGGTTGGATTTGTCATCCGTCCACCAGCCGGCGCCGTAAGAGGCCTCGCCGTCGGAGGTGGAATTGGAATCTTCCAGGGAGATCACAGCCGAGAAGCCATTGTCTGGCTCGTATTTATAGGTCAACTGATTGAGCTCGTATGGGCCGTCATAAATCACGTCGTCGTTGATGACGTCGCCGGCATAGCCCACGTAAAGATTGTATTGAGAGTCGAGCTTACCGACCGTGAAGCCGCCGAGGCTGATATTGGCGAACAGCAACTTGGAGTTGGTTGCGCCCCCATCGTTCCACTCCCAGCGGAAAATGGTGTTGGTCTTCAGCGGACCGTATTCGGTGTCGGTCGCGGTGTCGACATTGAGCTCGACACGCTCGTGCCAAAGGGTGCCGACCCTGCTGCGCGGATTATAGGCGTCATACCACTCGCCTTCGGTGCGAACCTTGCCGCCGATCTTCAGGCAGGTTTCCGTGCCGGGAATATAGAAATAACCTGTGCCGTATCCATCGCAGATGCGGACATATTCAAGCGGTTCGGGTTGAGCGGCTACAATGGCGTCTGCGGCATGGCCAGCGCCTGCTGCGGCGACAGCAGCGGCGGAGCCAAGAAGAAGGCTCTTGATGTTCATGATATCTCCATTCGACTATTCGTCAGAGATGGAGTCTCCCGGCAGACAACAACGTGCCCCTCCATGGCCTGACTGTTCCCTCAAAACAGGGCGAAGCCATAAGCTTCGCCGTCAAACTGGACCTGTGATCTCCACTCATCAAGTTAATAAGGTTTACGAACTAATTTTCACGGCGCAGAAGGGTGAGTGATGTGACAATAATGTCACTCAGCCTTCGCGATAAGAAAACCACCGGCTTGCGCGCATCCAATACGTGCATGAACTCCATCGCCACAGTTCTCGAATGTCATTTGGAAGAGGCAATATGCTTCAGCAGCAATCCAGCGTGGCTGCCAGCCTCATCGCACCTGGTCAAGAAGGCGCTTGCATTCCAGAAGATCGTAAAGCGTCTCCTGAAGCAAAGCGCGATCTTCCTTGCCGACGCTCGATTTTCCGATGGAAACATCCGGCACGCCGTCGTCCCCGCTGACGAAATTGAAGAAGCGGCGGCTGATCGGCGCCTTGGCGCGGCCGACGATCTGATCTTCCTCGGAATTGGCGGAGGCAACGCGAGGCTCGACGGCGGCGGGCTCTTGCGCAGCGGCAAGCGCTTCCACACTGGCGAGATCGCCATGCCCGACGGCGATGACGAACTTGTTGCCATTGGTCTTCAGGAGCTTCTGGACGCCCTTGATCGTATAGCCGTGATCGTAGAGCAGATGGCGGATGCCATTCAACAGGTCGACATCCTCGGGGCGATAATAGCGCCTGCCGCCGCCCCGCTTCATCGGCTTTATCTGCGGAAACCGAGTTTCCCAGAACCGTAGGACATGCTGCGGCAGATCAAGGTCTTCCGCGACTTCGCTGATCGTGCGGAACGCATCCGGGCTCTTGTCCATCATCATACTCCCACACTGCACATGCGGTGCCGTTTAGCCGGATCACACATAAGCGGATTTCGGCGTTCGTATCGCTCGACGATACGACTCACCATATTTCAACGGTTTGGCGGAGGAAATTCAAGTCAGATATTCAGCCGTTACACAAGCTTGCGACAAATCGGCAAGCAGATCGGCCTAAAACGACGGCGTCACAAGGCATGTGGCCAGCCGAAATCGAAATCGCGAGGATGATCAGGAGGCGGGATTTGCCGGCTTGGTCTTTGCCTTGCGGCTCGTATGAGCCTTGAGGATACGGGTCTTCAGAACGTTCGACGCCTTGAAGGTCATGACACGCCGCGGAGAAATCGGCACTTCTTCACCGGTCTTCGGATTGCGGCCGATGCGCTCATTCTTGTCGCGCACCTGGAATGTCGCGAACGAGGAGAGCTTTACCGTTTCTCCACGCACGATGGCGTTGCAAATTTCATCGATCACAGTCTCGACGAGTTCCGCCGACTCCGTTCTGGAGAGACCGACTTTCCGGAATACCGACTCCGCCAGGTCTGCGCGCGTCACTGTCTTGCCCGTCATAGCTCCCCGCCCATTTTGCTGCGTAATCTTCTTCAAGTTTTGCGAGACTATTGCCGTTGCGCCGAACGGTCAAGCTCTTGTTCGGAACGGCTTTTAGAGATGCGGCGCTACCAGCGCAGCAGGACCGCGCCCCAGGTGAAGCCGCCTCCCATGGCCTCCAGCATCACCAGATCGCCTTTCTTGATCCGTCCGTCACCAGCGGCCACGGCAAGCGCAAGCGGGATGGATGCCGCCGACGTGTTGCCGTGAAGATCCACAGTGACCACAACCTTCTCGGGAGCAATTCCGAGCTTCTTGGCGGAGCCATCGATGATGCGGCGATTGGCCTGATGCGGCACGAGCCAATCGAGATCGTCGGGCGTGGTACCCGTCGCATCGAATGCGGCCTGGATGACGTCGGTAATCATGCCGACGGCGTGCTTGAACACTTCGCGGCCTGCCATATGCAGGACACCGACCGTTCCCGTCGTGGACGGCCCGCCATCGACATAGAGCTTGTCCTTGTGCGAACCGTCGGAGCGCAGGCTTGCCGTCAGCACGCCGCGATCGCTATTGGCGCCAGTCCCCTCGCCGGCTTCCAGGATCAGCGCACCGGCACCGTCGCCGAAGAGAACGCAGGTCGTACGATCGGTCCAATTGAGGATGCGGGAAAATGTCTCGGCGCCGATGACGAGCACGCGCTTGGCAAGCCCGCCGCGAATATAGGCGTCGGCCGTGGTTACGGCATAGACGAAGCCGGTGCAGACGGCCTGAACATCGAAGGCAAAGCCATGATGCATGCCGAGCCGGTTCTGGATATTCACCGCCGTCGCGGGAAAAGTATTATCCGGCGTCGAGGTGGCAACGATGATCAGATCGAGATCATCCGGCGTCATGCCGGCATTGGCAAGGGCAGCACGCGCCGCCTGCTCGCCGAGAGAAGCCGTGGTTTCACCTTCGCCGGCGATATAGCGCTGACGAATGCCCGAGCGCTGGACGATCCAGTCGTCGCTGGTATCGACGACCTGCTCCATCTCGGCATTGGTCATGACGCGTTTCGGGAGCGCCGCCCCAAAACCGCGAACAACTGAACGGATCATTCTGCTTGTACCCCGTCTCTCATGCCGCTTCCGGCCCGATAGGGGGCAGCCGTTTGGCATGATATCTCTTCAAATCGTTTTCGATTTTCTGCGTGAGCCCATTCTTGGCCATATCATAGCCGACATCAATGGCGGCTGCGAAGGCTTCTGCATTGGCTCCGCCATGGCTCTTGATGACGATACCGTTGAGGCCGAGGAATACGCCGCCATTGACCTTGCTGGGATCGAGCTTCTCGCGCAGCAGATCGAAGGCGCCCTTGGCTAATACATAGCCGATACGTGCAAGCAGCGTGCGCGACATCGCGGCGCGCAGATAGGCGCCGATCTGCTTTGCCGTGCCTTCGGCCGCCTTCAGCGCGATATTGCCGGAAAACCCTTCCGTGACGACGACATCGACGGTGCCTTTGCCGATATCGTCGCCTTCGACGAAGCCGTAATATTCAAGCGATTCGAGATTGGCTTCGCGGATCAGGCGCCCGGCGTCCTTGACCTCTTCCTGACCCTTGATTTCCTCGACGCCGACATTCAGCAGGCCGACCGTCGGCCGTTCAATCTCAAAGAGCGCGCGTGCCATGGCGCCACCCATCAGGGCGAAATCGAGCAATTGCTGGGCATCGGCGCCGATCGTAGCGCCGACATCGAGCACGATGCTTTCGCCGCGCAGCGTCGGCCAGATCGCCGCAATTGCCGGGCGTTCGATATTGGCCATGGTGCGGAGGCAGAATTTCGCCATCGCCATCAGCGCGCCGGTGTTTCCGGCGGATACGACGACATCGGCGTCGCCCGTCTTTACCGCCTCGATCGAGCGCCACATGCTGGAGACGTAGCGACCGCGGCGAAGCGCTTGGCTCGGCTTCTCATCCATACTGATGGCAACTTCGCATTCGTGAAAGACCGATTTCTCGCGAAGCTTGGGATATTTGGCGAGGACCGCCTCGCAGCGTTCCTTCTGTCCGTACATCACGAACGTGATATCGGGATGCCTATCCAGCGCCTTGGCCGCGCCGGGAACAACAACCTCAGGGCCGAAGTCGCCACCCATTAGGTCAAGAGAAATTCTGATCACGCGTCCCTAGTCCTTTTTCTCCGCCGCGACGGGCGAATTTGGCGTCAAAATACCGTTTTCTCCCCCGGTGACAACTGAATTGTGCTCGAACGGCACCGGGGCCTATTCCTTTTTCCAATCTTTCAGAACGGCAAAGGGCGAAGGCTTTCTGTCGTCTTCACCGGTATCTTCAATATGCGCCTCGAACTCGACGCCAGGCTTGCGCGGATAAGGATCTATGGCGAGAGCGGCAAATTCCGCAACGGCCGCACCAGCGTCTATCGTATCGCCGGTGAAGGTCTCCGGAAGATCCGGACCATCGGGATCAAGTATCATTTCTCCGGCATCCACAGAAGGCGCGCGCGCCAGTTTGGAATCCTCGGGCACGAAAATATGCTCGAAGTCCTCATCGATATCAGATTCGACCGGCTCGAGTGTGACAACGCAAGCCTGAACGATCTTTGCCTTCACGTTGCCCTTGATGCGCACGCCGTCGCGCTTCCAGCGCGAAATCTTGAGATCGGCTTCGAGCTTGCTGACCGAGAGAACATCCCAAAGGGCTGCGAGCCCAACCAGTTCGCGGTCATCAGCCTCGATGTGCACATCCACCGGATTGGCCGAGATATGCCCTACCTTCACGGGATAGGAAAACGGCGTTTCATCGGAGTCGTGTCTTTTCATTTTTATCTCCTAACCGGCTTGTTGACCGACTTTGTCTGGCACTGGCAGCGTCGCCGAGCCCGTGGCGATCTGATCTTCCGTGACGGTCGCCAGATGCGCTTCCGCGATCATCATCCAATCGGCCAATGCACTCATGGAAGCCGCGGCCTCATTCGCCCTGGGATAGATGTTGCGCTGTAACGCCACGGCGAGCGCGGCGCGATCATCGACATCCATGGCGCTCGCATAGCTTTCGAGGCGTCCATAGAACATGCCGGCCAGCTTCTTCATGCGCTTTGGCACGCTATTGTCGCCTATACCAAGCTCGCGGATCGAATAATCGATGTCCTCGAAGAAAGCATCCACAATTTCCTGCGCTAGTTCCTGACCGCTTGTCGCCGAAGACCGCGTGCGGCGAAAGAACAGGATCATCATGACAGACAGTAACTCGAAACGCCCCATCACCGTATCCGGCACGTTGTAATCGGTATAAAAAACCGGCTGCCGCGCCACGGAGGTCAAGGTTTCGTACTGCCTGACGACGATGATCTGATTGTGATTTCTTTTGCGGAAGAGCCCAAAAATCATGAAAATTCCCGGAATTGGCTCCCTCGGAGCGCCCCGTTTTTGCTTGGCCTTGTTGCATCCACGCAAAAGCTGGTTTACCGAAGCAGGCGCGAATTGCAATGCCGTTTGTGCCCGCTTCGAGGCTCCAGCCCTTACCGTCGTCACGTTGTGCATGATCGGTGACGAAGAGTGCCGAACAACATGATTGTGCCTTTTGCCATCGCGGAAAGGACACAATGATGTGTACAGCAAGGTCATACCGGCCGTCCGGCCATCGGATTGATTCATTAGGGGAGATGAGATGTCGTTGACCAGACGGTATTTCAAGTCTGACATTACTTTCAGCAGCACTGCCGCCATCGCCCTGGTGATTGCGACCATGGGCCTTTCCGGTTGCAAGACCAGCGAGGTCATGAACAACGGCTACATCTTCGATCCGCAGTCGCTGGCGCTTGCGCCGGTCGGTTCGAGCCGCGAGCAGGTTCTGCTTTCGCTCGGTACGCCCTCGACCACAGCGACCTTTGACGGTGAAGTCTTCTATTATATCTCCCAGAAGCGCACGCGTGCCGCCGCCTTCATGAAGCCGAAGCTGGTAGACCAGAACATTCTTGCGATCTATTTCGACAAGGACGGCGTGGTGAAGCAGGAAGCCAACTATACGCTTAAGGACGGCAGGGTCTTCGACATGATCAGCCGCACGACCCCAACCGGCGGCCGCGACATCACCTTCCTGCAGCAGATCCTCCAGGGCAGCGGCAGCGGCGTCAACGGCGCGAGGAACTTCCTCAACAACCTCAACCCGGGCCAATAAGCCGGGATACCGCTTCAACGAAAAACCCGCGAGCCATGGCGTCTCGCGGGTTTTCTTTTGCATTCAGTTTGCTTAGCCGGCGAGAATAGCAAGCAGAAGCAAGGCCACGATATTTGTGATCTTAATCGCCGGATTGACTGCAGGGCCTGCCGTGTCCTTGTAGGGATCACCGACTGTGTCACCCGTGACTGAAGCCTTGTGGGCTTCCGAGCCCTTCATATGACGCGTGCCGTCCTTGTCGACGAAACCGTCCTCGAAGCTCTTCTTGGCGTTGTCCCAAGCACCGCCGCCCGACGTCATCGAAATGGCGACGAAGAGGCCGTTGATAATTACGCCGAGCAAGGAAGCGCCGAGAGCGGCAAAGGCCGATGCCTTGGAGCCGGAAAGCAGCAGGACACCAAAATAGACGACAACCGGCGCCAGAACCGGCAGCAGCGACGGGATGATCATTTCCCGAATGGCGGCCTTGGTCAGAAGGTCGACGGCGCGGCCGTAATCGGGACGCTCCGTGCCCTGCATGATGCCGGGTTTCTCACGAAACTGCCGGCGCACCTCCTCCACGATCGAACCGGCGGCACGGCCGACGGCCGTCATTGCAATCCCGCCGAAGAGATAGGGAATGAGGCCGCCGAACAGCAGACCGGCAACGACATAGGGGTTCGAAAGCTCGAACGAGATCGTGCCGATATTGGCGAAGTACGGATATTTGTCACCGTGAGCCGCGAAATACTGCAGGTCGTTCGAATAGGCAGCGAACAGCACGAGCGCGCCGAGGCCGGCCGAGCCGATGGCGTAACCCTTGGTAACGGCCTTGGTGGTATTGCCGACCGCGTCCAGTGCGTCGGTGGATTTGCGCACCTCCGGCGGAAGATGCGACATTTCCGCGATGCCGCCGGCATTGTCCGTAACCGGGCCGAAGGCATCGAGAGCGACGATCATGCCGGCAAGGCCGAGCATGGCGGTAACCGCAATACCCGTGCCGAATAGACCGCCAAGCTGGTAAGTAGCGATGATGCCGCCAACGATGACGATCGCCGGCAGTGCCGTCGATTCCAGCGAGACGGCAAGGCCCTGGATAACGTTGGTGCCGTGACCGGTGACCGACGCCTGGGCGATGGAATTGACCGGCCGCTTGTTCGTGCCGGTGTAGTATTCGGTGATGACGACGATCAGCGCCGTAACGATCAGGCCGACGATGCCGCAAGCGAACAGCTTTGTCCCGGTGACGTCGAAGCCGGCCACCGTGCCGACAGAACCCCAACCGATGGTCAATGACGTCGCTGCGGCCAGACCGACGATCGACAAGACACCGGTTGCGATAAGCCCCTTGTAGAGGGCACCCATGATCGAGCCATTGACACCGAGCTTCACAAAGAAGGTGCCGATGATCGAGGTGATGATGCAGGCGCCGCAGATTGCCAGCGGATAGATCATGGCCGAACCAAGGAGCGGCGAGCCGGCGAAGAAGATCGAGGCGAGAACCATGGTCGCGACAACCGAAACCGCATAAGTCTCGAACAGGTCAGCCGCCATGCCGGCGCAATCGCCGACATTGTCGCCGACATTGTCGGCGATGGTGGCGGGATTGCGCGGATCGTCTTCCGGAATACCGGCCTCGACCTTGCCGACCAGGTCGCCGCCGACATCCGCACCCTTGGTGAAGATACCGCCGCCGAGACGGGCGAAGATCGAGATCAGCGAGGCGCCGAAACCAAGGGCGACGAGCGCATCGATCACGTCACGCGAACCGGCTTCATGACCGAGGATACCGGTCAGGACGTAGAAGTAGATGGAAACGCCGAGCAAAGCGAGACCTGCAACCAGCATGCCGGTGATGGCACCCGACTTGAAGGCGATATCCAGGCCTGCGGACAGGCTCTGCGACGAGGCTTGCGCGGTGCGGACATTGGCGCGCACGGAGACATGCATGCCGATGAAACCTGCGGCGCCTGAGAGGATTGCGCCGATCAGGAAGCCGAAAGCGGCTTCGGCCGACAAGAGGAGCCAGGCCGCGATGAAAACGATGATCCCGACGATGGCGATGGTTCTATATTGGCGCGCCAGATAGGCTTGCGCTCCTTCACGAATATACCCGGCAATCTCCTGCATGCGGGCATTGCCCTGATCGGCAGCGAGCACCGACCGGGTTGCCCATACGGCGTAAATCACCGAGAGCAGTCCGCATGCGATTACTCCTAAAAGAATCGACATTTCGCTTTTTCCCTCCAAAAAAGCCGGCGGTTCACTCCTCCCCCGGCCGCCTGCAACAACGGTCGGTCCCCTCCTCCAGGAGATCGGCTGATGTGCAGTTGCGAGATTGATGGTGGGAAAACGTCGCGTCAAGACCGTCCGCGGGTAAAACACCCGCAGAAGGTTCAAAAGAATATTCGAAGATGAAATCAGGCGCGAACGAAGGAAACGAAAATGCGTTATGCCGTGATCCGAGCGTCCGGCGCGGTTTTATTTCTTCGCTTCGCCGCGAACCTGCTTGGCGATTCGGTCGAGCACGGCATTCACGAGCTTCGGCTCATCCTCCTCGAAGAAGGCATGCGCGATCTCGACATATTCGGTGACGATGACCGGGACCGGGACGTCCTTGCGGTCGATAAGCTCGAAGGTGCCGGCGCGCAGGATGGCGCGCACTGTGCTGTCGAGACGCGACAGTGCCCAGTCGTCCTGAAGGGCCGAGCCGATCAGAGGATCGAGCCGCGTCTGCTCGCGCACGACGCCCGCCACGATGGAACGAAACCAGGATGCGTCGGCCTTCAGATAGGTCTCGCCATCCAACTCCTGCCCCAAGCGGTGCGCCTCGTATTCAGCCACCACCTCCAGAACGCCGGTTCCGCCGATATCCATCTGATAGAGCGCCTGAACCGCCGCCAGACGTGCGGCACCTCGCTGATTGGCGGGCTTGGCCGGTCGCTCGTTATCCTGATTGCTCATGTATTATGCACCCAACTTCTCTTTCAGCGCGATCATGGTCAGCGCCGCACGGGCGGTAAAACCGCCCTTGTCCTTGTCCGAACGGCGCACACGCGCCCATGCCTGCTCATCGTTCTCGACGGTAAGAATACCATTGCCGATCGCGAGGGATTCGCTGACGGCCAGATCCATCAGCGCCCGCGAGGATTCATTGGCAACGATATCGAAATGATAAGTCTCGCCGCGGATAACCATGCCGAGAGCCACATAGCCGTCATAAACAACATTACCATTGTCGCCGCCATCAAGCGCCATGGCAATTGCCGCCGGGATCTCCAGCGCGCCGGGCACTGTCACGATATCATAAGTCGCGCCAGCCTCGTCGAGAGCTGCCTTGGCGCCATCAAGCAGGGCATCGGCCATATCGTCATAGAAGCGGGCTTCGACGATAAGGATATGAGCGTTGGAAGAGCTGGTCATACATCACCTGCGATTTGAGAGGGCGCGGCACCTTGTTAGGCCCGGGTCAAACCACGGCGGGCCTCGCTTGGCAAGTGTTTTTCAATGGTCTGCGCCGATTCCGACCCTATTTGGAAATGATCGGCGCACCGCGGAAATTGTGGCTTCCGCACACGCAACCGCTTCGATAATAATTTGAAGCCTGCAAGGGGGAGGTTCATGACGAAGAAATCCGCACCCGCCGTCAATGTCGGCGAACTCGAGCTGGAACACTGGCAGCAAGGCAGCTTCTTTGCCGGCAGCGACACCTCCTTCGGGGCGAAGCTCGGGCTGAGGCAGCTCGGCATCAGCTACAACGAAGTCCCTCCGGGCAAATCCGGCTGTCCGTTTCACAATCATCACGTCGAGGAGGAGATGTTCGTCATTCTCGACGGTGAAGGCGAATATCGCTTCGGCGACCAGCGCATCGCAGTTGGCAAAGGCGATGTTCTTGGAGCTCCGGCCGGCGGCCCCGAAACAGCGCATCAGCTGATCAATGTCGGCCCCGGCGTGCTCACCTACCTCGCCATTTCCACCAAGGCTCGAACCGAGATCGTCGAATATCCCGATTCCGGCAAGTTCCTGGCCAAAACCTATAGCGACGGCAAGACGGCGTTCCGTGCCATCGGCCGCGCCGCTGCTACCAATCTCGACTACTGGGACGGCGAGCCCGGCGCCTCGAACGACTGACCATCACCAAAAACATTTTCGGCAAAGATTTAATCCGATGACCCATATACCGACACTGACGACCGACCGGCTTCTGCTGCGCGGCCATACGCTTGATGATTTCGACGAATTCCTCGAGCTCTGGAAACACAAGGAAATCGTCCGCTTCATCGGCGGCGAGATGCCGACACGCGAGCAAGTGTGGGCCCGCCTGCTGCGCTATGCCGGCCTATGGCATCATCTCGGCTTCGGCTTCTTTGCTGTGGAGGAACGCCAAAGCGGCCGGTTGATCGGTGAGGTGGGATTCCTGGACCTGCATCGCGACATGACGCCGATGACGGAAGGCACGCTGGAAGCCGGCTGGGGCATCACGCCACCGATGCAGGGCAAGGGCTATGCGACGGAGGCCATGAGTGCGGCCATCGCCTGGGCGGACAGACAGTTCGCAGGACGGCGCATGACCTGCATCGTAGACCTTGAGAACCTACCGTCGTTGCGGGTTGCCGAAAAGATCGGCTTCCGGCGTATCGATGAGCTCATGCTCAAGGACAGATCCAATGCCATCTTCGAACGTTAGCCGTTGCAGGGGTGAATCATCGTGCCGGTTTCGCAGAAAAGGTTTTCTGTCAAACGCTACGAACCAAGCGACGCCCGAGCCACAATCGAGATTTTCCTGCGGGCCATTCGGGAGGTCGCATCGAAAGACTACAGTCCGGAGCAGGTCGCTGCTTGGGCAAAGGTCGATGATGCCGGAGTCTGGGCACAGTATCGGGCAAGCCGGCCGACCTGGCTTGCTGTCGATGGTTCTACCCCCATCGGCTTTACCGATCTAAAACCGGATGGATGCCTGGATATGATGTTCGTTTCGCCGGATTATCAGGGAAAGGGCGTCGCCAGCCTTTTACTAGGGACAGTCGAAAGGGCCGCTCGCGAACAGGGCTTGCAACGGATTTTCACCGAAGCAAGCTTGACCGCCCGCCCCTTCTTCGAGCGCAGAGGCTTTATCATCTTAGCTGCGCAGCAAGCGGAAAAGCGCGGCCAGATATTGTCGAATTTTCTTATGGAAAAAACACTTGCTTAGGCCGGAAAGGCGTCGATCGACGTCTTCTTGCGGCGAGCTTACGAAACTCAGGATTCGCGGACCGCGGGGAATTCCGCCAGACGCGCGGCGTAGCGTGCCATGGTATCGACTTCGAAATTGACGAAGTCGCCAGCCTTGCGCTCGCCCCAGGTCGTGACCTCCAGGGAATGGCGGATCAGCAGCACGTCGAACTCCGTACCCTCGACGGCATTGACGGTCAGCGAGGTGCCGTCGAGCGCGACCGAACCCTTCGGCGCGACGAACCTTGCGAGATGTTCCGGCGCGCGCAGACGGAAGCGCGTGGCCTCACCCTCTGATGTTACCGACAGGATTTCCGCCTTGCCATCGATATGGCCGGACACGATGTGACCGCCGAGTTCGTCGCCGATCTTCAGCGAGCGTTCAAGATTGATCTTGGCGCCTGCTTCCCAGGTGCCGATGGTCGTCAGGCGGAGAGCCTCTTCCCAGGCCTCGACCTCGAACCATCGTCCGTTGCTGCCCTGTTCAGGCAGACCCGTAACCGTCAGGCAGACGCCGGCGTGCGAGATAGATGCGCCCATATCGATCGTCGTGGGATCGTAATTGGTGGCAACGCGCAGCTTGATGCCTTCCTTCAACGGGGAAATGGATTCGACCGTGCCGACGTCGGTGATAATTCCGGTAAACATCAAAAACCTCTTTCGTATTCGTCGCAGAGATCGTCGCCGAAGCGGCTCTGGCCAACATGAATAAAATCAGCTGGGATATTGGATTTCAGAACCGGCGATTCAATACCGCCCTCGCCGATCTCGGCAGGACCTTGAAACAGCAGGATACGGTCGACCATTCCAGCGTCGAGGAAGCGCCGTGCCGTCTTGGCGCCCCCCTCCACCAGCAGCGACGAGATACCACGGGTGCCCAATGCCTCCAGTAGCTCGCCCGGCTCGCTCGAATTGGATTGCAAGACCTCGACGCCGGCGGCATCCAGTGCTGCGCGGCGTCCGAGGAATGCGGCGTCGGTATTCTCGTCAAACGGCGGCGGATGGCCGGCGACCGCGATCACCGGATATTGCCGGGCCGTGCGGACCAGCTTGCTGCCAAGGGGAAGCTGCAGCTCGTCGTCAATGACGATGCGCAGCGGCGTGCGATCCTCCAGGCCGGGGAGCCGGCAGGTCAATTCCGGATCATCTGCTATCGCCGTACCTATGCCGACAAGAATGGCATCGCTTTCGGCTCGCAGCATCTGCACCTCAGCGCGTGCGGCATCGCCGGTGATGCGAACCTGCCCCGCGCCCGTCTTGCCAATCATGCCATCGGCGGAAATCGCAAGCTTGAGAGTCACATAGGGGCGGTTTCTCGTCTGGCGCATGAGATAACCGGCGAGAGATCGCCTGCCTTCCGTCTCCAGAACACCGGTATCGACCTCAATGCCGGCCTCGCGCAGCATGGTGATGCCGCGCCCGGAGACGCGCTGGTCGGGATCGGTGACGCTGATGACGACGCGTGCCACGCCGTAAGCGATCAGCGCCTCGGCGCATGGCGGCGTCTTGCCGTAGTGCGAGCAAGGCTCAAGCGTCACGTAGGCGGTGGCACCTGTGGCCCCCTCACCTGCCTCGGCCAGCGCCTGAGGCTCGGCATGCGGACGCCCGCCAAGCGCGGTCACACCGCTGCCGATAATCACGCCATCCTTGACGATAAGGCAGCCGACGGATGGATTGGTGGAAGTCAACCCCAGATGCTGGCGCGACAGACGGATGGCCGCGGCCATGAAATGCTCGTCCTCGGGCCGCAGCGCCATGGTCAAGGGTCCAGCGGATCGCGAGCGATCTTGGCGTTGATCTCGTCGATCACGTGCTCGAAATCCTCCGCATGCGAAAAATCGCGGTAGACGGAGGCGTAGCGCACAAAGGCGACGTCATCAAGGCTCTTCAGCGCTTCCAGCACCTGCAGGCCGATCTGCTCGGAGCTGATTTCGGTCTCGCCCGAGCTTTCGAGGCGGCGCACGATGCCCGATACGGCCCGCTCGATCCGGTCACGATCAACCGGGCGTTTGCGCAGCGCGATCTCGAAGGAGCGTACCAGCTTGTCGCGATCGAACGGCACCTTGCGGCCCGTCTTCTTGATAACCATGAGCTCGCGCAGCTGCACGCGCTCGAAGGTGGTGAAGCGGCCGCCGCAATCCGGACAAATGCGCCGACGGCGGATGGACGTATTGTCCTCCGCCGGGCGCGAGTCCTTGACCTGGGTGTCTTCTGAGCCGCAATAGGGGCAGCGCATGCGCTCTCCTTAGCCCATGTAGCCGTACATCGGGAAGCGGTCGGTGAGCTTGACCACTTTCTCGCGCACGGCAGCCTCGACGGCAGCATTGCCTTCGTCGGAATTGGCGACCTTCAGGCCATCGAGCACTTCGATGATCAGATTGCCGATTTCACGGAATTCCGCTTCCTTGAAGCCGCGCGTCGTGCCGGCCGGGGTGCCGAGGCGGACACCTGAGGTGACGAAGGGCTTCTCGGGGTCGAAGGGAATGCCGTTCTTGTTGCAGGTGACGTAGGCGCGGCCGAGGGCGGCTTCCGCGCGCTTGCCGGTGGCGTTCTTCTTGCGCAGATCGACCAGCATCAAGTGGTTGTCGGTGCCGCCGGAGACGACGTCGACGCCGCCGGAGATCAGCGTTTCGGCAAGCGCCTTGGCGTTCTTGACGATCTGGGCGGCGTAGTCCTTGAATTCCGGCTGCAGCGCTTCACCGAGCGCAACCGCCTTGGCGGCGATGACATGCATCAGCGGGCCGCCCTGGAGGCCGGGGAAGACGGCCGAGTTGAACTTCTTCGCCAGATCCTCGTCATTGGTGAGGATCATGCCACCGCGCGGGCCGCGCAGCGACTTGTGCGTGGTCGTGGTGGCAACATGGCAATGCGGGAACGGCGACGGATGCTGACCACCGGCAACCAGACCGGCGATGTGGGCCATGTCGACCATCAGATAGGCGCCGACGCTGTCGGCGATCTCGCGGAAGCGCTTCCAGTCCCAGATGCGGGAATAGGCCGTGCCGCCGGCGATGATGAGCTTCGGCTTGGTTTCCTCGGCCTTGCGCTGCACCTCGTCCATATCGAGCAGGTTGTCACCTTCGCGCACGCCGTAGGACACGACGTTGAACCACTTGCCGGACATATTGACCGGCGAACCATGCGTCAGGTGACCGCCCGAATTCAGGTCGAGACCCATGAAGGTGTCGCCGGGCTGCAAGAGCGCCAGGAACACGGCCTGGTTCATCTGCGAACCGGAATTCGGCTGAACGTTGGCGAAGTTGACGCCGAACAGCTTCTTGGCGCGCTCGATGGCGAGTTCCTCGGCGATATCGACATACTGGCAGCCGCCATAATAGCGCTTGCCCGGATATCCCTCGGCGTATTTGTTGGTCATGATCGAGCCCTGCGCCTCCAGCACGGCGCGCGAGACGATGTTTTCCGAGGCGATCAGTTCGATTTCGTGCCGCTGGCGACCGAGTTCCTTGCCGATCGCACCAAAGATTTCCGGATCGGTATCGGCAAGCGAGCGATTGAAGAAGGGTTCGGTGGACGCGTTGGTCATCGTGAAAGCTCCTGAACGGGCCGGAAGGGCAATGCAAACGGTATTAACGTCAGGGTCGCCGGAGAGCAATACGACCAGCGACATTTGCGCGCATAATCCCGAAATCCTGCTGGATTTCGGAAAAGATTATGCGCCATTTCAAAGCGTTACTGCGTCCTTTGCGCGTCCAGGGACGCGCGGCGCAGTAAGCATTCTACGCAGAGCGACCCCGGCAAACGAAAAAGCCGCATCCTGAGATGCGGCTTCCATGCAGATGGGATCCGAACAATGCCGATTATTGAACCGGCTGCTCCATGCCCTGGGTTGTATTGAGCGCCAACTGGGAATTGCCGTCGAGATTATAGATATCGTCGCGGAACTGGACGATGCCGTCGCGGGCGCTCCAGGCCGAAATATAGACAAAATAGACAGGCACTTCCGACGCCAAGGTGATCGGCGTATTGACGCGGGTGGAGATGACCTGCTCGATGTGCTGACGCGGCCAGCCGGGCGTTTCGGCCAGCAGCCAGGTCGCGAGGTCGCGCACGTTCTGAACGCGCACGCAGCCTGAGCTATCGAAACGCATCAACTTGTTGAACAGGCCCTGTTCCGGCGTGTCGTGCATGTATTCGTTGTTGGGGTTGTGGAAGTTGATCTTCGTGGACGCCATGGCGTTGGTCTTGCCCGGGTCCTGACGGAACATCAGGTCTGGCGCCTTGTCCGAATTCCAGTCGATCGTCTCGGGCGCTACTTCCTGGCCCTTGCCGTCAATAAGGCGAATGTTGTTCTTCGTCAGGTAGGTCGGATCCTTGCGCATCAAGGGCACGATGTCCTTGACGACGATGGAGCGCGGTGCCGTCCAGTATGGATTGAGGATGACCTCGTAGATCTTTGAATTGATGATATGCGTCGGCCGCGATTCCCGGCCGACGATCGCCTGGTGGCGCAGCGCCACCTGACCGTCCTCGACGGCTTCGACACGTGTCGCCGGGATATTGACCATGACGTGACGACGGCCGAGGTCGGACGGGAACGTCTGGAGGCGGACGAGATTGGTGTTGAGCTGCTGCAGTCGGACATTGGCGGGGATGTTCATCGCCTTCAGGGTGAAATCTCCGAGGACGCCATCTGCCGGCAGTCCGTGACGGGCCTGGAAACGCTTGACCGCACCGTCGACATAGGAGTCGAAGGCAGAAGATATACCCGCCTCACGCGGCAGGTCGCCGGTAATCATCAAATGCTGACGCAGCGACTGTACGGCCGGATCGGTTGCACCGAGCTGCAGCGCCTGCTGGCTTGTCGGATTGATCTGCGGCCATCCGCCGTTGGCGGCAATGTTCTGATATTGCGCGATCGCCTGCTGAATGTTCGGTACGGAATCTGGCCCGAGGATTGGCGCGTTCGACTGGACGGCGGCGGCGGTGCGCGCCGCAGCCTTGGCGTCGAACTGGTCGTCCCAATTGCCGCGGGAGCGATCGTTGATCAACGCCTCAAGCGGAGTTGCGTTTTGCGCAAGGGCCGGAGCGGCCAGTGCGGCAGCGCCAAGAGTTGCGGCCGACCGCAGGAAAGAGCGGCGCGAAAAGGGTTCAATTCCGTTTTTCTTCGACATATCCCAACCGTTCAACACTGCGATCCAAATCATGCGCAGCCAAGAGAGGAAGCAGTAAATAGCGCTAGCTCGCGCCAAGTAACGCCGCTCAGTATCAATCCGCAGCCTTAACGCACCACCAAAAACTTCGCCACGAACTATCACAATATTGCGAAGCGAAGACTTTCAGGCCTTAAGATCGAAATTCGAGAACGCCGCTTGCCGTCAGTTTCCGCTGTCATAGCAATATGGCCAATTCGTGTCGTCCGGCACGGAACTTGCACTGCCGAGCGACGTTGAGGAAAAGCCAAACCGCATTTGCTAAAATACCACAACTGCGCGTGGTTCATAGCGCGTCTTGAACCGGCGTCAATGGCTTAGCTACTCTGGACGTCACATGTGACGGAAGGTGACGCACGGACGTGGCAAAAAACGCACAACAGCCGCGCCGGTAACGCATTAAAGCCGGACACGCAGGGAACGTGTCCAGCTTGCTTTTACCGGAAGGTCTTATGATGGATCCGCCACCGCTACTTACATGCGGTAAGCGATGCTATCGTTCCAGAAGCGGTCGAGGCGCTGCAGGAGCTTGTTCATCTGGGTGAACTCGTCGGTGCCGATGCCGCCGACCTTGTCGATCGAGCCGATGTGGCGCTCATAGAGCTTGGCAACGGTTTCGGCGATATCCTGGCCGGTTTCCGTCAGGCTGATGCGGACCGAGCGGCGGTCGATGCGCGAGCGCTGATGGTTGATGAAGCCGAGGTCGACCAGCTTCTTGACGTTGTAGGAAACGTTGGAGCCGAGGTAGAAACCGCGCGAGCGCAGTTCGCCGGCCGTCAGCTCGGAATTGCCGATATTGAAAAGGAGCAGCGCCTGGACGGCGTTGACGTCGTCGCGACCCTGACGGTCGAACTCGTCCTTGATAACATCAAGCAGGCGGCGGTGCAGACGCTCGACCAGGTGAAGGGATTCCATGTAGAGAGCCCGGATGTCATCAACCTGCTGATCCCGAGCGTTTGCAACTGCCTGCGGCTTGATTTTCGTGTTCATCATGACTTGGCCTCACTCTGTTTTGTTTGGCGGTGTCGTTTTCTTCCCGCCTTGAGTGAGACCCTATCGAATACACATAAAATTCTACTTAAACTGCAGGCTTAACAGCACCTTACCAGGACGTGTTGCTGTCTCAGGGTAAATCAACCATTACCTGCTGCTGACGGCGCCGGCGTTTCTCCTGCCACAACAGAATGCGGAAAAGGCAATAAATCACGGCGACGCAGGCATGCAAGATCATGATCAGCGGATTGGATCCAAATATCTCGGGCCATACGCCATACATCAGTGCCTGCCCCCCTGCCGCCACCACCCACATGACCGGCCCCCAGGAGACAGTAAGCCACAATCCGAGGGCAGCGACCGGGAAAACCACCGCAAGCCCAGCGCCCGCGACCTTCCAAGGGAGAGCGAGTAGATCGAAGCGCGCATGGCCGTCCAGCGAGTAACCGACCAGCATGGCCCAATATTGCAGGCCGAGCCAAAAGCAGGCGATCGCGATCAGCCGCAGGAACAGCACGAACAGGATGTCCGTCAGCGTATTCTTGGGTACGGTCGAAGAATCAGGTTCCATGCGCGAACAATACGTAGGAGGCACGTGCCTCGCCAGAATATAATGGCTGCGGCCTTTCGCCTTGTTTTGAATCCTGGGGACGGCGTGATAGGTACGCGCCCCATATAGAATGCCATAAATAGACGAAGAAGGATGGCGGCATCATGGAGAACAAGACGCATCTCGTTGACGAGATCACCGGCCATCGGCGCATGCGGCGTAACCGCAAGGCCGATTGGACGCGCCGTCTCGTGCAGGAAAACCGGCTGACGGTCGACGATCTCATCTGGCCGATCTTCGTGATCCCGGGCACCGGCATCGTCGAGCCGATCCCTGCCATGCCTGGCGTCAACCGCATGACCGTAGACATGGCGGTGGAAGCAGCGAAGGAAGCGGCCGATCTCGGCATCCCCGCGCTTGCCACCTTCCCCAACATCGAAATGGAGCTGCGCGACGAGACCGGCTCCAACAGCCTCGAGAAGAACAATCTCATCAATCTCGCTACCGCCGCAATCAAGAAGGCCGTGCCGAACATTGGCGTCATCACCGATGTCGCTCTCGACCCTTTCACCAGCCACGGCCATGACGGCATCCTGCGCGGCAATGAAATCGTCAATGACGAGACGGTCGAACAGGTGGCGCGTGCCGCGGTCTACCAGGCGGATGCCGGAGCAGACATCATCGCGCCTTCGGAAATGATGGACGGTCGCATCGGCGCGATCCGCCAGGCGCTCGATGCGGCCGGCCACCAGAGCGTGGGCATCATGAGCTACGCGACGAAATTCAGCTCGGCCTTCTATGGCCCCTATCGGGAGGCCATCTCGACCGGCGGCCTGCTGAAGGGCGACAAGAAGACCTATTACATCGATCCAGCGAACGGCACTGAAGCCGTGCGCGACGCCACGCTCGACGTCGAAGAAGGCGCCGATATGCTGATGGTCAAGCCTGGCCTGCCCTATCTCGACATCTGCTGGCGGCTGAAGGAAGCCTTCGGTCTTCCGACCTTCGCCTATCAGGTCTCCGGAGAATACGCGATGATCAAGGCTGCCGCCGCCAATGGCTGGATCGACGGCGAGAAGGTAATGCTCGAAACCCTGCTCGCCTTCAAGCGCGCCGGCTGCGACGGCATCCTCACCTATTTCGCTGTCGACGTGGCGAGACATCTGGCGAAGAAATAGCTTCGGGCTGCCGGCTTATTGTATTTGCCGCAGCTGATACCATATCTTCGGCGAATGTTTCCCAAGGAGGAAAGCAATGAGCCTAAACCCCAGCCCGCTCTATGCAGCACCGGACGACTGGCGCGCCTATAGTGGCGTGCTGAGCCGGCGCATCTTTGCATTCATCGTCGACTACATCATCGTCGCGCTACTGTGCATTCCCGCGGCCGTACTGCTGTTTTTCGTTTCGATCCTGACGCTGGGGCTCGGCTTCTTCCTTTATCCGGTGCTGTTCGTTCTCGTTGCGGGTCTCTATTTCGGCTGGACGCTCGGCGGTCCCTACCAGGCTTCGCTCGGCATGCGCGCCATGGGCCTCACTATGGTTCGTGTCGACGGCCGGCGCATGGATTTCCTGACGGCGATCGTCCATCTGGCACTGTTCTGGATTCTGAACTCCGTCCTGACGCCGCTGATCCTGCTGGTGGGCCTTTTCACCGACCGCAGCCGGCTGGTGCATGACCTGCTGCTTGGCACGGTCATCGCACGGACGGCCTAAAACAACGCATAAGCATAGGACACCCTATGATTTCCCGCGCGCCTGATGGCCCGCGGGGAGATATTTCTGTGCATGGTCCATTAGGAAACTTCGATCTTTAGCGAAGGACGTAGTTGACGTTTTCTAAACTTGGGCCATGCTGGTAGAAAACGGGTGCCGAAAGAAAGGTCAATCAACGGCAGATGAACACGCAGTCGACGCCATCTCCGCAGTTTTATCTGACGGCACCGGCTTCCTGCCCGTACTTGCCGCATGAGATGGAACGCAAGGTGTTCACGCACCTTGTGGGGCCTCGTGCCGCCGAGATGAACGATATCCTGACGCAGGGCGGCTTCAGGCGTTCTCAGAACATCGCCTATCGTCCCGCCTGCGAATCGTGCCGGGCCTGCATATCGGTCCGCATCCTGGCGCAAGAGTTCGAGCCCACCCGATCGATGAAACGGGTGCTGACGGCCAACAGCGATATCATCGCCACCGAATTTCCGGCGCAGCCCTCCAGCGAGCAATATTCGCTCTTCCGCCGCTATCTCGACTATCGTCATCAGCAAGGCGGCATGTCCGACATGACCGTGCTCGACTATGCGATCATGGTCGAGGACACGCATGTGAACACGCGCATCATCGAATATCGCCGTCGCGAGGAAGGTTCAGGGCTGGAGCAGCGTCCGAAGGGTGAACTGCTGGCCGCGGCTCTGACCGATGTGATGAGCGACGGGCTGTCCATGGTTTATTCCTACTTCAATCCCGATCTCGACGAGCGATCACTCGGCACCTTCATGATCCTCGATCATATCAAGCGGACGAAGGCGCTGGGGTTGCCGCACGTCTATCTCGGCTATTGGGTCAAGGGCTCGCGCAAGATGGACTACAAGACCCGCTTTCAGCCGCAGGAACATCTGACGCCGCGCGGCTGGGAACGTTTCGATCCGGCAGCCGACGGCGACAAAGATACCTTCCGCTGAATGTTTTCCCATCTCTCGGACCATAAGAAGGGCCTGCTGCTGACGACGCTCGGCGGTCTGGCGCTGTCGATGGATATCCCGCTGATACGGCTTTCCAGCGGTGAAGTCTGGTCGGTGCTGTCGGCTCGCAGCCTTGCGACCATCGTCGTGGCGCTGGCCGCCCTTTTCGTCATTCACCGGGTCACTGGCTCGCTGAAGACTGTACTGCCGGGCTGGCTCGGAATTCCCGTTGGCTTCTTCTATGGGCTGACCACCATCACCTTTCTTCTCGCCGTCTATTATACCAAGGCGGCAAATGTGGTCTTCATCATCGCGCTCAACCCGATGTTCACCGCGCTGCTGTCCTGGATTTTCCTGAAAGAGCGCCCTGCCCTTTCCACCTTCATTACCATGGCTGTCATGATCCTCGGTGTTGGTCTGATTGTCGGTGACGGCATGGAGGCTGGGCATCTGCTTGGCGACGCACTTTCCGTGCTCGCATCGCTTTCCATCGCCTGCGCCATCACGATCAGTCGCGCCTCAGGCCGGGATATGGGTTTTGCTTCCTTGCTGGCGGCCGTCATTCCGGCGGCAGTCGGGCTCTATCATATGATACCCTCGGGCTTTTCCATCGACCATCCCGGCTGGATCCTTTTTGACGGCGCCGTGCTGATGCCGCTTTCTTTCTGGTGCCTTGCGACGGGCACGCGTTTTCTTTCGGCACCGGAAGTGGCGATGTTCTACCTCCTAGAAACGATCTTGGCGCCGATCTGGGTCTGGCTGATCTTCTCGGAGGCCCCGACCAACATGACGCTAGCCGGCGGCGCGATACTGATCCTGGCACTGGCCGCTCACTCGCTATGGCAGGTCCGGGTGAAAGCCAGAGCAGCAATCGCCGCACAGAGCCTTGCGCATTGAGGTAGTCCTCTTCCAATGTTATAACTAGGTTATCACATTGGAGCTGAGACATGAACGTCACCATCCGCAAGATCGGCAATTCCGAAGGCGTTATCATTCCGAAAGAAGTCTTGGATCAGCTTGGTCTCGGAGCCGGTGACAGCTTGGAACTCAGTTTGAAAGATGGCGGATTGCTGATGCAGCCGGCTGACGCGGATTTTGCACGCCAGATAGAGCATGCGCAGCGCTTCATGGATCAATACAAAGTTGCACTGAAGAAGCTGGCAGAATAATGCCCTTTATCTTCCTGACTAGGCCGCTCATTGAGCAATTGCATAAGATGCAAATCAAAAGGTTCGGCGGCTCCTATGGTCTACGAGACGAGGGCTCCCTTGAATCCGCTTTGGCAGGCCCGATTAACAAAGCTCAATACGGCAGTGATAATATCATCGAACTAGCGGCCGCTTATCTATTCGGGCTCGCGAAAAACCACGCCTTCATAGATGGCAACAAGCGCATCGCCATCGTGGCGACAGCAGTTTTTCTTATGGAAAACGGCCACCGTATTCAAACGACAGACGCCAATCTTTACAGCTTCGTCGTAGCAGTGGCCGCCGGAGAAATCGATGAAGAGGGAGCGACACGTTTCCTGCGAGACGTCTGCGTTCCCTACACAGATTGAAGCCCTCAGGCGTCGATCCGCCCTCGTCAAGGTTCCGCCCAGACGCAGTCGAGACGACGCACCACTCGGCCCTTCGCTAGGGCTCAGGGCGTTCATCGCTACAATCGACCCGCCGGGCCGATTGCTCGGGCTTTGCCCGACTGCGCCTCACCCCGAAAACCGGCCACTTCTGGGGAAGCCCTTCGGCACTGCTCGGCCGGCGCCGGCGCGGTCGCCCAGCCATTCCACCAATTCGTCCTTGGTCTTGGTGAAGGTGCGGCCGGCACTGTCTTCCCATGTCAGGCCATCGACAATCGCGAAGCACCTGACATCGGCGATGCCGCCATCCTTGTATTTCTGAAGGCGCACGCCCTTGCCGCGTGACATTTCCGGCACCTGCGCGAGCGGGAAGATGAGCATCTTGCGGTTCTCGCCGACCACGGCAACGTGATCGCCTGATATCGGGACGAGAAGCTTGGTCTCGTCGGGATAGGAGACGTTCATGATCTGCTTGCCCTTGCGGGTATTGGCGACCAGTTCCGCCTCGGCAACGATGAAGCCGTTGCCCGCCGTCGATGCGATCATCTGCTTACGCTGGGGATCGTGGACGAAGGCGGTCAGCACATCCTGATCGTTTTCCATGTCGACCATGATGCGCAGCGGTTCGCCATGACCGCGGCCGCCGGGCAGCTTGTCGCCGCCGAGCGTGTAGGCCTTGCCGCCCGTCGTGATGATGAGGATCTTGTCCGTGGTCTGCGCCGGGAAGGCAACCTTGAGACCGTCGCCCTCCTTGAAGGTCAGCGAGGACGTATCGGAAATGTGGCCCTTGAGGGCGCGGATCCACCCCTTTTCCGAGACGACGACGGTGATCGGCTCCTTCTCGATCATCGCCTGCTGGATAGCCTCATCATCAGCTTCAGGCGCTTCGGCAAACTGCGTGCGGCGGCGACCGATCTCGGTCGCCTTGGCGAATTTTTTCTTCACCTCGCCGATTTCCCAGGCAACCGTCTGCCACTGCTTCTCGTCCGAAGCCAGCAGTGCTTCGATGTCGGCCTTCTCCTTCGTCAGGCCGTCGAATTCCTTGCGAATCTCGAACTCTTCCAGCTTGCGCAAAGAGCGCAGCCGCATGTTGAGGATAGCTTCGACCTGATTGTCCGTCAGGCCGAACCGCTCCATCATGACGGGCTTCGGCTCATCCTCCTCGCGGATGATGGCAATGACCTCATCGATGTTGAGATAGGCGACCAGCAAGCCGCCGAGAATTTCGAGCCGCTTTTCGATGGCGGCCAGGCGGAAGCGGGAGCGGCGCAGCAACACCTCGCGGCGATGATCAAGCCACTCCTTCAACACTTCGTTCAGCGCCATGACCTTTGGGATGCGGCCCATGGACAGAACGTTCATATTGAGCGGGAACCGGCTTTCCAGCTCCGTCAGCTTGAACATCGATTCCATCAGGATCGTCGCGTCGACGGTGCGGCTCTTCGGCACGAGAACGACGCGGATATCCTCAGCGGATTCGTCACGGACATCCTCAAGCAACGGCAGCTTGCGCGCCAGCAGCAGTTCGGCGATCTTTTCGATCAGCCGCGACTTCTGCACCTGGAACGGAATTTCGGTGACAACGATCTGATAACCGCCGCGACCGAGATCCTCGATCTCCCATTTGGACCGGACACGGAAGCCGCCGCGACCGGTCTTGTAACTTTCTATAATGCTCTGGCGATCATCGATAATGATGCCGCCGGTCGGGAAGTCCGGCCCGGGAATATAGAGTTCCACCAGCTTCTCGACCGTCGTATCGCGATCCTTGATCAGATGCAGCGCGGCGTCGCAAAGCTCGTGAGCATTGTGCGGCGGGATAGAGGTCGCCATGCCGACAGCGATACCCGAAGAGCCGTTGGCGAGCAGATTGGGAAAAGCTCCAGGCAGAACGATCGGTTCAGAATTCGACTCGTCATAGGTGTCGCGGAAATCGACCGCGTCCTGATCGATACCCTCGAGCAGCAGTTCGGAAACCGCCGTCATCTTGGATTCGGTGTAACGCATCGCGGCTGGGCTATCGCCGTCGATGTTGCCGAAATTGCCCTGGCCGTTGACCAGCGTGTAGCGCTGCGAGAAATCCTGAGCCAGGCGCGCCAGCGCATCATAGATCGATTGGTCGCCATGCGGGTGATAGTTACCCATCACCTCGCCGACGATCTTGGCGCATTTGCGGAAAGCTGCATTGGGGCGCAGCCCCATCTCGCTCATCGCATAGACGATGCGGCGATGCACCGGCTTCAGCCCATCGCGAACATCCGGAAGCGCGCGTTGCGTAATCGTCGACAAGGCATAGGCCAGGTAGCGCTCTTCGAGCGCCGCCTTCAGATCGACCGGAAGGATATTGTCGTCGCCTTCACCGGGCGGCGGTGTCAGATTTTTTCCCATGATCCTTGACTATAAGAGATGGCGATTCACAGCAAGAAATCGGTGGAAAGCACCTGTGGATGAAGGCGTTTCAGCACTCTTGCGAAATGACAACCGAGACATTTTTGCCGCGCCTGCCTTCAACGTTCATTGTCATTGGATTTTCAGAGAAAGATCAATATAAGTCAGCGCAGCACACGCTCAATCTGTATGCTCCCGCCCATACCACCGGCTTAAAGAGGAAACGCCATAATGACTTTCTACCGGACTACGCGGCTGATGCTTTGCAGCGCCGCCATGCTGTCTTTCGCCAGCTCCGCTTTCGCGCTCGACGGCAATGATCTGCTGAAGAAGATCAACGACCTCTACGGCCAGCAGGGCGGTTCGATTGCCGCTACCGGCATCGATGTCGACGGCAGCACAGTGACGCTGAAGGGCGCAAGCTTCAAGGCAGCCGGCATGGACGACAGCATTCCGCTCGGCGACATCACCCTTGATGGCGTCGAGGAAAACAACGGTGGCTACACGATCGAGGAAATCGATTTTGCGGATGTCGATTTCACCAAGGACGGCGCCTCTGTTTCCGCCACCGACCTCAAGTTGACCGGTGTCGAGATCCCGGCCGACGCGAGCAAGGGTGACCTAAGCTCGCTGTTCTACTACCAAAGTGCCCATGCCGGCGCCGTTTCCGTGACCAAGGATGATGTCGAGGTATTCTCGATCGAGGGCGCCGACGCCAACACGAAGAAGCGCGATGACAAATCAGGCCTCGATTTCGATGCCAAGATCAATGGCATCAAGGCGGATCTCGGCAAGGTCGACGATGCGAAGACCAAGGAAGCCATCGAAGCGCTGAAGCTGCAGCAGATCGACGGCACTGTCTCCATGAAGGGCAGCTGGGATATGGGACCCGGCACGATCAACATCAGCGAATATTCCTTCGACTTCAGGGACATTGGCAAGCTGAACCTCGCCTTCAGCATTTCCGGCTACACGCCTGCCTTCGCCAAGTCGCTGCAGGATGCGCTGAAGACGGTTCGCTCCAATCCGAACCAGCAGGAAGCACAGCAGTCCGCCGGCCTCGCCATGCTCGGCCTGCTGCAGCAGCTCACCTTCAACAGCGCCCAGATCCGCTTCGACGATGCGTCGATCACGGCACGCGCGCTCGATTTCGCCGGCAAGCAGCAGGGCGTTACAGGCAAGCAGCTCGCCGACACGCTGAAGGCAATGACGCCGATCATGATGGCGCAGCTCAACATTCCGGAACTGCAGAACGCCGTCTCATCGGCAGTCAATGCCTATCTCGACAATCCGAAGAGCCTGACCGTCACCGCCGCCCCCGGCAAGCCGGTGCCGGTGCCGATGATCATCGGCGCTGCCATGGGCGCGCCGACGACGATCCCGCAGGTTATCGGCCTCAAGGTTTCCTCGAACGACTAAGCCGTCGTTCGTTCCCGATACTATCGAGAAACCCGGCGATCTCGGTCGCCGGGTTTTTCTTTGCCTTGGCTCAGGCTTCCTGCCGCACCTGATAGGTTTTCAGTTCGCTGAGCGCATGAGACAAGAGGGCGAGCAATTCGTCCGTGGTCGCGCCGTCGCGGGCCTGAACGGACATGCCCTGCACGATCGCGCCCAGAAAACGCGCGAGCGACCGGGGATTAGCCTCCGGCCGAATATCGCCCTCCGCAATACCGCGTTCGATACGGGCGGTGAAGATATCCAGCGTCTGCAGGCGCATGGATGCGACATGATGGGCGATCGGCTCGTTCTCTTCCGCGCAATTCAGCACCGCCGTGGATATCATGCAGCCCTTTGGATGCTCCGGCGCCGTGAAGATTTTGGCGGAGTTCGTCAGAAAGCGCTCGAAGGCAGTCACGGTATCGATCTTGTCTTGAAAGGGATTGCCGGGTTCCGGCCGGGGCATGCGCCGATATTGATCGAGCGTCTCGCGATAGAGCTCGGCCTTAGAACCAAAGGCGGCATAGAGGCTTTGCGGCGTGATGCCCATCGCCGCCGTCAGATCGGCAATGGAGGAACCGTCATAGCCATGCTGCCAGAAAGTATCCCGGGCGGCGGCAAGAACCGTTTCGCGATCGAAGGCAGGCGGGCGCCCGCGCTTGCGTGGCGAAGAATTTTCCTTCTCTTCAATATTTTTCACAATGGTCACTCTAGAATTATTTCCTGACTTGGTTTATTCAGGAACGGTCATTGTGATTATAGAAGGTTTTGCGCCATGAGTCTTCCCCTGGAAAATTCCGTTCCTCTCGGCAACGGCAGCCTTGCTGAAGGCGTCGATGCTGCAATCGATTCCGCTCTCGCGGACAAAAGGCTAGTCGGAACCGTCGTTCTGATCGCTCAGGATGGAGAATTGGTCTACGCTCGCTCCGCCGGTCTGGCGGATCGCGAAAACAAGGTAGCAATGCGGGAAGATGCCATCTTCCGTCTCGCCTCCGTCACCAAGCCGATGGTCACTATCGCCGCCATGCGGCTCGTCGAACAAGGCCGCATCGGTCTCGACGATCCGATCACCAAGTGGCTGCCGGATTTCCGGCCGCGCATGCCCGATGGCGGCGAAGCCGTTATCCGCATCCGGCATCTGCTCACCCATACCTCCGGGTTGGGCTACACATTCGCCGAGCCGCAGGACGGCCCTTATCACCGCGCAGGCGTGTCCGACGGTCTGGACACGCCGGGCCGATCATTGGCAGACAACCTCCAGCGCCTTGCCAGCGCGCCCCTTCTCTTCGCGCCCGGTGAAAGCTGGCAGTATTCCCTGGCGATGGATGTCCTCGGCGGCATCATCGAGAAGGAAACAGGCGGACCGCTCGGCGATGCGGTTGTCGATCTTGTCATGAAGCCGCTCGGCCTTTCCGACACCGGTTTCTACGTGCGCGACCGCAGCCGCCTGGCGGCCGCCTATGTGAACGCTGCTCCCGAGCCGCAACGGATGGGTGACGAGGCGCTCGTTCCGATCTTCGATGGCACGATCCGTTTTGCACCCGACAGGATATTCGACCCCGCTTCCTACCACTCCGGCGGCGCCGGCATGGCCGGAACGGCAAGCGACATCCTTGCCATTCTGGACACGATCAGGAAGGGCGGTGCACCGCTGCTATCGGCCGACACGGTGAAAACCATGATAGCCGATCAGGCGGGCGGGCATATGCAGGCGCAGCAGGCCGGTTTCGGGTTCGGCTACGGCTGGTCCGTTGTCCTCGATCCCGTGGTCGCGCAGGTTCCCTTCTCGGCTGGCACGATCAAATGGGGAGGCGTCTACGGGCATAGCTGGTTCGTCGACGCCGAAAAGGGCCTGACGGTGGTCGCCCTGACCAATACGGCCCTTGAGGGTATGTGGGGTCAGTTCACCACGGATCTGGCAAAAGCGGTCTATGCCGCGATTTGATTGAGATCAGCGTCCCAAACAAAAAACCCGGCGATCTCGGTCGCCGGGTTTTGCATTTTGACAAACCTTGGAGGACTTAGTCCTTCTTGACCGGCGGCACCGGCCGGATCGCCAGTTCGCGCAGCTGCGTCGGCGTTGCGGCCGAGGGAGCACCCATCAGCAGATCCTGCGCCTGCTGGTTCATCGGGAACAGCGAAATCTCGCGCAGGTTCTTGGCGCCGACCAGGAGCATAACGATGCGGTCGATACCGAAGGCCGCACCACCGTGCGGAGGCGCACCATACTGGAAGGCGCGATAGAGACCGCCGAAGCGTTCTTCGACATCAGCCTGGCTGAGGCCAACCTTTTCGAAAGCGGCGACCATGGCCTCCGGCGACTGGTTACGGATCGAGCCCGAAGCGATTTCGAAGCCGTTGCAGACGGCGTCGTACTGGAACGCCTTGATCGTCAGCGGGTCCTGGGTCTGCAGCGCCTCAAGGCCGCCCTGCGGCATCGAGAACGGGTTATGGGCGAAGTCGACCTTCTTTTCTTCCTCGCTCCATTCGAAGAACGGGAAGTCGACGATCCAGCACAGCTCGAAACGGTCGCGGTCGACCAGGTTCAGCTCCTCGCCAGCCCTGGTGCGGGCCTCGCCTGCAAACTTGTAGAACTTGGCGGGATCGCCGGCGACGAAGAAGCAAGCGTCGCCGTCATCGAGGCCGAGCTGGGTGCGGATCGCGTCGGTGCGCTCTTCGCCGATGTTTTTGGCGAGCGGACCTGCACCTTCGAGCTTCTCACCTTCCTTGCGCCAGAAGATGTAGCCGAGGCCTGGCTGGCCCTGGCTCTGCGCCCAGGCGTTCATGCGATCGCAGAAAGCGCGCGAACCGCCGGTCTTGGCCGGGATGGCCCAGACTTCAACCTTCGGGTTAGAGGCGATCATGTTGGCGAAGACCTTGAAGCCGGAACCGGCGAAATGCTCGGTGACGGCTTCCATGACGATCGGATTGCGCAGGTCCGGCTTGTCGGAGCCGTACTTGCGGATGGCGACGTCATAGGGGATGCGCGGCCATTCCTTCGTGACCGGCTTGCCTTCGGCAAACTCTTCGAACACCTGGGTCATCAGCGGACCCATGGTGTTCCAGACGTCTTCCTGGGTGACGAAGCTCATCTCGAGGTCGAGCTGATAGAATTCGCCGGGCAGACGGTCGGCACGCGGGTCTTCATCGCGGAAGCACGGAGCGATCTGGAAGTAGCGGTCGAAGCCGGCAACCATCAGCAGCTGCTTGTACTGCTGCGGCGCCTGCGGCAGCGCGTAGAAGGTGCCGGGATGGATACGGCTCGGCACGAGGAAGTCGCGCGCGCCTTCCGGCGACGAGGCCGTCAGGATCGGGGTCGTGTACTCGGTGAAGCCGACTTCGCCCATGTGGCGGCGCATGGAGGAAATGACCTGCGTGCGCTTGACGATGTTCCGGTGCAGCGTTTCACGGCGAAGATCGAGGAAGCGATACTTCAGGCGAACGTCTTCCGGATAGTCCGGCTCGCCGAAAACGGGCAGCGGCAACTCCTTGGCGGCGGAGAGCACTTCGATCTCCTGCGCGTAAAGCTCGATCTCGCCGGTCGGCATGTTCTTGTTGATCGTGTCTTCGGTACGTGCCTTCACCAGGCCGTCGATGCGGATGACCCATTCGCCGCGAACGGTCTCCGCGAGCTTGAAGGCTGGGGAATCAGGGTCGACAACGACCTGGGTGATGCCGTAGTGATCGCGCAGGTCGATGAACAGCACGCCGCCATGATCTCGGACGCGATGAACCCAGCCGGCAATACGGACGGTCGAACCGACGTCGGACTTGCGCAGGGCGGCGCATGTGTGGCTGCGATAGCGATGCATAGTATATATCCTGGACTTGGCGGGCCGCGGCGAAAGGACATGCAAGCCCCTCGCCTGCCGACGAGAAAATCGGGCGGAAAAGCGCATGGCGCGCCCGATTTGTCAAGGCTCGAACACCGGAAGTCAGCTTAAAGCTGTTTCAGTCGATATCCAACACACTATGCGCAAGTAGCCGCTGCGGCGGTTTGGCTACTTCGATGCTATTGCTGAATGCTCGAGTCAACTTTAAACAAGCACTCGTATATCTTCGCCCCCCGGAGCCCGACATGCCAATCCTCACCCGCCGCAATCTCCTGAAAGCTTCAGCCGTAGCCGGCGCCTATGGCGTCGGCCTCGGGATCGCCGGTAAGTTTGCGGGCAAGGCAGCGGCGGCCGAGCCACTCACGCTGAAGACGGCCAAGATCGAGGCCAGCCTCGCCGACGGCGGCAAGACCAGGAATGTGCTCACTTATGGCGATGCCGGCATGCCGCCGGTCGTGCGCATGAAGAAGGGCGAGCCCTTCGCGGCGAGACTGATCAACGGCATAGACGATCCGACGACTATCCACTGGCACGGCATCCGGCTTCCCAACAACATGGACGGAGTGCCGTTTCTCACCCAACCCTATGTCTATACCGGCGATCATTTCGACTACGCCTTCACGCCGCCCGACGCCGGCACCTTCTGGTATCACCCGCACTGCAATACGCTGGAGCAGATGGGCCACGGCATGACCGGCGTCATCGTGGTCGAAAACCCCAAGGATCCGGCGTTCGATTCGGAAGTCGTGCTCAATTTGCGCGACTGGCGACTGGGGGGAGACGGACAGTTCATTGCGCAATTCAGGCCGCGGGATGCCGCGAAATCCGGCACCTACGGCACCGTCCGGACCGCCAACTGGCAACAGGAGCCGCAATATGACGCGCCTTCCGGCGGGCTGGTGCGGCTGCGCATTGCCATTACCGATGTCACGCGCATCTATTCCTTCCGCATGGACGGCGCCGAGGCGACAGTGATCACGATCGACGGCAATCCCGTGCCACAGCGCTTTCCGCTCGATCTTCTGCAGCTCGGCCCCGGACAACGGCTCGAGCTTGCCGTACGCATGCCCGACAGCGAAGGCGCAGTCGTCAAGCTCGAAGACATCAAGGGCACCAATCCGAAAGTGCTGGCGACGCTGCGCGCCGTCGGCGCATCATTGAAGCACGACGTGCGCGATCTGGGGCCGCTCGAAGATAATCCCGTGCAGAAGGCAGACCTCGGTTCCGCCACCCATATTCCGCTGATCCTGAGCTCGACGGCGGAGAACACCGCCGACAACAGCATATGCGGCTCGCTCGGCTACAGCTTCTGGGCTATCAACAAGGTGCCGTGGCCAGGCGATACCCCTGATCCCACAGCCCCGCTTGCCGAACTCAAGCTCGGCAAAAGCTATGTCATCGACATGGAAAACGTCACGCCGCATAGCCACCCGATCCACCTGCACGGGATGAGCTTTACGGTCCTCTCATCTTCGACTCGGCAGGTGCAGCCCTTTGTCTCCGATACCTATCTGATTCAGCCGGACGAGAAAGTGCAGCTTGCCTTCGTTGCCGACAATCCCGGCGATTGGCTGCTGCATTGCCATATCATCGAGCACCAGAAGACGGGCATGACGAGTTACGTGCGGGTGGCATAGCCGATCGTAAGCCACCCCAATTGCATGCGGTTTCAATGGAAGCTGCCGCAGTCCCCGGCAATTTCAGCGAAAAGCGAAATGCGGCAAGGGCTTTGTCCGCGAAAGTATTGACATATCGGGCTGAAAGGAGAAGGAAGTTAAGGAAGTATTTTACCATTGAATGTGTTGACATGATCGAAACTACCGCCCAATTGGAGGCGGCCTGCCAAGAGCTGGCCAAGTCGGAATTCATTACCATCGATACGGAATTCCTGCGAGAAACGACCTTCTGGCCGGAGCTGTGTTTGATACAGATGGCAAGCCCCACCACCGAAGTGCTGGTGGACCCGCTGGCCAAGGGGCTGGATCTGGCACCCTTCTTCGAACTGATGGCCAACTCATCGGTTTTGAAGGTGTTTCATGCTGCCCGCCAGGATATCGAAATCATCTTCCATCGCGGCAATCTCATTCCGCATCCGATCTTCGATACGCAAGTTGCGGCAATGGTTTGCGGCTTCGGCGATTCGGTTTCCTACGACCAGCTCGTCAGCCGCATCAAGAACGTCCATATCGATAAATCCTCGCGATTTACCGACTGGAGCCGGCGGCCGCTTTCGGAAAAGCAGCTGGACTACGCGCTTGCCGACGTGACGCATCTGCGCGACGTCTATCTCTCGCTCCAGGAGCAATTGCAGCGCGAAGGACGCGCCTCCTGGCTGCAGGAGGAGATGGCGATCCTGGAGGCGCGCGAGACCTACGACCTGCACCCCGACGATGCCTGGCAGCGGCTGAAGATGCGGCTGCGCAAGCCGCAGGAACTGGCCGTCCTTAAATTTGTGGCCGCCTGGCGCGAGCGCGAGGCCCGCGCACGCAATGTCCCGCGGGCACGCGTACTGAAAGATGATGCGATCTATGAGATCGCCCAGCAGCAACCGAAGGACACCGAGGCGCTTGCGCGGCTGCGCACCATCCCGAAGGGTTGGGAACGCTCTGCCGCCGGTACGGCGGTGCTTGAAGCGATCAACGCGGCGCTGGCGCTGCCGAAATCCGAAATGCCGCATCCGCCGCGCCACCAGCAGGCTCCCGAGGGTACCGCAGCGGCCTCCGAACTGTTGAAAGTCCTCTTGAAGCTGATTGCCGAAAAGCATGGCGTCGCGCCGAAAGTCATCGCCAACAGTGAGGATCTCGATAAGATCGCCGCCGAAGGAGAGAAGGCCGATGTCGCGGCTCTGACCGGCTGGCGTCGAGATCTCTTCGGCGAGACGGCCCTGCAACTGATCCAAGGCCAGGTGGCCCTGCGCTTCGTCGGCAAGCGGATCGAGACCGTCGCCCTCTAGCCGCGATTCCCCTTTCCCGGCGCGTTGCGATTGCGTATGATTCGCGAACCGAGAGGCCCGCCGCATCACGATTGCGCCGCAAATCTCGTGGAATGAACGTCCTGTGTAATCGTTCTATTCGATGACGTTCCAGTTTGCTGGCGCAATCCCGCGTCGATGACAGGCGTCGTTTCTCGGCGGAAAAGTGAATGGGTATTCTCCATTCGATACGCAACTGGATCCTGATATCGCTGCTTGTCGCCTCGACTGGCGTCATCTACGGCAAGATATTCTTCCCGCAAGCGCCAATGTATATCGGTGCGATCTTCGCCCTGTTCTGCGGTATGCCGCTACTGGCCTTCGAGCGTCGAATGATCCTGCCGCGGCTGAACGTCTGGATGCATCTCCTGCCAACGCCGGCCTTCATCCCTTCGGCTCTCATCGTCGATTTCCTGCTGATGAGCGTCGGCTATGCCACGGCCGGCAGCCTCATGAAACTGCTGGGCCTGGTCGACGGCTCCTGGGAAGATCTCACGCTGCTGAAGATCGACGTCTATCTCTATGCTGTCGTTGTGACCGCCATCATCATCTTCATCGGCCGCGTGCGGGAACTGCTCGGCCGCGACGTCTTTCTCAGCCTGCTGACCGGCCGGTACCGCAATCCGGTACAGGAAGAGCGCGTGTTCCTCTTCGTCGATCTCGTTGGCTCGACTGCCTTCGCCGAGGAGCATGGCGACCTGAAAACACAGGAATTCCTGGGCGCAGTGTTCGCCGCCATGGCTGAACCCGTACGGCGGCACAAGGGCGCGATAGACGATTATATCGGCGATGCCGCGATCATCACCTGGCCGCTTCGACGCGGTGTCAAGAATGCCAATTGCGTCCGCTGCGTCTTCAATATCCTCGACGATATCGAAAGAAACGCCGAAGCATGGCTGAAATCTTACGGCAGGGTGCCGCGTCTTAGAGCCGCTCTCCATGGCGGCAGCATCGTGACGGCGGAAATCGGCGTCGAGCACCACAAGATCGCCTATTTCGGCGATACGGTGAATACGACCGCAAGGCTGGAGTCTCTCTGCAAAACACTGGAGCGCCAGGTGCTGATTTCCAGCGACCTTGCCAGACGGATGGAGCTTCCCGAAGGGATCATCAAGGAAGAGCTCGGCGAACATGCCGTTCGCGGCCGCGATCAGCACCTTGGCGTCATCGCCCTTCATACGCAGGACCGGCAAGCGTTGAAGACCGTTCGCGGCAGATCGTAAGCAATACGAATTTTAGGCTGCATTTCGATATTGATGCACGCCTGGGCTTCACAGCCTATGGGTTGTCCACAGTCACCAAATCTTCACCTAAGCGTTAATTTGCAGATATGGGTCGCCTGTTAAGCGGAGTTGTTTTTGCCACTCTCCACCACAAGGTGACACGATGACCCGAATCCTTTCCGCTTCCGCGGCACTCTTCATTCTGCTTGCCGGCTCGGCCCAGGCAGACGAGCAGCAGTTCAAGGCAAAGCTCGTCGGCCAGGCGATCCTGCCGGCCAACACCATCACTGCCGCTCCTGCCGATGCACCAGATTTCCTGAAGACTTCAGGCAAGTTCACCACGCCGGATCGCAAGCGCACGGACGCTCTCGGCACCGTGCCGGGCAAGGATGGCGCCCGCGTCACCGACCTGAAGCTGCCCTTCGCCGGCCAGCCGATCCAGGGGTTCTCTGGCATCAAGACCATGCCCGACGGCACCTTCTGGACACTCTCCGACAACGGCTTCGGCTCCAAGCAGAACTCGTCGGACGCGATGCTTTTCCTGCATCAGCTGAAGCTCGACTGGGACAGCGGCAAAATCGAGGTCGTCAAGAACCTGTTCCTGTCCGACCCGAACAAGAAGGCCCCCTTCCCGATCGTCATGGAAGGTGCCGAAAAGCGTTACCTGACGGGCGCCGACTTCGACATCGAATCGATCCAGCCGGTTGCCGACGGCTTCTGGATCGGCGACGAGTTCGGTCCTTACCTGCTGAAATTCGACACCGATGGCCAACTGACCGACGTCTTCGCAACGACGCTCGACGGTAAGCCGGTCATGTCGCCCGACAATCCGCTGATCCAGCTGCCGGGTAACCCCACGCAGAAGATGCCGGCCTTCAATCTGAAGCGCTCGGGCGGCTTCGAAGGTCTCGCCATGTCCAAGGACGGCTCCAAGCTCTACGGCCTGCTGGAGGGCCCGATCTACAAGGATGACGGCCAGATGGAGAGCGTCGATGGCAAGACGGCCATCCGTGTCATCGAATTCGACGTCACCTCGAAGAGCTGGACTGGCCGCAGCTGGCTCTATCCCTTCGCGGACAAGGGTGTGTCGATCGGCGATTTCAACATGCTCGATGAAAAGACTGCCCTCGTCATCGAACGCGACAATGGCGCCGGCACGAAGGACAAGGCCTGCGCCGATCCCAAGCAGCCGAAGCCGGATTGCTTCGAGGCCCCGGCAGAGCTGAAGCGCGTCTACAAGATCGAATTCAGCGACGCCAATGTCGGCAAGTCCGTCCGCAAGATCGGCTACATCGATCTGATGCGCATCGAAGATCCGGACCACAAGCGTCGCCAGGGCGGCGGTGAAGGCTTCTACGACATGCCCTTCGTCACCATCGAGAATGTCGACCGCGTCGATGCCACGCATATCGTCATCGGCAACGACAATAACCTGCCCTTCTCCGCAGGCCGCGCGGTCAACAAGGCTGACGACAATGAATTCAGCCTGCTCGAAGTCGCCGATTTCCTGAACGCGAAGTAAGCACAATGAAACCGCCTCTCCCTGCCGTACAGGGAGAGGCTTCAATCCCATGCAACACAAAGCCTATTCGAAGCAGAAAGCCAGGCGACGGTTGGTGAGCTTGCCGAGCTGCTGCAGGCGGCCGTCCAGCCTCTCGCCGGCAAAGTCGTGATATTCAGAGGGAACGACGAATTCGAGATCGAGATCAGGCTTTGTCGAACGGCGGAACGACAGATTGCGCACGATACCGGGCATCGACGCCGAGAAGAGATAGACGACACGCAGCAGGCCGCCGAGCAGCTTGGCGCGTTCGATGTAAAGCGGCGTAGCGATCGTTGCCAGCGGCTCGGTCGCACCGTCGTCGTTCAAGCCCTCGAAGCGATAGTAATTGGCAAGTGCGATGAAGGCGCGGCCGGCATGGGTGATACCGACAAAGGACGTGTGGGCGATGATGTTCAGCGCCTGCAGGCCGCGATAATCCGGATGGGCGCGCCAGCTGATATCGGCAAGCAGACAGGCTGCCTGACGATAGCGGCTTTCCTCGTCAGTCTCGGTGATCCCGAAGAAGGGCATCATTCGTCCGGTCCAATCGGCAAGCTCGCGGGCATGTTCCGGCGAGCGCGCACGCAGGATGGCAAGCTCGCCGGCGGCGGTGAGCAGCGGGTCGCTGTTGCGCTCGGCCTCGGTCAGCAGCGAATAGAGATAACCTTCACGAACACCCTGGGCGGAGAAGGAGATGACGGACGGCGTCATGGCCGTCAGCACTTCGCGCATGGCGACTGCGCCGAAAGGCAGCAGCGAACGGCGATGCTTGGACACCGCCTGAAATGCCGGATCCTTTGAATCCTTCGCTTCGACGATCTGATCCAGGAACCGCAGCATCTCATCGAGCGGCACTTCGTAGCCCTGCATCATGTGGAGCGGATATTTGCGGATTTCCATGTGCAGCTTGGCGACGCTTCGCCATGTACCGCCGACCGCATAGAACGTGCGGCCCTCGCCCTTGCTCAATAGTTTCGCGGTCTTGACATGCTTGCGCGCGAAGCTGCGCGCCTTATCGATCGAGCCGCCGGCATATTCGGACAGGCGCAGGCCGCCGAGCGGCAGCGTGATGCCCTTGCCGATCTCGTGGTCCTTGATGTCGATCAGCTCCAGCGAGCCGCCGCCAAGATCCCCGGCAATGCCATCGGGATGGAAGAAGCCGCTGATGATGCCGAGCGCGGAGAAACGTGCCTCTTCTTCGCCAGACAGCACGCGCACTTTGCGCTGGAGGATGGCTTCGGCCTGATGGATGAACTGCGGACCGTTGCTGGCTTCGCGTGCCGCGGCCGTTGCCAGGACGTATATGGTGGAGGCACGCGCCTGATCCGACAGCGCCTTGAAGCGATGCAGGGCTGCAAGCGCCCGCGCCACGCTTTCCTCGTCCATCTTCCCCGTCAGCGCTATGCCCTTGCCGAGGCCGCACAGCACTTTTTCGTTGAAGAGGATGGTTGGCGACCGCGAGTGGCCTTCATAGACGACAAGACGGACCGAGTTCGACCCGATATCGACAACGGAGACAGGGGCGATGCCCGGAAGACGCCCCTGGGCTTCTGATTCAACCATGCAGGTCCAATTTATTTGTTGCGGCCCGACAGCAGTCCAGCGATGAGTTTCGGAGCGCTGGATTTCAAGGCTTCACCACGGCCAGACAGGCTGGGATTGGTCATGAAATATTGCTGCGCATTGAATGGCTCTTTTCCCTGACGCACTTCCATGCGCCGTGAAGTCCCGTCCGGCAATATCTCGTAGCTTTGCTGATTGTCAATGATATTGCCCAGCATGATCTGTGAAAGCACCTGTTCATGCACGGTCTTGTTGGTGAGCGGCACGAGGGTTTCGACGCGGCGGTCGAGGTTTCTCGGCATCATGTCGGCGGAGCCGATATAGACCAGCGCCTTGTCCGACGGCAGGCCCTGACCATTGCCGAAGCAGAAGATGCGGCTGTGCTCGAGGAAGCGGCCGATGATCGACTTGACGCGGATATTTTCCGATAGACCCGGTACCTGCGGACGCAGGCAGCAGATGCCACGCACCACCAGATCGATCTCGACGCCGGCATTGCTGGCGCGATAGAGCGCGTCGATGATGTCGGGATCGACAAGCGAGTTCATCTTCATCCAGATCGCGGCAGGATGGCCGTTCTTGGCGTGCTCGATCTCGCCTTCGATATGCTGGAGGATGCGGGGACGCAGCGTATAGGGCGAGACCGCGATCTTCATGTCGTGTTCCGGCTCGCCATAGCCGGTGATGAAGTTGAAGATATTCGCCATGTCGTGGGCGATCTTCGGATCGCAGGTGAAGTAGGAAAGATCGGTGTAGATCTTGGCGGTGACCGGATGGTAGTTGCCGGTGCCGAGATGGCAATAGGTGCGCAGCTTGCCGTCCTCGCGACGGACGACCATCGACATCTTCGAATGGGTCTTGAGCTCGATGAAGCCGAAGACGACCTGCACACCGGCGCGTTCCAGATCGCGCGCCCAGCGGATGTTGGCTTCTTCGTCGAAGCGCGCCTTCAGTTCCACCAGCGCCGTAACCGATTTGCCGAGATCGGCTGCATCGATCAGCGCGCGAACGATCGGGCTGTCGTTGGAGGTGCGGTAAAGCGTCTGCTTTATCGCCAGAACATCAGGATCCCTAGCAGCCTGGAGAAGGAATTGGACCACCACGTCGAAGGACTCGTAGGGGTGGTGGACGACCATGTCCTTTTCACGGATCGCGGCGAAGCAATCGCCGGCATGTTCGCGGACGCGCTCAGGAAATCGGGCATTATAGGGCTCGAAACGAAGATCGTCACGCGGCGCCTTGCAGATTTCGGAGAGCGTGTTGAGCGCCAGCAGGCCGGGCAGAACCGCGATGCGGTTTCCCGGGACGTTCAGCGACTCCACCACGAACTGGCGGAGCTCGAGCGGCATTTCGGAGTCGGTCTCAATGCGGATCACGGAACCGCGGCGGCGGCGCTTCAGCGCGGTTTCGAAGAAGCGCACCAGGTCTTCGGCTTCTTCCTCGACTTCGATATCGCTGTCGCGGATGATGCGGAAGGTACCCGAGCCCTGAACCTCGTAGCCCGGATAGAGCCGATGGATGAAGATGTTCACCACATCTTCCAGCGTGATGTAGCGGATGACGTTGCTGGCGTCCGGCAGGCGCACGAAGCGGTCCAGCGCCGGCGGCAGGCGCAGCAGCGCCGTCATCGGTTCGCGGCCGTTCATGCTTTTGAGCTGCAGCGCAATCGAGAAACCCAGGTTCGGAATGAACGGGAACGGATGGGCCGGGTCGATGGAGAGCGGCGTCAGGACCGGGAAGATCGCCTGCTCGAACTCGGTGTGCAGCCACTGGCGATCGGCATCGGAAAGGGCAGCCGGCCGGACGATCAGAATATCTTCCTTGGCGAGATATTGCTGCAGGACAGCCAGCGAGGCCTGCTGCTCCATCTGCAGATTGTCGATCTCGCGCAGGATATCATCGAGCTGTTCGGCGGGTGTTTTGCCGTCTGGAGTGCGCACGAGGATCTTCTGGCGCACCTGGCCTTCGAGGCCGGCGACGCGCACCATGAAGAATTCATCGAGGTTGGCGGCGGAAATCGAGAGAAAGCGGACACGTTCCAGCAGCGGGTGAGCGGTGTTCAGCGTCTCCTCAAGGACGCGGCGGTTGAACTGCAGCCAGGAAAATTCGCGATTGATGAAGCGCTCGGGGCTGGTCATCAATTCGCTGACCGCAGGTGCCGCCTCTGGATTTTCCTGGTTGGCGTCCTGATGTTCCGTGAGTGCCGAGTCCATGTTCCACCTACCCTCTTTCCAATCTTGTGCCACCTATATCAGTTTGACGACGGAACTGTGACAGCCGCGGCCAGCTCAATCCGGCTGGCCGGAACTGCCCAGCTCGTTCAGGACCTCGGCGGCCAACAGGCGCGTGATCCTTGTTCCCCGTCCAAGCGCCAGCCGGTCCAGCCTGTCGACAATCAGCTGCGCCGCGTTTAAGGAACGCTCCATGCGATTGACGATATAAAGGACGAGTTTGTCATCGATATAAAGCTGGCGGTCGGCGAAGAGCTTGACGATCACCTGCGACAGCAATTCCTCGTCCGGTTCGCCGATCTCGACCACCGTTGCCGCCTTCAGGCGGGAGCGCAGATCGGGCAGTGTCACCGGCCAGGACATCGGCCAAAGCCTGCTCGTCATCAAAAGACTGGTGCCGTTTTCGCGAACGCTGTTGATGACATGGAAGAGTGCGGTGTCGTCAAAGCCGATGCGATCCACGTCTTCGAAGATGACGGGGCCGTTCGCCGCTGCGACTGCCGCATCGGAGCCGGAGACAGGATGAATGTGGACGGCGCCGCACCGCTCGGTCCAGATGCTGGCGAGATGCGATTTGCCCGAACCGACAGGCCCCGCCAGGATCACCACCGGCGACGGCCAGTGTGGCCAGGAATCGATGATCCTCACCGCCGCGCTCAAGGGATCGGCGACGAGCAGATCGTCGCGCCCGTTTGCGGGGTCATGCGTAAAGGCCAAGGGCAGCTGCTCGGCGGCCTTGCGCCTTAGATCAGCGTTCTTTGCGTCGGTCATGTCTAGCTATTCTCGATCTTGCCGGCCTTGGCTCTGCGCGCCTTGCCCGCTTCCGAGCGTCCGTAATAGAGATCGCTCTGAAGGTAGCGCGAAAGGGCGAAGCGGACAAGAACGCCGCAGGCTGCAGCGGCAGGAACGGCGATCAGCAGCCCGACGAAGCCGAAGAGCGCGCCAAAGGCGAAAAGCGCGAACATCAGCCAGACCGGATGCAGGCCGACGCTTTCGCCGACGAGCTTCGGCTGCAGCACATTGCCTTCCAGGAACTGGCCGGTGAAGAAGACGACGAGCGTCAGACCGACCCAGAGATAGTCCGGCCAGAACTGAACGAGCGCGACGCCGACGGCCAGAACGAGGCCAACCATCGAGCCGACATAGGGAATGAAGCTGATCATGCCGGCAAAGAGGCCGATCAACAGGCCAAAATTCAGGCCGACCAGCGACAGACCGACGCCGTAGTAGACGCCGAGAATAATGCAAAGCGAGCCCTGCCCGCGGATGAAGCCGGCGATCGCCTGATCGATCTCGCGGGCGATTTCGCGAACGGTGGCAACATGATCGCGCGGGATCCAGTCGTCTACCTTGGCGACCATCCGATCCCAGTCGAGCAGCATATAGAAGGCGACGACGGGTGTGACGACCATCAGCGAGAGGATGTTGACCAGCGCCTTGCCGGAGCTCCAGAGCTGCGCGAACAGACCGCCGACAAAGCTCAGACCTTCGGACATGATGCTGGAGAAATTGTCCTTGATCGCGCCGAGCTGGTTGCGGATCCAGTCCGGCAGCACCATGGTCTGCGCCTTGGCGATCAGCTGCTGGATCTGCTGCACATAGGTCGGAATGTGCTGGATGAAATCGTTGAACTGATTGACGATGATCGGGATGAAGATCGTCAGAGCCAGTGCGAAGACCAGCACGAAGGAGACGAGGATCACCACCGTTGCCATAAGGCGGCTGAGGCCGATCCGTTCCAGCCGGTCGGCGACCGGATCGAGGAAATAGGCGACCGCCATGCCGGCGATGAACGGCAGCAGGATCGTGCTGAAGATATAGATAAAGGCGATGAAAACGACGAGCACGATCACCCAGAAGGTGACTTGACGCTTGAGGCTCGCCCCGCTGACCTTTTGCTCCATCGTCTTCCCCGTTACTCCGCGCCCGTTTGCCGTGTGCTTAGGACATAGGATGATGCCGCAATTATGGTCAAGTCTGCGGCCGGAAATCTGCCCTGAGCAATGGGAAGCGGGGAAAATCGAAGGGTTTGCGGCGCTTGCGCCTTGCATAAAGGCCCCTATCATGCAATGGCGACCCGATCAAAGCCCTGTCATAATGGACGGGCGGCCATCGGAGGCGGAAGCATGAGCCAGTCTGGAAAAAACGGTCTGACCTATAGCGACGCGGGTGTCGATATCGACGCCGGCAACCTGCTGGTCGAGAAGATCAAGCCTGCCGTCCGTTCGACGCGCCGGCCGGGTGCCGATGGCGAGATCGGCGGCTTCGGCGGCCTGTTCGACCTCAAGGCCGCCGGCTTTACCGATCCGGTACTGGTCGCCGCCAATGATGGCGTTGGCACCAAGCTGAAGATCGCGATCGACGCCAACTATCACGACACCGTCGGCATCGACCTCGTTGCCATGTGCGTGAACGATCTGGTCGTCCAAGGCGCCGAACCGCTGTTCTTCCTCGATTACTTCGCCACCGGCAAGCTCGACCCCGACCAGGGAGCGGCGATCGTCGGCGGCATCGCTGCCGGCTGCCGCGATGCAGGCTGTGCGCTGATCGGCGGCGAGACTGCGGAAATGCCGGGCATGTATTCCCACGGCGATTACGATCTGGCCGGCTTTGCCGTCGGTGCGGCCGAACGCGGTCAGCTGCTGCCGTCCGGCGATATTGCCGAAGGCGACATCATTCTTGGCCTCGCCTCATCAGGCGTTCACTCCAACGGCTTCTCGCTGGTGCGCAAGATCGTCGAGCTTTCTGGCCTCGGCTGGGATGCGCCGGCTCCCTTCGCCGAAGGCAAGGCGCTCGGCGAAGCGCTGCTGACGCCGACGCGCATCTATGTAAAGCCACTACTCAAGGCGATCCGTGAAACCCATGCCCTCAAGGCTCTCGCCCATATCACCGGCGGCGGGTTCCCGGAGAATATTCCGCGCGTACTGCCGAAGCATCTCGCCGCCGAGATCGATCTGGCCGCCGTCAAGGTGCCGCCGGTCTTCTCCTGGCTTGCCAAGACGGGCGGCGTCGAGGCCAAGGAAATGTTGCGCACCTTCAACTGCGGCATCGGCATGATCGTGGTCGTCGCTCAGGAAAATGTCGACGCCGTGAAGGCCGCGCTTGAAGCTGAAGACGAAGCGGTCGTTACCCTTGGCCGCATGATTGCCCGCGAAGAAGGCGCTCCCGGCACCGTCTACAAGGGCACGCTCGCTCTATGACCACGCCGCGCAAACGCGTCGTCGTCTTCATCTCGGGCGGCGGCTCCAACATGCTGGCTCTTCTGAAAGCCACCAAGGCAGTGGACTATCCAGCGGAGATCGTCGGCGTCATCTCCGACAAGGCGGATGCGGGCGGGTTGGCAAAAGCCGCGGCTGAAGGCATTGCGACCTTCGCTTTCGTGCGCAAGGAATTTGTCAGCAAGGAAGCCCATGAAGAGGCGATCCTTTCGCAGCTGGAAGCCCTCTCCCCCGACATCATCTGCCTTGCCGGTTATATGCGGCTGCTCTCGGGCCGCTTCATCCAGGCCTATGAGGGCCGGATCATCAATATCCATCCGTCGCTGCTGCCGCTTTTTCCCGGCCTGCACACGCATCAGCGCGCGATCGACGCCGGCATGCGCATCGCTGGCTGCACCGTGCATTTCGTCACCGAGGGCATGGACGAAGGTCCTGTCGTCGGCCAGGCTGCCGTGCCTGTCTTGACCGACGATACCGCCGACAGCCTTGCCGCCCGCGTACTTACAGTCGAGCATCAGATCTATCCGCAATCGCTGCGGCTTCTGGCGGAAGGCAAGGTCAGGATGGAAGGCGGCAAGGCCATAAGCCTCGGCAAAACGCCTGCTGTCGATGGACGGCAGGTTTTGTCACTGCTTGGGGACATAGGTTAAATAAGGAATTCCGGCGGCAAGCAGTCCCCCTCATCCGCCGCTCTCAATCGCCCTTCCTCAAGCCGCAATTGCCATCAGCGGATGCAGCGTGCCGTCGCTATAGACGATGCGGCCGCCGCGGAAGGTTGCGCGGATGCGGTGAACCGAGCCGGGCTCGACGGCGACCAGATCGGCAAGCTGACCGACAGCAATCTCACCGCGATCCGTCAGACCGGCCGAACGGGCAGCGTTGGAGGTTGCCGTCGCAACCGCCGCCGGCAGACCGCCGGCAACAACATCGGCGATCTTAAAGATCGCCGGCACAAAGGCCGCCGGGTGATAATCAGCCGCGATGATGCCGAGCAGGCCGGAGCGCGCCGCATTCAGGGCGCTGAGATTGCCGGACATGGACTGGCCGCGCAGTGCGTTCGGCGCGCCCATCAGGGTCCAGAGACCGCGACGGCAGGCTTCCTCCGCGGCAGGTCCCGTCACCGGAAATTCGCTGATCGTCACGCCGAGATCGTGCATCGCGGCGACTTTTTCGGCACTGTCGTCGTCATGCGAGGCGAGCGATAGCTTGTGCTTCAGCGCAAGTTCAACCACGTCATGCAGCTTGCGTTCGATCTCAGGGTCCTCGCGCTGTGCGATGCGCTTTGCCACAACCTCCTCGGCCGCCTCGCGCGACATGGACCGACGCTCGGACATGCTGCGGATATAGCTTTCGATGTCGTTATACTGCCCCTGCCCCGGCGTGTGGTCGGTGAGCGAAATCATATCGACGGAGCCTTCTTCCAGCAGCCGCTCCAGGGTCGGCGCCGCGCCGAGATTGGTGATTTCGTAGCGTGCATGGACACGGTGGTCGATCAGGAGCTCATCGCGCAGGCTGCCGATGCCGCGGATCACCGCCGAGGTGGTTTCGAGCGAACGGACATGGCCGTAGACGCTTTCGGTCGCAAAGGAGAGCGCCGCAAAGGCCGTGGTGACGCCAGCCGCCGCCAGCTTCTTGTCCAGCTCGTGAATGCCGAAATCGATCGGCATCATCGCATTCGGCCGCGGCGCGATCTCGCGCTCCACCATGTCACAATGCAGATCGACGAAGCCCGGCATCAGCAAGCGGCCACCGCCATCGAACGTTGGCTGCGCCACCGGCTCCGAGCGGATTTCGGCAATCACGCCGTCCTCAATGCGCACTGCGCCCTTCTCGATGACTTCATGAGGAAGAACGAGCGTGAAATTGCTGAGCCACATCGGCTTTCTCCTGAAACATCCATAAGCGAAGGAAGGGCGGAAGCATTCGAGTGTCTTCGGCCGCACGCCCCGGTAAGCTCGATTCGTGACAATGTGATGAATGGGAGAGCAAGCTCCCACCCACGCAGCCGCCTATTTCAGGCTGGCGACATTCAAGGCCGCCCATTGCAGCAGCATGATCGTCTTGGCGTCACAGATATCGCCGGTCTCGATCATGACAATCGCATCGGGCAGGCGAACTTCCAGCACCTCTATATCCTCATGCTCTTCCGCAAGCCCGCCGCCATCGGCAACACGGTCGGACGTGTCAATCACGGCGGCGAAGAAATGAATGACCTCCGTCGAGGAGCCGGGCGAGGTCATCGCCTTGAACAGGAAGCGGACGTCGCGCACGCGAAAGCCGGTCTCCTCCATAGCCTCGCGGCGGATCGCGGCTTCCGGCTGGTCGCCGTCGAGCAATCCGGCGGGCACTTCGATCATCCAGGACGTCTCGCCGACCAGCCGGGCCGGCAGACGGTATTGCCGAACGAGCACCACGGTTTCGCGCTTGGGATCATAGAGGAGGATGCAGGCCGCCGGCGTGCGATGATAGACCTCGCGCTTCAGGCGATGTCTTTCGCCTCGTGAATCCGTGTAATCGACCTCAAAGGTACTCAGCCGCGTCCATTGGTCCGCCAGCGTCTTTTCGCTGACGATCTCGGCTTTCGCGTTTTCGAATTTACTCATGCCACGTCCTTGCGAAGCCATACCTTGTTGTCGTGGACAGCCGCGCCGCCATAGGGCGCGACCGGGTCCGCGCCGGTGAGCACATTGATCCCCTCGCCGTCGACATGAGCCTTGTTCGGCCAGAGCCCCTCGGCGATCAGCACACCGGGTCTCACTTCCGTCGTCACGCGGGCGTGGAGGCGGATATCGCCGCGGCTATTGCCGATGCGGATCAGCTCGCCATTGACGATATCGAGCCGCTCGGCGTCGGCCGGATTGATCATCACCTCGGGGCGGCCTTCCTTCTGCCGTGACGTCTTCGTTTCCGCGAAACTTGAATTCAGGAAATTGCGCGAGGGCGAGGTCGCGAGCCGGAAAGGATGCTCGGGGTCGGCCACCTCGATCACATCGACCTGGTCCGGAAACTCCGGCAGTTCGACGTGAGGGCCGAGCAGACCGACGGATGCTGGCGGACGGTTCGGCGCCGGCTGATTGGTCCAATCGGGGCGAAAGCGGAACTTGCCGTCGGGATGAGCGAAGCCGTTGACGAAATGTGCCTCCTCGAAATCCGGCTGGCGGTCGAACCATTTGTGTTCGAGGAAGTAATCGTAATCCGGCAGGCCGCTCCTCGACAGAATCCTGTCGATCATCTCGCGGGCGGAGAAGCCGAAACCGGGGCGATCCGCGACGCCGAGGCGTTTGGCGAGCTCCTCGATGACGAAGAGATTGCTGCGAACGGTCGGCGGCGGCTCGACAAGCTTGGGACCGAGCAGGATGTGGTTCTGCCCGCCGGCGCGGTAGATGTCGTCATGCTCGACGAACATGGTGGCGGGGATGACGATATCCGCCATCTCGGCCGTATCGGTCATGAACTGCTCGTGTACCGCCACGAAGAGGTCAGAGCGGGCAAAGCCGCGCTTCACCAGCCGCTGCTCCGGCGCAATATTCACCGGATTGGTGTTCTGGATAAGCATCGCGGTCACCGGGCCGCGATGGCGCAGCGCCACGGCATCGCCGGTCAAAGCGCGGCCGATCTGCGACTGATCGATCATGCGGATATCCTGATCCTTCATGGCGCGGCCGGTGAGTTCGCTCGCGTCCATGCGGAAGATATCGCTGTTCGAATGAAAGGCGCCGCCGCCTTCATATTGCCAGGAACCGAGAACTGTGGCGATCGAGGCTGTCGCATGCATGGCGATCGCGCCATTGCGCTGACGGGTAAAGCCGTAGCCGAGGCGGAAGTAGGTCTTCTTCGTCGTTCCCACGAGCTTGGCGAAAGCTTCGATCTCATCAACCGAAAGGCCGGTGATGCCAGCAGCCCATGCCGGGGTCTTCGACTTCAAATGCTCTTCGAGGCCGGCGGGATCGTCGGCATATTTGGCCATGTAGTCGCGGTCGGCATAGCCATCGCGGAAGGCGATGTGCATGACGGCGCACGCAAGGGCCGCATCCGTGCCCGGCTTAACGATCAAGGCCATATCGGCCTGCTTCATCGTCGGGTTGTCGTAAATATCGACGACGACGATCTTGGCGCCGCGCTCCTTGCGGGACTTCACCGCATGGGTCATGACATTGACCTGCGTCGCCACGGCATTCGTGCCCCATATGACGACGCAATCCGTGCGGCCCATTTCCCGCGGATCGGGGCCGCGCAGCACGCCTGTCGCCATGGTGAAGCCGGTCCAGGCCGGATTGGTGCATATCGATGAGAAGAAGCCGGAATAGCGCTTGGCATGGCGCAGCCGCTCGATGGAGTCGCGCTGCACCCAGCCCATCGTTCCCGCATAGAAATAAGGCCAGATCGCCTCACTGCCGTCTTTCGCTTCCGCCTTCACGAAGGCCTCGGCGATTTCATCCAGTGCCGCGTCCCAGGAAAGCTCCTGCCAGCGCCCCTCGCCCTTGGCGCCGGCGCGGCGAAGCGGCTTCATCAGGCGATCAGGATGGTAAAGCCGCTCGGCATAGCGCGCGACCTTGGCGCAAATGACGCCCGAGGTGTAGGAATGGTCGTTTGCCCCGCGAACCCGGCCGATCCTGCCGTCTTCAGTCAGATCGACCTCCAACGCGCAGGTGGAGGGACAGTCATGCGGACAGGCTGTGTGGCCGATGCGCGATTTGGCTTGGATGGGGGTCGCAATGTTCATGATGTTTGTATATTTCAAGCGATGTCCGGCCACTAGAGACAATCCGGCCCATCTCAACAATTCATGCGGACTTCACCGACAATGAACTATCGGCACATCTACCACGCGGGCAATTTTGCCGATGTCTTGAAACACGTTGTTCTCGCGCGCCTCGTCCGCTACATGCAGAACAAGGACAAGGCGTTTCGAGTTCTCGACACGCATGCCGGCATCGGACTTTACGATCTCTCCTCCGAGGAAGCGCAGAAGACCGGCGAGTGGCGCGATGGCATCGGCAGGGTGTTGGAGGCGGAACTCGTGCCGCAGGTCGCCGAGCTTCTGGAGCCCTATCTTGCCGCCATCCGGGAATTGAACCCCGAAGGCGGCGTCAGGCTCTATCCCGGCTCGCCGAAACTCGCCCGCATGCTGTTTCGCCCGCAGGACCGGCTTTCGGCGATGGAACTGCATCCGGACGATTTCCAGCGGCTGCATCGCCTTTTCGAGGGCGACCACCACGCTCGTATCACCGAACTCGACGGCTGGCTGGCGCTCGGCGCGCATCTGCCGCCGAAGGAAAAGCGCGGCATCGTGCTCGTCGACCCGCCTTTCGAGGAAGAAGGCGAATATGAGCGACTGATCGACGGCCTCGCAAAGTCCTGGCGCCGCTTTCCCGGCGGCACCTATTGCCTCTGGTATCCGATCAAGAAGGATGCGCCGATCAAGCCTTTCCACGAGGCGCTACAGGCGCTGGAAATTCCGAAAATGCTCTGCGCCGAGCTGAGCGTCAAAAGCGATCGCGGCTTCACCGGGCTTACCGGCTCCGGCCTCATCATCGTCAATCCGCCCTTCACGCTCAAGGACGAGCTGCATGCTCTGCTGCCGGCCTTGAAGGATATTCTGGCGCAGGACCGCTTCGCCTCGCAGCGCGCCTTCTGGCTGCGCGGCGAACATTGAGACTTTTCACATACATATCCCACAGGTGATTTCATGAGACTTCTTTGCTCGCCCACCTCCCCCTTCTCCAGCAAGGTGCGCATGGCGGCCCGCCATCTCGGCATCAAGCTCGAGGAAATCCACGTCGACACGAATGCCGGTCCAACACTGCTGATCGACAACAACCCGCTCGGCAAGATCCCGACATTGCTGATCGGCGACGGTGAGGCCATTTTCGACAGCCGCGCCATCATGCATTATTTCGACCGGCGCGAGGGCGGGCTCTATCCTTCGAAGAGGGGTAAACGCACCGAAATTGAGGTTCTGGAAGCGCTGATCGACGGCACCAACGAGTGCCTGCTGTCGATCGTCTACGAGCGGCGCCTTCGCGAACCCGAGAAGCAGCATCAGCCCTGGATCGACCGCCAGTGGACAAAGGTCAGCCGCGCCCTCACCCATCTCGACGCCGAGCCGCCGAAGATCGGCAAGAAGCTGCATGCGGGTCACTTCGCGCTTGCCTCCCTCATCGGCTATCTGCAGCTCCGCTTCGAAGGGCAATGGGAAGGGGACTATGCGGGATTGACGGACTGGGCACGCAAGTTCGAGAAGCATTTCCCCGATTTTCCGGCGATGAAGCCGCAAGTCTGACGCCGTCGACTCAGCCCTGGCGGGCAGCGTCGGCCTTTACGAAATCGACGAAGGCGCGCAGAGCCGTCGGCAACTGCCTGCGGCTCGGATAATAGAGAAAGAATCCGGGATAATAAGGACACCAGTCCTCAAGCACGCGGATCAGCCGGCCATCCCGCAAGGCCGGTAGCGCGTGATCTTCAAATACGAAGGCAAGACCGGAGCCATTGATAGCGGCATCCAGCATGATATCGAGATCGCCAAGCGTGAGCGGCCCCTGCACCTCGATCTCCAGCTCGATGCCCCCGCGCTCGAACTCCCAGCGATAATAGGTGCCGCTCGCGAAACGGTAGCGGATGCAGGGGTGATCCTTCAGATCGTGGGGCGTGAGCGGTTTGGGAAAACGCTGAAAATGTTCGGGCGAGCCGACGATCGCCGTCCGCTGGCGAGGCCCGATGGGGACAGCGATCATGTCGGCGGCGATGCGTTCGCCGAACCGTATGCCGGCGTCGAAACCGGAGGCAACCGTATCCACGAGCGCATCGTCCACTACGATTTCGACTTCGATGGCGGGGTAAGTCCTCAGGAACCGCGACACGATCGGCAGCAATACCATCCTGGCTGCAGGACGCGGGGCATTGATGCGCAGCTTGCCATAGGGCTGGCCGCGGAATTTATCGAGATCCTCCAGCGCATCGTCGATATCGAGAAACGCCGGGCGGATGCGATCGAACAGGCGTTCGCCGGCTTCCGTCAAGCCGACGCCACGGGTGGTGCGATTGACCAGCCGCACATCCAGCCGCTCCTCGATGGCGCGCAACGAATGGCTGAGCGCGGAGGGAGTCACCCCCAATTCCACCGCCGCTTTGCGAAAGCTACGGTGTTCGGCAATTGCAAGGAAGATCGCCAGATCTATCGAACGGATGCGTCGCATTGGTGAGATTTTCTCAGCTCTTCATGGAAGAGAAAGTAGATTATCTCAGCGATACCATCAAGCTACCTTTCTCCTGCAAGCGAATTCCACCTATGGAATTGCAAACTCACGAAGGAGAAAGCCATGCGTGTTTGGTTCATTACGGGTGCATCCCGCGGGTTCGGTGCCCTTATCACTCAAGAAGCCCTCACCGCCGGCGACGCCGTTGTCGCTACAGCTCGCAATCCCGTTGGGCTGGCGGAGAAGTTCGGCAATCACCCGAACCTCCTATCCGTCGCCCTCGACGTATGGAGCGAGGCGCAGGCCCATGAAGCCGCCGAGATCGCCGTCAAGCGTTTCGGCAAGATCGACGTCCTTGTCAATAATGCCGGCTACGGGCTTCTGGGTGCCGTGGAGGAAGCAACTGCCGAGGAAATCGAAAAGCTCTATGCGACCAACGTCTTCGGCCTGCTGAAGGTCACGCGCGCCGTCCTGCCGCACATGCGCCGGCAGCGTTCGGGCCATGTCATCAACATGTCCTCGGTCGGCGGTTATCAGAGCTTTGCCGGCTGGGGCGTCTATTGCTCGACAAAGTTCGCCATCGAAGGCCTATCCGAAGCGATGGCAGCGGAGTTGCAGCCGCTCGGCATCCAGGTCACCGTTGTCGAACCCGGCTTTTTCCGCACCGACTTCCTTGATGAAAGCTCGCTTGCAGTCAGCCCGAGTTCGATTGTCGACTACAGGGACACTCCGGCCGGAGCGATGCGCGATTTCGCGGCCGACCATAATCACGCTCAGCCCGGCGATCCCAAACGTCTTGCAAAATCGATGATCACGCTTGCCCATTCGGCCAACCCGCCTCTGCGCATGCCTTTCGGCTCGGATACGGTCGGCGCGATCGAGACCAAGAACGAATATGTCTCCAGAGAGCTGGCCGATTGGCGCGAACTGGCCGTCTCGACTGACTTCCCGAAGGAGGCCGCCTAGACATTCCGAGGCGTAATGCAAAAAAGCCGGGGTTTTCACCCCGGCCTTTTCTTCAGGCTATGCCTTCAGATAATTAGAACTTGACGCCGATACCGACCTTTACGCTCTGCTCGTCGTAACCGCGAGAGAAGCGACCGGAGTCGAGGTCGAAATTCTTCTTGCCGTAGTCCGTGTAGCGGTACTCAAGGCGAGCGGTGATGTTGTTGGTGATGAAGGTTTCAGCACCTGCACCAACCGTGTAACCAACAGCCGTCTTGCTGTCGGACGAGGTAGTGTCTTCAAGCTTGTTCTGAGCGAGCGCCAGACCGGCCGTGCCGTACAGCATGAACGGGTTAAAGTCGTAGCCGATACGACCGCGAACCGAGCCATTGACGCCATTCTTGGCGGTCAGACCGTTGCGGGTGCTGTCAATGCCTGCATAGCCGAGGTCTGCTTCAACGCCGTATACGATCTGGCCCTGCTGCCAGTTGTAGCCGGTGAAAGCCTGGCCGCCGAAGCCATAGCCGTTGCCATTGTGGCTGAAATGACCTTTGCTCCAGTCGCCTGCACCGCCGATGTAGAAGCCGGACCAGTTGTTGACGGCCGGAGCTGCTTCCTGAGCGACGGGCGGCTGCGGAATCTGCTCGACAGCGTCAGCGGCGTGAGCTGCGGTGTAGCCACCGAGGGCGAGAGTGGAGACCATGAGGGTCTTGATAAGAGTACGCATACTTTTCTCCTTTCAGGCCCGTGTGCTTCGCTTACTGTCTTCGACTGTGAAGCGCCACGAGCAATTAAACATATCCCTCCCGGATCGAGGTTGAAATTGGAATGCAAATGAGGAATTGGAAGAGCCAAAATATGATATCATTGTGGCACAGAGGTGGCTGAATTTCGATGTTGCTTCATCGCAACAGAGGAATTATTAACCATAACCAATGGTTAAAGCATGTATACTTATTTTAAACTAAATATATCGCAAGTTTTACATAAGAAATTCCGAAGCGTGTCATTTGCTCACACATCTTTTCATATGGTGTATCGACGCCCTATATGAACATCGATCGGGTAACGACGAGCAGAAGGCGATCTCTTGAGCCAGGAAAAACTACGCACGGCGCTGATAACCGGCGCGTCCAAAAGAATAGGTCTGGCAATTGCCGAGGATTTATCGGCTCATGGCTTCGCGGTGGCGTTGCATGCCCATCAGTCCCTTGCCGAGGCGGAAGAAATTGCGGCGAAACTGCGGCAAGCGGGCCGAAAGGCGATTGCGATCAAGGCCGATCTGCGAGATTTGGCCGAGACGTCAACCCTTGTCGAAAGGGCCGCGGATGCTCTTGGTCCGCTCGATCTTCTGGTCAACAACGCCTCGGCTTTCCTCGGTGATTCCGCCGATCATTTCGACGCCGAAGCCTTCGAGGCGCACTTCGCCGTGCACGTGCGCGCGCCATCCATTCTGGCTGCCGATTTCGTCCGGCAGCTTCCCGAACCCTATCCGGGCCTGATCGTCAACATGGTCGATCAGCGGGTCTGGGCGCTTAATCCCCGCTTCTATTCCTATACGCTGTCGAAAGCTGCTCTCTGGACCGCAACCCAGACGATGGCGCAGAGCTTTGCGCCGCGTATCCGCGTCAATGCGATCGGCCCAGGTCCGACGGTGCGCAGCGTGCGGCAGAGCGAGGAGGACTTTCAAGCGCAGATCGACGGCCTCATATTGAAGGCGGCGCCGAGGCTCGAAGAATTCGGCCGGACCATCCGCTTTCTTTTTGACACGCCCTCGATCACGGGCCAAATGATAGCGCTCGATGGCGGCCAGCACCTTGCCTGGGAAACGCCAGACGTGTCGGAGAGTGCGGAATGAATGGAAGAAAGCTGCCCGATGGCGGCGTTCTCTATGACGAATCAGAGGATATCGAAGACGACATCGAGGTGGAGGGCGATGCCGCCGCCTCCCCTGTTGCGCCTGTCGATTGGAATGAAGGCGGCAAGAACGAGACCGGGCTTCGCGGCGCCGAACTGATCGCCGAATTCGTCAAGCGGCTGCCGAACAATCCCGGCGTTTATCGCATGTTCAACGAAGCCGGCGACGTACTCTACGTCGGCAAGGCGCGAAACCTGAAGAAGCGCGTTTCCAACTACGCTCTGGGCAAGGTGCACTCCAACCGCATCGCCCGTATGGTGCGCGAAACCGCCAATATGGAATTCGTCACCACGCGCACGGAGACGGAAGCGCTGCTGCTGGAAGCGAATCTCATCAAACGCTTGCGCCCGCGCTTTAACGTGCTGCTGCGGGACGACAAATCCTTCCCCTATATTCTGATCACGGGCGATCATCGCGCGCCAGCGATCTTCAAGCATCGCGGCGCCCGCGCCCGTAAGGGGGATTATTTCGGGCCCTTCGCTTCGGCTGGTGCGGTCGGGCGCACCATCAATTCGCTGCAGCGCGCCTTTCTGATCCGCACCTGTACCGATAGCGTCTTCGAGACGCGCACGCGGCCCTGTCTGCTCTATCAGATCAAGCGCTGTTCCGGCCCCTGCACCCATGAGATCAGCGATGCAGGCTATGCGGAACTAGTACAGGAAGCGAAGGACTTCCTTTCCGGCAAGAGCCAGAACGTCAAGGCGCATATGGCCGAGGCGATGAATGCCGCCGCCGAAGATCTGGATTTCGAGCGCGCCGCGATCTTTCGCGATCGGCTTGCCGCGCTCTCGCATGTGCAGAGCCATCAAGGCATCAATCCGGCCGGAGTGGAGGAAGCAGATGTCTTCGCCATCCATCACGAGGGCGGCATTTCCTGCATCCAGGTCTTCTTCTTCCGCACCGGGCAGAACTGGGGCAATCGCGCTTATTTCCCCAAGGCCGATCCATCGCTCTCGGGCGCCGAAGTGCTGAACGCGTTCCTTGCGCAATTCTATGATGACAAGCCCGTGCCGCGGCAGATCCTGCTGTCGGAGACCATCGAGGAAATGGAACTTTTGGCGGCAGCGCTTACCGAGAAAGCCGGCCACAAGGTCGCGATCCTCGTGCCGCAGCGCGGCGAAAAGCGCGATCTGGTCGAGCATGTCATCGCCAATGCGCGCGAGGCGCATGGCCGCAAGCTGGCGGAAACCGCCTCGCAATCGCGGCTGCTCGAAGGTTTCAAGGAAACATTCAAGCTTCCCTATGTGCCGCAGCGCATCGAGATCTACGACAACTCCCATATCATGGGCACGAATGCGGTTGGCGGCATGGTGGTGGCCGGGCCGGAAGGCTTCGTCAAAAACCAGTACCGCAAATTCAACATCAAATCGACCGACATCACGCCGGGCGACGACTTCGGCATGATGCGCGAGGTCATGACCCGCCGGTTCTCACGCCTCCTGAAGGAGGAAGGAAAGCCTGAGCGGACAGCTGCCGCAGAAGCATCCGGCACCGATGCAGCCGACCAGCCCTTCCCGGCCTGGCCAGATGTCATCCTCATTGATGGCGGCCAGGGGCAGATGACGGCCGTACGCGCCATTCTCGAGGAGCTCGGGATCACCGACAGCGTCATCGCCATCGGCGTCGCCAAGGGCGTCGACCGCGAGGCCGGGCGCGAGCGCTTCTTCGCTCCAGCGCGCGAAAGTTTCTCGCTGCCGCCGCGCGATCCCGTGCTCTATTTCATCCAGCGCATGCGCGACGAGGCGCACCGCTTCGCGATCGGCTCGCATCGTGCCCGGCGCAAGAAGGAGATGGTTAGAAATCCGCTGGACGAGATCGGCGGCATCGGCCCTTCGCGCAAGCGCGCGCTGCTGCAGCATTTCGGCACCGCCAAAGCCGTATCGCGGGCAGCGCTATCGGATCTGATGGCGGTGGAGGGCATATCGGAAACCGTGGCGCGGCAGGTCTACAACCATTTCCACGAGGACGCCGCGAAATAAGCAATGCCGGTCGCAAATTCCACGCAATGGCGGTGAAAAAACAGAAACAATATTGACGATAAGGTCGCCCAACCATCATCTATGACTTGATCCCAAAAAGTGCGAAGCGGTTTTTGGAGAAGATCAAGAAAATCAAATGCTCGGAGCGCGATGAAACCCGAAATCGAGGCTCATCGCGATCCGCCGAGACAACCGAAACGAAACGATTTCCATGGCTTCGCGCGCTTACAGCATCCCCAACCTGCTCACCTACGGCCGCATCCTTTGCGTTCCTCTGATCGTTCTTTGCTTCTTCGTCGAAGGCAAGCTGGAGGGTTCCGATTTCGCCCGCTGGGTCGCGCTCTGGATCTTCGTCATCGCCTCGATCACCGATTTCCTCGATGGTTATCTTGCACGCATCTGGAACCAGACCTCCAATATCGGCCGCATGCTCGATCCGATTGCCGACAAACTGCTGGTCTCGGCGATCCTGCTTCTGGTCGCTGCCGACGGCACCATTGCCGGCTGGTCGCTCTGGGCCGCCATCATCATTCTCTGCCGCGAAATCCTCGTCTCCGGCCTGCGCGAATATCTGGCGGCATTGAAGGTCAGCGTTCCCGTGACGCGGATCGCGAAATGGAAGACAACCGCCCAACTCGTTGCCATCGCTTTCCTTCTGGCTGGGCCGGCAGGCGACAAGGTGCTACCCTATACGACGGAAATTGGCATCGTCCTGCTCTGGGTCGCAGCGCTTTTGACCATCTATACCGGCTACGATTATTTCCGGGCCGGGCTGAAGCATGTCGTGGATGAGGAATGATGACGAAGCTCGTCTATTTCGCCTGGGTGCGCGAGCGGATCGGCAAAGCGGAGGAAGAGATTTCCCTGCCCGCCGATGTCGTTACCGTCGGCGATCTCCTGAGTCATTTGAAGGGCTTGGGCGAAGAATACGAGGCGGCACTTCAATTCCCCCAGGCGATCCGCGTCGCGATCAATATGGAGCACGCCGAGCACGATGAGCCGATCGCCGGAGCGCGGGAGATCGGGCTCTTTCCGCCGATGACAGGGGGATAAGTCGATGGCTATTCAGCCGGTAGTCCGCGTTCAGCGCGAGGATTTCGATCTCCAGGCGGAGATCGATCGGCTGACCGACGGGCGGCGCGATATCGGCGCTGTCGTGACCTTCTCGGGCCTCTGTCGTGACGAAGGGGGCGCGCTCGGTGCCCTCGAACTCGAACATTATCCCGGCATGGCGGAAGCGGAGATCACCCGCATCGCCAAGCTCGCCATCGAGCGTTTCGAACTTCTCGGCCTCACCGCTATCCATCGCTACGGCAAGATCGCGCCCGGCGAGAACATCGTGCTCGTCATTGCCGCGGCACCGCATCGCCAGGCCGCCTTCGACGGCGCCAATTTCGTCATGGATTTCCTGAAAACCTCCGCGCCATTCTGGAAGAAGGAACACGGCAAGGATGGCACGCAAGGCGGTTGGGTTTCCGCCAAGGATGCCGACGATGCCGCGCGGGCCAAGTGGGCTGGTAACAAGTAGGCTTCAGGGCACCACTCGTTCACGGCGGCTCAACACCAGCAGCAGCACCAGCAACGAGAAGATGACGAAATCGCGCCAAAGGAACGGACCGTAAGCTCCCCACATCGTCTCCGTCAGGCCGAGGAGCGCAGCCCCGCCGGCCGACTTCAGCGGCTCGGAATAGCCGCCGACCGCCGCAATCATCAGCACCTTCAGCCCGAACATCAGCCCTGCGCCGAAATCCATGGTTCCGTAGTAGGAAGTGGCGAGCAGACCGCAGATGGTCGCGACCATAGCGGAGGCGACATAGGCCGTCAAAAAGACACGGCTGGCGCTGGCGCCGCACAGTTCGGCTGCAAGCGCGTCATCTGTAACGGCCCGCCAGATGCGGCCCCATCCGGTGCATTTGAGGACATAGGCACCTATAAAGATAACGAGGATCATCAGCACGGTGTTGAGCAGCTGGATTTCCGTCAGCGTCACGCGGAAATCGCCGCTATCCCAGAAGACGACGGCATCGTTCAGGAAGGGCGGCAGCCAGATGCCGCGCGTGTTCGAGGCAAGCCGCGCCGTTTCCATCAGGATGATCATCATGCCGAGTGCTGCGACGATGACCGTGTTCGGCGATTTGCGCGATAGCGGTAGCATGATCGCCCGACCGACCAGAAAGCTGGTGCCGATCGTATAGCCGACGGCGATCACGGCCCCGAAAGCAAAGGCAGCCGGCAGGATGAGATACATCTTCGTATAACCGACGTCCGTGAAGAGCACGAGCATCTGGCCGGCAAAGGCGAAGAGCGCGCCATAGGTGATATCGGCCCGCTTCATGACCCCGAAGGCAATGGAATAGCCGAAGGCCAGCGTCGCATAAAGTGCAGCGAGCGGAACGGCATTCGCCAATTGCTGCAGAAGATAGGCCATTCCACCCCTCCGAAGAACCAGCAAATAGTAACTGGCAAAAATCATTTTACCAGTTATAATTTTTGTTATGAGCTTTACCTGGACCCCACATCGCTTTTCCGGTGGCGCGCTTGCGCTCGATGTCGCCAACAGCGTGATCCTGCGCCATGACGACGAGCGCCGGATCGACCGTTTCGAGGCGGCAGGACAGATGGATAGCTTTCCGAAGGCGGCAGCCAATTTCTGCGCCGAACGGGCTCTCTTCGGCGATATCCTGCCGGTGAAGCGGGAAAACCGAACCGATTTCATCGCACTCCGCGAATTGATCGATCGTTATTTCCGGGCACGCGTCCTTGGGGAGGCTGCCGATCTGCTGCTCGCCGATCTGCTTGCGGCATTGGCTGGGGTCCTGAAGCGCGCGTCCTCCGATGGGCTCGATGCCGCAACCGTGCATTCGACGCTGCGCCTCATCGCCATGCCCGATCCGGAACGAATGAAAATATGCCGCAACTGCGGCTGGCTTTTTATCGACCGCAGCAAGAACAAGAGCCGCGCCTGGTGCGACATGGCAGTCTGCGGCAACCGGGCCAAAGCCAGCCGGCACTACCGGCGCAAGAAGGAGGAGACTGCGCCATGACAATAAGAAGGGTTATGCTGACGACGATAAGTGTCGGGATCATCGCCGGCCTGGCGCTGGCCGGCTGCCAGAGGAAGGAAGACGAAGGCCCGACCCAGCTCACCGGCCGTCTCTTCATCTTCAACTACCGGGTGGCGAGCGCGAGCTACATGATCACGCTCAAGAAGATCGCCCCGATCCCCGAGGGAACAAAGGCGATCGCGGAATTCGAAAACCCAGCCGGCGGCGATCCGCTTGTCGTCAACCAGAAGATCTATACATTCTGGGACAAGATCACGCTGGAAAGTCCGGATCTCCATTGCGTCCGCAAGGACCGCCCTTACTCCGTCTCGATCAAGCTGGTCGATGCCAGCGACAAGACGATCCAGACGATCAAGACCGAGGTCAAATCCGATCTGGACCAGACCGTGCTGCCGACGAAGCCACTGGTCGTCGGCCCGGTCTATACCGCCAATCCAGATGTCTTCAAGGGCGATGGCAGCGCCGATTATGGACATGATGCCGCCTGCCCGGCATGAAAAAAGCCGGGACGCGAGGTCCCGGCTTTCATGAGTCATTTCAAATCGTTCAGCGCTGAAGCTGAAAGGCTAAATCAGCCGACGATTTCGGTTTCGGAGAACCAGTAGGCGATTTCGACGGCAGCCGTTTCCGGAGCGTCCGAACCGTGAACGGAGTTTTCGCCGATCGACAGAGCGAAGGTCTTGCGGATCGTGCCCTCGTCAGCGTTGGCCGGGTTGGTCGCGCCCATGATTTCGCGGTTCTTCAGGATGGCGTTTTCGCCTTCGAGAACCTGAACGATGGTCGGGCCCGAGGTCATGCCTTCAACGAGTTCGCCGAAGAACGGCCGTTCCTTGTGAACGGCGTAGAAGCCTTCAGCTTCGCGCTTGCTCATCCAGACACGCTTGGAGGCGATGACGCGCAGGCCGTTGTCTTCAAAAACCTTGGTGATGGCGCCGGTCAGGTTGCGCTTCGTCGCGTCCGGCTTGATCATCGAGAAAGTACGTTCAATCGCCATGGGTCCGTTCCTTGTAATCAGAGAAAAGTGGGCGGTCTTTACCTGCCCCAAGGCCCGAAAACAAGGGGGATGGGCCAATTTCACGCCGCTGTCACAGTCCAGGCATCCGATTCGCAATCGACCGATGGCATTGCGACGGTTTATTCGCAAACTCGGCGGCAACATCGCCGCACCATTGAGGAGAGGTCATATGCTCAAACATTTCAGGATGCTTGCCGACTACAATCGTTGGGCCAATGTTCAGGTCTACAACGCCGCGGCAGACCTCAGCGACGCGGAATTCCACGAGGATCGCGGCGCGTTCTTCGGTTCGCTCCACGGAACGCTGAACCATCTGCTTGTCACGGATCGGCTGTGGATGCACCGTTTCAACGGCACCGGCGGGGTGCCGGCGTCACTCGAGACCGTCCTTCACGACACGCTTAAAGGACTCTACAGCTTACGGGAGGTGGAAGATCGAAATATCATCACCTGGCTGGAAACACTCGATGCCGACGCGCTTGCCGTCGATCTCACCTATACCTCGATCCTTCGACCGGGCGCCATCACCGTTCCCCTCCATGCGGCGGTAGCACATATGTTCAACCACCACACTCACCACCGCGGTCAGTGCCATACCATCCTCACATCCATGGGCAAGCCGTCGCTGGTGCTGGACCTGCTGAACTTCCTGCGCAGTGAAGGAACACGCTGGATGTGAACGAAAAGCGAATTGCTGTTTTCCGCTTTCGCCAAAGCGTTGAGCACCTGCCTCATTTTATTGCGACGCAGCGTGAATAAGGCATTTTGTTCATGTTCCCTTAACCTGCCGACCTGCAGATTGATAAGATATATCAGCTCACGGTCAGAAGCAGGCATGAAGAACTCGCAAACAAGCGTTTCGGCATATTCCATCGATAATGATGAAACGGAAACCGAGCTTGAGATCATCGGCCGCTTCATGACGCGGCTCAAGGTCAAGAACCTGCCGCGCAACTATCAGCTCTTTCACGAGGCGCTTTACGGGCAGGATCGACGTCTTGCCGAAGAAATCGAGGCGCTTGGCCCCCTTCCCTCACAAAGCGGGCTCGACGAAATCGGCCTGAAGTATCGTCTCGTCAGCCATTGCGGGCTGGTGGCGCGCAAATCGGAAAGCGATGCTGCCGAAATGCTCCGCGAAGTCGCAGATCAGCTCGCTAAGGGGCTGATGAAGAAACAGCGATTTAGCCGCGAGACCGAAACGGCAGCGAATGCGAACCCCGCCCTCGACAGCCTCAATGCCTCTCTCAGCAATCTCATGCTCTACGAAACTGAGCTGACCGAGCGGCTGCGCAACTGCGCCAACCTCGCGAAGCCCTCGCAAAAGGCTGGCGCCTAAGCGACTTCGCGCTCTTGCCTTCGGCGTCGAGTTCGGCCAAAACCGCGCCATGATTTCGATTTCAGACCTTTCCGCCCGCATTGCCGGCCGCCTTCTCATCGATCATGCCAGCGTGACGCTTCCGGCGGGCACGAAGGCTGGCCTCGTCGGCAAGAACGGTGCTGGCAAATCCACGCTGTTCAGGATCATCACCGGCGATTTTGCTGCCGAAAGCGGCTCGGTCTCGATCCCGCGCAATGCCCGCATTGGCCAGGTTGCGCAGGAGGCCCCCGGCACCGAGGAACCCCTGATCGATATCGTCCTCGCGGCGGACAAGGAACGCTCCGCACTGCTTGCGGAAGCCGAAACCGCGACCGATCCGCACCGCATCGCCGATATCCAGACGCGGCTTGCCGATATCGATGCGCATTCGGCCGAAGCACGTGCCGCGAGCATCCTCGCCGGCCTCGGCTTCGACCACGAAGCGCAGAAGCGCCCCGCCTCCTCCTTCTCCGGCGGATGGCGCATGCGCGTGGCTCTTGCGGCCGTGTTGTTTTCCGAGCCTGATCTGCTGCTGCTCGACGAGCCGACGAACTACCTCGACCTTGAAGGCACGCTCTGGCTTGAGGACTATATTCGCCGCTACCCTCACACGGTCATCATCATCTCGCACGACCGCGATCTATTGAACACGGCCGTCAACTCCATCGTGCATCTCGACCAGAAGAAACTCACCTTCTATCGCGGCTCCTATGACCAGTTCGAGCGGCAGAAGGCTGAAGCCGATGAGCTGCAGATGAAGGCGAAGGCGAAGAACGACGCAGCGCGCAAGCATTTGCAGAGCTTCATCGACCGCTTCAAGGCCAAGGCTTCGAAGGCAAGGCAGGCGCAATCGCGCATCAAGGCGCTTGAGCGGATGGGTACCGTCGCCGCCGTCATCGAAGACCATGTGATGGGCTTCAGCTTTCCGGAACCCGAAAAGCAGCCTGCCTCGCCGATCGTCGCGATCAGCGGCGGCGCTGTCGGCTATGAGCCCGGCAAGCCGATCCTCAAGCGCCTGAACCTGCGCATCGATGCCGACGACCGCATCGCCCTGCTCGGCTCCAACGGCAACGGCAAATCGACCTTTGCGAAATTCATTTCAGGCCGACTGGGTGCGGAGAGCGGCGAAGTCAGGCTGGCACCGAACCTGAAGATCGGCTTCTTTGCTCAGCATCAGCTCGACGATCTCATTCCGAACCAGACGGCCGTCGAGCATGTCCGCCGCCGCATGCCTGAGACACCGGAGGCGAAGGTGCGCGCGCGCGTCGCGCAGATGGGCTTGGCGACGGAGAAGATGGACACGCAGGTCAAGGATCTCTCCGGCGGCGAGAAGGCACGCCTTCTCATGGGCCTTGCCGCCTTCGACGCACCGAACCTGCTGATCCTCGACGAACCGACGAACCATCTCGATATCGACAGCCGCAATGCGCTGATCCAGGCGCTGAACGATTATTCCGGCGCCGTCATCCTGATCTCGCACGACCGCCATCTGATCGAAGCCACCGTCGATCGTCTCTGGCTGGTGCGCGACGGCACTGTCTCGACCTTCGACGGCGATCTTGAAGAATACCGCAGCCTCGTCGTCGCCAGCCCGAAGTCGAAGGACGAGAAGACCAAGCCGAACGGCATCGACGATTCCGTTTCCAAGGCCGACCAGCGCAAGCTCAACGCCGATCGGCGCGCGTCGCTGGCGCCGCTCAAGAAGAAGATCAACGAAATCGAATCCTTGACCGGCAAGCTTGAGAAATTGATTCAGGCTCTTGATGCAGAACTTGCGGACCCCGCCCTCTACGAGAAGGCGCCGGCAAAGGCTGTGGAAAAGGCAAAGCAGCGCGCCGATGCCGCCGAGAAGCTTGCGGCAGCCGAGGTGCAGTGGCTGGAACTTTCATCGGAATATGAAAGCGGCATGGCCGGCTGAAGCTGACTGCTTGTTAAGGAATTCGCGGTCGCTCCTAACCGATCATTAACCATAACTGCAGAATATGCGCTCAACTTTCATAGACATAGTGTTGAGCGATTCTGATGAACTACCGTCTGTTGCTGGCTGGCCTTGCCGTGTCCCTGGCTCTCGGAGGATGCGCCACGAAGCCAGGCAATGAAGCGTCGCTGAAGAGCAGCTATGCCGCCGAAGAGCCGCGCCACAAGTCTCTGAAAGCCAACGATCCCATCGAGATGGAGCCGAAGAAATGGCTCGTTGCCGATCTCGAAACCCGCGATGACCTGGCCGGCATGAACGGTCCGCACAATCTCGCCGGCCGCACGCTGGAAGTTTCCTCGCTCAAGGATATCAGGCTCGCCGACAAGGAGGTCATTCTGACCTTCGACGATGGCCCGGCTCCCGGCAAGACGGAACGCATTCTGGCCACGCTCGACAAATTCGGTGTCAAGGCGGCATTCATGATGGTCGGCGAAATGGCACAGGCGCATCCGGCGACGGCGCGTGAGGTGCTCGCGCACGGCGATGCGATCGGCAGCCACACCTTCCGCCATCCCGATCTCGACAAGATGACCTTCGACGCGGCGATGACCGAGATCGCCCGCGGCAAGGATGCCGTCACCAAGGCGATCGGCACGGATGTTCCCTTCTTCCGCTTCCCCTATCTCGCCGACTCCAAGCGCCTGCGCTCCGCCATCGCGGCCCGCGACATGATCGTCATGGACGTGGATATCGACAGCAAGGATTACTTCACCTCGACGCCCGCCTCGTTGGTCGATCGCACCATGAAGCAGCTCCATCAGCGCGGCCGCGGTATCGTCCTGATGCACGACATTCACCAGCGAACTGTCAGGATGCTGCCTGCTCTCCTGAGCAGGCTGGAGAATGAGGGCTACAAGGTCGTCACGCTGAAATACAAGCGCGAACCGGGTGCGGCGACCAATCTCGTCGCACAGGCCGGCACCAAGATGGTCCGCTGAACCGGGTCGATACCGAAAAATCTATGACCAATACGGGGCGGGGAAGCACGGTTGCTTCAGCGCCCGTATTTTGGTTTGTTGATGCCTCATCACCATCAGCAATAGAATCCGGAGCCGCCATGCACCTCCACCTCGAACGCGACGACGATCCGCAAACCTTGCAATTCGTCGCCAAAATGGATGCGGACTCCGAGCGGCTGAAGACGCCGGAATTCGAGGCGGATCGCATCGCGATCAAGGACATGATCGAACGCGAGGACCGGCTGATCACCACCACTCGGCGCGGCAACTGGCTGTTCGATTTTCATCGCAGCGCCGATCATCCGCTCGGTCGCTGGTATCGGCTGCCGGCCGATCGCACACCCCTGGCCGATGCGCCGTGGGAACCGATCTTCGATCTCGATGCTTTCTGTGCGCAGGAAGACAGGAAATGGCTCTGGCGCGGCGCCATCACCTGCCCCTGGGAGCCGACGCGCGTGCTGCTTTGCCTTTCCGATGGCGGCTCCGATCCCATTCGCATGCTCGAATTCGATTGCGAGACGAAGAGCATCGTCGAAGGCGGCTTCGACACGCCGGCCGTGCGCAGTCACGCGACCTGGCTCGGCCGTGACGAAATCGCCTATTTCGGCTCCATCGACCGCGAATCCTCGACGCGCGTCGGCCGCCGCTGGGCTACAGCTTCCTGCGGGAAACGATCGTGAAAGGCAAAAACCTCTAGGCCGCCCCTCTTCCGGGTTCGAGCAAAAATCAATGGTTGCACGAGCTTCCGATACGCTTGAAACGCGTCGAGGGGCGTGATTAGCTGCAGCCGTGATCACGAAGAGCGGGCGAGCCCGCCCGCTCGTATCCGGGGGGAGTAATAGATGGATCGTCGTTCATTTCTGCGCAAGGCCGGCGTCGCCGGTGCGGGTTCGGTGGCAGCGGCCGCAACGCTTGCTGCTCCGGCCATTGCCCAGAGCAATCCGAAGATCAATTGGCGCCTGACATCGTCGTTTCCGAAATCGCTCGATACGATCTATGGCGGCGGCGAAGTGCTGTCGAAATATGTGTCGGAGGCCACAGACGGTAATTTCAACATCCAGGTGTTTGCGGCAGGCGAAATCGTGCCTGGCCTGCAGGCGGCCGACGCGACCTCGGCCGGAACCGTCGAGGCCTGCCATTCGGTCGCCTATTATTATTGGGGAAAGGATCCGGTCTGGGCCTTGGGAGCTGCCGTTCCTTTCGCGCTCAACGCCCGCGGCATGAATGCCTGGCAATATCACGGCGGCGGCATCGATCTCTTCAACGAATTCCTGGCGACGCAGGGGCTGATCGGCTTCCCGGCCGGTAATACCGGCGTGCAGATGGGCGGCTGGTTCCGAAAGGAAATCAACACGCTTGCTGATCTCAAGGGCCTGAAGATGCGCATTGGCGGCTTTGCCGGCAAGGTGGTCGAACGCCTCGGTGTCGTGCCGCAGCAGATCGCCGGCGGCGACATCTATCCGGCGCTCGAAAAAGGCACGATCGATGCGGCCGAATGGGTCGGCCCCTATGACGACGAGAAACTCGGCTTCTACAAGGTCGCGCCCTACTACTATTATCCCGGCTGGTGGGAAGGTGGCCCGACCGTGCACGTCATGTTCAACAAGGCGGCTTATGAAGGCCTGCCGAAGGCCTATCAATCGCTGCTGCGCACGGCCGCGCAGGCGACGGACGCGAACATGCTGCAGAAATACGATTATCTGAACCCGGCTGCCATCAAGCGGGTCGTTGCCGAAGGGGCGAAGCTTAGACCCTTCAGCACCGAGATCATGAATGCCTGCTTCGACAAGGCCAACGAGGTCTATGCCGAGATGGAAGCCAACAACCCGACCTTCAAGAAGATCTGGGAATCGATCAAGGGCTTCCGCGGCCAGCACTATCTCTACACCCAGGTCGCCGAATACAGCTACGACGTCTACATGATGACGCTGCAGCGCTCCGGGAAGATTTGAGCGAATGCCGATCTCAAAGGAGGAAACCCCGGAGCGATGTTCCGGGGTTTTTCGTTGTGTTAGATCGACAAGCAGGCCGATGCGCGCCGTGTGCATCAATTAAAAGACGGAGGTTGGCTGAGATCGTTGGCTGGCGACTTCGGCTGATCGCCGGCGCCCTGATCCGCCGGCTTGCCGTCAAGCGGATTGCCGCCTGGAAGCTGCAGCCCCGGCAGACCGAGGCCTCCGCCATTGTCCTGGCCGGGTGCGCCGAAGCCGGGGACATCGATCTTGATCGTGTTGGGATCGACACCCGTGCCCGCTCCCTTGTAGTGCATGACCATCTGCGGGAACATGATCGTCAATGCCACCATCAGGATCTGGATGCCAACGAAGGGCACGGATCCCCAGTAGATCTGCCCTGTCGTGACGGGCGCGATCTGCTTGCCCGTCACCCTGTCGAGATAGGGCACACGGGCAGCGACCGAGCGGAGATAGAACAGCGCAAAACCGAAGGGCGGGTGCATGAAGCTCGTCTGCATGTTGACGCCGAGCAGAACACCGAACCAGATGAGATCGATGCCGAGCTTATCGGCGGCAGGTGCCAGCAGCGGCACGATGATGAAGGCAAGCTCGAAGAAGTCGAGGAAGAAGGCCAGCACAAAGACGAGGATGTTGACGGCGATCAGGAAGCCGACCTCGCCGCCGGGCAGCGAAACCAGCAGATGCTCGACCCAGAGATGGCCGTTGACGCCATAGAAGGTCAGCGAAAAGACGCGCGAGCCGATCAGGATGAACAGTACGAAGGCCGAAAGCCTTGTCGTGGAGGTCAGCGCCGAGCGGATGACCTCCATGTTCAGCCTGCCCTTGGCCGCGGCCATCGCAAGCGCGCCGACTGCCCCCATGGCGCCGCCTTCCGTCGGCGTCGCGATGCCGAGAAAGATGGTGCCGAGAACGAGAAAGATCAGCGCCAGCGGTGGAATGAGGACGATGATGACTTGCTGCGCCAGCCGGGACATGACGTTGAACTTCAGCCTCTTGTCCAGGACTGCAATGGCATAGATGAAGGCAACGCCGACGGTGGCACCGAGAATATCCGCATCCCCGCCATAGGTCGGGGTCAGATAGATGTGGGCGGCATAGGCCACGCCGGCACACACCAGCAATGCGATCAGCAGGGATGTGACGCCCGAGCCGAGCGAGCGGGCCTCCTTCGGCAATGCCGGCATGGAGTTCGGCTTCACGATCGACATGATCAATACATAGAGCATGTAGAGACCAGTCAGCACGAGGCCGGGAATGAGGGCGCCGGCATACATGTCGCCGACCGAACGGCCGAGCTGGTCGGCAAGCACGATCAGGACGAGCGATGGCGGAATGATCTGTGCCAGCGTGCCGGAAGCGGCGATGACGCCGGAGGCAACTCGCCGATCATAGCCATAGCGCAGCATGATCGGCAGCGAGATCAGCCCCATGGCGATGACCGAAGCCGCGACGACGCCGGTGGTGGCGGCGAGCAGCGCTCCGACGAAAATCACCGCATAGGCAAGACCGCCGCGAATAGGGCCGAAGAGCTGGCCGATCGTATCGAGCAGGTCTTCGGCCATGCCGGATCGCTCCAGCACGATGCCCATGAAGGTGAAAAACGGGATTGCCAGCAGCGTGTCGTTCGACATGACGCCCCAGAACCGATCCGGCAGAGCATTGAGGAGCGGCCATGAGAGATGGATGGTGCCGCCCGAATAGGGTGCAAGCTCGACGCCGATCCAGAAGAACAGCAGACCGTTGGCAGCGAGCGCAAAGGCGACGGGATAACCCAGAAGCAGGAAAATGATCAGCGAGGCGAACATGATCGGCGCCATGTTCACGGCGATGAATTCGATCATCAGCGCGCCTCCCCGGCCGGGGTTTCGATATCGAGCGGCGCATGCGTCGGTACATAGGGCGTCGGATCATCCATATCGCCGCGCATGACTGCGATCTTCTTGATGATCTCGGAGATCCCCTGCAGCGCTAGCAGGAAAAACCCAACCAGCAGCAGCGCCTTGCCCGGCCAGATGATCAGGCCACCGGCGCTGGAAGACACCTCTCCAGACAGGAAAGATGTGCGGACATAGGGCACGAGATCGTAGACCATGAGCAGCACGAAAGGCATCAGGAACAGGCAGTGGCCGATGAGATCGATCCAGTGCTGCACCCGGCGCGGCAGCGAGCCGTAGACGATGTCGATGCGGATATGCTCGTTCTGCCGGAGCGTGTATGCGGCGGCGAGCATGAAGGCTGCGCCGAACAGATACCATTGCGCTTCCAGCCACGCATTGGACGAGGTGTTGAAGACCTTACGGACGACCGCGTTTCCGGCGCTCACCAAGACGGCGACCAAAATAAGCCATGAGACTGATTTTCCAATGATCTCAGTCACATAGTCGATGATTCGGCTGAAGCCGAGCAATGTTTTCATGATTTCCCCCCGCAGTGATTCTTCCCGGATCTTTTGGCCGCGCAGTGGAAGAGTGCCGATTTCAAGCTGTGAATCAAGAGCCCGCACCCGTTTTCCAAGCATGATGACGCCTGGATATATCCATCCAAGATTGGACCTGACTCCTGCATTTGCGATTTGCCGCCCTTGCCCACATGCGGCATTCTGATAAAGATCGCATCAATAATCATACTAATCGAGAGACACCCATGTCCCCCATCAACCTCGCTATCGTCGGTGTCGGCAAGATCGTCCGCGACCAGCATCTTCCGTCCATCGCGAACAATGCGGATTTCAAACTGATCGCCACGGCAAGCCGTCACGGCACGGTCGAAGGCATTCCCGCCTTCACGACGATCGAAGCCATGCTCGATGCCGTGCCTGACATCGATGCCGTTTCCCTCTGCATGCCGCCGCAATATCGTTATGAAGCCGCATACAAGGCGCTTTCGGCCGGCAAGCATGTTTTCATGGAAAAGCCGCCGGGTGCGACGCTGAGTGAAGTCGCCGACCTCGAAAACCTCGCCAAGGCCAAGGGCGTATCTCTCTTTGCTAGCTGGCACTCGCGCTATGCTCCGGCGGTGGAGGCTGCAAAGAGCTTCCTCGCCAGCACCAATATCCGTAGCGCTCACGTAATCTGGAAGGAAGATGTCCGCCACTGGCATCCGAACCAGGAATGGATCTGGCAGGCCGGCGGACTCGGCGTCTTCGATCCGGGCATCAATGCGCTGTCGATCGTCACCCATATCCTGCCGCCGCTTTTCCTGACCGGCGCGACACTCGAATTCCCGGAAAATCGCGATTCGCCGATCGCCGCCGACCTGCATTTCAAGAGCGGGACCGGCCTTCCGGTCCACGCCGAATTCGACTGGCGCCAGACCGGCAAGCAGAGCTGGGATATTGTCGCAGAGACGGATGCCGGCCAGATGGTTCTGGCCGAAGGCGGCTCCAAGCTTTCCGTCAACGGCGAGCTGACATTCTCCGCGCCCGAAGCCGAATATCCATCGCTCTATCGTCGTTTTGCCGAGATCGTCAAAGCCGGTACATCCGACGTCGATCTTTCGCCGCTGCGCCACGTCGCCGATGCCTTCATGCTGGGCAAGCGCAAATTTGTTGAAGCATTTTACGATTGATGAGGCTTTCCCGGTGAAGACAATGCCGCCCGCGGCGTGCTAGCGTGGCGCATCGTCTTCACTGGAGAGATGCCTATGGCATCGGAGCATGAACAATCTTTTGGCCTCGGCGTCGGCAACAAATCCGTCAAGCTCGCCGACCCGAACCAGAGCTGGCATGAAGCCTATTTGCTGGAGGAAGCTGCCATTCGCAAGGCTCTCGGAGACCTTGCCGTCGATGTCCAGCATTTCGGCAGCACCTCGATCCCAACGATAAAGGCCAAGCCGATCATCGATATTGCCGTCGGCGTGCGGCGTTTCGAGGATGGGCTTGCCTGTGTCGAGCCGATGGCGTCTATCGGCTACGTCTATGCTGGCAGCAATATCGTGCCGGACGACCATATTTTCGGTCGTGACATTCAAGGGGATACCCGCACGCACCTCGTGCATGTGGTCGAATATGGCGGCCCGACCTGGCGCAACTTCCTGATCTTTCGCGACCGATTGCGCAGGGAGCCGGATCTGGCGCATGCCTATGAGGCACTGAAGATCGAGCTTGCGGCAAAATATGCCAATGATCGCGCGTCCTATACGGCGGCGAAGAAGGATTTCATCCAGAAGATCCTGTCGGAAGGCGCGTAAAGCACCTTCCCGCCAATCGGAAGAAGGTCAGGCCTTCTTCTCCCAGCGGCCATCCTGCGTCTGCTGCCAGTAGGTGAGGTTATGTCCCTCGCCTTTCAGGCGCTTCCATTGGGCGCGCGCGCTTTCCAACTGCTCCTGATCGTAGCCGTCGAACATCAGCACGACGCGCTGATAGGTCCCAACATCCGTTGCCTCGGCCCCGTCGATGAAGAAACGCACCGAAGCGTTATTTATATTGTCAGAGGAAATGGTCAGCAGCACCGGCTGCTTGTCTGCCATTTCGCTTTCATCCGTGCCATGCGGCAGAAAGCTGTCCTCGCGATAGGTCCATAGATGGCTATCGAGGAGATCGCGCCGGGCTGGCTCGCGCATCTGCACGGCGACCTGCCAGCCACGTTCGACACTCTTGTCGATCAGCGGCGGCAGGGCGTCTTCAAGCTTCGATTCCGTCAGATGATAGAAGAGAACGTCGGTCATGGCGCCCCTTCTATCTTACAAAATCCGGCTGGTCACGATTCGTAATTGGCACGGACCAGTTCATCGAGCAGGCGCACGCCGAAGCCGGAACCCCAGGACTGATTGATCTCGTCCTGAACCGAGCCCATCGCCGTGCCGGCAATATCGAGATGCGCCCAGGGCGTGTCGCCGACGAAGCGCTTCAGGAACTGGGCGGCTGTGGTCGAGCCGGCATGGCGTCCGCCGGTATTCTTCATATCGGCGAACTTGCTGTCGATCATCTTGTCGTAGTCCTTGCCAAGCGGCATGCGCCAGAGACGCTCGTCGGTCGCAAGACCCGCCGCCGTCAGTTCGCCCGCCAGCTTGTCGTCATTGCTGAAGAGGCCGGCCTGCAAATTGCCGAGCGCCACGAGGATCGCGCCGGTCAAGGTCGCCAGATCGATCATGAACTGCGGCTTGAAGCGGTCGTTCGTGTACCAGAGTGCATCGCAGAGAACGAGCCGGCCTTCGGCGTCGGTATTGATGATCTCGATCGTTTGGCCGGACATGGAGGTGACGATATCGCCCGGACGCTGCGCATTGCCGTCGGGCATGTTTTCCACAAGACCGATGACGCCGATGGCGTTGACCTTGGCTTCGCGTGCGGCAAGCGTATGCATGAGGCCGGTAACGGCCGCAGCCCCTCCCATGTCGCCCTTCATCTCCTCCATGCCAGCAGCCGGCTTGATGGAAATGCCGCCTGTGTCGAAGACGACGCCCTTGCCGATGAAGGCGATCGGCTTGTCCTTCGCCTTGCCGCCCTTCCATTGCATGATCACGAGCCGCGGCGGCCGGGCCGAACCCTGCGCGACCCCAAGCAGAGCCGCCATGCCGAGCCGGCGCATTTCACGCTCCGTCAGGATCTCGATCTCGACGCCAAGCTTTTCCAATTCCTTGGCCTTGGCCGCAAATTCCACGGGACCGAGGACATTCGGCGGCTCGTTCACGAGATCGCGCGCGAGAATCACGCCACCGGCCACGGCTTCGGAGGTCGCGTAGAGCTTCTTGGCGGCTGCCGCTTCCTGGGTGACGATCGTGACTTTCATCGCCTTGCGGGAAGCGTTCTTCTCGTCATCATCGCCCTTCTTGGTCTTGTAGGTATCGAAACTGTAGGCGCGCAGAAGCATGCCCAGGGCAAAATCGGCCGCTTCCTTAGCTCCGACTTCGATGTTGGATGCATCGAGGAAGATCGCGACCTTCTCCGTGTTGCGGATTTTTGCAGCTGCGGTGCCGCCGAGCTTCAGCCAGTCGTGCGCTGTCAGGTCCTTGGCCTTGCCGGCACCGATGACGATGATCCGATCGACAGGCGAGGCCTCGGGGGCGATAATATCCAGACTGCTCAACGCTTTGCTCTTGAAGCCGGATACCGGCGCCGCCTTGGCGAAAACATTCGCCGGATCTGCGCTCTCTGCCCCCGCCGGCAGTTCACTGTCCGTGTCTTTCAGGAGAATGGCCAGACCGCCGCTGAGACGAGCCGACTTGGCGAAGGAAATCTCGAATTTCACAGACATTTCTGCTCCGATAAATATACGTCGTAGTGAGAGAATTTTGCACAACCATCATTCAAGGTCTCCCCAAGGAATACAAGCTTTCGACGCGGTATTCTCTCCATAAGAGATGTCCGGCCTCTTCAAATCACTGTCATTCAGCGGGATTAGGCTGGCGCGATGGTGTTTAACCGCCTCGGCGGTTCAATTCTCGCCAGGAAGCCACCTTGATCATAGATTTCAACAGCATCAACCGCGAAGATCGGTTTCCAGAGGTTCTACGGCCACGCACGGCAGGCGATGCCTTCATTGCCCTCTTCTGTCTCTGGTGGGCTTTGCTGGGTCTGTTTTCCCTCTTTCCACAGATCGATCTCAGCATCGCGAACATGTTCTTCCAACGGCAGCAATGCTTTGGAAACACAAGGCCTGACCAGATCTGTGGCATTTTTCCTTTTAGCAGCGATCAGCACATGCGCCTGCTGAGGGAAATCTTCTTTCAACTGCCCTATGTCGTCGCCTTCATGCTGCTCTGGATGCTGCTCGGATGCTGGCGGGATCACGGCGCGACCTTCAATGCGCCCAGAGCCCGAAATCTCAAGGTCGCGCTCGGCTCCCTGCTCGTCGGTCCGGTGCTGATCGTCAATCTGTGGCTGAAGGCGTTCTCGGGCCGCCCGCGGCCCCGGCAGACCGATCTCTTCGGCGGCACGCTCGATTTTGTGCATGCCGGGTCCTTCGCCGGCAAATGTGTCAGCAACTGTTCGTTCATCTCCGGTGAGGCCGCGGCGGCCGGCTGGCTCTTTTGTCTTATTCTCATCATCCCGCAGCCGTTCCGATCGGCCGCGGCTCTGCCGATCGCGGCGGTTTCACTGCTGATCCCTGCGCTGAGAGTGGCTTTTGGTGCGCATTATCTCTCCGATGCCGTCCTCGGCTGGCTTTCTTCGCCTGTCATATTCGCCGCTCTGCTGGCTTTATCTCAAACGACACACGACAAAAAAATCTCGGAAAATTAACGAATTTTTTTCGAGTTGGTTGTCGCCAAAAAAACGCAAACAGCGTAGAGGAGGGTGAATCTCTGTCGGCTTGCACGGCAGCTGTTGCGTTTAAGGGCCGGCATGAAGTTATTCGAAACATATATCGTACGGCGTGTCGGTATGATGTTCCTGGTGGCACTGCTGCCGGTGCTCGCTATTATCTGGACCACCCAGGTTCTGCAGCGCATCAACCTCGTGACCGATAGTGGTCAGTCCATGGGCTCTTTCGCAAAGCTCGCGACGCTCATTCTGCCGACGATTATCCCGATCGTTCTGCCTTTCGCATTGGTCATCGGCATCACGCAAACCTTGACCGCGATGAACAGCGATTCCGAGCTGACCGTCATGGAAGCTGCCGGCGCGAAGCGCAGCATCATCATCCGCCCGATCATGATTCTCGCCATTGCGATTAGCGTGTTCTCCTTTTTCGTCGACAATGTCGTCGAGCCGAGAGCCCGCGTCGCTGCCCGTCAGATGGTGGCCGAGGCCTATGCGGACCTTTTGTCCACAGTGATCGAAGAGAAGAACTTCCGGCGCATCGAGGACGGGCTCTATGTCCAGATTTCGCAGCGTCTGTCGGGACGCATCCTCAAGGGATTGTTTGTGGTCGATTCGCGCGATCCCGCCTTCGATCTCATCTATTATGCGAAGGAAGGGGCGGTCGACCCAAGCGGTACGTCGCTGCTCATGAAGGACGGTGAAGTTCACCGCAAAACACCCGACGGCACCGTCTCGGTCATCAAGTTCGATTCCTACTCTTTCGACCTCTCGGACATGACGCAAAGTCGCGGCCAGCCAAATGCGCGAGCCAGCGATCGCAGCCTCGGCTTCCTGCTCAATCCGGACACGAACGATCCGGACTATAAGCAAAGGCCTGGCGATTATCGGGCCGAGTTGCATCGGCGGCTCAACGACTGGGCACTGCCGGCAATCTTCGCGCTGATATCTCTCGTGATTGCGGGCGATGCGCGGTCACATCGCGAGGCGCGGCTGCATCCGATGGTGTCGGCGCTGGGCATAGCGTTCGCGCTACGCTGGGCCGACTTCTACGCCGCCAACCAGATTGACCATTCGACCAAATTCATTGGCGTTCTCTACGGCATCAATATCATCGCAGCACTTATCGCGATTGTCCTCTTGCTGCGAAGCCGGAAGATGGCGATGCCCGTCTCGATCCGCAACCGCCTCAACAACTGGAGACAAAAAATCCAGGACCGCATGCCGACCGCACCGGGCAGCTCGAACGGGGGCGGTGCATGATTTTCGGCACGCTCTGGCGCTACTTCTTCACGCGTTACATCGTAACGACGTTCTGGTTCTTCCTCGGCGTCGTCTCGATCGTCTATCTCGTCGATTTCAGCGAGACCGCCGGCCGTCTTGCCGGACTACCCGGCTATACGGTGTCCGTCGGCTTGTTGATGACGGCGGTCAGGCTGCCGTTCATCCTGCAGCAGACGGTACCGTTCATCGCGCTCTTCGTCGGGATGACGGTGCTGATCGCCCTCAACCGCCGCCGCGAACTGGTTATCGCGCGCGCGGCTGGTATCTCCGTATGGCAATTCATGACGCCCTTCGTGATGGGCGCTTTCTGCGTCGGTCTCATGACCATGCTCGCGCTTAATCCGGTTGCGGCATGGGGTCAGCGACATGCTGAGACAATCGAAGCCGACCTGCGCGGAGACCCGTCCTATCGCAATACGCTTTCTGTTCCGTGGCTGCGCCAATCCAGCGGAAAAGACGACACGATCATCGGTGCCAAGGCCATTCTGAACAATGGAACGACGTTGACCGGTGTCGTGTTTATCCACTTTGATTCACAGGGGAATATCGTCCTGCGGCAGGATGCCGACTCGGCTAAGTTGCAAGATGGTTACTGGCTTCTTAACAATGTCGTCGAGCGGCGGCCTGGTGAAATTCCTGACCACAAGAGTTCGGTACAGGTTCGTACGAATCTGAAACAGGATTTCGTTTCGCAACGCTTGGCTCAACCGGAAACCATTGCTTTTTATGATCTTTCTAATCGAATAAAGGTCGCTCGCTCCTTCGGCATATCGACCAACGCACTTGAGACACAGTTTTATTCGCTTCTGTCACAGCCATTCCTTCTGGTGGCAATGACGCTGATTGCGGCAACCGTGTCCCTAAAATTCAGTAGATTCAATCAATCGCGCTCTGTGATTCTGGGTGGAATCCTCTCCGGCTTCGTGCTTTATGTTGTCACCGTGCTTGTAAAGGCATTCGGGAGCAGCGGAGTGGTTCCTCCCTATGTGGCGACATGGATACCCGTGATCGTCGCATTGGCATTCGGAGCAACGATCCTGCTTCATCAGGAGGACGGCTAAGTGGCGGCAGGCAACCGCAAGAGTATCAGAAAGTTTGTGGCTGCCCTGGTTACGGGCACGGCCGCATGTGCATATATTTTGAGCCCGGTCGTCGCTTACGCCCAGGTCAACAATAATAATGCCAGCAATAACAATGGCGGTGCCGGCACTGCGACCTCCCCTATCAAGGTGAAGGTGCCGGACGGTGCAAAGCTAGTCCTTTCGTCCAACGAACTGGTCTATAACAAGGATACGCAGATCGTCACCGCAAGCGGTGCGGTCCAGATCAACTATGGCGGCTACAGGATGGTCGCTCAGCGGGTCGAATATAATCAGAAATCCGGACGAATGACGGCGCTCGGCAATGTCGAGCTGATCACTCCGGACGGCAATCGCATGTACGGTGACAAAATGGACGTCACCGACAGCTTCTCCGACGGGTTCGTGAACGCCCTTCGCATTGAAATGCCTGACAACACCCGAATGGTCGCCGAAAAGGGCGAGCGTGTCGGCGGCAATCAGCTGATTCTTACAAAGGGCGTTTACACCGCCTGCATGGCCTGCTCTGAACAGGGACGTGCGCCGCTGTGGCAGGTCAAAGCACAACGCGTCGTCCAGAATGGCGTGACCCATACCATTCGTCTCGAGCACGCTCGCTTCGAATTGTTCGGCCTGCCGATCGCCTATATTCCGTGGGTCACGGTTCCCGACAATACGGTCAAGCGCAAGTCCGGCTTCCTGTTTCCGTCGGTGAGCGTTTCGCAGCGTCTTGGCGTTGGCGTAAAGGTTCCTTACTATTACGTCATTTCGCCGAGCATGGATGCGACGGTCACTGCCACGGGCTTCAGCAACCAGGGGCTGTTGCTCGAGGGTGAATTCCGCCAGCGTTTCGAGAATGGCACGCATACCCTGCGCGTTGCCGGCATCAGCCAGATGAATCCGGACGCCTTCACGGCCGGGACGACTGATGCCGAGAACAAAACTCGCGGCATGATCAATTCCAAGGCCGATTTCAGGATCAATCCTCGCTGGACTTTCGGCTGGGATGTCATGGTGCAAAGCGATAACAATTTCTCGCGCACCTATGGACTGGACGGGCTCACCCAGAGCACCCATACGAACCAGGCCTATCTGACAGGTATCGGAAAGCGCAATTTCTTCGATATGCGCGCTTTCTACTATAACGTGCAGGATACAGACAATAATGCCACGGCACAAAAGCAGCAGGCATATGTCTATCCGAGCATCGACTATCACTACGTAGACCCGAAGTCGGTTTACGGGGGCGAGCTGTCGGCAACGATGAACTTCACGCACCTGTCGCGCGAGAAGACATCCGCACTCGACAACGTAGTCAATCTTGGCGATGCCAACTTGAACGACCGTTTCCTCGGCCTCTCCGGCGACTATACGCGCCTGAGCACCGAGGTGCAGTGGCAGCGTACCTTTACGACCGATGAAGGCCTTGTGCTGACGCCATTGGCGGCGGCGCGCGGTGACGTCTATGGTCTGGATATGAACTCGCCCAACTCTTTCGGCACATCGTTCAGCTATCCCGGCAATTACGACACCAGCGACTATGCAACTCGTGGCATGGTCACGGCGGGGCTCGAAGCCAAGTATCCGTTCCTCATCACGACAAGCAACAGCACGCACGTGTTCGAGCCGATCGCGCAGATCTATGTGCGGCCGGACGAGCAGCTTGCTGGTCGGTTGCCGAACGAAGATGCACAGAGCTTCGTTTTCGACGCCACCAATCTCTTCGATCGTGACAAGTTCTCGGGCTTCGATCGCATCGAGGGTGGTACACGCGCGAATGTGGGGTGGCGTTATACGGCCAGCTTCGACAGCGGTTACAAGCTTCAGCATATCTTCGGACAGTCCTATCAGCTCGCGGGCCGCAACTCGTTTGCAACCGACGATCTGGCTGGCGTCGGTTCGGATTCGGGGCTTGAAACGACCCGTTCCGACTACGTCACCATGTTCGGTCTGACGACACCGCAAGGTATCTCGCTCGCGACATCCTATCGCTTCGACCAGAAGGATTTCGCTTTCAAGCGCGGCGATACATCTGTCGGCTTCTCGAACGATGTATTCCAAACATCCTTGATCTACACGCATATTGCAGCCCAGCCGCAATATGGTTTCACCAGCAATCAGGATGAAATCCAGTCGCGCGCGCAGATCAAGTTCAAGGAATACTGGTCCGTCTTCGGCACAGTCAGCTATGATCTCAACAGCAATGAGATTACCCGCCAGGGCGTGGGTCTTTCCTACGAGGACGAGTGCACGATCTTTACTGTGTCATTCCTCGACAAGAAGGATTCGACAGCCAGCTCGGCAAGCAATTGGTCGATCGGCGCTCGCCTGACCTTCCGTACGCTTGGCGATGTCAACCTTGGCAGCGTCCAGGACGCGACGTTCTGATATGAATCGAAACTGCAAAAGAGCCGGCTTCACCGCCGGCTCTTTTGCATGGATGCGGCTTGCTGTTTCCGACGTCATTGTTTCGCCGCAAGGATTTTGCAATTCATCGCGCTTGATGTAGACATGTGGCGCAAAGTTGCCGTATTGCGCGACAGGCGCACCAAAACGGCGCAATGCTGGCAGGAAATACCTTTGGGAAGGGGTAATTGATGTTTTCTGGAAATGCACCGATGCGCGCTCTGGTGTTTGGAGCGGCGGCCTTGGTTATGGCGAGCTTCGCCGTGCCGAGCAGCGATGTTGCTTTCGCAGCAAGCGAAGTGAAAGTTCTCGTCAATAGCCAGGTGATCACATCCGGTGACATCGCCAAACGCGTCGCCTTCCTCAAATTGCAGCGGCAGAAGGGCGATCTGAACAAGCTCGCCAAGGAGCAGCTCGTCGACGAAACGTTGAAGCGCGCGGAGATCTCCCGCCTGCGCATGTCCGTTTCGACGACGGACGTCGATGCCGCTTTCGGCCGCTTCGCCTCCAGCAACAAGATGACACCGGCGCAGCTCAGCCAGATTCTGGAAAAGGCCGGCGTCGGCGTTGATCATTTCAAGTCCTATATCGCCGTTTCCATGAGCTGGCCCCGGGTTGTCAATGCACGTTTCGGCGCACGAAGCCGGATGTCGAACGACGATCTCGTGACGCGCATGACGGAAAACAAGACAAAGCCCGTTACGACCGAGTATTTCCTGAAGCAGATCGTTTTCGTCGTACCGGCAGCAAAGCGCAACGCGATCCTGAATGCGCGCAAGGCAGAAGCCGAGGCGTCACGGTCGAAGTTCCCTGGCTGCGATCAGGCGAAGGTCTTTGCCGCTACGATGCGCGATGTCTCCGTCCAGGATCTCGGCCGTGTGCTCGCACCGGAAGTCCCGGAAATGTGGAAGCCGATGCTGGAGAAGGCTTCCGGCAATACGACCGCTCCCATCGTGACCGATCGTGGCGTCGAATATGTGGCCATTTGTTCGCAGCGCCAGGTGAACGATGACGTTGCCGCGGCTGCCGTGTTCCGCGCCGAGGATATCGGCAAAGATAAGGCCGCAGGCGTCAGCGCTAACGATAAGAAGTACATGGATGAACTGCGCTCCAAGGCGCAGATCGTCTATCGCTGATTTGACGATGCCGCCGCGCTCCTCCCTCCCCCTTGCGCTCACGCAGGGGGATCCGGCTGGCATAGGCCCCGACATCACGCTCGCCGCCTGGCTGCGCCGTGGCGAGTTGAATTTGCCGCCCTTTCTGTTCCTCGGCGATGCTGCCGTGCTTGCGGCGCGTGCGTCGCAGCTCGGCTTGACCGTACCGCTTGCGACCGCCGATCCGGCGAATGCCTGCAATATCTTTACCGATGCGCTGCCGATCCTGCCGATCGAAGCTGGCATGGATGTCATCGCCGGTGAACCACATGTCGGCACCGCCAAGGGCACGATTGCCGCGATCGAAACCGCCGTTGCTCTCAGCATGAGTGGCCAGACATCCGCCGTCGTCACCAATCCGATCGCCAAATCGGTGCTCTATGATGCCGGTTTCGGCTTTCCCGGCCATACGGAATTCCTGGCGGATCTTGCAACGCGCGCCACTGGAAAGCCGGTCATGCCGGTCATGATGCTTGCCGGGCCGAAGCTTCGCGCAATCCCAGTCACCATCCATATTCCGCTGAAGGAAGTGCCGGGAGCGCTGACCTCCGATCTGATCGCCGAGACATGCCGGATCGCCGATCACGACCTCCGCGTCCGTTTCGGCATATCCAGACCACGCCTTGCCGTTGCCGGCCTCAATCCGCATGCGGGAGAGAATGGTGCGCTCGGCAAGGAGGACGACGAAATCGTGCGGCATGCCATCGACAGGCTCCGCAGTGAGGGTATCGATGCATTCGGGCCCCTGCCCGCCGACACCATGTTCCATGACGACGCCCGTCGACGTTACGACGTCGCCATCTGCATGTATCACGATCAGGCCTTGATCCCAGCCAAGGCGCTCGGCTTTAACGATTCCGTCAATGTCACGCTCGGCTTACCCTTTGTCCGCACGTCTCCGGATCACGGCACGGCCTTCGGCATCGCCGGCAAGGGCATTGCCAAGGAAGACAGCCTGGTTGCCGCCCTGAAGCTGGCGAGCGAGATCAGCAGCAAGACCGGAAACAATCCCTGATGGCCGCTCTCGATGGCTTGCCTCCCCTTCGCGATGTAATCCAGCGCCATAGCCTCGATGCGCGCAAGGCGCTTGGGCAGAACTTCCTTCTCGATCTCAATTTGACTCAGAAGGTCGCGCGCACAGCGGGATCACTCGAGGGTGTCACCGTTTTCGAGGTCGGACCCGGACCGGGCGGTCTTACGCGCGCCATCCTGGCGCTCGGGGCGGCCAAGGTCATCGCCGTCGAACGCGATGCGCGCTGCCTGCCGGCGCTGGCCGAAATCGCCGATCACTATCCGGGCCGGCTCGAGGTGATCGAAGGCGACGCGCTGAAGACGGATTTCGCCGCCCTTGCCCCGCAAGGGCCAGTCAAAATCATCGCCAATCTGCCGTATAATGTCGGAACGCAGCTTTTGGTGAACTGGCTGCTGCCGGCGCAATGGCCGCCTTTCTGGCAGTCCCTGACGCTGATGTTCCAGAAGGAGGTCGGTCAGCGGATCGTGGCGCAGGAGGATGATGACCATTACGGCCGGCTTGGCGTGCTCTGCGGCTGGCGGACATTGGCTCATATGGCGTTCGACATATCTCCGCAGGCCTTCACGCCCCCGCCGAAGGTGACGTCGACGGTTGTGCATCTGACACCAAGGGAAAACCCCATTCCTTGCTCAGTCGACAAGCTGGAGAAGGTGACACAGGCCGCGTTCGGCCAGCGCCGCAAGATGCTGCGCCAGAGCCTGAAGCCAATTGGTGGCGAAGCCCTGCTGCTAAAGGCCGATATCGACCCACAGCGCCGCGCAGAAACGCTTTCGGTAGAAGAATTCTGCCGGCTGGCAAACTGTCTGTAACCGGCTTTACAGCTTCGGCGTCTCTTCCAGCAGATCGCGAACGAAATCGAACATGCCATGCCGGCGGTCGCGGCGCAGGCGCTCGGCCTTGACGATCGACTGAACGGCGTCGAAAGCAACGTTCAGATCGTCATTGACGATGACATAGTCGTATTCGCGCCAGTGAGCGATCTCGGCCCGGGAATTGGCGAGACGCATGGCGATGACCTCTTCGGAATCCTCAGCACGGCGATGCAGGCGCGACTGCAGCTCCGTCATGGTCGGTGGCAGCACGAAGATGGAGACGACATCAGCCGGCATCTTCTCCTGCAACTGTTGCGCACCCTGCCAGTCGATATCGAAAAGCATGTCGCGGCCCTCTGCCATGGCAGTCTCCACGGGCTCGCGCGGTGTGCCATAGAAATTGCCATGCACCTCGGCCCATTCCAGCAGGGAGTCTGAATCGCGAAGGCGCTCGAACTCGCGCTGCGAGACGAAATGGTAGTGCACGCCCTCGATTTCGCTCGGCCTGCGCTGCCGCGTCGTGACGCTGACGGAGAGGCTCACCTGCTTGTCCTTATCGAGCAGTGTGCGCGCGATCGTCGACTTGCCGGCACCTGACGGCGAGGAGATGGCTAGCATCAGCCCTCGGCGGGCGATTGGAATGGATGTGGATGTCGCCGGCTTCATGGCCTACTCCAAATTCTGGACCTGTTCGCGGAACTGGTCAATAACCACCTTCAACTCGATACCGGCGGCAGTAACCGCCGCTGCATTCGATTTCGAACAGATGGTATTCGATTCCCGGTTAAATTCCTGTGCAAGAAAATCGAGCTTTCGTCCGACAGGGCCGCCCTTGGAGATGAGATCGCGCGCTGCCACCACATGCGCTTTGAGACGATCGATTTCCTCGCGCAGATCGGCCTTGGTGGCGAGAAGGGCCGCCTCCGCATGCAGTCTGTCGCGGTCGAGGCCGGACGAGCCATCGAGAAGCATCGACACCTGCGTGGCTAGCCTTGCAGCAATTTGCTGCGGCGAACGAGAGGGATCACGCTCGACGGTCGTCGTCAGTGCCTCGATCGTTGCCACATGGCCGAGCAGCACCTTACCGAGTGCATCTCCTTCTTGCCGGCGCATGTCGCTGAGATCACCGAGCGCGGTCTCAAGGCCGATCATGATATCGGCGTCTCGGGCAGCGACCGCATCTTCATTTTCTTCGGCTTCCTTGAATTCCACCAAGCCGCGCACGGCCATCAGGCTTTCCAGTCGCAACGGCGCGGGATCGACGATGCCGGCCAGCTGATCGCGCAGCGCCAGGACCGCCGCCAGCGCATCCTGATTCACGACGACCTCGACGCGGCTCTCCTCGATGGAAAGGGAAAGGTTGACCTGCAGGTTGCCGCGCGTGAGCCGATCCGCAATCGACTTGCGGACAGCAGCCTCAAGGCGCTCTAGGCCTGGCGGCAGACGCAGACGGACATCCAATCCCTTGCCGTTCACGGAGCGCAGCTCCCATGCCCAACGGCCACGACCGCTCGTTCCCTCACGCCGGGCAAAACCGGTCATGGACTGCAATGCCATGCAAGCCTCCGATAATTCTATCCCCATCCAACGAAAGTCTTCGCATTATGGGTCAATGTAAAGTGAATCCGCGCCGCGCTTCCTATGCAAGCCGCGGCGCAATGAGGATCAGTTGGTTTTCTTCTTCTGCTGTGCGCCTGAGCCGGGAGCGACGGCAGCATCGTCGGGCTGACCGTCCACGGCAATGGCGCTGGGATCTTCACCCTTTTCGGCAACCAGCTTGCGCCAGCGCCTGACATTGGCGTTGTGCTCGTCAAGCGTTGCGGCGAAGACGTGTCCGCCCGTGCCGTCAGCGACGAAATAAAGGTCCTGCGTCTTCCACGGATTGGCGACAGCCTCCAGAGCGTCCCTCCCAGGATTTGCGATCGGCGTCGGCGGCAAACCCTTGATGAGGTAAGTATTATAAGGCGTGTCCTTCTTCAGGTCGGACTGATAGATCGGACGATCGGCCGGCTTCCCTTCGCCGCCGAAGAGGCCGTAAATAACGGTGGGGTCAGATTGCAGACGCATACCCTTGCCGAGGCGGTTCAGGAAGACGGATGCGACGTGCGCACGCTCATCGGCAAGACCGGTTTCCTTTTCCACGATGGAGGCCAGCGTGACGAAATCCTGCTTATTCGCCAACTGCACGCTAGAGTCGCGCTTTTCCCAGATCTGCTCGACCAGCTTCGTCTGCGCGGCCTCCATCTGCTGAATGATTTCCGTGCGTTTGGTGCCGCGCGTGAACTTATAGGTGTCAGGCCTCAGGCTGCCCTCCGGCGGCAGCGCCGACGGCAGATCGCCTTCCAGCACGGTATCGGCCTGCAGCTTATTGAACATCTGCCGAATCGTCAGGCCCTCAGGCAGGGTAACGGAATAGAGGATCGACTTGCCGGACTTCAGCAGTTCCATGATGTCCTTCATGGAAGCACCAGCCTTGATCTCATATTCGCCGGCCCGAAGAGTTTCGCCGTCATGGAGATAGGTGGCCGTCAGCCACCGGAAAATGCGCTGATCGCTGATGATGTTATTGGATTCAAGGCGATTGGCGATCTCGCCGAGACCGGCACCATTCCGAACGATGAAATTCGTATTGGTCGTCAGCGGACCGGGGCCCTGATAGATCGAAAACGCGTAATAGGCGCCGCCGATCGCAACGACGGCAACAAAAACTGCCAGCGTCATCAGGAAGTTCAGAAAGATGACCATCTGGCTGCGGGCTTTGCGCGAACGCTTCGGCGGGTCCGGAACACGCTCCGGACGCAAGGCTTCATTGGCCGACTTCGGGATGATCGGCCCCTTCTGCCCGTTCGGAGTTCCATTGCTCTGGTTCGTATCGCTCACCGGCAATCCCTTCCCTTTTGTGATTGCCTGCTCTTTGGCCAAGCAATGCGGCAAAAAACAGGTTCAGAAGATAAGGCGGAACCGAGGCTCCGACTTCGACCGATCAGGCGTTCCCGCACCGCATTCCCGAAAAAGACGAAGGCGCAGCAACAATCAAGAATGCGGGCGAGGTTGCCGAAAGACATCCCCGCTCTCACCGTTATGCGTTGTTATTAAGCCTCATAGCGACGCAGAACAAGCGATGCATTCGTGCCGCCGAAGCCGAAGGAGTTCGACAGCGCGACGTTGATTTCGCGCTTGCGGGCCTTGTGCGGAACGAGATCGATGGCGGTTTCGCGTTCCGGATTGTCCAGATTGAGCGTCGGCGGGGCGATATTGTCGCGGATGGCGAGCGTGGCGAAGATCGCCTCGATCGCACCGGCGGCGCCGAGCAGATGGCCAGTGGCCGACTTGGTGGACGACATGGAGATCTTCGACGCGGCATTGCCGACCAGCCGCTCGACTGCGGCAAGCTCGATCGTATCCGCCATGGTGGAGGTACCGTGTGCATTGATGTAGTCGACATCGGCCGGCGTCAGACCTGCGCGCTTCAAAGCCGATGTCATACAGCGGAATGCGCCTTCGCCATCCTCGGACGGAGCAGTGATGTGGTGCGCATCGCCCGAGAGGCCATAGCCAACGACTTCGGCATAAATCTTGGCGCCGCGTGCCTTGGCATGTTCCAGCTCTTCGAGCACGACGATCCCGGCGCCCTCGCCCATGACGAAGCCGTCACGGTCGCGATCATAGGGGCGCGAGGCCTTCTGCGGCGTATCGTTGAAGTCCGTCGACAGCGCCTTGCAGGCGGCAAAGCCGGCAAGCGAAATGCGGCAGACCGGAGCTTCGGCACCGCCGGCAACCATGACATCGGCATCGCCGAGCATGATAAGGCGGGCGGCATCGCCGATCGCGTGCGCACCGGTCGAACATGCCGTGACGACGGCATGGTTCGGGCCGCGGAGCTTATGGCGGATCGAAACCTGCCCCGAAACGAGATTGATGAGACGCCCTGGGATGAAGAAGGGCGAGATGCGGCGCGGACCCTTGTCGCGCAGCGTATAGCCGGCTTCGACAATGCCTTCGAGGCCACCGATGCCCGAGCCGATCATCACGCCCGTTGCAATCTGATCCTCGTCCGTTTCCGGGTGCCAGCCGGCATCGGCCAGCGCCATATCGGCGGCCGCCATGCCATAGATGATGAAGGGATCGACCTTGCGCTGCTCCTTCGGCTCCATCCAATCGTCAGCATTGAACGTGCCGTCGGTGCCGTCGCCTACGGGAATTCGGCAGGCAATCTTTGCAGCAAGATCCTCGACCTCGAATTCAGTTACGAGGCGAGCGCCGTTGTGCCCAGCGAGCAACCGCGTCCAAGACACCTCAGTGCCACAGCCCAAAGGTGATACCATGCCGGTACCCGTGATAACGACACGTCTCATCGCCCGCAGACCCCCGTCTTTTTATGATGATATGCGTATAAATAGGTTTCGGCCGGCATCGCCGGACGAAATAGGGCGGACTCTTCAGCCCGCCCTGTCAAAAAGCGCGAATGATTAGGCCTGGGCCTTCTCAATGAACTTTACCGCGTCGCCGACCGTCAGGATCGAGTCGGCAGCGTCGTCCGGAATTTCAACGCCGAATTCTTCTTCAAAGGCCATGACCAGTTCGACGGTGTCGAGCGAGTCCGCACCCAGATCGTCGATAAAGCTTGCGCTTTCAACAACCTTGTCGGCGTCAACGCCAAGATGATCAACAACAATTTTCTTTACGCGTTCTGCGATATCGCTCATGTCGGTTTCCTCGACCTTATATCCTGATGAGAATGCCTTGTGACATCCCTACCCTAATTCAAACCTGCAGCATCTGTTCCGACGCCGCTGGCAAACCCGTTCAACCCGGCATTGAGATCCGGTCCAGCGCCTTGAATACGGCCCAGTCCGCCTGAATTTTCCGGACGACTGTTCACAGTCATGGCCCGCTTAACACGGTTTAAGTCTGTCGCAAAGCCAGAAAATAGCCGGCTCCGGGTTGCTCAACATGCTATTGGCGGGAAAGTACCCTCCAACAGCAATTCCTTTAGATCATTGCCATGCCGCCATTGACGTGGATCGTCTGACCCGTGACGTAGCTGGCTTCCGAAGATGCAAGATAGGCGACGGCGGAAGCGACTTCCGCGCCAGTGCCCATGCGCTTCATGGGAATGGCACCCATGATGGCTTCCTTCTGCTTGTCGTTCAGCTTGCCCGTCATCGCGCTTTCGATGAAACCCGGGGCAACGCAGTTGACCGTAACGTTGCGCGTCGCGATTTCCTGGGCCAGCGACTTGGTGAAGCCGATCATGCCGGCCTTGGAGGCGCAGTAGTTCGCCTGGCCCGGATTGCCGGTCACGCCGACGACCGAAGTGATGTTGATGATGCGGCCATAGCGGCGGCGCATCATCGGATGGGTCAACTCGCGCGTCAGGCGGAAAACGGCCGTCAGGTTGACTTCCAGAACAGCGTCCCAGTCCTCGTCGCTCATGCGGACGAACAGGCCGTCCTTGGTGATGCCGGCATTGTTGACGAGAATATCGACGCCGCCAAGCTCCTCTTCGGCCTTGGCGCCGAGCGCCTTGACTTCGTCGCGGTCCGACAGGTTGGTCGGAAAGATCTTGACGCGATCGCCGAGTTCGGAGGCCAGCGTCTCGAGTTTTTCGACGCGCGTGCCGTGCAGGCCGACGATTGCACCCTGCTTGTGCAGGAGCCGGGCAATTTCTTCGCCGATGCCACCGGATGCACCGGTTACCAGGGCCTTGTGGCCGGTCAAATCAAGCATGTGTGTCCCTCGTTCCTTGAATATATCAGGCAAGCAATGCGGCAAGCGCCGTATCTATATCTGCAGCATTGTTGACGGCGATGCCGTTGACCGATTTGTCGATGCGGCGGGCAAGACCCGTCAGCACCTTGCCGGCGCCAATTTCATACAATGTCGTCACGTTGTTGGCGGCAAACCATTCCACCGTCTCGCGCCAGCGCACCTGTCCGGTGACCTGCTCGACGAGCAACCGCGCGATCTCATCGGCGTCGGTAACCGGAGCCGCCTTCACATTGGCGATAACAGGCACGACCGGGTCGGTCTTGGCGACGCCGGCAAGCGCTTCCCGCATGGCGTCCGCAGCAGGCGCCATCAATGCGGAATGGAACGGCGCGGAGACCGGCAACAGGATCGCGCGTTTCGCGCCCTTGCCGGTCGCAAGTTCCGCTGCCTTTTCGACCGGGGCTTTCTCGCCGGAGATAACGATCTGGCCGCCGCCATTGTCATTGGCGATCTGGCAGGCGCCAAGCGCGGAAGCTTCTTCGCAAACCGCGATGACATCGGCATGTTCAAGGCCGATGATCGCAGCCATCGCGCCGACGCCGACCGGAACAGCCGCCTGCATGGCATTGCCGCGAATACGGAGAAGCCGCGCCGTGTCGGCAAGCGAGAAGGTGCCGGCGGCACAGAGAGCGGAATATTCGCCGAGCGAATGACCAGCCACATAGGCGACCTTGCTCTCCAGATCGAGGCCACGCGCCTGCAGTACACGGATAACTGCCATCGACACTGCCATTAGCGCAGGTTGCGCATTGGCCGTCAGGGTCAGCTTATCTTCCGGGCCGTTGAAGATAACGTCGGAGAGCTTTTCACCGAGCGCATCATCGACTTCCTCGAAGACGGCGCGCGCCTCGGCGAAATTGTCGGCAAGGTCCTTGCCCATGCCGACGGCTTGGCTGCCCTGGCCGGGAAATGTGAAAGCAACAGTCATTATAAAGCGTCCTTTTGGGGGTCGTTTTGCTTCCCAATGACATTGTTTGCAGCGGAGTCAATAGTGCAAGCCCCGCAGCCGCGCGCTTTTGCGGCTGCGAAGTGCAATGATTTTTTTCTTGCGCTCGCTCAGATCGAGCCTAAATTTGCGCGACCTCGTTCATTTTGACCTTCTCCCATCCCCAAGGTTTTCCCATGAAATATAAGAGATTAGGCCGCACCGATATTTCCGTTTCGCAGATCTGCCTGGGCACGATGACCTGGGGCACGCAGAACAGCGAAGCCGAAGCCCATGAGCAGATGGACTATGCCGTTCAGAAGGGCATCAATTTCTTCGACACCGCCGAAATGTATCCGACGACACCGGTGGGACCGGAGACTCAAGGCCGCACCGAAGAATATATCGGCACCTGGTTCGAAAAGAGCGGCAAGCGCAAGGATATCGTGCTCGCCACCAAGGTCGCCGGCCCGGGGCGCGAATATCTGCGCGGCGGACAAGGCCCAGATGCCGCCAATATCAACGCAGCTGTTGATGCCAGCCTGAAGCGGCTGAAGACCGACTACATCGATCTCTATCAGGTCCACTGGCCGAACCGCGGCCATTTCCATTTCCGCCAGAACTGGCGCTATAACCCCTTCAACCAGGATCGCGAGAAAGTCATAGCCGAGATCACCGAGATCCTGGAAACGATGGGCGAACTGGTGAAGGCCGGCAAGATCCGCGCCGTCGGCCTCTCTAACGAGACGACCTGGGGCATTCAGAAATATCTGACGATCGCCGAGCAAAAGGGCCTGCCGCGCGTCGCCACGACCCAGAACGAATACAATCTGCTCTACCGGCATTTCGACCTCGATCTGGCCGAACTGTCGCATCACGAAGATGTTGGGCTGCTCGCCTATTCGCCGCTCGCCGGCGGTATCCTTACCGGCAAATATGTCGGCGGCGCAAGGCCGGCCGGCTCGCGCGGCTCGATCAATCTCGATATCGGTGGCCGCCTGCAGCCGCTGCAGGAACCACCGGTGAAGGCCTATCTCGAAATCGCCGCCAAATACGGCATCGATCCTTCGAAACTGGCGCTCGCCTATTGCCTCACCAAGCCCTTCATGACCTCGGTTATCATCGGCGCGACGACGATGGCGCAACTCGAGACCGATGTGGCCGCCGCTTATGTGACCCTGCCCGACGAGGCGCTCGCAGAGATCGAGCAGGTCCGTCGCAAGTATCCGATGCCGATGTAAAGCGTGTGCCGGTAAGATGCAAAACAATGAATAAACGGGCGAGTTCGCCCGTTTATTCGGCCGTTGCGGTGGACGCGCTGCAGCAGATTTCCCGAACGTAATTATTGCCGTGAGTTATGATCGCACTGAGAGGGATTTGTTTACTCCCCATAAGGTGCTGATATACCAGTGGCGCGATATTTTTGTCGTAGACGTCCTTGATGGTAACTGCATACCGGCCTTGGGCGGTCAAATGGACCGCCATGGGAGGATTTGCCCCCTTGGCCAGCTGGATAGCTGTCTTCAACACCGGATGGACGGTTATTTCGATATATTGTTTGCCAAAGCGATTTTCTTCAAATTCGCGCACTCACACCGCCGTCTGATGCATATAGCCAGACTTTTTGCCGATCGACACACGATACCAGTCGCCAATGCTCTTCTTGATCGTCAGCTCGCTCCCATTCGGGAAAGTCCCAATCGTCTTGGCGCTCATGTTCCGGCTTGTCTTCAGCGGGGCTGCACCTGTGTCGTCCTGAACAATGCCGTTTCTTGGGATCGGAACTTGCAGAAGCGGCGAATCCTCGCTCGTTGGCTGAGCCGCGTTGCGCGCTTCAGCACTCGCCACCGGAGCATCGTTAGACGACGATTTTGCCTCGAATTCCTGAAGCTCCTGGTATGACACTGTCGTTACCCGAAACTGTGTCATTTCGCTCGAGGACAGATAGCGTATATCGTTGCTGTCGTATTTGAGAGTGAGCTGCAGCAAGCCGGGATCGATGCCCATTTCATTCATATAGGCAATCACGTCGGCGGTCTGCCGCTGGACGGCTGCAACAGCGGTCTCGACATCCATCCCCTTTGTATCGCTGAACGAAGATTTGTGAACGCCGATCGAGCCCGGTTCGGCAAAACGGCCCACTCCGCCGAGAAACGATAGGGAGCAAGCCGAGGAGCATTCAGCGCTTCTGACAGCAAGAGTGCTGAGCCCCAGAGATCTGATCAGCCGACCGAGTTCCAGCGCTTTATAGACATTGCCACCGTGACTGTCGAAGCCGACATAAATAGCGCGGCTGGAAACAGCCTTATTACGGAAAAGGCTCAGATCATCATCGGCTTCGAAGCTGCCAATGACCGTGATATAGGTAATGCCATCATCCGCAGTTCGAACGTCGTAGCTCAGCCGAGCCGCGGCCTCTTGCGCAAGAAGAGCGAAGCCCAAAGCAAAACCCAGCAAAGCAAAGCTTTTCTTCACAGTCTTCACAGCCCATCCCCATCGCAGCCAAGCCATGAATTCCACAGCTCCAGCCGTTTCACAAGCCATGATTGCAAACACATTCGAGAGCCAGCTTTGCCGCTGAAATAAAAGCAGGCTCATGCAGCAGTGGAAAAGCCATGCCTACGGCAAGCAACTATTACTACGCCTTCGGCGCAATCGCCAATTCGGAACCATAAGCCTCCTTCAATTCTTCCTGCCCTGTCACACGGTCCGTGGACTTGTGAAGCAGGATCGACCGATAACCCTCCGAATTGCGCCCTTCAATCAAGGTGACATCGGCATTTCCCGGATTGTCCGAGCGCTCGAACCAATCGACCGGGTGGTGCAGGAAGTTCATCTCGAAAGCGCGGTTGGTGACGCCGTGGCCGACGATGATGATATTGTTTCTGCCGTTTTCGGCGTCGTGCATGACGGTCTGCAGGAACAGACGGACGCGCTGGGCGACATCGGCGCGGCTTTCGCCATCCGGCGGACGCGCATAGAACTTGCCGCTATTGTTGCGCAGCCTGGCCCATTTCTCGAACTCGTCGGGGAATTTCCGCTTCTGTTCGGCGTGATCGTAGATTTCGGTGAAGAGCCCGAAATCCTGCTCACGCAGCAGATAATCCTCTCTGACATCCCCGATGAGCTCGGCAGACAGAACCTCCAGCAGGGCATCCTTGCTCTGCCGCGTCCTCAGGAAAGGCGAGTACCAGACGCTCAGCTTGCGCAATTCGGCTGATGGCAATGCCTTCAGATAGGCTGATATCGCCTCCCCCGCCTCCAGCACCTGTCGATAGCCCCATTCCGTCAAGGGCACATTATGATCGCCGAATTGCCGATAGGCCCGGTCGTCTATATTGCCAAGGGATTCGCCGTGCCGAACGAGAAAGATGCGCATGAACCATCCCTGTTGCTGCAATTCGCATCCCATCATATGGGAGAGCGCGGCGGGTGCAACGCTGCGGCGAACAGGAGCTCACGATTTGGCCCGAGCATCAACGCCGCTCACGGGCAAAACGGCATAATTTCGCTCGTACCCTTGCCTTTCGGAGAAAAATCCGTATAAGCCGCCCTGTTCGCAACCCGGTCTTCTGGCTGGTGGCTGAACGGAGGGCCGGTTTTCCGCAAGGGGAATCGTTCGGAACGGAAGCGTTCCAGCCTCCCGTGTCTCCGCTCTCGACCGTCTCGGAAACGCTTTTCTTGCTTGGGTTTACCCTCTCAGGAGCAGTCGTTGAGGCTTAGCCGCCGAATATCGGGTTCAGACCAACGCAAGAAAGGCAAAGCTATCCATGGCTCTTTACGAACATGTATTCCTTGCCCGGCAGGATATTTCCGCTCAGCAGGTCGACGCCCTCGTAGAACAGTACAAGGGTGTCATCGAAGCTCACGGCGGTAAAGTCGGGCGTATCGAGAATTGGGGCCTCAAGTCCCTTACCTACCGCATCAAGAAGAACCGCAAGGCTCACTACGCCCTGATGGACATCGATGCTCCGGCCGCTGCGATCCAGGAAATGGAACGCCAGATGCGCATCAGCGAAGACGTCCTGCGTTACATGACGATCGCTGTCGAGAAGCACGAAGACGGCCCGTCGGCCATGATGCAGAAGCGCGACCGTGACGACCGTCCGCGCCGCGATGGCGACCGTCCGGAGCGCAGCTTCGGCGATCGTGGTCCGCGCCCGGATCGTGGTGACCGCGAAGACCGTCCGCGCCGTCCGCGCGAAGACCGCGTATAAGGAGATTTGAGAATGTCTGAAGTTTCCTCCGCACCGGTCCGCCGTCCGTTCCATCGCCGCCGCAAGACCTGCCCGTTCTCGGGCGCCAATGCGCCGCGCATCGACTATAAGGACGTTCGTCTCCTGCAGCGCTACATTTCCGAGCGCGGCAAGATCGTTCCGTCTCGCATCACGGCCGTTTCACAGAAGAAGCAGCGCGAACTCGCCCAGGCGATCAAGCGCGCGCGTTTCCTCGGCCTGCTGCCTTACGTCGTCGCTTAATATAAGCTGACGCCGACCGAATTAGAGGGAAGGCAGCGATGCCTTCCCTTCTCCCTTTCGCGATGGGCGCGGATCGGAACCTTGAAACCCCATGTTGGGGATAAGCTTTCACGCCCGCGTGGCGAAGGCATCCTCTAACTGCTCGATACGAAGCAGGACAGCGACGTGAAAAAGTTGAACGCAAAAGAGCTTGGCATCGGCGCGCTCGCCGGTCTGACCGCCGCCCTACTCGTGTATGGCGCGACCCTTCAGCCATTGTTGTTCATCCTGTTCGGTGCGCTTTCTGCTCTTCCGATCCTTATCGTCGGCCTCGGCTGGGGCAATATCGCCGTCATCGTTGCCGTCGTGGTCGCCGGCATCGTCGGCACGATCATCGCCCCCTCGGTCTATTTCGGGCTCTTCGTCGTTCTCTTGACGCTGATACCAGCATGGCTCAGCCATCTCGCCAATCTGGCGCGTCCTGCCTCTGAACTTGGTGGGCCAGATAATCTGATGGCCTGGTATCCGCTCTCCGACATCATGCTGCATCTGTGCGGCCTTGCAGCCGTCGTCATCATCGTCGCCGGCGCGGTCATGGGTTACGGTGCCGATTTAGTGGGACAAGTCGTCGACGCCTACATGGCCGCGGTAAACCAGCAGTCTCCCGATCTTCAGCTCAATCCGGTTGCGATCGCGAAGATGAAGTCGCTGATGCTCTACATGATTCCGATCGCCTGGGGCATGATCTGGGTCATGATGCTGCTGGCCGCCTATTATGTAGCGACCCGCATCGTCGCGGCCTCGAGCCACAATCTGCGTCCGCGCGACGATATCCCCTCGTCGCTGCGTATGAACCGCAATGCGATCTTCGTCTTTCTCGTGGCGATCGTCGCGATCTTCTTCGGTGGCGTTCTCGGCCTCATTGCCGCCGCCGTGCTTGGCGCCTTCGGCGCGGGCTTCATCGTTTCCGGCTTTGCTTCGCTGCACTACCGGACGCGAGGCAAGGACTGGCGTCTGCCGGTTCTAATCATCTGCTACTTGGTATGCTTCTTTGTGACGCTGCCGCTCTTCATCATCCTTGTTCTCGGCCTCTACGATACTCGCAAGGCGATATCGCTCACCCCGAACAAGAATGCCGACACACCCAATCAAGACACGAAAATCTGACATCGAAAGGAACAAGAAAATGGAAGTCATTCTTCTCGAACGCATCTCCAAGCTCGGCCAGATGGGCGAAACCGTTAAGGTTCGCGACGGCTTTGCCCGTAACTACCTGCTGCCGCTCGGCAAGGCGCTGCGCGCCAACGCCGCCAACAAGGCTCGTTTCGAAGCCGAGCGCGCCACGCTCGAAGCCCGCAACCTCGAGCGCAAGAGCGAAGCCCAGAAGGTTGCCGACGTTCTCGGCGGCAAGTCCTTCATCGTCGTTCGCTCGGCTGGCGAAACCGGCCAGCTCTACGGTTCGGTCGCTGCTCGCGACGTCGTCGAAATCCTCGCCGCCGAAGGCTTCAACATCGGTCGCAGCCAGGTTCACATGAACACGCCGATCAAGGCTATCGGCCTGCACGATGTTGCCATCGGGCTTCACGCCGAAGTCGAAATCAAGGTTGAGCTCAACGTCGCCCGCTCCGCTGAAGAAGCCGAGCGTCAGGCCAAGGGCGAAACCCTCACCTCCGCAGACGCCATCTACGGCGTTGACGAAGACGCGCTGCGTCCGGAAGATTTCTTCGATCCTGAAGCTGACCGCGACGGCGAAGAAGAAGCTTGATCCTCAAGCCTTCTCCAAAACTGTGAATGAAAGAAAGCCTGGGTCCTCGACCCAGGCTTTTTGGTTATTGGCAGACGATAAAGCGAACGCCTCTGTCAGTCGTTATTCCTGGGCTCCGGCAGCGGAGCCGAATCCTTGTCAATCGAAACGACGACGGACATGCCAGGCGCCAACTGGTCGGCGAGTGGCTGTCCATCCTCGATCTTGATCCTTACACCGAGACGCTGGGCGACCTTGGTGAAATTGCCCGTGGCGTTGTCGGGCCTGATGACGGCAAATTCGGAACCCGCTGCCGGAGAGAAACGCTGGATGCGGCCCTTGATCTCGCGATGCCCGAGCGCATCCACGGAAATCGTGGCGGGCTGATCGAGCTTCATGCCATCGAGCTGCGTTTCCTTGAAATTGGCTATGACCCAGACGTCCTTCGGCACCAGGTTCATCAGCTGCGTACCTGGTGTCACATATTGGCCGAGGCGTACGCCAACTTCCCCAATGCGGCCGTCCTGCGGCGCCCTGATGGTCGTGTTGTCGAGATCGATATCGGCAAGCTGCACGGCAGCCTCCGCGCCGCTGACACCGGCTTCCAGGGAGGCGCGGTTGACGATGATCGTCGTCAGGTTCTGCTGAGAGACGTCGAGAGCGGCCTTTGCCTGATTGACCGATGCCTGAGCCTGCTGCAGCGTCGCCTGCGCCTGTTCGGAATCGCTCGTGGTCGAGACACCTCTGGAGACCAGTGTCGTGACGCGATCGAAGGCAAGCTGGGCACGCTTCAGCGCTGCGTTGGCGCTATCGATCTGCGCCTGACTGGAGACGATGCCGGCCTTGGCGGCCTGCTCCTGCTGCTGCGAATTGGCAAGTGCCGCCTTCTGCCCGTCCAGCGTCGCGTGGGCCTGCGCCACCTTCTGCTTGTAGATGCGGTCGTCGATCTGGGCGAGCACGTCGCCCTCCTTGACGAGCTTGTAGTCCTTGATCGGCACGTCGGTGATATAGCCGCTGACCTGCGGGCTGATGGTCGTGACATAGCCTTTGACATAGGCGTCGTCCGTAGTCTCGACCGCGGTTTTGAACGGCGGCAGATGCCAGGCATAGAGAACCAACATGACGCCGCCGATGCCGGCGAGAACCGCGATGACTTCGATGGGGGAGCGAACAAGCCTCGACATGGAGCTATTTCATATCCTCATGGGTTGGATGTCACGACCTCAGCCCGACCGTCGGCAAGGCGAGCCCTGACGAATCGGAAGAAGACATGGATTGAGAGGCCGGCAAGCGACAGGAAGGCGATTACGGCGGCAGTGAAGAAGGCATCTCCATAGGCGAGCATATTGGCCTCGCGGCTGACCTGTGCGCCGAGCAGCGCCAGCCCCTCCCCCTTCAGGAGCGCGCTATCCCCGATCACCTTGCCATAGGAGGATGAAAGCTGGCTGACGCGTGTGGCCACATGCGGATCCGTCAGCAGCACGCGCTCGGTCAGGACGGCGGAATGGAACTTCTCGCGAATGGTGATCAGCGTGCCATAGAAGGCCGAGCCGATCAGGCCGCCGATGCTTTGCGTGAAGGTGAAGACGACAAAGAAGGTCACCAGGTAGGGGGGACCCTTGGATATAGCCTCCTTGAAGCCTTGCGACATGGAGGGTGGCAGGAACAGGGCCGCGCCGGCTGCGACCAACGCCTGGCTGAAATACATCTGCTCGGGACGGGTCAGGTTCGTCACCTGCGAATCCATCAGCGCGCCCACGCCCATCAGGATGAGCGCGACGAACTGGATCTGCCAGCTGAAGCCGTAGCTCATGAACACCGTGCAGATGAGCCCGCCGATGATGGAGAAGGCCAGGATGATCCAGTACAGAATGGAAAGCTGATCATAGAGCAGCCCGACCGCGTTCTGATAAAAGGTCATGATGACGGAAGTCTGCTCGGCGGCAATGATACGGAAGACCAGGAGGATCGCCGTCAGATGTAGAATTTCCGGCCGAAGCAGCCAGCGAACGTCGATCAAAGGCGTCGACCGCCTCAGCTCGACGACAATGGCAACGGTCAGGGACGCTATGGCAATCACCAGGACGACCCCGAGCCATGGCACCTCCAGCCACCAGTAGAGGCGCCCGACCGACAGGGCGACGGCCAGACAGCCGAAACCGATCGCCACGAGAAGATAGCTGAAGATATCGCCCAGCACGATGACCTTGACGCGCGGCGGCGGTGTCAGCGGCAGCAGATAGATGATTGGCATGACGAGGAGCGCCAACGCCATCTCGAGCGTGTAGAGGCCACGCCATTCGCCATAGTCCAGCAGCGAGGGTGACACGAGTCGCGTGATGGGGGCAGCAAGCAGCGTGTTCATCATCGCCAGGCTGACGCCGACAGTCATCTTCTTCGCCGGTTCGAAGGCCTCCAGCATATAAAGGAAGCCGAGTGTCGATAGCGGCGCGCCGGCAATTCCGCTCAGGAAGCGGACGACGATCGCAGAATGCAGGTCGGAGACGAAGAGATTGAGCAGCGAGGCGAGCACGAAGCCGAGAATGCTGACCTCGGCGAAATTGCGCACGCCATATTGAAGGCGAATCTTCACCAGCGCGATGGCGAGGCTGACATTGGGCGCCATATAGGCGGCAGAAAGCCACGCCGATTCTGTGGTGGTCGCCGCAATGGTTCCCTGGATCTGCGTAAGGTTGGCGAAGGCAAGATTAAGACCCAGACCCTGGGTCAGGAAGAACAGAACGGATGCCGCAATATAGAGCGGCACTTTCCAGCCCGGCATAGGCGGTGGAGCGGGCGGGACGGCGTTGGCTTGCGCATTGGCGACCGGGCCCGGATCCCCGCTCATGCATTACCTCATGATTTGCCGATATTCTGAAGATTGGCAGTCATGGCGCGAATAACCTTCAGCGCCATGCCGACATCCTCGTCCGAAATCCCCTCCAAGATATCCGCGCGCACACCGGTGGCAAGAGCTTCGACCTCCGCAGCAACGACTTTTCCGGATTCCGTTATGAAGATTTGCTTGGCGCGGCGATCGAATACGGCGGCCCGACGTTCGATGAAATTCTGCGCCTCCATCGCATCAAGGATGCGTACGAGCGTCGGCGTTTCCAGCTCCAGCTCGTCGGCAAGCTCCCTCTGGTTTATCCCATCCCGGCGGGAGAGCTTGCGAAAAACCCTCGCACGGGAAAGGGTCATGCCGTGCTCGCGAACGAGGGCATCAAAAGCCGCCCTCAGCTTGCGATTGAACGAAGAGAGGTCGTCGAAAAGTTCTTGTCTTGATGGCGCACCTGGCATTATTGCAACTTTATACTATTAGCATCCTACCCTAATTTAAAGGGAATACCCGGATTTTCCCAGCTTTTCAAGCATGATAGCCGCAACAATTGATGTACACGGCGAAAGACCCGGCTAAAATATCCCCACGGATGATTTGCATATGTGATTCGTGTGTCGATCTTTTCGTTGCAAAGTGGTCACAAGAGATTTTTTACGTCCCGACAATCTGCGCCTGTGGACGAGTGGAAAAACGTTGATAGGCCGGACCTATTCGCCCCACTTCGCGTGGACGCTCATTTGCACGGTTGACCATGACATCGGATCGTCGCAAACCAGTCGACACCCTAAAGCATGAAGAGATGGAAAATGAACGAAGCTGCGCGCAAGCTCGCCGCCATTGCTCCCGCCGACCAGCACTATCGCGAAGCGCCCAATAACATTGAGGCGGAACAGGCTCTGCTCGGCGCCATTCTCGTCAATAACGATGCCTATTACCGCGTCTCCGACTTCCTGAAGCCGATTCATCTTTACGAACCGCTGCACCGCAAGATCTTCGAGGTCGCCGGCGACATCATCCGCATGGGCAAGACCGCCAACCCCGTCACGATCAAGAGTTTCGTGCCGGCGGACGAGAAGGTCGGCGACATGACGGTTGCGCAATATCTAGCGCGGCTTGCCGTCGAAGCCGTGTCGATCATCAATGCGGAAGACTATGGCCGCGCCATCTATGATCTGGCGCTGCGCCGCGCGCTGATCACCATCGGCGAGGACATGGTCAACATCGCCTATGATGCACCGCTCGACATGCCTCCGCAGACGCAGATCGAGGATACGGAGCGCCGGCTGTTCGAGCTTGCCGAGAATGGCCGCTACGACGGCGGTTTCCAGTCCTTCAACGATGCCGTGGCGCTCGCAATCGACATGGCGGCCGTCGCCAAGGAGCGTGACGGCGGCCTATCCGGCATCTCCACAGGCATCCACTCGCTTGATAGCAAGATGGGCGGCCTGCAGCGCTCCGACTTGATCGTACTTGCCGGTCGCCCCGGCATGGGTAAGACCTCGCTTGCGACCAACATCGCCTACAATATCGCCGCCGCTTACGAGGGCGAAGTCCAAGCGGATGGCTCGATGAAGGCGAAGAACGGCGGCGTCGTCGGCTTCTACTCGCTGGAAATGTCGTCCGAACAGCTCGCCACGCGTATCATCTCCGAGCAGACGGAAGTCTCCTCGTCGAAGATCCGACGCGGCGACATCAATGACGCCGATTTCGAAAAGCTCGTCGCCTGCTCTATGATGATGCAGAAGGTGCCGCTCTATATCGACCAGACCGGCGGCATCTCCATCGCCCAGCTTTCCGCGCGTGCCCGACGCCTGAAACGCCAGCGCGGCCTCGACGTTCTGGTGGTCGACTACGTGCAGCTGATGACCGGCTCCGGCAAATCGAACGAGAACCGTGTTCAGGAAATCACCCAGATCACCACCGGCCTGAAGGCGCTCGGCAAAGAATTGAACGTGCCGATCATCGCGCTCTCCCAGCTCTCGCGTGCGGTCGAAAGCCGCGACGACAAGCGGCCTCAGCTTTCCGACCTGCGTGAATCCGGTTCGATCGAGCAGGACGCCGACGTAGTACTCTTCGTGTTCCGCGAGGAATATTACGTTAAGAACCAGGAGCCGCGCGATCCGAACGACCCGAAATATGGGGAATGGGAAGCCCTGTTCGACCGCGTCAAAGGCACGGCCGACGTCATCATCGCCAAGCAGCGCCACGGACCGACAGGCACGGTGAAGCTCGCCTTCCAGTCGGAATTCACCCGCTTTGCCGATCTCGCCGATCCGTCTTTCACGCAGTATGAGGAACATTGACACGAAGCTTGACGCGTCAATGTTCCGCTGGGACGGAGAAACGCTTCGCACTTTTCCCGGAGACGCTTCACAGTCCCGCAGCTCGCAGCAAAGCCACCGTCGCGACACCAACAACAACGCTTGCCAGCATCGGCAAGCGGCGTGAGACGATTGCGGTGGCCGCGCAGGCCAGCGCCTCCGCCCAGCCCGTAGCAAAAGCCGTCGGAGCAATGACGGCCATCAGCACGGCCGGTGGAATAGCTTCGATTGCGGTTCGCCGGCGCTCGTCGATCTTCACGTAGCGAATCAAGACAAGACCGCCAACACGGGTGAAGATCGTTGCGGCAGCCATGGAGAGGATGGCGAGCAGTGTGTTGAGATCAAGCGTCATGCCGTCTGCTCCCGCGCCCTGCCTTTCCAGAAAGCCGTTGCCAGCCCCGCCAGCGCACCGGCTGCAATATGCCAGACACCGGGCACGAACTGGTGGACAGCAACGGCTGCAATTCCGCTCGCGGCAAGCACCGCGCCGGTTTCCGGTCCTTTCCAAAAGCCCATGACCAGCACGATGAAGACAGCGGGAAAGGCGAAGTCGAGACCAATGACGGCGGGATCGCCGAGAAAGGCGCCAAGCAGAGCACCCGCAAGCGACGAGCCGACCCAAGCCAAGTAGAAGGGCGTGACGATGCCTGCATACCAGGCGGGTGTGAGCCGCAACGTGCCGGCGCGGAATTCCGCCATGGCCCAAATCTCATCGGCGAGAAACAGCATGGCGATATAGCGTTTGGTGCCGGAGAAAGACTGCATCTTCGTGCCGATCGAAGCGCTCATCAGTAAGTGCCTGACATTGACAAGCAGGGCCGCGAAGCCGGCGCCAATCCAGCTTGCGGGATGTGTCCAGATATCCATCGCCACGAATTGCGAGCCGCCGGCGAAGACGAGCGCGCTCATCAGTGTGGTCTCCAGCGGCGAAAGCCCCTTGGTCGCCGAAACCGCGCCGAACACGAGGCCGATCGGCAGGACGGCGACGATCAGCGGAAAAATGGCACGCATCCCGGCTTTGAATTCGCCGGCCGGCCGGCTTTGCTGCAACATTGGCAACCTCCACTTCAACAATGGCGAAGAGGTAGCCGACGGCATCTGGCGCTGTATTGAACGAAAGTGACTAGAGCTCCATCCAGAATCGGCAAAGCGTTTTCAACATTCGCAGAAAAGCGAAATGCTCTATGTTCTTATTTCCCAGCGCATTCCGGATGGAAAACCGCTGCGCACTTTTCCTGGGAATGCTTTAGCCGACGCGGAATTGACCGGGGGTGACGCCGGTGCGCGATTTGAAGTGGCGCGTAAAATGCGCCTGATCGGCGAAACCGCATTCCATGGCGACATCGGCCGGCATGCGGCCTTCCCTGAGCAATCGGCGGGCGACGATGACGCGCCGGTCGGTCAGAAAGGCGTGGGGCGTAATATGATACTCCCGGCGGAAAGCGCGGATCAGGTGCGCGCGGCTCAGCCCCGCGACCTTGGCCAACTCCTCCAATCCGATATCGCTGTCGAAATTCTCACTGAGGTAGTCGCGGGCGCGCGCGACGGCGCTACGCTCCTTCGTATCGACGGGAAGGATGATAGTGCTGCCGTAGCGCGCAAAGAGCGCTGCCAGCACCGAGAACATGCCTTCATCGGATTCCAGCGCGCCGGCGCCGCTCTCGAGTGTGCGATGGGCCTTGTGGAAGGCGTCGGCAAGCTGCGGATCGCGCAACAACGAACTGGCGAAAGATGGCGTCGCGTTGAAGGCTTTGCCCGTGACGTCTTCCAGAATGTCGACGAAGAGCTTCGCGTCCGGGTAGATCATGCGGTAGCGATAGCCTTCGCCGCCCGGAGCACCGTCATGCACTACTCCAGGATTGATCATATAGAGGTCGCCCGGTCCGGCTTCTTCCCGACTGCCGAGCAGCGTGGTGATCTGGCTGCCTCTTTCAATCGTCCCGATGCTGAAGGTGTCGTGCGCATGCGGAGCATATTCATGCGTCACGAAGCTTGCGCTCAGGCATTCCATGCCGCGAAAGCGACCGTCCCGCCAGAAGCGGGTCGATTCCACCTTGGCAAGCGGCATGGCGTCAGCCGCCTCTTTCTGCGAAACGTTCTGCATGTCAGCACATTATCGAGCCGGCTGCCGCGCGTCTTGAATAAAAGTGATCGCATATGAGAAAGGCTGGTATCCAGCCTTTCCGCGCTTTCTCCTTGCAACAATCCTCTCTACAACTCGCTTCTCATCGCGGCGATTCATGACAGATTTTCCCTCCCCTCCTGAGGCGACGATGCCTTCACTTTCGCGACCTGATCTCGACGCGCTCGCCGAAACCGGCGCAAGCATGGGCGGTGAAGATTTGCGTAGAGAGAGACCCCTCTGCTTTGATGGATCACACGTCAGCTGTCCAACCATGCTGCGAGGCCATCCAGCGTCTGTAGCCCGTATTCGACCGCGCCGAAGCCGATGACGAACCGGCGCCGCTCGGGGCTGGGGTGGAGTTGGCGCAGGGTAAGAACCGTCTTGCCGTCGGCTTGCTCATCGAAGGTCACTGTGACGCGGAAACGATCGGGGTCATTGGGCTCCGGCGTGCCATGGTCCATCACAATCCGCTCGTTCGGGACGATCTCCAGAAAGCGCATGAGGTTCGCAAAGCGCTGCTTCCGGCCCTCGAACACGCCCACCATGTCGAACCGCCAGATCCCGCCCTCGCGGATGTCGGCTTCGTGGTTCTCAATTTCAAATCCGGCCGGACCGTACCATTCGGCGAGGGCCTTGGGGTCCATCCACGCGGCAAAGACCTTGTCGCGCGGATGATTCAGCAGTTTCACCAGCACGATTTCCCTATCGAGCGCCCAAGTGTCGAACGGGTTTGCCATGTTCTCAATCATCCTCTTCCTTCTTGTCCAAGTAGACTTCCAGGCGATCCAATCGTTCGGTCCAGCGCCTGCGCTCTGCCTCCATCCAGTCCGCAGCCTCGTCGAAGCGCGCCTGCACCAGTCGGCACCAGCGGCTGCGCCCCCGCTTCTCGCTAGCGATCAGTCCGCAATCCTCCAGCACCTTGAGATGCTGGGCGAAGGAGGGCAGTGCCATGTCGAAAGGTTCGGCAAGGATGCTGACCGGCACCTCGCCCTCAGCCAGCCGCGATACCACCGCGCGGCGGGTCGGGTCGCTGAGAGCATGAAAGGCAAGATCGAGGGGCGTCGAATGGTAAGGCATATGACTCGGTAAAACGTCTTCAACCTTTAGTCAACAACAATAAGGTACTTGCCTTACTGTCTGCATCTTATATAAAGGCACTTACCTTAGTATTGAGCTCCGGACTGCTGGAGCAGCTATGGTGCAACCACTCGCAAGGAGAGCTCCAGTGGCAATACGTGTCGATCTCATGATCTCGCTCGACGGGTTCGCAACGACGACGGATCAGACACCCGAAACCCCGTTTGGCGAGGACTGGCCGCGTCTCGTCGGCGCATATGTTGCAACGCGAACGTTTCACGAGCGCGTCCTCAAGGATACCAGCGGAACCGGGACCACAGGTGTCGACGATAATTACGCCAGAGAATACTTCGAGAACGTGGGTGCCGAGATCATGGGCGCCGGCATGTTCGGGCTGCACAACTTCCCCGACGACCCGAATTGGCAGGGCTGGTGGGGCGAAGAACCGCCCTTCCGCGTCCCAGTCTTCGTCCTCACTCATACTCCCAGACCTTCCCTGGAGATGGCTGGCGGCACCGTCTTCCATTTCCTCAGCGCGGCGCCGACCGATGTGCTCCAGCAAGCCGTCGAGGCGGCGGACGGTAAAGACGTAAGGATCGGCGGTGGCCCTACGATCGTTCGCGACTTTCTGAAGGCGGGCCTTGTCGATCGTCTTCATGTCGCGATCACGCCGATTCTGCTCGGACGAGGCATACGCCTGTGGGACGATCTGCGCGGCCTGGAAGCTGGCTATGCGGTCAAATCAGAAACCGCACCGAGCGGCACTATCCATCTCACCTTCCAACGCTAGCCGCCTGCCTCTGGCCTACCAGCGCGCGCACCAGAACTTCGCTGCTGCGAGGCCATCCAAACAGTCTCTGCGAACTTCGGCCGCCGCTTATAACCGGTGGCCGAAGCGAAAGTCATAGGCAGACGTCTGAAGGCGTGATCGGATCCGTCGTTCTGCTGGACGATCAAAAGATGAAAACCTAAAAAGCATTAAGCCCAAACCCGCCCTTGAAGGAGGAGAAAAATTGAAGCGCATCGAGATGAAGATAAGCGGCGGCTGCCAGTGTGGTGCTGTGCGCTACCACGCAAGCGCTATGCTCGATAATTCGCATCTCTGCCACTGCCGCATGTGCCAGAAAGCCTCTGGCAACATCTTTGCCGCGCTCGTCGCCGCGCCTAATGATGCGCTCACCTGGACACGCGGCAAGCCGAGCGTCTGGAAGAGCTCAGAGCTTGTCGAGCGCGGCTTCTGTGCCAATTGCGGCACGCCATTGTTTTTCCATCACCTCGAAAACGGCCGCACCAACCTGATGATCGGTTCGCTGGACGATCCGCACGCCTTCCCGCCACATGCCAACACCTGCACCGAGAACATGGTGGCCTGGTTCAATACGATCACGGGCATAGAAAATACCGGTGCGACCGAAAATAACGGCGCCGATTGGGCTGCGGCGATCAAGACGAGCAACAACCAGCATCCTGATCGCGATACCGCCTCATGGCCGGTGAGATGGCGTGACGACTGAGTCCTATTCCGGCGATTGCCAGCGGGGTACTGTCCGTTGCCGCTATTGCGAAATAGCCATCATCCCGGAAACTAAAGCCTACGACTGCCTACTTTCAAGATGATGCGCGCTGCGTGTATGAAGGTTTGTTCTTCACCTAATTCGAGCCTCGAAGCAGCCGGTGGTTTCAGGCGCTAAGCCGGAAGCTGTCGTCAGACATGTGGCGGCAGTTTTTGCCTAGTTTCGCATACATCCCTCGCAGCACTTTTTCTTTTCATCGACGACCGGTATCCTGGCTCGAGCCAAATCACCTCCGGCCACTTCCTTATTTAGGGCGCCCCATGACAGATAATTTCAATGACGACGATGCTTTCGCTTCCGCCGGCCTGCGGCTGACGGTGGATCTCGGCGCGCTCGTCGAAAACTGGCGCGACCTCGCGCGCCGCTCGGGGAAAGCCCGCACGTCAGCCGTGGTCAAGGCCGATGCCTACGGGCTCGGGATCGAGGATGTCGGTGAAACGCTTTATGGCGCCGGCGCGCGCGATTTCTTCGTTGCGACAGCGGATGAGGGCGCGACCTTGCGGCTCTATGCCCCCGAGGCCCGCATCTTCGTGCTCAGCGGCATCTGGCCGGGCATGGAGCGGCGGTTCTTCGAAAACGATCTCGTGCCCGTCATCGCTTCGGAGGAGCAACTGACCTTCTGGATGTCTGTTCTATCCGACTATGGCGACTATCCCTGTGCGCTGCAGGTCGACACTGGCTTCAACCGGCTCGGCCTGCCTATGGACGATGCGATCGCGCTTGCCGATGACGTCTCCCGCCCGGCAAGCTTTGCGCCGGTGCTTGTCATGAGCCATCTCGCCTGCGGCGACGATCCTTCCAATGCAATGAACAGGCAGCAGCTCGAGGCCTTTCGCAAGGTCAGCGCTGCCTTCGAAGGCATCGAGGCAAGCCTTGCCAATTCGGCCGGCATCTTTCTCGGCGCCGACTATCACTTCGATCTTACCCGTCCAGGCATCGCCACCTACGGCGGCGAGGCGGTGCCCGGCTTGGCCAATCCGATGCGTCCGGTGGCAACGGCGGAGGCGCGGATCATCCAGATCCGCTCGGTCAAATCGGGCGAAACCGTAGGCTATGGCCGTGCGCTGCAATTGACCCGCGACAGCCGGCTAGCAATCGTCTCCGCCGGCTACGCCGATGGCTATATGCGCAGCCTATCGAGCGCCGGCGTGCCGCTGCGCGAGACCGGCATTGCAGGCGGTCATGGCTTCATTGCCAGTCATAAGGTGCCCGTTGCCGGCCGCATCACCATGGACCTGACCATCTTTGATATCACCGACCTGCCGGAAAACCTGGTCAGAACCGGTGACTATGTCGAGCTTTTCGGCAGCAACATCTCGGTCGACGAGGCCGCAAGGGCGGCAGGCACGATCGGCTACGAGATGCTGACCAGCATGGGGCTGCGGCACGAGCGCCGGTATATCTCGGAAGAGGTCGAGGAATAGCCCGGCTACTCTCAGAATATTTAGCGGGCGCTGATCGCCAGCCGGACGCCAAGGGCGACGAACAGCGTGCCGAGACCGCGATCGAGCCACAGGCCGAGGCTCCGATTGCGCCGAAGCGCCTCGCTCAGACGGCCGCCGAGCAGGATGAGCGGCGGCTCGATGAAGGCGGCGACGACAATGATGAGGCTGCCATGCAGAAGAAGCTGCGCCCAGACCGGGCCGGCACCTTCGACGACGAATTGCGGTAGGAAGGCCAGGAAGAAGATGGCGACCTTAGGATTGAGCAGCGAGACCAGGATGCCTTGGCGATAGATGCGGCCAAAGGACAAGGCTTTACCGGCCTCCTTGATCCATGCCGCCTCGCCCTTCGAGCGCAGCGCCTGGATGCCGAGCCAGATCAGATAGGCGGCACCGATCCATTTGACCGTCGAGAAGGCCAGCGCGGAGGCAGCAAGGATCGCCGAAAGTCCCGCAGCCGCCATCAGCACATGCAGGCACGCGCCGCTCCAGATGCCAAACAGCGCCGCAAAGCCCGAGCGCATGCCGCTTCTGATCGTATGGCCGAGAATGAAAGCGATATCCGGCCCCGGCGACAGATTGAGGAGGGTTGCAGCGGTGAGAAAGGCGATCCAGTGCGCAAGCGAATAGTCAAACATCGGTCATCGTCCATAAAAACCCAGCATAAAAGCTGACACGATCGCCATTGATACGGAAATCATTAGTTTTGATAGGCCGGGAAAGACATTATCTGTCAGCCGATCGCGATTCGTCGCAAAGAGCGAAGCATTTGAACTTGAGAACAGCATCCGATGGCTAAGGCCCGTACACAATTCATCTGCCAGAACTGCGGCACGGTCCACAATCGCTGGGTCGGCAAATGCGACAGTTGCGGCGCATGGAACACCATCGTCGAGGAAGATCCGATGGGCGGGATCGGCGGCGGACCGGCCAAGACACCCCGCAAGGGCAAGCCGGTGACGCTGACGACGCTTTCGGGCGAGATCGAGGAAGCCCCGCGCATTCATACCGGCATATCCGAGCTCGACCGCGCGACAGGCGGCGGTTTCGTGCGCGGCTCGGCCGTCCTTGTCGGCGGCGATCCCGGCATCGGCAAGTCGACTCTGCTGATGCAAGCCGCGGCCGCCCTCGCCCGGCAGGGGCACAAGATCGTCTATGTCTCCGGTGAAGAAGCCGTGGCGCAGGTTCGCCTGCGCGCCCAACGTCTGAAAGCCGCTGATACGGAAGTGCTGCTGGCCGCAGAGACCAATGTCGAGGACATTCTCGCGACGCTGGCGGAAGGCAAGCGGCCGGATCTCGTCATCATCGATTCCATCCAGACGCTGTGGAGCGAGCTTGCCGAGTCCGCGCCCGGCACGGTGACACAGGTGCGCACCGGCGTGCAGGCGATGATCCGTTTCGCCAAGCAGACTGGCACGGCCATGGTGCTGGTCGGCCACGTCACCAAGGATGGCCAGATTGCAGGGCCGCGCGTCGTCGAGCATATGGTCGATGCCGTTCTCTATTTCGAAGGCGATCGCGGGCATCATTACCGCATCCTGCGCACGGTGAAGAACCGCTTCGGCCCCACCGACGAGATCGGCGTGTTCGAAATGTCCGATGCCGGCCTGCGCGACGTGCCCAATCCGTCCGAGCTCTTTCTCGGCGAGCGCAACGAAAAATCGCCCGGTGCGGCTGTCTTCGCCGGCATCGAGGGGACACGTCCGGTGCTGGTCGAAGTGCAGGCGCTGGTCGCGCCGACATCGCTCGGCACCCCGCGCCGCGCCATCGTCGGCTGGGATTCTGCGCGCCTTTCTATGATTCTCGCCGTTCTGGAAGCGCATTGTGGCGTGCGGCTCGGCCAGCACGATGTTTACCTCAATATTGCCGGTGGCTACCGCATTTCCGAGCCGGCTGCGGACCTTGCCGTCGCTTCTGCACTGGTTTCCTCCCTAGCCGGTCTTGCTCTGCCCGCCGATTGCGTCTATTTCGGCGAAGTCAGCCTGTCGGGCGCCGTCCGGCCGGTTGCGCACACCGCCCAGCGCCTCAAGGAAGCCGAGAAGCTGGGATTTTCCGGGGCTGTTCTGCCTGCCGCTTCCGCCGATTTGCCGAAGGTCAACGGCGGACGCTGGAGCGAGATCGACAGCCTGCCGGATCTGGTGGCGCGCATTGCCGGATCGAAGGGCGCGCTGAAACGCGCGGAAGATGAAGACTGAGCCTTACTTCAGCCGTTCTTGGTGAAGAAGAGGCTCCTGATTGAGGCCGATGCCGACCAAAAGGTCTGGCAAGTCTTGAAGTGGATTATAAATGCCCATTACGATTTTCGACGGTATTGTTATCGGCGTTATTCTCTTCTCCGCCGTTCTGGCCATGGTTCGTGGCTTCTCGCGCGAAATCCTCTCGATTGTCAGCTGGGGCGGCTCCGCAGTCGCCGCTTATTATCTTTATCCGCTGCTCGTTCCCTATGCCCTGCAATACAAGGCCGACACCAAGATCGCGACGATCGCGTCAGCCGCCGTCATCTTCCTGCTGGCGCTCATCATCATTTCCTTCATCACCATCCGGATTGCCGATTTCATCATCGACAGCCGCATTGGCGCGCTCGACCGCACGCTCGGCTTCCTCTTCGGCGCGGCTCGCGGCCTGCTCCTGATGGTCGTCGTCGTGGCCTTCTGGAACTGGCTGGTGGCACCGGCCGCACGTCCGGACTGGGTCAACAACGCCAAGTCGAAGCCGTTCCTCGATTCGATGGTCGAGAAGCTGACCGCAGCGCTTCCGCAGGACATTCAGGCGAGGCTGCCGGCCGAGATCCTCAACAAGATCGCGCCGAAGCAGCAAGGAAATGGCGATAACGCCGCGCCGAACGACACCGCGCCCTCGGACGACGCACCGGCGCCGCAGACAAACAACTGATGGCGCGTTTACAGGCTTGACCTGCCGCCCGAGAATCGCCATTTGAGCGGCGTGACAATCGAAGATCCGGCCCGATATTTTTTCCGGCCGGATTTTGAGCTATTTTAATGGTTACTCGTGACGCCGCCCCGATCCGCCCACGTTGAGAGCAAAGGCCCGCAGCCATGAATCATTCCCTTTCCTTCGAGGACGATATCGACGGCGACACGCTGCATGAAGAATGCGGCGTCTTCGGCATTCTGGGGCATCCGGATGCGGCGACGCTGACGGCGCTCGGTCTGCACGCCCTGCAGCATCGCGGCCAGGAAGCGGCCGGCATCGTCTCTTTCGATGGTCAACGCTTCCATTCGGAGCGGCGGATGGGTCTGGTTGGCGACCACTATACCGATCCTGCGACGCTCGCGCGGCTGCCTGGCGACCGTTCGATCGGCCATGTCCGCTATTCGACCACGGGCGAAACGATCCTGCGCAACGTCCAGCCGCTGTTTGCCGAGCTGGAAGTCGGTGGCATCGCCATCGCCCATAACGGCAATTTCACCAACGGCCTGACCATGCGCCGTCAGCTGATCGCCGACGGCGCCATCTGTCAGTCGACCTCGGATACCGAAGTCGTCCTGCATCTCATCGCCCGCTCCAAACAGGCTTCTTCTTCCGATCGCTTCATCGATGCTATCAGGCAGATGGAAGGCGGCTATTCAATGCTCGCCATGACGCGCACGAAGCTGATCGCCGCCCGCGACCCGATCGGCATCCGGCCGCTGGTTATGGGCGAACTCGACGGCAAGCCGATCTTCTGCTCGGAGACTTGTGCTCTCGACATCATCGGCGCGAAATATGTTCGCGACGTCGAAAATGGCGAAGTGATCATCTGCGAGATCCAGCCCGACGGCTCGATCACCATCGACACCCGCAAGCCGGAAGTTTCGCAGCCCGAGCGTCTCTGCCTCTTCGAATATGTCTATTTCGCCCGTCCCGATTCCGTCGTCGGCGGCCGCAACGTCTATGTTGCCCGCAAGAACATGGGCATCAACCTCGCCAAGGAAGCGCCTGTTGCGGCCGACGTTGTTGTTCCCGTGCCGGACGGCGGCACACCTGCTGCCATTGGCTTTGCCCAAGCGAGCGGCATTCCCTTCGAGCTCGGCATCATCCGCAACCATTATGTCGGCCGCACCTTCATCGAGCCGACACAGCAGATCCGCGCCTTCGGCGTGAAGCTCAAGCATTCCGCCAACCGCGAGATCATTGCCGGCAAGCGCGTGGTGCTCGTCGACGATTCCATCGTTCGCGGCACGACCTCGGTCAAGATCGTGCAGATGATCCGCGAGGCCGGCGCCAGCGAAGTGCATATCCGCGTCGCCAGCCCGATGATCTTCCATCCGGACTTCTACGGCATCGACACGCCGGACGCCGACAAGCTGCTCGCCAACCAGTACAGCAGCCTGAAGGCCATGTGCGATTTCATCGGCGCGGATTCGCTGGAATTCCTGTCGATCGACGGGCTATACCGAGCCGTGGGCGGCGAGCCCCGCAACAATGCGCAGCCGCAGTTCACCGACCATTATTTCACCGGTGACTATCCGACGCGCCTGCTCGACAAGGAAAGCACCAGCAACGTGCGCAAGCTTTCCGTTCTCGCCAGCAACGGCTGACACGCCCAAGTAACGGCCGAGAGGGGCATTTCGCTCCTCTCCCTTCCCTTACATATCCGGATCCAGGCAGCATGAGCGTCAATCTCAAGGACAAGATCGCCCTCGTCACCGGCGCATCGCGCGGTATCGGCTATTTCACGGCACTGGAATTGGCCAAGGCTGGTGCGCACGTGATCGCCTGCGCCCGCACGGTTGGCGGGCTTGAAGAGCTTGACGATGCCATCAAGGCTGCCGGCGGCTCGGCAACTCTCGTTCCTTTCGACCTTGCCGACATGAATGCCATCGACGCGCTCGGCGCTTCCATCTACGAGCGGTGGGGCAAACTCGATATTCTGGTTGCCAATGCGGGTGTCCTCGGCGTGATCTCGCCGATCGGCCACGTCGAAGCCAAGGTGTTCGAGAAGGTGATGACGATCAATGTCACCGCCACATGGCGACTGATCCGCTCCGTCGAGCCGCTGCTGATGCGCTCCGATGCCGGTCGCGCCGTCATCCTCTCCTCGGCCGCCGCTCATCGCTGCCGGCCCTTCTGGGGTCCCTATTCCGCCTCCAAGGCGGCTGTCGAGGCTTTGGCCCGCACCTGGGCCGGGGAAACGCAGAGCACGCCGCTGCGCATCACCAGCGTCGATCCCGGTGCTACCCGCACCGCCATGCGCGCCCAGGCGATGCCCGGCGAAGATCCGGATACGCTGCCGCATCCGCGAGAGATCGCCCAGGCGATCGTCCCGCTCACCGGCCCAGACGTCACTGAAACCGGCAAGCTTTTCGTCGTGCGCGAGAACAGGCTCGTCGACTATCGAATGCCGTAATAAAAACATCCCAGGCCTTTGCGCGAGACGCCTGATCCCCACTTGACCAAATTCATCCGGCGCGCGATAAAGCCGCCCATGAAAACGGTTATCTGCATTATCTGCCGGAAGATTATTCGCTAGCGTTTCGCTGGCCTGGCCGTTTTCGTCTCCCAAAATCCAAGATGACAAACGTCCGGCCTGCCGGTGACGGTATTTTTCGGATTTATGCCTTTGGGAGAGTGACATGGCCGCCGAGCCGCAATTGAAGTTCTACAACACGCTGACGCGCGAAAAGGTCGATTTCCAGCCGATCGACAGCAACAGCGTCCGCATGTATGTCTGCGGCCCGACGGTCTATGATTTCGCCCATATCGGCAATGCCCGTCCGGCGATCGTTTTCGACGTGCTGTTCCGGCTGCTGCGGCACGTCTACGGCGAGAGCCACGTCACCTATGTCCGCAATATCACCGATGTCGACGACAAGATCAACGCGCGCGCGCTGCGCGACCATCCCGGCCTACCGCTGAACGACGCGATCCGCCTGGTGACGGAGAAGACCGAACGGCAGTACCGCGAAGACACGACGGCGCTCGGCTGCCTGGAGCCATCTGTGCAGCCGCGGGCGACTGAAAACATCGCGCAGATGATCGCGATCATCGAAACGCTGATCGAGAAGGGCCATGCCTATCGGGCGGCCGGCGAGGTGCTGTTCGATACCAAGTCGATGGCCGATTACGGTCAGCTTTCGAAGCGCAATCTCGACGAGCAGCAGGCGGGTATCCGCGTCGCGGTCGACGAGCACAAGAAAAGCCCCGGCGATTTCGTACTGTGGAAGCTCTCCGATGAGAACGAGCCCGGCTGGGAAAGTCCCTGGGGCCGCGGCCGCCCGGGCTGGCATATCGAGTGCTCGGCCATGAGCGGGCGCTATCTCGGCGATGTCTTCGACATTCATGGCGGCGGGCTCGACCTGATCTTTCCGCATCATGAGAACGAAATCGCCCAATCGCGTTGCGCGCACGGTACGCATGCGATGGCGAACGTCTGGATGCATAACGGCTTCGTGCAGGTCGAAGGCCGGAAGATGTCGAAATCGGAGGGCAATTTCGTCACTATCCACGAACTGCTGCAGACGGACAAACTCGGCGGACGGACGTGGCCGGGTGAGGTGCTGAGGCTTGCGATGCTGATGACGCATTATCGCGAGCCGATCGACTTTTCCGTGAAGCGCCTCGAAGAAGCCGAACGGCTGATCGCCAAATGGCCGGCTGCCGACGTAAGTGGGGCGGCTCCCGATGAAACCGTGCTTGCCGCACTCGGCGACGATCTCAACACCGTTGCCGCCATCCAAGCACTGCATGCCCTGGCGCAAGCTGCCAATGCCGATGCCCGCCTCCTGTCGGTCTTCGCGGCCAGCGCCGATCTTCTCGGCCTGCTGCCGAAGAAGGCGGAGATCGACGAAGCTGTAGCCGCAGAGATCGATGCCAAGGTGCGCCAGCGTCTGGAATTGCTGAAGGTAAAGAACTTCGCCGAGGCTGACAAGCTTCGCGAGGAGCTGACGACAAGAGGTGTTCAGCTCAAGGATGGGAAGGATGCGGCGACGGGTGAGCGCATCACGACTTGGGAGATCAAGCGGTGAGCATGACCTACACCGGCGGCTGTCAGTGCGGCGCGGTTCGCTTTCGGGTGCGAGGCGGGCTGAAGGATGCCTCCATCTGTCATTGCCGCATGTGTCAGAAGGCATTCGGCGCCTATTATGCGCCGCTGGTTTCAGTGCGCGGCGCCGAGCTTACATGGACACGTGGCCAGCGGAAGGCGTTTCAATCCTCGAACTTCGTAAAGCGCGGCTTCTGCGGGGATTGCGGAACGCCGCTGACCTATGAGGCGCCCGATGGCATGGCAGTTGCGGCCGGTGCCTTCGACGATCCCTCGCAACTGCCGCCTGTCGTCCAATATGGCACGGAAGCCAAGATCGGCTTCGTCGATCGGCTGCATCTGCTGCCTGGACACCGGACCGAAGAGGACGCCGAGCAGGCGCCTTTCGTGCTTGACATCGTATCCTACCAACATCCCGATTACGATACCCGAAGCTGGCCAGAGGAGAAGCACCATGAGTGAAGCCATCAGAAGCGGAGGATGCCAATGCGGTGCGGTGCGGTTTCGCATTCGCGGCGAGCTTGGCCGTCCGTCGATCTGCCATTGCCGCATGTGCCAAAAGCAGTTCGGCAACTTCTTCTCCGCCCTCGTTACGGCACCTGAAGATGGCCTGGAATGGACGCGCGGTGAACCGACCTATTTCCAGTCCTCCGTCAACATCGATCGCGGCTTCTGCAAGAACTGCGGCACACCGCTGACCTACCGTCATCCGGGCGGCCTCGAAATCGCCATCGGCGCCTTCGACGAACGCGACGATCTCGCCCCTCAGATCCAGGTCAACCACGCCTATCGTCTGCCCTGGGTGGAGACGATTTTCGAAAAGCCAGTCCATCAGGATCCGGATTTCTACTCGCGACAGGAGCAGATCATATCGTTCCAGCATCCCGACCATGATACGGATGTCTGGCCGGCGGAGGGACTAAAAATATGACCGAAGTCCTGCGCACATTCTATCCGGAAATCGAACCCTATGCTTCCGGTCACCTCGATGTCGGCGACGGGCATGTGATCTATTGGGAACGGGTGGGAACGCCCGGCGCCAAGCCCGCCGTCTTCCTGCATGGCGGTCCGGGCGGCGGCATCTCGCCCAGCCATCGCCGCGTATTCGATCCCACGCTTTACGACGTGACCCTGTTCGATCAGCGTGGCTGCGGGCGCTCGACGCCGCATGCAGGCCTGGAAGCCAATACGACATGGCACCTCGTTGCTGACATCGAGCGGCTGCGCGAAATGGCCGGTGCGGAAAAATGGCTTGTTTTCGGCGGCTCCTGGGGCTCGACGCTGGCGCTCGCCTATGCCGAAACGCATCCGGAGCGGGTTTCCGAACTGGTCGTGCGCGGCATCTATACCCTGACGAAGGCCGAACTAGACTGGTATTATCAGTTCGGCGTCTCCGAAATGTTCCCCGATAAATGGGAGCGTTTCATCGCCCCTATCCTGCCGGAAGAGCGCCATGAGATGATGGCCGCCTACCATCGGCTGCTGACGCACCCTGAAAAGGCTGCGCGCATCGAGGCCGCGAAGGCGTGGTCGATTTGGGAAGGCGAGACGATCACCCTGCTGCCGGAGCCTGCCGTCAGCGCCCAGTTCGAGGATGCGGAATATGCGCATGCCTTCGCCCGTATCGAGAACCATTTCTTCGTCAATGCCGGCTGGCTCGAAGAAGGCCAGCTGCTACGGGACGCCTACAAGCTGAAGGACATTCCCGGCGTCATCGTTCACGGACGCTACGACATGCCCTGCCCGGCGCGTTATGCCTGGGCATTGCACAAAGCCTGGCCGAAGGCGGAATTCCACCTGATCGAGGGCGCGGGCCATGCCTCGTCCGAGCCGGGCATTCTGGACCAGCTCATCCGCGCCACCGACAAGTTCGCAGGCAAGGTATCGGCCACGTAAGGCCCCTCACCCTAGCCCTCTCCCCGCGCGCGGGGATAGGGAACGACCTCAAAAGCCCTTCACCCCGTGCAAACGGGGAGAAGGTGGACTCAAACGGTTTAGCAAGGCGAAACCGAGAGAGTACGGACGAGGGCACGCCATTATCAAACCGGTTCGCCGGAGGAAACAGTATGACACGCGAAAAAATCTATCTCTTCGACACGACGCTCCGTGACGGTCAGCAGACGCCCGGCATCGATTTCTCGGTCGAGGACAAGATTGCGATTGCGACCATGCTGGATGAGTTCGGCCTGGACTACATCGAAGGCGGTTACCCCGGCGCCAACCCGACCGATACGGCCTTCTTCGATGAGAAGCGCACGAAATCGGCCACCTTCGTCGCCTTTGGCATGACGAAGCGCGCCGGTATCTCCGCCTCTAATGATCCCGGCCTTGCGAGCCTGCTGCAGGCGAAATCCGACGCGATCTGTTTCGTCGCGAAAAGCTGGGACTATCACGTCAAGGTGGCGCTCGGCTGTACCAACGAGGAGAACCTCGAAAGCATCGCCGAAAGCGTCAAGGCGGCCATCGCCGCGGGCAAGGAAGCCCTGGTCGATTGCGAGCATTTCTTCGACGGCTACAAGGCCAATCCGACCTATGCGCTGGCATGCGCCAAGACGGCCTATGATGCCGGAGCGCGCTGGGTCGTGCTCTGCGACACCAATGGCGGTACGCAGCCGCCGGAGGTGCGCGCCATCGTCGAAGCCGTCATCGCCTGCGGCGTTCCCGGGCACTGTCTCGGCATCCATGCCCACAATGACACCGGCCAGGCGGTTGCCAATTCGCTCGTCGCAGTCGAAGCCGGAGTGCGGCAGATCCAGGGCACGCTGAACGGCATCGGCGAACGCTGCGGCAATGCCAATCTCATCACGCTGATCCCGACCCTAGCGCTGAAAAGGGCCTATAGCGAACGTTTCGAGACGACGATCGATGCGGAGCGGCTCGTCGGGCTGACCGGCCTTTCGCATGCCTTCGACGAACTGCTGAACCGCTCTCCGGACCATCAGGCACCCTATGTCGGCGCATCCGCCTTTGCGACTAAAGCCGGCATCCATGCCTCGGCGCTGCTTAAGGACCCGCGCACCTACGAGCACGTGCCGCCGGAAAGCGTCGGCAATTTCCGCAAGGTCATGGTCTCCGACCAGGGCGGCAAGTCGAACTTCATCAACGCGCTGAAACGGCGTGGCATCGAGGTCGGCAAGGACGACCCCAGGCTTGACCAGCTGATCCAGATCGTCAAGGAGCGTGAAGCGACAGGCTATGCTTACGAAGGCGCGGATGCAAGCTTCGAGCTGCTGGCCCGCCGCACGCTCGGCACCATCCCGGAATTCTTTGCGATCGATGGTTTCCGCGTCATGGTCGAACGCCGCTTCGATTCCCACGGCCGGGTGAAAATCGTCTCGGAAGCGGTCGTGAAGATCATCATCGATGGCGAGACCATCATGTCGGTTGCCGAGGGCGACGGCCCGGTCAACGCGCTCGACCTGGCGCTGCGGAAGAATTTCGGCAAATACCAGCACGAAATCGACGACCTGGAACTGGCCGACTTCAAGGTGCGTATCCTCAATGGGGGTACGGAGGCCATCACCCGAGTCCTGATCGAATCTACCGATAGCGACGGCGTACGCTGGTGGACTGTCGGCGTGTCCGAGAACATCATTGACGCATCGTTCCAGGCCCTGATGGATTCCGTCATCTACAAGCTGATGAAGAACCGGCACATGGCAGGCAAGATCGCGGCGGAGTAATCCGCCGCCCATCAAAAAGCTTGACGATGCCGTCAATGAAATGAATTAGCCATGCCGCATGCATTGGGGTAATCCCGTCTCAAATAACAGAGAATGACGGGAAAATTCATGGCCACCGACACGGTCAAACCTGAAATCAAGAATAATGACGCTATCCGCGGCTTCGGTTTTGCGATGACGGCCTATCTCTTCTGGGGCATTCTGCCACTCTATATGAAGGCGCTGGCGCATATCCCGGCTTTCGAGGTCATTGCCCATCGCATCGTCTGGTCGGTTCCCGTCGCGGGCATCGTGCTGCTGGCGCTGGGGCGCCTGGGTGACGTGAAGGCGGCTTTTCGTAATCCGCGCACGATCGCCATGGCATCGCTGACGGCAGCGCTCGTCACCGTCAACTGGGGAACCTATGTCTGGGCGATCGGCGCCGGCCATTCGCTCGATGCTGCCCTTGGCTACTTCATCAATCCGCTATTCAGCATTGCGCTCGGCGCCATCCTGCTCAAGGAAAAGCTGGCGCCGACGCAGATCGTCGCGATCTGCCTTGCAGCCGCCGCCGTCATCATTCTGACGGTGAAAGCCGGCACCCTGCCCTGGGTCGCGTTGTCGCTGACCTTCTCCTGGGGCTTCTATGCATTTTTCCGCAAGACCCTGCCTGTGGGAGCCAATCAGGGCTTCTTCATCGAGGTGCTGCTGCTCTGCATCCCGGCAGCATTTTACATCCTCTATCTGGAAGCGCGCGGGGAAGGCCACTTTTACCAGACCGGCATTTCGGATACCGCGCTTCTGCTCGGCTGCGGGCTCGTGACGGCGCTGCCGCTGATGATCTTCGCCAATGGCGCGAAGCTTCTGAGGATGTCGACCATCGGCATCATGCAATACATCGTGCCGACCATGGTCTTCCTGATCGCCGTCTTTCTGTTCAAGGAACCTTTCGGCACGACGCAGCTCGTTGCATTTTCGCTGATCTGGGCGGGTCTCGTGCTCTACAGCTGGTCGATGCTGCGTCAGAGTAGAGGAGGCTAACCAGCGGGCCTGGTTAGCAGATCCCCAGTCAAAGCTTGGAAATGACGGCCTCTTCGCCGCCGCGATCTCCGGGTACCTCCGCAGCGTGCTTGCGGATGGCCGGGATAATATCGGCGATCTTGTCGATAACCAGCGGCTGGACGCGGTGGGCGGTATGGACGAAGCCCTCTTCCGTCATATGGCGGATGAGTTCCATCATCGGGTCCCAGAAACCGTTGATATTGGCGAAGACCATCGGCTTTTCGTGACGGCCGAGCTGACCCCAGGTCATGATCTCGACGATCTCTTCCAAGGTGCCGATGCCGCCCGGCAATGCCACGAAAGCGTCGGCGCGTTCGAACATGCCGTGTTTGCGCGCATGCATGTCAGGCGTTATGATGAGCTCGTCGAGCTGACCGAGCGAATGGCGCGTCGCTTCCATATCGACGAGGAATTCCGGAATGATGCCGGTAACCTGACCGCCGTGCGATAGCACGCCGCTCGCGACAGCGCCCATGATGCCCTTTGTTCCGCCGCCATAGATCAGGCGCAGGCCGTTTTCGGCAATGCTTTTGCCCAGTTCGCGGCCGGCAGCCATGTGGGAGGGATCGCGCCCCGGCCGTGAGCCGCAATAGACGCAAATGGTTCGAATTGGCGTGGAATCGTCGGTCATGGATGCAAACAACTATGCTGCAGATGCTCAGTCAAGATTTTTCAAAGGAAAACTTGTGCCGGGACATGCGAAAATGGCTGAGAAAGCTTGTAAAAGCAGCCGAAATCGCTAGCAATTTCAGGAGTTGCGACGACTTCGCCGCGTGGAGATGACTGATGATGAAGAACCGTGCCGGGTGGCTGGCTCTGTTGGTGTTGGCAATTGCGACCCTGTTGATGGTCTTCTTCGTGATGCCGCGCATCAACGGTGACAAGACCCCGATCGGCGATGCGGTCAATCAAGCCAGCAACACGGTGAAGAACACCATCGACCAAAACGCGCAGAAGGCCGGCGAGACTGCACAGAACGCGACCAAAACCGCGCAGAATGCCGCCAATACCGCAGATCTCACCAAGAAACTGACCGAGCTTACGGGTGCGGCAACCACCTCGCTTGCCGATCTCAAGGCGCTGTTCAAGGATGGCAACACACCGTCCCAGGATACCTTCACGGCCGCAAAGACGAAGGCAACCAACGCCCTGCAATCGATCGTCGGCTTCGCGCTTCCTGAGGGAATCGACGCAGCGACCACGGGGCTTGTGAAGAAGGTACAGGACGGCGCTGGCAAGGCGCTCACCATCATCCAGTCTCTCCCCGACAATGCCGCCGAAGCGAGTGCAGCGATCGACAAGGCTTTCGCAGCGCTGACAGGCCAACAAGCGCCCGAGACCAACGCGGCTGCCAATCCTCGCGTACCCTCATTCGACGTGTTGCGCGTCGAGCCGGATGGCTCGACAGTTATTGCTGGTTCGGCAGAGCCGAATGCCAAGCTGGAAATCGTCGACGGCGAAAAGGTCGTCACCACCACCAATGCCGGCCCGAGCGGCGACTTTGCCGCCGTGCTCGACAATCCGCTGCCGCCTGGGGACCACGAACTGGTGCTGCGCGCTACAGGCAAGGACGGCAAGGCTGTCAATTCCGAGGAAGTCGCCACTGTCTCCGTGCCGAAAGACAATTCCAGCCAGGTCCTCGCGATGGTGTCCAAGCCAGGCGCTGCAAGCCGCATCATCACCGCGCCTTCCGCCAAACAGGGCCGCGTGACCGCCGGCGAACAGGACGCGTCCGCAGCCGACACTCAGGCCAAAACGACGGACAAGCCAGCAGCCACGACAGATGCCAAGCTGCAACAGGATGGTACGGCGATCGCATCCGCCAATCCGGCAGCCGGCACGGCAACGCCGCCGGCGGCAAAGGCGGAAGCGGATCAGGACGTCATGGTCAATGCGGTGGAGATCGAAAACGACCATATCTTCGTTGCCGGCACCGCGAAGCCGAATGCCAAGGTCCGAGCCTATGCCGACGAAAAGCTGATCGGTGAGAACGTCGCGGGTGCGGACGGTCACTTCGTCGTAGACGGACCCATGCCTCTGGCCGTCGGCGATCACAAGATCCGCGTCGATGTGCTTGACGGTGCCGGCAAAGTCGTGGTGCGGACCAGCGTCAACTTCACGCGCCCCGAGGGTAATCAGGTGACGGTTGCGGCGCAGACGCCCGCCGCCAATGGTCAAGCGCAAGCGACCACGGCAAACATGGTACCGCTCGACGAGGGCGAGCTTGCCAAGCTCAAGGAAGGCGCCGGCAAGGCTTTCGCGCTGCTGAAGGGCCTCTTTACCGACGGTAAGCAACCGAATACGGAGCAGCTCGCAGCCGCCCGCTCCGGCACGGAAATCGCGTTGAAGTCGCTCTCCGAATTCCGGCCGACCATCAACGCCAGCGCCGCGCTCAAGAAGGCTGCGGCCGATGCCTCCAGCGTGGCCGGCAAGGCGCTAGCTGCTCTCGTCGCCTTGCCGAAGGACCCGAAGTCGGTCGGCGCCGCGCTGCCTGGACTCGAACAGATGATCGCCGTTATCACGGCGCCGGCGCAGACGGCGCCAGCACAGCCGAATGCCGAAGTCTCGTCCAACGAGCCGAAGACGCTCGAGCAGGCACCGCTGTCGCAGGACACCAATGCCGTCATTATCCGTCGCGGCGATACGCTGTGGCAGATCTCGCGCCGCATCTACGGTGCGGGAGTGCGCTATACGACGATCTATCTGGCCAATGAGGACAAGATCAACAATCCGGACCGGATCCTGCCGGGTCAGGTCTTCGGCCTGCCGAAGGATGCATTGCCGAATGCCGAGGCGCTTCACCGCAAGCGGCTTTCGGGCGAGCATCTCTAGCAGCAACGACGGTCCGTCGTGAACATTGACAGCGGCCAGGTGCATCAACGCCTGGCCGCTGCTTTTATACGGCATGAAAATAGTATAAGCGTCCCCCGACCCCATAGCCTTCGTGCAATGGCCATGTCTTGGCTGTGAAGGCTTGCAAGTCGGCTGTGCAAACGCTGCCACGCCCGGCTGCTCAATTATTCGCCGGAGACGTACATGGCAGGCCAGAAGAAAACCATATCGGCGGATTCCAGCAATCCATTGAACACGATCGTCAATCTCTGGCCCTATATGTGGCCGAGCGGGCGCATGGATCTGAAGATGCGGGTGGTCTGGGCGACCGTCTTCCTGCTGGTTTCGAAATTCTTCCTGCTGCTGGTCCCCTACTTCTTCAAATGGTCCGTCGACGCGCTGAACGGCAAGCTCGACATGCAGGGCATTCTGCCTGCCTTTTTGGTCGGCGCTGTCGCCTTGATCATCGCCACGAACGCGACGCGCCTGATCCAGCTCGGCCTCAACCAGCTGCGCGACGCGCTGTTTGCGAGTGTCGGCCAATATGCGGTGCGCCAACTCGCCTACAGGACCTTCGTGCACATGCACGAGCTCTCGCTGCGTTTCCATCTGGAGCGCAAGACTGGTGGCCTCTCGCGCATCATCGAGCGCGGCACCAAGGGCATCGAGACGATCGTCCGCTTCACGATCCTCAACACGTTTCCGACCTTCATCGAATTCCTGCTGACCGCCATTATCTTCTGGCGCGGCTACGGCTTTTCCTATCTCGCGGTCACGGCCGTCACGGTCTGGCTCTACATCTGGTTCACCGTCAAGGCGAGCGACTGGCGCATCTCCATCCGCCGGACGATGAACAACAGCGACACCGACGCCAACACCAAGGCGATCGATTCGCTGCTGAATTTCGAGACGGTCAAATATTTCGGCAACGAGGAAATGGAAGCCAAACGCTTCGATCAATCGATGGAGCGATATGAAAAGGCAGCCACCAGCGTCTGGACGTCACTTGGCTGGCTGAACTTCGGCCAAGGCTTGATCTTCGGCCTCGGCACGACGGTGATGCTAGTCATGTCCGGCTTGTCGGTCCTGAACGGCCAACACACGGTCGGTGACTTCGTCTTCATCAATGCCATGCTGCTGCAGCTTTCCGTGCCGCTCAACTTCATCGGCTTCGTCTATCGCGAAATACGCCAGGGCCTGACCGATATCGAGGAGATGTTCGATCTGCTCGAGGTCAAGCCCGAGGTGGTCGATGCGCTTGACGCCAAGGAACTTGTCATCGGTAATGGCGCGATCGCGTTCAAGGACGTACATTTCGCCTATGATCCGGCCCGGCCGATCCTGAAGGGCATTTCTTTCGAAGTTCCGGCAGGCAAGACCGTCGCCGTCGTCGGGCCTTCAGGCGCCGGAAAATCAACGTTGTCGCGCCTGCTTTATCGTTTCTACGATGTGCAAAGCGGTACGATCACCATCGACGGCCAGGATCTGCGAACCGTCACACAGAAGAGCCTGCGTAAGGTCATCGGCATGGTGCCGCAGGATACCGTGCTTTTCAACGACACCATCGCCTACAACGTCCGCTATGGCCGGCCGGGCGCAAGCGAGGCGGAAGTGACGGCGGCCGCGGAGATCGCGCAGATCGGCGATTTCATCCGTCAACTGCCGGAAGGCTTCGAGACCAAGGTCGGCGAACGCGGTCTCAAATTGTCTGGCGGCGAGAAGCAGCGCGTGGCGATCGCGCGCACCGTTCTTAAATCGCCGCCCGTTCTGATCCTCGACGAGGCGACCTCTGCGCTCGATACGACGACCGAACGCGAAATACAGGCCGCCCTCGACGTCGTCTCCAAGAACCGCACGACGCTTGTCATCGCTCACCGCCTGTCGACCGTTATAGGCGCGGACGAGATCATCGTGCTCAAAAGCGGCGTGATCGCCGAGCGCGGCACACATGCCGAACTGCTGGCACGGAACGGGCTTTATGCGTCCATGTGGAACCGCCAGCGCGAGGCGACGCAGGCCGAGGAGCATCTGAAGCAGGTGCGCGAGAACGACGACCTGGGCGTTATCGACCGCCTGGCGCCGGCAAGGTGAAAAACTGCGGATGCATTGAATCCTTTCCCATGGCAGCACCGAGGCGTAGCAGTTATTCACCGATTTTTGTCACGAGACTGAGATGACAGCTTGCTAGGTACGAGGGTCTTTTGAAGGGAGCCCCCAAATGCGTACTTTTGCCAAAGCTTTAAGCCTGTTGCTCGTCGTCGGCCTAGCCTCGCCGGTTTTCGCCGAAGATGCCAAACCTTTCGCCGATGCCAAGGAGATCAACCTTCTCGATCTGCTGCCGCCGCCACCCGCCAATGATTCCGCGCAGATGAAGGCGGAGCTCGGCGAAATCCTAACGATCCAGGTGACCCGCACGCCGGAAATGGCGGCTCGCGCCGTGGCCGATGCCGAAGAGAACGTCTGGCGCTTCTCCGACGTCATCGACAGCCCGAAATTCACCAAGGAAAACCTGCCGAAGTTTTCGGCCTTCTTCGATCGCGTCGTCGAGACCGAAGGCGCCGTCGTCGACCCGGCTAAGGACGTCTGGAAACGCCCTCGCCCGCACCTCTACAGCGATCTCGTCAAGCCGATCGTACCGCTCTCCAAATCCGGCTCCTATCCGTCCGGCCACACCACGGTCGGCACGCTGATGGGCATCGTGCTTGCGAATATGGTGCCGGAAAAGCGCCCTGCCATCATGGCACGCGCCTGGGAATACGGCCATAACCGCATCGTCGGCGGTATCCACTATGCTTCCGATATCGAAGCGGGCCGCATTGCAGGCACCGTCATCGCCGAAACCATCATGACGCATGACGATTACAAGACCGAGTATGAAGGCGCCAAGGCGGAACTCCGCGCTGCTCTCGGCCTCTGATTTCCGATCGGCCGACGCAGAACATAGGAGGCCGCCGTCATCGGCGGCCTTTTCATTGCGTCCCACCCGGGTTTCCATAGGCTACACTTTTCAAGTCCGGGGAACGTTGGCATCTTGTTCGACACGGATTGCGTTGAGGACGAGTGTGCGAAAGCATTGCCCATGACAGAGTTTGCCTGTAGTCACGCTCGACTGGTATTCAGAGCAAGACCGCTTATCTTGTTCTCATTCTTTTGACTGGCATGATCTTGACGGAGAACCGGAGCCTGGTTCCTGGCGGGAATGCCCTAACGGAGTAGGCCATAGATGAGCTTGATGAACAGCGTACGCAATGTCATCGTTCCCGTCCACAAGGAAGGCTATCCCTTCGTTGCAGGTTTCTTCGTCGCGTCGCTGGTGCTCGGTTGGATCTTCAAACCGCTCTTCTGGATCGGCCTGATCCTGACGCTGTGGTGCGCCTATTTCTTCCGCGATCCCGAACGCCTGACGCCCCAGGACGATGATCTGGCGATATCGCCGGCAGACGGCAAGGTTTCGAGCGTGCAGATGGTGACGCCGCCGGCTGAGCTCAACCTCGGCAGCCTGCCGATGCTGCGTATCTCGATCTTCATGAACGTCTTCGATTGCCATGTGAACCGTTCGCCGATGCGCGGCCGCATCACCAACGTCGCCTATCGCCAGGGCAGCTTCCTCAATGCCGAACTGGACAAGGCCAGCGAACAGAACGAGCGCAACGGCCTCGTGATCGAAACAAAGCATGGCGAAATCGGCGTTGTGCAGATTGCCGGCCTCGTTGCCCGGCGCATTCTTTGTTTCGTTCATCCGAACGAGCCGCTGGATGCCGGCGAGCGCATCGGCCTCATCCGCTTCGGCTCGCGCCTCGATGTCTTCCTGCCGGAAGGTGCTTCGTCGCGCGTTGCCGTCGGCCAGCGGGCGATCGCCGGCGAAACCGTTATTGCCGAATTCGGCTCGGCCAAGGGCGCAACCCTTAGCCGCCGCAGCTGAATCCGAGAGTATTTCCCCCCTAAACTGAGGTACGGAAATACTCTACACCATTGTTTTCACGCAATTCCGGACACAAAACTGCTTCGCGCTTTTGCTGGAATTGCTCTAGGAACACGAGCGAGATGAAGACGCCTTTTCCGCCTTTCGAGCCACACGGGCCCAACGACGAAGCACGCGGACCGCGTCTCCGGGAAATTCCGTTGCGGCTGATCGTGCCGAACATGATCACCGTGCTGGCGATCTGCTCGGGCCTGACAGGCATTCGCCTCGCTTTCGAAAACCGCTACGAGCTTGCCGTCGTGGCCGTGCTGGTCGCCGCTTTCCTCGACGGTATCGACGGGCGCGTCGCGCGGCTGATGAAGGCCACCTCGAAGTTCGGCGCGCAGATGGATTCGCTCGCCGACATCGTCAACTTCGGCGTTGCCCCGGCGCTCGTCGTCTACGTCTTCCTTCTCGATCAGGCCCGTTCGCTCGGCTGGATCGCGGCACTGATCTACACGATCGCCGCCGGCCTGCGGCTCGCCCGCTTCAACGTCATGGCCGAGCGCGAGCACAAGGCCTCCTGGCAGTCGGAATATTTCGTCGGCGTACCCGCGCCTGCCGGCGCCATGCTGGTGCTGCTGCCTGTTTATCTCGGCTTTCTCGGCGTGACGCCGGACCGCACCTTCGCCTTATGGGGCGCTGCCTACACCGTCCTCATCGGCTTTCTTCTGGTCAGCCGTCTGCCCGTATGGTCCGGCAAATCGGAAGGCAACGGCGTAAGGCGCGATCTGGTGCTGCCAATCATGCTCGGCCTTGTCGTCTATGTCGCGCTGCTGATGAGCTATACATGGCATGTCATGGTCGTGACCGTCGTCATCTATTTGCTGTCCCTGCCCTTCGGTGCGCGCTCCTGGGCGAAGAAATACGGCACCTACACCATCAACGGCCCCGCCGATCCTAATGTCGACGATTCCAACGACGACATCGGCCGGCATATCTAACGACGGCATATTAAATTGCCGCGCGGCAGCCCTTCGGCAGCTTCGCTGCGCCGCAACCACAAGTCTGCAAGTCTTCCTTATCAATCAGAGACATGGTGATCGCTCAACGGCGCAATGGGGAGCTGGCGCGGCGCGATATTTCCGCAGATTCAAACATTGCGGCAGTGCGGATTCTACACGAGGTTTCGGCGCTAATCTCTCGAAATATGGTCGTTGTTTACAAAAGCTGATTGGAAAACGCCTTCGATTTGTCATGATTTACGACAAAAACCACTACTCGACTGTGAATCGAAAAATGCTCCGGGGGAGCATGGTGAGGAGTGAAACATGACGCAGAAGAAAGACCAGCCGGCACAACCGCAGGCAAAGATCGACCCCAGCAAGCATTATCGTCCGCTGGGCCTGAAAGCCGTTCTTGCAGCACATCTGATGCTGAAGACGAAGCCTCTCAAGAAGAAGATCGCCTGAGAATAACGTTGCACTCGCCGCCGACCGATACCGGCAGGCAGCACTTCCGATCACTGGCCGCCGAATGGCGGCCGCTCAGAGAAGGCTTAGCTGGCCATCGTCCGGATCCGCCTTCTTCGGCGGTTTTCTGACCGGATCGAGCACTACGGGTGTCTGCACATCCGGCCCCATATTGGCAACTTTGTTGACGCGATCCGAAACCGGGATCGCCTCGAAAAAATCCTCCTGAACCGGCTTCATCAGATCAAGGACATCGCGCGGCTCCTGCGTCTTGCAATCGAGCCACCGAGCGAAATCCTCCGGTTTGATAACAACGGGCATGCGGTCATGGATGGATCGAATGGCGCTGTTTGCCGCCGTCGTCAGGATCGCACCCGTATCGACCTCGGAACCGTCGGCCGACGACCAGGTTTCCATCAGCCCGGCAAAAGCGATGACGCCGCCGCTGCGAGGACGAATCCAATAGGCTTGCGACTTCTCGCCGCTTTCCTTCGGCGGTCGATGCCATTCGTAGAAACCGGATGCCGGGATGAGGATACGACGATGGCGCATGGCCGCGCGAAAGGAGGCCTTGCCGATGGCCGTTTCCGATCGCGCATTGATCAGCAGCGGGAAATCCTTGGGGTCCTTCACCCAGTCGGGCATAAAGCCCCAGCGCACGAGCAGAGCACGGCGATCCGGCAGGTTACTGCCCGGTCGCTGCCTATCGCCCGATATGACGACAAGGATCGGCTGCGTCGGCGCAATATTATAGCGCGCGGGAAATGCCTCGTTCAGCAGGACGCCGAGCGCTTCGCCCACCTGGTCTGCCGTCGATGTCAAAGCGAAACGTCCGCACATGAGGCCTGTGTTGCACCCGAGAAGCGGAGGGTCAAGTCTGATGTCAGCCGCGCGGACCGAAGAGAATGATCCCCGCGCCGGCAAGGCAGATGATGGCGCCCGAAATATCCCACCGGTCCGGCAGCCGCCCTTCGGCGAGCCAGAGCCAGAGAATGGAGGCAACGATATAGACGCCGCCATAGGCAGCAAAGGTGCGCCCGGCCGCCTCGCTCGGCACCAATGCCAGCAGCCAGGCGAAGAGCATCAACGATATCAGGCCAGGCGCCAGCCACCAGACGGGCTTCGACAGACGCAGCCACGCCCAGAAGGCAAAGCAGCCTGCGATCTCGGCGAGAGCCGCCAAAGCATATAGCCCGTAGATCATCCCGGATCGTTCCCATATTCGATGCATTCAGAATCGCGGCTTCCGCCGGAAGCGAGTTAATGGGCTTTCCCACGGGACAGCAAGCGGCGTTTCCTGTAGAGATTGCTCGCCGATGACCTAGCATCGTTGCACCCCCATTTTTTCATCCAAATGCAAAGCAACCTATGACTTCCAATCCTCGCCCTGCCTCCTCTGCCATTCTTCAGCGCAACGGCCGCTTTCTGCTTGTCTTGCGCAGCAATCCGCCGTCCGCCGACATGTATGCCTTTCCGGGCGGGCGGGCCGAAGACGGAGAGACGCCGGCCGACGCGGCACTGCGCGAATTCAAGGAGGAGACCGGCATCTCAGCCCGCAATCCTCGCTTGTTCGAAACTTACGACCTGCGCTCCCATGCGGCAGACGGAACGCTGACGAGCCACTTCCTGCTCTCGGTCTTCCTTGTGGACGCCGATGAGGATGCCGTCGCCGAGGCCGCCGACGATGCGGCTGCCATCGGCTGGTACACGGTGGAGGAGGTGCGCGCCCTGCCCGTTCCGGCCAGCGTGCTCGAATGCGTGGAACGGCTTGCTGCAGAAAACGCATAGCTCGGCCCCGAAATTAACGATGCTGAGCAATATCGGGGTGGAAACCACCTGCCACGCCTTGTTCCCGTCATGCTTGTCCGGTCAACATGGTTACATGATTCATAACAACCTTGGCCGACCGCTTCTGATCTGCATCGCGCTTGCCGCCGCCCTTCCCGCTGCCGCACAGCCGGCAGCAGGTGGGCCGCCGGCACAGGTGCCTGATAGCGGGAGTGCGGAACAGCCGGTACCCTACGACGAACAGCTGTCGCGGCTCTCCGAAATTCTCGGCTCGATCGACTATCTGCGCAATCTCTGCAGTCCGACGCGCGAGGATGGTTGGCGGGGCGATATGCAGCAATTGCTCGACACGGAAACTAAGAACGAGCCGAAACGAAGAGAAAGACTGACTGCGGCTTTCAACCGTGGGTATCGGTCCTTTGCGTCGGTTTACACGAATTGCACGCCGCAGGCCCGCACTGCGGAAGAGCGATACCGTAACGAAGGTGCAACACTGGCAACAGAAATCACCGCACGCTTTGGAAATTGACGATTTATTAACCTCTTTTGACAGCGAGCCGTGTCGTTTTGAGAAAAGGCTGATAAAGTTATTAAGCAAGTGGTAAGGACATGAACGTCTCGAGGAAAGAAACAATGGAAGCCAGCCTGAACGAAATCGACGACATGATCGTTCATGAAAAGATGCAGGCAGCGCTGGAATACCAGAACGAAGCCTGGGCAGACGGTATGGCTGACGGCATCGAGCCTGAAATCATCGCCGACGCCGCCATTGCCCATGCAATTCGCGAGACGATCCGGATTCAGGGGGAACAGGGCGCCGAAGCCTTGCTCGAATCGCTGCGTGAACGCATGCTCGCTGGTGAATTCTCTCCGAACCGGACCCTGCAATAACAACCAGAGATTGCTTATGCGTATCTTTCCAGGCAATGCGCTCATCTGTTCCATTGCCTCCTTCGCTGCCGTAACCCTGTTTTTGGGCAGCGTGGCTCTGCCCATTCCGGCTAGCGCCTTTTCTCAGCTCAATCCGCCAGCCCCCCAGGCGAGAGATACAGCAAAGTCCACACAACGGAAGAACGAGAAACCGATCGAGCAGGCGCTGGAAGCACCCGCCAACAATGCGCTGCCGGCGCCTGAGCCCTTGATCAACAAGCAGGCTGCACAGAGCAGCGGTGGCGCTTCCAGTACCGGCAAATCGGTCGAATTCCTCTTCGATATCGACAAGGCGCCCGAGCCAGTAAAGAAGCTCCGTACCGCGATCGTCGAGGCTGCCGCTTCCGGCGATCTTGAGCGTCTGCGCCCGCTGATGAACATCGGAGGAGGCCTGAAACAGACCCAGGTTACGGCCGACGATCCCGGCGAAGATCCGATAAAGACGCTGCATGACCTTTCGGGCGATCCCGACGGCATAGAAATCCAGTCCATTCTCCTCGACATTATGTCGTCAGGCTTTGCCCATGTCGGCCAGGGAACCCCGGATGAGGTCTATGTCTGGCCCTATTTCGCCGAAAAGGACATCAAGACCCTCTCCACGCCGGAGAAGGTTGACCTGATGCGTATCGTGACGGCCGGCGACTATGCCGACATGCAGGAATTCGGCGGCTATAATTTCTATCGCGTCGGCATCACGCCGGACGGCCGCTGGAAATTCTTCACCTCGGGCGAATGATCCGACCGGAGAACTTGCGGTTCTTCGCTGAAGGCCCTACCTCTGCGTGATGAAGCATGTCGCGCAAAAGTGCGCAGCGGTTTTGCGACAACGACATGCGCAAGATCAAAGACCTGAAGTACAGGAAGCGAGTCTTAGAGATCGCGCCGTGCTACAGGTCATATCAGCGGAACCATCATGCCAGCCGTATTCCTCAGAGAGCGCTCCTTCTTCCGCATTACCGGCGCGGAAGCCGAGGCGTTTCTGCACAATCTCATCACCACCGATCTCGTCTCGCTTGGCGCCGATGAGGCTCGCCCCGGCGCGTTGCTGACGCCGCAGGGCAAGATCCTGTTCGACTTCATGATCTGGCGGGATGGTGCAGGGTTTTTACTCGAAACCGACACGGCACAGTGGGAAGGTCTGCTGAAGCGGCTCACCATGTATCGCCTGCGCGCCAAGGTCGATTTCGTCGCAGAGGATACCCAGGGGGTCACGGTCGCGTGGGGAGATAATGCGACGCATGGACCAAAGGACAGCCGCTTCGCCAAGGCCGGGATTGCGCTGAGCCGGACGCCCGGCGAGCACGGCAGCGATCCCGAGACACTTTATGACGTGCTGCGGATCGCTAACGGCATCGCTGTTTCCGGCCTCGACTTCGCATTGCAGGACGCGTTCCCGCATGATGTGCTGATGGATCTGAACGGCGGCCTCGGCTTCCGCAAGGGCTGCTATATCGGCCAGGAAGTGGTTTCGCGCATGCACCACCGCGGCACGGCGCGCAGGCGTGTCGTCATCGTCAGCGGCAGTGCCGAATTGCCCACCTCCGGCACGGAATTGACCGTCGGCGGCAAGCCGATCGGAACTCTCGGCTCGACCGCCGGCAATATGGGCCTTGCCATCGTCCGTATCGACCGGGCCGGCGAAGCCATTGCCGAAGAGGCTCCGATAAGGGCTGGCGATATCGACGTCACCGTGTCTCTGCCGGCCTGGTCCGGCCTCTCCTTCCCCACTCGCGCCGATGAGGCGTCGGCATGACATCGGCGACGACTGCGCGCGCCTGGCAGCGCATGTTATCCGGGCGCAGGCTCGACCTGCTGGACCCGTCGCCGCTCGATGTCGAGATTAGTGACATTGCGCATGGGCTTGCCCGGGTCGCGCGCTGGAACGGCCAGACCTCCGGCGACCATGCCTTTTCGGTGGCGCAGCATAGCCTTGTGGTGGAAGCGATCTTTCGTCATCTCAACCCGGCAACGCCGGACGAACTGCTTGCCGCCTTGCTGCATGATGCACCGGAATATGTGATCGGCGACATGATCTCACCGTTCAAGTCCGTCGTCGGCGGCGATTACAAGGTCGTGGAGAAACGACTCGAAGCAGCCATCTACCAGCGCTTCGCCCTGCCTCCGCATTGCGCGCCGAAGCTCAAGGAAAAGATCAAGAAGGCCGACACGATCTCTGCCTATTTCGAGGCAACGCTGCTTGCAGGCTTCACGCCCGATGAAGCCCGCAAATTCTTCGGCCAGCCGCGCGACATCACACGCGAGATGCTGCCGATCGAGCCGATGCCGGCAATCGAGGCGCAACGGCTGTTTCTGAAGCGCTTCGAAGCGATCGAGGCGGAGCGCGCTGCCATGAGGGTTGGGGCGTGACCAGGATCGTCGTGTCGCCGCTCGCGCGCATTGCCGAAATGGCCGTTCATCATGGCGCGCGCGAAATGATCAGCCTTATGGCCAAGGAGCACAGCTTCCACCGCCCAGCGGTCATCCAGGCGGATCGGCATCTGCTGCTCCATATGAACGACATCAGTTTTGCCGGGACAGGCGATCTCGTCGCTCCACAGGAGGCGCATGTTCGCGCGATTATCGATTTTGCCTCCGGCTGGGATCGAAGCGCGCCTTTGCTGATCCATTGCTGGATGGGCGTCTCCCGCTCGCCGGCGGCAGCGCTGATCGCGGCCTTGGCCGTTCATCCCGAGCAAGACGATCTAGTGCTGGTGCGTCGGCTGCGGGTGAGCTCGCCATTCGTTACGCCGAATGCCCGGCTGGTCACCATCGGCGATGAGCTGCTGGGACGCCAAGGGCGCCTGGTCGCGGCAGTCAAAGAGATCGGCCGCGGCGCCGATGCCGACGGCAATGCGCCTTTCACACTGTCCTTGGCCAGCTAACGCATCGACAGCCATCAAATCATCGCCAGCAGGCACGCCCTCGGCAGAACAATCGCTGCCAGTTACCGACCGCGTCAACAGCTGGATTCACCCTCGATTGTCTGGCCGCCGGCCCCTATTGAATGACGGCACATGCCAGACGCTTGCCGGCACCGCCCACAGGCTGGCTGCGGTAATCGTCGGACTCCGCATGGATCATCAGCGTGCGGCCGCGAATGCCGTCTTTGCCGTTCAGCGATACCATGCCGTTGAAGACCTGGGCGCGCAGCTTGCCATCCTGATCGACATACTGGTTGGGCATATCGCCGGCATGCGGCCCGCTGGCGGCCAGAAAGCCATGTTCCGCCTTTGTGGGATTGAAATGCCCGCCGGCGGACTCGAAGCCGTGCGTATGCTCACACCGGCTATTCTCATGGATATGGAAGGCGACCCAGCGATTGGCGGGCATGCCGGACACTTCCAATTCGATCAGCACGCCCTTTTTACCTTCAGTCAACGTCGCCCGACCGGCCTGCTTACCGTCGAGGCCGACAAAATCGGCAGTAGCGGTATTTTGACTTTGGGTTTGTGCTGCCGCGGGCGCGGCTGCGGCAAGAGCGAGAATTGCAACGATCATTATCCGCTTCATGGAACACCCTCCCGGTTCTGCGTGGCTGTTGCCCAACGCATGGCAGGCATGACGGTTCCGGTAACTGGAAAAAATGATCCTACATCAAAATGATAAGGCGGCTTGCCGGTGTGCCGGCAGGCCGCCCTTTCATCGGATGAAAGTACGTATCAGGCCGCTACGCTATCGGCATCATATTGGCCGTAGGTACTGTTGTAGGCATCCATCGGCGACAGCAGATTAAGATCGTAGACGGCATTGGATTCCGGCGACTTTGCCGTAGAGGTAGCGTCGGCGCCCGGCAATTGCATGAGCTTAGCGATCAGGTTACCCAAAGCGCTGTTGGAACCATCGGCAGCAGCACCGGGATCGTCGGCTTCGAGAATGCCGGGGCGCTCGGCCGCTGCGCGTTCCCCTTCGCTCAAAAGACCGTCGTTATTCGCATCAAGGCGCGAGAGCGTGCCACGATACGGATAGGAGCTATTGGATACGGAAGAAACATGGGACATACAAACCTCCTAGGGTAGGAGCCGCCTCATGCGACGTCGTTTGTACTCAGTACATTCAGAGCTAAACTATGAACTAGGTATTAAGCTGCTTCGCGCTGCCGGTAAAGACAAATTGTTAATGAGTATTAACCATAGTTCCCAAGCGGCAAATCCGGATTTTCTAATATTGGTTTTGTGATGCCTTGCCAGGCGACGGGGCATAATCCCCTGGAATCATAGGCTAATCCGGTTATCCAGCCTTACTCGATGAACAGTTTCGTATATGGTGCGACGGATTGCCCATGGAGGGGACATGATGGAATTGTTGCCGCTCGTCATCCTGATTGTCGGTATCGTGGTATTGCGGGGCCACAACCTAAGGATAAAGCAGCTTGAGGCGCGCGTTCAGGAGCTGCAGAATGCTCTCGAAGGCAAGGTGCTGACGCCGGATACGGGCGAATCGATTCCGGCGGCTTATGCCGTCGCGCAACCCATGGACGACGAACCGAAAGTCGCGATCGAGGATACTTCCGCGCCCGAAATCGAGGAGCCCGCTCTCGCTGCACGCAACATTGCGGATGCCGGCCAGGAAGAAGACGCTCCTCTTGCGAGCCAGACCTCCACCCCACCGAAGGAAAGCCTAGAAAGCACAATCGGCGCACGCTGGGCCGTCTGGGTCGGCGGCATCGCCCTGGCACTCGGCGGCATCTTCATGGTCAAATATTCGATCGAGAGCGGCCTTCTCAGCCCCGGCGTGCGTCTGGCTCTTGCGGCACTCTTCGGCCTTGCCCTGATTGCTGCAGGCGAAGTGATCCGCCGCCGCACCGCGCCGGTTCTGAACAGCGCCTTTCAAAATGCGATGATCCCTGGCGTCTTGACGGCAGCCGGTGTCGTCGCCCTGTTCGGCTCGACCTATGCGGCGCATGCCATCTACGAATTCATCGGCCCCGCAACCGCCTTCATTCTTCTCGCGCTCATCTCGCTTGCCACGCTCGGACTATCGCTGTTGCATGGGCAGGCGCTTGCCGGCCTCGGCCTGCTGGCGTCGATGGCGACCCCTGCCCTCATCGCTTCTACCGCGCCACGTCCCTGGACACTCTTCGGCTATCTCGTTCTGACCTGGCTTGCGACCCTTTTGGCGTCGCGCCTGCGCCGCTGGCTGATCGCGCCGTCGCTCGCAAATGGGCTTCTGAGCCTGTGGCCGCTGCTCTACATTACCTTCAGCCCGGTCGTCGATCTCGCGCCGGTCACGCTTTCCATGCTGGCCATGATCGGCGGCACCATCTTCTTGTGGCCGGGACGCTATCCAGTCTCAGAAGCGGTGAAGGAAGACGCAACAACGGCGCCGGCCGAAGATACGCCCCAGCGAGTAAGCTCCGGTATGGAATGGGCGGCATTTCTCGTCCGACAGCCCCTCGGCATGACGCTGACGGCCGCGATCGGTGCGCTCACGGTATCACTCTGCATCGTCGGCTTCAGCCTTCGATATGGATATCCAATCGTCGATGCGACATTCATGTTTGCGGCGATCGTCGCAGCGGTTGCGGCCTTCGGTGCCGGCCGCCTGCATGCAGCCTGGGCAACGATCCTGTCCGCGCTCGTCGCCGTGGTCGGCACGTCCGGCATTCTGACCAACTGGATCGCCGGGATCGAATCCACGACGGATGGAACCGCCAGCCTGCAGAGCACGGTGCTCTATGAGGTCCTCGGCCTCGGCGCCCTCTTCGTAGTCATCGGCGCCTTCTTCCTCCGGCGCGTCGCCCAGGCGGAGAAGCCCTATGCCGCTCTCTGGAGCCTTGTCATGGCAGCCACGCCCTTGGCGATCGCGACGATCAGCTTCGTCAACTTCGGCAACTGGACGCTCGACTGGCTGCATGGGCTCTACGGCATCGGACTGGCGCTAGTTCTCATCGGGCTTGCGGAATGGCAGGATCGCAGCGACGGAGAAGGGTTGAAGCTGCCGACAAATATCTTCGCGGCCGGCTCCTTCGTCGCAGCGGTCTTCGCCCTGCATACGCTTGCGCATCATGCCACCGCGACGATCCTGCTGCCGGTTCTCGGCATCGCCTATCTATTGGCGGGACGCCTGCGCAATTGGCCCGTTCTGCCATGGACCATGGTTGCCGCGCTTGTCATCACTATGGGGCGCATCGCCTGGCAACCGACGATCGTCGATCCCTCGGAGCTCGGCACGACACCGGTCTTTAACATGCTGCTTGCCGGCTACGGCATTCCGGCCGCTCTTGCCGTCTTTGCTGCCTTCATCACGCGTCATTCGCCGAACCTGCGACTGCGCAACGCTTTGCAGGCGCTCGCCTGCTTCCTCGTACTGCTAACGATCGCCATCCTCGTGCGCCACGCCATGAACGGCGGCGTTCTGAACGATGCGGCTCCAACGCTCGGGGAACAGTCGATCTATACGCTGCTGGCAATCGGTGCTTCCGCAACGCTGATGGCGCTCGATCTCAGCGCCGCGAGCCCTGTCTTCCGTTACGGCGGCATGGCCCTCGGCGTCATTTCGGTCGCAATGATCCTCACCCTGCATCTGCTGGGACTGAACCCGTTCATGACAGGCGAGAGCACGGGTCGCATCCCACTCTTCAACCTGCTGCTGCTCGCCTATCTTTTGCCTGCAGCCGCCTATGGCGGATTGGCGCTCTTTGCTCGTAACCGGCGCCCGTTCCCCTATATCAGCATGCTGGCCGCCGCGACGGCCGTGATGGCCTTCGCATGGGCAACCTTGTCGGTGCGGCGCTTCTGGCAGGGTGAGTACATTCCCTTCTGGAACGGCTTCATCCAGGGCGAGCTCTATTCCTACTCTGTCGTCTGGTTGCTGATCGGCATCGCGCTTCTCGGGCTCGGCGCCCGCTTCGAGGCCCGGAGCCTGCGCATCGCCTCGGCGGTGCTAGTCTTCATCGCCGTCGTCAAAGCCTTCCTCATCGACATGGCGAATCTCGAAGGCTTCCTGCGGGCACTGTCCTTCATCGGCCTCGGCGCTGTCCTGATCGGTATCGGCCTGTTCTATCAAAAAATCCTGACGCGGAAGAAGGCGACGGAATGATTGCGGCGAATCCATTGACCCGATAGGACAATAAAACCTGCCGACTGATCATCCCGGAGCAAGTGCAGCTATGGACACCGACAAGATGGCGCGGGCTTTCGCCCCGTTCGAAGTGCTGGCTGCGGATCTCATTCCCCACGCCGCGGATGGCGATGACGGTTCGCACGATATTGCCCATATCCTGCGCGTCTTCCGCAATGCCATGGCCATCCAGGCTGAAGAAGGCGGCAATGCGCGCATTCTCGCCGCAGCCGTGCTACTGCATGATTGCGTCGCCGTCGAAAAGAATTCGCCGCATCGCGCGCAGGCCTCGCGGCTTGCGGCCGAGAAAGCTTCGGGCATTCTGCGGCAACTCGGCTGGGCAGACGACGACATTGCCGCTGCTGCGCATGCGATCATCACACATAGTTTCTCTGCCAACCTGCCACCGGAAACATTGGAAGCGAAGATCCTGCAGGATGCCGACCGGCTGGATGCCATCGGCATGGTGGGCGCTGCGCGTTGTTTCTATATTGCCGGGCGTCTCGGCTCCGGCCTGTACGACCCGTTCGATCCACTTGCGACAGAGCGGCCGCTTGACGACAAGCGCTTCGCCATTGACCATTTCGAGACAAAGCTGTTCAAACTGGCGGATGGATTCCAGACCGAGACCGGAGCCAGGTTTGCCGAAGCACGGCACGACCGCCTGAAAACCGTGCTGGCAATGTTCATAGACGAAATCTGAGGGCCACCCCATGCGCGTCAGCGATCTTTTCATCTATCCCCTCAAGAGCGCCCGCGGCATCGCCATTCCGTCGGCAGCCGTCGATGCTTTCGGTCTCGCCGGCGACCGCCGCGCCATGCTGGTCGATCCCTCTGGCAATTTCATTACCCAGCGCGAATTACAGGCATTGGCCCGGATCGACATCCAGCCGGCACCCTCCCATTTGCGCCTGAAGATGGAGGGCAAGCCCGACATCATCGTGCCGCCGCCGCATTCCGACAACCGTATGGACATCGTCGTCTGGAAATCAGCCGTCAACGCCTCCGTTGCCGACGAGGACACCAACAAGGCGCTGTCGGCATGGATGGGTCGTGAGGTCAGGATGGTGTTCTTCGACAGGCTTGCCAAGCGTATCGCCAGTCCGGAATGGGCGGGAGAGGATACGCCCGTCACCTTTACCGATGGCTATCAGATCCTCGTTACCACCACCGGCTCGCTGAAGGCGCTCAACGCCAATCTCGCCGCTCACGGCGAAGGCGCGGTCGACATGGAGCGCTTCCGTCCGAATATCGTCATCGATATCGACGAGGAGTGGCCGGAGGATCGCTGGGCGGCAATCGAGATCGGTGGCATCCGCCTCGATCTCGTCAAACCCTGCTCGCGCTGCATCATGACGACGCAGGATCAGCAGACCGGCTCGCGCGACGTGCCGAACCCGATGCCCGCCATGGGCCGCATCCGCATGTCAGCCGACCGGCGCGTGTCCGGCCCGCTCTTCGGCTGGAATGCCGTGCCGCGCAGCGAAGGCTCGGTGAAGATCGGCGATGCGGTGACGGTACTTGAGGAACGGCCGGAGGGTTGGGCGCTCAAGCGGCGATAGAAAGCCCCTTTTCGCGTCCTTCACTCAGCCTTTGGCCACAAGACTCGGCGATGTCATGGCATCGTCCGGCGAAGCGACGGCAACTGCCTTCAAGGCGGCTTGCATGAAGCCATCGCGAGCTGCAGCGATCTCGATGCCGCGCGGCTCGTAGACATGGCGATGCAGGAAGAAGCCGGTCAGGCGGAAAGCGGCGGAAAGGCTTTCCCTATCCGCGGCGATCAAGGCTCCGGTCGTCAAAAACGGCGGCAACGCCAGCATCTTATCCGCCCAGGGCATACCGGCTGCCCGGCAAACGGCACGCCCGGATTTCGGCGAAACGAAAGCCAGATCTTCACGCACGCCGGTTGCTGCGCATTCCGTCAAATCGAGGCCGAAGCCGAGATCGTTCAACACGGCAAGTTCGAAGCGCACGAAGAGTTCGCCGGCATCGGCAGGGTTCTGCAGGTTTTCCAGAATGACATCGAGCGCATCGTAGAGATGCGGATGCGGATCACGCTCCGGCAAGAGCCGCAACAATGCGGCCATTGCCTGCACGCCATAGACGGCGGTCGCGGTCTCCATCAGCCGCGCTGCCCGGAGTGTGACCGGCTCCATGCGAAACTCGCCGAGATGCTCATGCAGCCTGGCCCGCCAAGTGACCTCGACGAGATTGCCCGCCTGCAGCACCGGCTGCATGGCGCGCGAGCGACCGGATCGCACCAGCCCCATATGGCGGCCGCGGCCACGCGTCATCACCTCGGCGACGACACTGGTCTCGCCGAGACGTTTGACACCCAGAATGATCGCATGGTCCTGCCATTGCATCGGCCGGCTGCCCCGAAAAATTTCCGCGATTCGAGTTTAGGGCAAACGGCCGCGGCTGTCACATGGCAAGAGAGGAGCCGCCGGCCAGGGCCTCGACAAAGAGACGCATGGATTGCTCGTCGAAGGGCTTGTTCAAAAGCGGCACATGCCGCAGATCGGCCGGAAAATCGAGCGTATCGGAATAACCGCTGACGAAGCCGAAGGAAATGCCGCGTTCCATCAGCAATCTGGCAAAGCCGAAGCTCGTCGACTCTCCAAGATTCACGTCAAGCATCGCAAAATCATAATGTTCGGAATGGATCGCGTTGACCGCCTGTTCCAGATTCGAAGCAATCTCAATCTGCTGGATACCTACAAGACGAAGGATTTCCTCAGTCTCCATTGCAATAATGAGATTATCTTCCAGTATAAGCACGCGCTGAAACGTCATATCAGCGCCATCCCTGCACGTATGCGCCAGTTGGCGCAGCCCGTAAAAAGTCCCGCATCTATCCCTCCGGCGCCAATCATCGGCCCGTATTGAATGGATGGTTTGCCCCATCCGCCTTGGCTCAGTCTCTTGTGACATGACTTTGCCTCCAACCCGCTTCGCACTTTTCGCACTGCGGTACTATGGGCTCGTCACCATGCTCCAATCGCTTTTGTCGCCGGGGTTAGTAAAAGGTGAAACTGGTAGAAAAGTGACGATAACAGTAATCTATGCTGATACAGTTATTGCCGGCATTTAAAAAAGACATGCGTTTGCTAAAAAGGCAGTGCCTAGATGAAGGGGCGCTTGCCCGAATCAAAACCGTCCCAGCCCGCAAGTTCTGCAAGCCCTTTCCCATCCAGAACCTCGCAGCCCCTCTCCTGCCAAAGGAGCAACCCTCGGGCCGCCAGCTTTTTCAAAGTCTTATTGGTATGGACGACGGAAAGGCCGAGTGTATCGGCGACATGCTGCTGCGTGATCGGGATAACCTTGCTGCCGTTGAAAAGGCGCAGAGTGCTGGCGCGCTGGTGCAGATATGCAATGAGATAAGCGGCCCGCTCCATCGCGGAGCGCCGCCCGATGCTCAGCAGATGCTCATCGAGAATCCGCTCCTCACGCGATGCGATCCAGGTCAGATCATAGGCCAGCGAGGCATGAGAATTATAGAGCGTCATCAACTCCGTGCGCTCGAAAACACAGAGCGATATCGGCGAGAGCGCTTCCGTCGAATGCTGCATCTCCCCCATGATCGACCCCTGCAATCCGATAAGATCGCCGGGCATCACGTAGTTCAGGATCTGGCGGCGGCCATCCTCCAGCGTCTTGTATCGAAAACCCCAGCCGGAGAGGATGGTGAAAAGGTGAGCGCTATGCGCGCCTTCGAGGAAGATCGTGGCACCGGCATCGACAAGAAGCTCACCCTTCTTGAAGCCGCTGATGAAATTCAGCTCGTCGCGCTCGAATTCCCGGAAATGCGGCAGTGATCTCAGCGGACATTGCTGGCAAGGCGTGCGTCGTCCATGCACCGTCACTGCTGCCTTCGCCATGAAACACCCCTCAAGTTACAGCGGCAAACAGAATATGCCCAATAAGCCACTGTAATATTAAGCGTTGCAGGAACGCAAACTCTCGTCAATGCGGGAAGTCGAGGCCCATTTCCCGGAAGCGCTCGGGGTCGTCTCCCCAGTTTTCACGGACCTTCACGAAGAGGAAGAGGTGCACGGGCTGCTCCAGGATCGCGGAGAGTTCCTTGCGTGATGCGGTCGAGATCGATTTGATCGCTTCGCCGCCCTTGCCGAGAGCGATCTTCTTCTGGCTTTCGCGCTCGACATAGATCACCTGTTCGATGCGCACGGAGCCGTCCTTGCGCTCTTCCCACTTTTCCGTCTCGACATGAGAGGAATAGGGAAGCTCCTGATGCAGACGCAGAAACAGCTTTTCGCGGGTGATTTCGGCGGCAAGCTGGCGCATCGGCAGGTCGGAAATCTGGTCTTCCGGATAATACCAGGGACCTTCCGGCAAAGTCTTCGCCAGATAATCCATGACGTCGTCGCAGCCGGAGCCGCTTTCCGCCGAGATCATGAAGGTTTGCTCGAAGGCGATCTTCTCGTTGGCGGCGGCGGCAAGCGCCAGCAGGTCCTCACGGCGAACGCGGTCGATCTTGTTCAAGACGAGGATCTTCGGCTGGGAAACATCCTTCAGCCCTTCCAGGATGGCTTCGGCATCGCCGCGCAGACCACGCTCGCTGTCGATCAACAGCATGATGAGATCGGCATCCTTGGCGCCACCCCAGGCGGACGTCACCATGGCACGATCAAGACGGCGGCGCGGCTTGAATATGCCGGGCGTGTCCATGAAAACGATCTGCGCGTTGTTGTGAATGGCGATGCCGCGCACGATGGCGCGCGTCGTCTGCACCTTGTGGCTGACGATCGAGACCTTTGCGCCGACGAGCCGGTTGACGAGCGTCGATTTACCGGCATTGGTGGGGCCGATAAGGGCAACGAAGCCCGAATGCGTCGGGCCGATATGTTCAATCGCGCCGTCTTCGGCGGGCGTGTCCTGGTGATTGGTCATTTTCCACTATTCCCCGGCAGTCACTTCTCAGTCAACTGAGGCTGCCAAATACCTTCGCGCTCCAGGATCCGTGTCGCCGCCATCTGTTCGGCCGCACGCTTGGAGCGTTCTATTCCCGTTTCAGGCGCCGTTCCCTTGACTTCCACAGTCACCGTAAAGCGAGGATCATGATCCGGTCCGCTGCGATCATCAACCCTGTAGACCGGGGTGACGCCGAATTTCGCATGCGCCCACTCCTGCAACTCCGTCTTGGCGTCGCGCCTTGCGCCCTCCGGCCGGATGGCGCGGCGCTCCCAGAAGCGCAGGATGAAGGCGCGGGCGACTTCAAGTCCGCCATCCAGATAGAGTGCCGCAATCAGGCTTTCGACGACATCGGCGCGCACGTTGAGCATCCGCTTGCCCGTCAGCTTCTTCACGTCGGCGCCGGTGCGGATATAGAGATGCAGCTCCATCTCATCGGCAACTTCTGCACAGGTTTCGGCACTCACGAGCTGGTTGAGGCGAACCGAAAGCTCGCCTTCCGTTGCCGCACCGAAGGTCTTGAAAAGCAATTCCGCGATACAGAGGCCGAGAACACGGTCGCCGAGAAATTCCAGCCGCTCGTAGTTGCCCGTCTTGTGCGTACGCGCGCTGGCATGGGTCAGCGCGCGGTCGAGACGCTCCTTCTCGGCGAATTCGTGGCCGATAACGACCTCAAGCCTGGCACGATCCGCCTGGGAGAGCGTCTGTGCCTTCGTCATTCGACAACCTTGAAAATACGGTCCCAACGCATATTGGTCGGCCATTTCCAGATTTCACGGAACGAGGTGTCGTGACCCAGCGAGAAGAAAATGACGCTGGCACGGCCGATCAGGTTCTCAGCGGGGACATAGCCGACATCGAAACGGCTATCGTCGGAATTGTCGCGATTGTCGCCCATCATGAAGTAATGGGCCGGCGGAACGACATATTCCTGGGTGTTGTCGCCACGCGAATTCGGCGAAAGATCCAGCGTGTCGAAGACCTTGCCAGTATCGGGCAGACGTTCGCTGTAGACGGCGATATGGTCACCCGGCTCCTGGCTATAGTCGGACGAGAAGGTGCCATGCGGCTCGCGCGGAACGGCCTGGCCGTTGATATAGAGAATGTCGTTCTTGACCTGGATGCGGTCGCCCGGCAGGCCGATCACGCGTTTGATGTAATCGACATCCGGATTCGGCGGGAAGCGGAAGACCACAACATCGCCACGCTTCGGCTCGCTGCCCAAAATGCGACCGCTGAACAGATCGGGCGAGAACGGCAGCGAGTACTTGGAGTAGCCGTAGGCGAACTTGTTGACGAAGATATAGTCCCCGACAAGAAGCGTCGGCATCATCGAGCCGGACGGAATGGTGAATGGCTGAAAGAGAACCGTGCGGATGATCATGGCCAGGACGAGCGCCTGAACGATGACCTTAATGTTCTCCCACAGGGCGTTCTGCTGTTTTACGGCTTTCTCGGACACGCAGTCTTGTTCCTTTTTCGCACCCCACCGGCGCACTTATATTCAGGCACTGTCTACTCGCTTCATATCATCGCGGCAATGGCGCGGGTGCCAAAAGCGACATACAGTTATGATTCAGGCATCCATCGGCAGCGCTTCGATAATCACAAAGGCCTGAGCAAGAGGAAAATCATCCGTTATCGTCAAATGAATGGCGGCGCGGTGATTTGCCGGCAGCATGGAAACCAGCCTTTCTGCGGCACCGCCGGTCAATTGCATGGTCGGCTTTCCACTTGGCAGATTGACGACGCCCATGTCGCGCCAGAAGACGCCCTGCGCCAATCCCGTGCCCAAAGCCTTCGAGCAGGCTTCCTTGGCAGCAAAGCGTTTGGCATAGGAGGCCGCCTTGTTTTTGCGGCGTTCGGACTTTGCGCGCTCGATCTCGGTAAAGCAGCGCTCGGTGAACCGGGCGCCGAAACGCTCAATCGTCTTCTCCACACGGCGGATGTCGATGAGATCACTGCCTATGCCGATAATCATGGGAAGGCCCTCCTGGCGGCCCGGACAAGGTCAGTCTGGGTCAGACGCTCGATGCGTTCTCGGCAAGCGCCAGCCGCTCGCGGGCGCGCTCCATAAGGCGCTCCTTGCGGCGGGTTTTGAAGGTCTTCACACCATAATAGGTCAGCGCGTAGACAATCACGCCCGTCACGATGGCAGGTGGAATGCCGCCGATCAGCATCGGCTTCAACACCGGATCCCAAATTTGCGAGAGATCGCCCTTGTGCCAAAGCGCGGGCAGATCGATGCTGCCGCCCTGACCGCCGCTATCGCGTGACAGGATCAGATGGCCGATCTCCCACGTCAGAGCCCAGATGAAGGGGTACGTAATCGGATTGCCGGCGGCCAGACAGCCCAGCGCCGAAGCGATGACATTGCCGCGGATCAGATATGCGATGATGATCGCCATGACGAAATGTACGCCAATGAACGGCGTCCAGGACACCACAATACCTGCGGCAAAACCGGCCGCGACCGAATGCGGCGATGCGGCAAGGCGAACGAGGCGCTTGCCGAAATATTGGAACGAGCGGACAAAACCCTTGCGAGGCCAAAGGTGCTCCCGCAGTTTTTCCTTGAATGTCAGTGGTTTTCGGCGGCGAAACAGCATGCGGCTTATCTAGTGCAACGGGGGCCGTCATGACAAGAGCGGCCAAGCGTATCATGCACCGATTAAGAACCGAAAGTACGGCTCTTTTTGGGAACGTCAGCTGCTATTGAAGCAGAAAATGGACGTTCCTCTTCAGCGGCGGGCAGCAATCCCGCAAGATCGGGATGCTCCAAAGGGCGCAACAACGACGCGCCCCTCCTGGTCTTTCAAGTATTAACGGCTATTAACGCGTGCGGAACAGACCGCGGTCGACCTGACGCTGACGATATTCAAGGTCAAAACGGTCATGCGAACCATTCAGATAAGCCATTTCGCGTTCTTCAACACTCGGAACACGCAGGGCACGGGCGATTTTCTTGATCGGGCTAAACATTATCTTCTCTCATTTCAGTTTCGTTTCTTCGATGACCAGAAGATAGGCGCAACAAAGGTTAATTACCACCGCTTTGAAATATACGCAGCCATGCGCTCAGCGCATATCTATCCCGAAAGGCGCTCGAATTTGGTCATAAAATGATCACAAAATATGCAGGATGCTTTGAGATCGGCCGACATCACTCGTAGAGGCGCTTTACCGTCGCAATGCAATCGAGTTCCTTGAGCTGCACCAGAAGCTGATTGAGCTGGCGCAAATCCCAGACTTCGACATCGAGGGCCATTTCGGTGAAATCGGCGGCAACTCGAACGGTATTGAGCACGCGAATGTTGACGTCGACGTCCGCTACGGTCTGCGCCACCTTTGCAAGCGTGCCCGGCTCGTTGAGAGCATTGATCAGGATTCGGGCGGCAAAGCGGGACTTGTTGGCTTCGTCCAGATCCCAGCGCACATCGATCCAGCGCTCGGGCTCGTCGTCGAACCGCTGCAGGACCGGGGACTGGATGGGATATATGGTGATGCCCTTGCCCTTTTCCATGATGCCGACGATGCGGTCGCCAGGAACCGCGCCGGTCGGCGCGAAATGCACCTCGACGTTCGAGGAAATGCCGCGGATCGGCGGCGCATCGATATCGGCGCCATCGGAAACCTCGGCCTTGTTCTTGCCGGGGATCTTGAAGATCATGCCCGAGGCGCTGCGAACGTTGAACCAGCCCTCGTCGCCGGCAGGCTTGACCGTCACGCGCTCATCTTGATGATCCGGGTAGACCGCCCGCAAGACATCGAGCGACGACATCTCCCCTCGCCCGACAGCGGCGATCGCATCCTCGACATCCTTCTGGCCGAGGCGATGCAGGGCAGGCTTCAGGGCATCGCGCGAGAAGACCTTGCCGGCACGCTCGAAAGTGCGCTCCAGAATGCGGTGGCCGAGGCCGGCATATTGCTTGCGGATGGCAAGCCGGGTTGCGCGGCGAATGGCAGCACGTGCCTTGCCGGTGACCACGATTTCTTCCCAGGCGGCCGGCGGCACCTGCACGCCCGAGCGGATGATCTCGACTTCATCGCCGTTGTTCAGCCGCGTAACGAGCGGCATGATGCGGCCATTGATCTTGGCACCGACTGTGGTGTCACCGATATTCGTATGGACGGCATAAGCAAAGTCGATCGGCGTCGCGCCGCGCGGCAGGGCGATCAGCTTGCCCTTGGGCGTGAAGCAGAAGACCTGGTCCTGGAACAGTTCGAGCTTCGTGTGCTCGAGGAACTCTTCCGGGCTGTCGCCCTCGGCCAAGGCCTCGATCGTATGGCGCAGCCAGGAATAGGCGTTGCTTTCCCGCGACAGGAGCTCACCATCCGCACCATTGCCGTTGCTATTCGTGCCGTCCTTGTAGAGCGTATGGGCGGCGATGCCGAATTCGGCGATCTCATGCATGCGCTTCGTGCGGATCTGCAGCTCGATGCGCTGGCTCGAAGGGCCGACGATCGTCGTGTGCAGCGAGCGATAATCGTTCTGCTTCGGCGTCGAGATATAGTCCTTGAAGCGGCCGGGAACGACGCGCCAGCGGGTGTGGACGATGCCGAGCGCCCGATAGCAGGACGGAATATCGTCGACGAGAAGACGGAAGCCGTAGATATCGGAAAGCTGCTCGAAAGAGAGCGACTTCGACTGCATCTTGCGGAAGACCGAATAGGGCTTCTTCAGCCGGCCCTTGACCATGGCGTTGGCCAAGCCGTTGGCAACAAGCAGATCGCGCAGTTCGGTCTCGATCTTCTTGACCAGCCCTTCATTACGGCGCGACAGCTCCTCCAGGCGCTTGGTGACGGTATCATGCGCTTCCGGATTGATATGGCGGAAGGAGAGCTCCTCCAGCTCCTCGCGCATGTCCTGCATACCCATGCGGCCGGCGAGCGGCGCATAGATTTCCATCGTCTCCTCAGAAATGCGCGCGCGCTTTTCCGGCGACATGTGATCGAGCGTGCGCATATTGTGCAGGCGGTCGGCAAGCTTGACCAGAAGCACGCGTACGTCGTCGGAAATGGCGAGCAGCAGCTTGCGCAGGTTTTCGGCCTGCTTGGCCTTCTTGGTAACGAGATCCAGCTTCTTGATCTTCGTCAGGCCCTCGACCAGGCGACCGATGTCCTCGCCGAACATCTCGTCGATTTCGGCGCGCGTCGCCGTCGTATCCTCGATCGTATCGTGGAGAAGAGCGACTGCGATGGTCGATTCATCCAGACGCATATCCGTCAGGATCGCAGCAACTTCGAGAGGATGGGAAATATAGGGATCGCCGCTGGCACGTTTCTGCTGGCCATGCTTCTGCATCGCATAAACATAGGCTTTGTTGAGAAGAGCTTCGTTGGCATCGGGCTTGTATTTCTGCACGCGCTCAACAAGCTCGTATTGCCGCATCATTCCGAAGCTACTCCCGCAAAAACAAAAGCGCGCCAGTCATCTGACCGGCGCACGCATCTTGCCATCATATCGCTCCTGCCCGGAGCATCAAGATCGACGATCAGTAATCGTCGCTTTTTTCCGGCGGAACCAGACCTTCGATGCCGGCCAGAAGTTCTTCTTCCGACATCTGGTCGAAAGTAACGGCTTCAGGAGCGTCTTCTTCCTCTTCGCTGGTGGTGGAAGCACCTGCTGCCAGGAGGCTTGCCGGATCGGGCTCAGGCTCGTCCACTTCGACATGCTTCTGCAGCGAATGGATCAGGTCTTCCTTGAGATCATCAGGCGACAGAGTCTCGTCGGCGATTTCGCGCAGCGCGACGACCGGGTTCTTGTCGTTATCGCGGTCGATGGTGATCGAGGATCCCTGCGAGATCAGGCGGGCGCGGTGGCTGGCGAGCAGCACGAGCTCGAACCGGTTCTCTACTTTATCAATGCAATCTTCTACTGTGACACGGGCCATTGCCTGTCCTTTGCGGTCGTGATGTCGTCATCATGTCTCGGAGTAGCACGCCGATACAAGCAAACGATGGCAAATTCAAGTTTTTCCTGTTTCAGCGCCTTTGCAGCCCCCGGGAAAGTGCTAAAATTCCCCTAGACAAACGGCGATTTCCACCGGAAGTTGCTTGGAATATCCCATTGCGTGCCCTAAATCTCGGTTATATGAATAATTCATAAAGTAATACGAATTATTCTGCAACGCCTTACAAGGCATTGTTTTAGCTAGCGTTTGAATGAAGTGATTACGTTTTTATAACAGTGGATAAGTAAGCAATGTTTGACCCACGCGAAAAAATTGCACTCTTTATAGATGGCGCCAATCTCTACGCTGCGTCCAAGAGCCTCGGCTTCGATATCGATTACCGCAAGCTGCTGAAGGCATTTCAGAAACGCGGCTATCTGCTGCGGGCCTATTATTACACCGCTCTCATCGAAGATCAGGAATATTCCTCCATCCGCCCACTGATCGATTGGCTCGACTATAACGGCTACAAGGTTGTCACCAAGCCGGCCAAGGAATTCACGGATTCCATGGGACGCCGCAAGATCAAGGGCAACATGGACATCGAGCTGGCGATCGACGCCATGGAGCAATCCGAGACCGTCGACCATCTGGTGATCTTTTCCGGCGACGGCGACTTCACGACCCTCGTGGAAGCCCTCCAGCGCCGCGGACGCAAAGTTTCAGTGATCTCGACCATGTCGACCCAGCCGCCGATGATCGCCGACGACCTGCGCCGTCAGGCCGACCATTTCATCGACCTTGTCTCGCTGAAAGCCGAGATCGGCCGCGAAGCCTCGGAACGGCCCCCGCGCGCGCCCGAGGGAGGTCACGCCGCTGCGGAATCCGAGGAATAGTTAGCGACTGCATTAGACGGGTTCGCTGCACGCGGCAGAAAGCGTTTCGCGTTTGCCGCGGCAAGCCGGCCCTTCGCTGGGGCATCCTGAGCCTGCCGAAGGGGCGTTCGTCCCTGCAATCGATTCATGCGCAGCTGTCTTTGCTCAGAGATAGTTGCGCGCCGTGGAAGCATTTGCGTTTGCCGCGACAGTCGGCCCTTCGCTAAGGCTCAGGGCGTTCGTCGCTGCAATCGATTCACTGGATCGATTGCTCGGGCGTTGCCCGATCGCTCCTCACCCTCACCCATTGTCCTTGAGCAGGCGGCTCTTCTGCCTGTTCCAATCGCGTTCCTTCTCGGATTCGCGCTTGTCATGCAGCTTCTTGCCCTTGGCGAGAGCCAATTCCAGCTTGGCGCGGCCCCGGTCATTGAAATAGATTTTCAACGGCACCAAGGTCATGCCTTCACGGTTGATCGCCGAACGCAGCCGGCCAATTTCGCGGCTGGAAAGCAGCAGCTTGCGGCGACGGCGCGGCTCGTGATTGAAGCGGTTCGCCTGCAGGTATTCCGGCAGATACGAGTTGATCAGCCAGATTTCGTCGCCTTCATCCGAAGCGTAGGATTCGGCGATATTGGCCTTGCCTTCACGCAGCGACTTGACCTCGGTGCCCATCAGCACGAGACCAGCCTCATAGGTATCGATGATCTCGTAGTTGAAGCGGGCCTTGCGGTTTTCCGCCACGACCTTGTTCACCACGCGCTGGCTGCCTTTGGGTGCCATAATTCTTCTTCTTTTCCTGCGTCGTTCCGGCGGCAACCAGAGGTGCGCCACATCCTGGTTCCTAAATAAGCGAGACCGCCCTCCTTGTGAAGAGAGCGGTCCGGCAGAGTTTGGCAATGGCCTCGAATAGCGTCAGTTCAAGAGGCCGGCATGGCGCAGGGCCGCATCGATCGCAGCCTCCGTGCCCGGCTCCAGGGTCGACAGCAACGGCGAGCGGACATTCCGGCTCATGCGGCCAAGCCGGGAGAGGCCGTATTTGGCGCCACAAAGGCCTGGCTCAAGGAAGATCGCCTTGTGCAGCGGCATCAATCGATCCTGATAGTCCAGAGCCTTGGCATAGTCGCCGGCGAGCGTCGCCGCCTGGAATTCGGCGCAAAGACGCGGTGCGACGTTGGCGGTGACCGAGATGCAGCCGACGCCGCCATGGGCGTTGAAGCCGAGCGCCGTGGCATCCTCGCCGGAAAGCTGGCGGAAATCGCGTCCGCAGCTAATACGCTGTTCGGAGACGCGTTCGATCTTGCCGGTCGCATCCTTGACACCAACAATATTGGAATAGGACTTGGCAAGCGCGCCCATCGTCTCCGGCGTCATGTCGACAACCGAACGGCCGGGAATGTTATAGATATAGATCGGCAGCTTTACTGCCTCCGCGATCGCGGCGAAATGCGCGTAAAGCCCCTTCTGGGTCGGCTTGTTGTAGTAGGGCGTGACGACAAGAACCGCATTGGCGCCAACCTTTTCGGCATGCTGCGCCAGCTCGATCGCCTCGCGGGTATTGTTCGAACCCGCGCCCGCCATGACAGGAACCCGCTTATTGGCGATCTCGATGCAGAGCTCGACGACGCGCTTGTGCTCGTCATGCGACAGGGTCGGCGATTCACCCGTCGTACCCACGGGCACCAGTCCCTTGCTGCCCTCTTTTATCTGCCAGTCGACATGCGAGGCGAAGGAAGCCTCATCCACCTTGCCGGCGTCAGTAAAGGGCGTAACGAGAGCGGGAATGGATCCCTGGAACATGCAAGTCTCCCTAGCGGTGCGGCATTCATGCTTCAGCCGCAATCCATGGTTATGAATCCGCGCACCATAAAGCGCAGGCTTGACGGCGACAAGCACGCTTTGAATGGTAAAGGGCAGTTTCTGATATCATAATTGATTGAAATTCGGACCACCGGTAAGGTTTCGTTAATATTGCATTTGGCAAATGGAAGGGGCCTTTTGTTTTGTGAGTAGCCGGATGAAGAGACCTGTCATGATCTGGACCGCCGTGGGCTTGGCGGTCGCCTGGGGCGCCGTTGCCTCGCAACTTCCCGGCCAGCAGATACCGACGGGCGCCAATGCCTATGTTGCCATGGCGCCGGACCCCATGAGCACGGCCGCGATCCCGCGTGGCGGCGCTATCGCGCCTGTGAGCGGCGACCTGAAGGCAGGCCTAGACGCGCTTTCCAACAAGAACCCGATGCAGGCGCTCGCCATTCGCAATGGCATGGGGGAAGGCACGCTCGACCGCCATATCCTGACCTGGGCAATCGCCACTTCAGGCCAGCCCGGTATTCCCTCCGGCGAGATTGCCGCCGCCGCCCGTGAGCTTGTCGGCTGGCCGGGGCTTGGCAGCCTGCGCGCCAATTCCGAGCGGGCGCTTTACACGGAAAATCCCGCGACGGATCAGGTCCTGGTCGCCTTCGGCAACTCGCAGCCGGAGACCGTAGAAGGCAGTATCATTCTCTCACGTGCTCTTATGGCACGCGGCGCGTCGGCACAGGCCGGAAAGCTGATCCGCAAGATCTGGCGCGATGAGCCATTGGACAAGTCTCTTGAGGACAAGATCCTTGCGGAATTCTCCAGCCTGCTCTCGCCTGCCGATCACAAGGCGCGCATGGATTATCTGCTTTACCGCGACCGGACGGCACAGGCCAAACGCTTCGGCGACCTCGGCAAGGCGCAATCGCTCTATAAGGCGTGGGCGGCCGTCAATGACCGCTCGCCGAAAGCCGATGCTCTGATTGCGGGCGTCGATGCGCAATTGCGCAAGGATCCCGCCTATCTCTTCATGCGCATCGAGAACCTGCGCCGCCAGAACAAATATGACGATGCCGCCAGTCTTCTGGCGCAGATGCCCAAAGACCGCAACGTGCTTGTCAGCCCCGGCGCATGGTGGGCCGAGCAGCGCATCGTCAGCCGCGGACTGGTGGATCAGGGTGAATTCAAGGCTGCCTATCGCATCGTCGACGCCAGCGTTGCGGAAAGCCCGCAGGATATCGGCGAGGCCGAATTCCATGCCGGCTGGTACGCTCTGCGCGGCTTGCAGGACGGCGCAAACGCGTCAGCCCATTTCCGCAAGATCCTGCAGGTCTCGAACGGACCGATCTCGCAATCGCGCGGCTGGTATTGGCTCGGCCGGGCAGCAGAGGCAGGCGGACCGGGTAAGGCTGCCGATTTCTATGCGAAGGCCGCCTCCTATCCGAGCACTTTCTACGGCCAGCTTGCCGCTGAGAAGCTTGGCCGCCGTACCCTTGATGTCACCTATCCCTCACCCTCGGCTACGGATCGCCAGCGCTTCCAGACACGCGAGGCGGTGCAGGCGATTTCGCGGCTTGAGGCGGCCGGGCACGGATGGCGAGCCGACGCGCTCTATCGCGCTCTCGCTAAACAGCTGGATAGCCCCGGCGAAGTCGCCATGCTGACTGCCCGCGCTGAGCGTTCCGGCAATCACCAGCTTTCGCTACAGATCGGCAAGATCGCCTATGGGCGCGGCATCGACGTCGCAGCCCTCGCCTTCCCGATCGGCGTCATTCCGGACAACGCCAATATTTCGGGCTCGGGCAAGGCACTCGCCTATGCCATCGCCCGGCAGGAAAGCGCCTTTAATCCGGCCGCCGTTTCCTCTGCCAATGCCCGCGGCCTGCTGCAGTTGCTGCCGAAGACGGCAAAGGCCGTTGCCGGGCGGCACGGCATAACCTATTCCGCCGACAAGCTGACGCAGGATGCCGGCTATAACGCCACGCTCGGCGCCCATTATCTCGGCGAGCAGATCGACACCTTCGGCGGATCTTACATCCTGACCTTCATCGCCTACAATGCCGGGCCGAACAAGGTGCCGGAATGGATCAGCCGCTATGGCGATCCGCGCGGCAAGTCGCTCGACGACGTGATCGACTGGATCGAGCGCATTCCCTTCCCGGAGACCCGCAACTACGTGCAGCGCGTGATGGAAAACTATCAGGTCTACAAGGCACGACTGGGGCAGAAAGCTGACATCGTACACGATCTGATAAGCGGTCGCGGCTAGCCGGTAACCCCAGTTGTGCGTGCTGCGGAAATGCCGTTACATCCCTCGCGATATCCGAAACTTGAGGGAGTGATACATGCGCAGCGACGATGAAAGCGGCTTCCTTGCCAGAACGATCGCGGCCGAGGACGGTTTGAAGCTTTATGTGCGGGATTATGCCTGCAGCGAAGCGACGGCGCACAACCGGCCGCCTGTCTTCTGCCTGCCGGGACTAACACGCAATTCGCGCGATTTTCACCAGTTGGCGCTGCTTCTATCGCAGGATTCCTTAGGCCCACACAGGGTGATTACACTCGACGCCCGCGGACGTGGCCTATCCGAACGAGATCCCGACAAGTCCCACTACAATCTCGCCGTCGAAGCGCAGGACGTCCTGACCGTTTGCGCCGCTCTCGATATCTCGCAAGCCATCTTCATCGGCACCTCGCGCGGCGGGCTGGTTCTGCATATCCTCGCGGCCAGCCGACCGGACATCCTGAAAGCGGTCATTCTCAACGATATTGGCCCTGTGCTGGAGAAGACGGGGCTCGCAGATATTCGCGACTATCTAAATCGCGACCGGAAGCCCGCCAGTTGGAGCGAGGCGGTCGAGATCCTGCGGGAGAACCATGGCAATGCCTTTATCGCGCTTGGCGAAGAGGATTGGCAAGACATGGCGCGAGCGATCTACGCGATAGCCGACGATGAACCCGTCGCCGATTACGATCCCGCTATTGCCGCGCAAATGCAGGCGCTCGACCTGGAATCGCCGATTCCCGATCTATGGACGCAGTTCCAAGGATTTCAGAGCATTCCGCTGATGGTGATTCGCGGCGAGAATTCGAAGCTGCTGACGCAATCCACGACCGATGAAATGGCAAAGCGCCATCCGGCCACCGTCGTTAAAATCGCCGGCGGACAAGGACACGCTCCTATCCTGCACCTCGGCGATATTCCGGAGGCGATCGGCGCTTTCATCTCGGAGCTTTGAGGACGAAGCCCGAAATCGTTCAGTCCTCGTGAAACAAGAAGGCCCGGTGGGAAACCGGGCCTTCCCTCTTCCGATCGGAGGTCTGATCGGAAGATCTGTCAAATTCGATTCGGCGACCGAATTAGAAGGTGCGCTGGAAGCGCAGGATACCAGCCCAGGTGTCCTTGTTGACGGCGTCATAGTTGACGTAGGTCACTTCCGGCTCGATCAGCAGGTCCTTGACGGGGTTGAACTTGACATTCGTCGTTGCAGCGAAAGTCTTCAGATCGTCGTAGGAAAGCTGCAGGTTCCACTTCAGCTTGTCGTTGATCGGAACGCCAACGCCGCCCCATACGGCCCAGTCACCCCAGCCGAGGCCAGCACCGCCAGCACCGGCATACTTGTTGAGCTTGTCGCCATCGGTGTTCCAGCCGCCCATAACGAAAGCGGTGAGAACGCCAAAGTCGGCATCGACGCGAGCCTTGACAGCGCCTTCTTCGACGATGGAGTCATAACCACCGACAACGCGGAACTGCCAGGCGCCGGCCTTGTAGCCAACACCGGCAACAACGTCAGGCAGGTAGTGGTTCGTGCTGTCTTCGCCGTTTGCACCGGTCGCGCCAGTGCCCGAGTTGCTGTCTTCAACCGAGATCACAGCCGTGAAACCGTTGCCGGCGTCGTACTTGTAGGTGATCTGGTTCAGTTCGTCGGTGCCGTTGATGCCGTATTCGATCACGTCGTCGTTGATGACGTCGCCGGCGTAGCCGGTGAAGGTCGAGTAAACCGAATCAGCCTTACCGACGAGGAAGCCGCCGAGGCTGATGTTGGCCCAAAGCAGCTTGGTCGTGGTCGCGTTGCCGTCATTCCAGTCCCAACGAACAACGGTATTGGTCTTCAGCGGGCCGTATTCGGTATCGGTCGCGGTGTCGAGAGAGAGTTCAGCGCGGGTATGCCAATAGGTGCCGCGGCCACCAGCGTCCTGGCCAGCCTTGTAAGCATTATACCAGCCGCCTTCGGTACGGACGCGGCCGCCGACCTTGAGGCAGGTTTCGGTGCCCGGGATGAAGAAGTAGCCTGCACCGTAAGCGTCGCAGATGCGGACGTATTCCAGCGGCTCGGGCTCGGCAGCGACGATCGCGTCAGCCGCATGAGCACCGGATACTGCTGCCAGCGCAGCAGCGGAGCCGAGAAGAAGGCTCTTGATGTTCATAGTAACTCCAGTTTCAATATCAATTAGGTATGAGAAATCACATCGCAAAAAACGACGCGCCCTACCCCACCTAGCTTTAAAAGTTGACCCCTGATCTGGGAGAACCAAGACGCTAAGTCTTGCTTCCGATTTGGAACCTACAGATCGTTTTTTTCAGAGCAATATCAGAGACAAACTATGAACAATTGTGACAGCTGTTTCAAAAGAGTGCGTTGCACAAAAATCACGTCGCAAATCTGTCATACTTCCGAAGCACCCGGAGCGAATTCTACCTAAAATTACATGAAAAGAACTTTCGCGCGATAGGCAATATCCGCAGAGAAAAATGCACCATACCAAGATGGTCGCGTCTATCTTCAAGATCAGAAAGAAATGCCGCTGCCGATAACGCAAAAAGCCCGGCCTTTCGACCGAGCTTTTCCTCACCGAAGTGAGAAATCTCATATGACCGAAGTCAAATCAGATTAGAACGAGCGCTCGAAGCGAAGGATACCAGCCCACTGGTCCTTGTTGATGGAGTCCCAGTTGGTGTAGGAGACTTCCGGCTCGATGAGCAGGTTCTTGACCGGGTTCCACTTGACGTTCGTGGTAGCGGCGAAGACCTTAGAGTCGGTGTAGGCGAGCTGCAGGTTCCACTTCAGCTTTTCGTTGACCGGTACGCCAACGCCGCCCCAGACAGCCCAGTCGCCCCAGCCGATGCCTTCACTGCCTGCACCAGCGTACTTGTTGAGCTTGTCGCCGTCGGTGTTCCAGCCGCCCATCAAGAAGGCCGAGAATACGCCGAAGTCAGCGTCTACGCGAGCCTTGATAGCGCCTTCTTCGACGATCGAGTCGTAACCGCCAACGACCTTGAAGGCCCATGCGCCAGCCTTGTAGCCAACACCGGCAACAACGTCAGGCAGGTAGTGGTTCGTGCTGTCTTCGCCGTTTGCGCCAGTTGCGCCCTTACCGGAGTTCGAGTCTTCAACCGAGATCACAGCCGTGAAGCCGTTGCCGGCGTCGTAGTTGTAGGTGATCTGGTTCAATTCGTACGGGCCGTCATAGACCACGTCGTCGTTGATGACGTCGCCGGCGTAGCCGGTGAAGACGTTGAACTGCGAGTCTTCCTTACCAACGGTGAAGCCGCCGAGGCTGATGCTGGCGTGCAGCAGGTTGGTCGACGTCGCATTGCCGTCATTCCAGTCCCAACGCAGCTCGGTGTTGGTCTTCAGCGGGCCGTATTCGGTGTCGGTTGCCGTCTGCAGCTGCAGCTCAGCACGCGTGTGCCAGAGAGTGCCATTGTGGCTGTCTGCGTCGTAAGCATCGTACCACTTGCCTTCGGTACGAACCTTACCGCCGATCTTGAGGCAGGTTTCGGTGCCCGGGATGAAGAAGTAACCAGCACCGTATGCGTCGCAGATGCGAACGTATTCCAGCGGCTCGGGCTCAGCAGCGACGATTGCGTCAGCCGCGTGAGCACCGGATACTGCTGCGAGCGCAGCAGCGGAGCCGAGAAGAAGGCTCTTGATGTTCATATTGACCTCCAGTCAAAGTTTTATCTCGAGAATGAGAACTACCCGAAGGCATTCCCTGTCCCATCCTCGTGTTTCAAGAAGTGGACGATCAATCGCCCTCGCTTCCGAGAGTGAAAATACAAGACGCGGCCTGTCACGCAATCGACATCTTCTCCGAAAGGGGGATTTGGGTAAGCCTTCCGCAATTCCTGTTGCTGAAAGGACACAAGTCGGCGACACGGTGGCCGCATTTATTTAGACTTCGTTAAGAAACGTCTTAATCTACGGGTACTTACGCCAACGGCCCGAATAGCTTCAGTCAGCTGGAAAAAGGCGGGGAAATGGCCATTCCATGGCTAACCGGCGGATTTTTGCGCGGTCCGGCAAGCTCTTTGCGGCACTGGCCTCGCTTCGTCGCCGGACAAATAGCCACTTGTGACTTCCACCCGCGTCCCAAAACGAAGCAAGGACGCGGGTGATTCCAGGATGAGCGATTCGGACAAGTGCAAGCAGCCATTGGAAAAGGAAGGGCCGCTGAGTACCAAACACCGCTCCGAACCATCATTTCCTTCGATAGAGGATCATCCCGGCGTGATGGAGCACGCCATTGATAAAGTCACCATCTGCGGTGAAACCGGTGTCGTCCCAGTAGTCGATATGATCCCCAGTCAACACGTAGCGCCCCTGATAGGCACGCTCACGGCTGCCTCGCGCCTCGATATAGCGGCCGTTCGGCAGGAGTTCATGGCGGATATGACCATCTGCGGTTACCCACATGCCGGCGTAAGCGCGAGTCGGTTTCTTCATTTGGATTCGATCCTCGGAAAGTGCGGGCGAAGCGAACAGGATGCCTGCCAGGATGAGAGCAAGAGAGCGGATCAATGCGCCGCCCGCGTCGGGCGAACGACGATTTCATTGACATCGACATCATCGGGCTGCTCGACGGCGAAGCGCACCGCCCGACCGATGGCATCGGGAGTCAGCGCAACGGCTCGATAGGATTTCATCGCTTCGGCTGCCACCGGATCGGTGATCGTATCGGCCAGCTCACTCTCGACGACGCCCGGATGGATGCAGGTGACCCGGATGTCGCGGCATTCCTGCCGCAGCCCATCGGAGATCGCCCGAACGGCATGCTTAGTCGCGCAATAGACGGCGGCGGTCGGAGAGACAGCCAGCGCCCCGATCGAGGCGATATTGATGATGTGGCCGGAACCACGCGCCGTCATTTCCGGCAGGACCGCCGCAATGCCATGAAGCACGCCCTTGATGTTAACGTCGACCATTCTGTCCCATTCCTCGACCTTCATCGAGGCCATTAGGGAAAGCGGCATGATGCCGGCATTATTGACGATCACATCGACGCTTCCCCACGCCAGGCGTGCCGCCTCTGCAAAGGCAGCTACGTCAGCCCTGTCGGTGACATCGAGCCGGCGGGTCATGACCGTGCCGCCCTTTTCTCGTATCTCGGCCGCCAATGCTTCCAATCTGTCGATGCGCCTGGCGCCCAGCATGACCCTTGCGCCGGCAGAAGCGAGTTCGCGGGCGATGCCCGCGCCGATACCGCTGGAGGCACCGGTAATGAGGATCACTTTGTCGATGGGCATTCAATCACTCCTTCTTATGTGAACGGTTCTCTTCCAGAACCGGATACGAGAAGGATACAGTGCTTCATTGTCGTGATAAGACATCCATTCAGTGACAGCTTGGAAAGTAAAAGTTACCAATGTGGCCTGATCTCAATGCCCTCTCCGTCTTCATCCTGGTCGCTCAAGAGCGCAATTTTCGCGCCGCTGCCGATAGGCTCGGCGTCACTCGCTCGGCAGTCAGCCAGACGATTCGGCGATTGGAGGAGAGCATGGGCATCGCGCTGCTGCAGCGCACAACCCGCAGCGTCAGCCTGACCGAGGCTGGCGAACGGCTTTATGCGGAGGTGGAGCCGGCAGTCTCGGACATACGCACCGCTATGGAAAAGACGGAGACTTTGCGCACCCAACCTCGCGGTCAATTACGGCTTGCCGTCTCGTCGATCGCGGAGCGTTTTCTCGCCGGCGACTTTCTCGCAGGCTTTGCGGACGCCAATCCCGAAATTCAGCTCGACATCACCGTCACGGACGAGGAATTCGACATCGTATCGGAAGGCTATGACGCGGGCGTCCGGCTTGGCGAGGTCATCGAGCAGGACATGATTGCGGTACCGGTCGCCGGTGACGAGCGGCAACTGGCCGTCTGTTCCCCGGCCTATCGCGACCGATTCGGCATCCCCACGCATCCGAAAGAACTCTCGATGCATCGATGCATAGGCTGGCGATCCTCACCGACGGCTGTCCCCTACCGCTGGGAGTTTGCCGAGGAAGGCAGGGAATTCCGGGTGGAGGTCGCGCCGGAGGTGACGACGAATGACATGGGCGTGATGATCAGGCTGGCCGTCGCCGGAGCGGGAATCACTTTCGGAATGGAGGAAAGCTTTCGCGCCTTCATCGGCAGAAACGAACTGGTGCCGATCCTGGAGGAATATTGCCCCTATTTTCCGGGCTTCTACCTCTACTATCCCAACCGACGGAACATGGCTCCCAAGCTGCGCGCGCTCGTAGCATATCTGAAGCGTTACGAAGGCTTTGCAGCCCGAAATTCCCGATAATAGCTGGCCTTGATCGGCTTGGCGCAGCGAAGATCGCGGGCCGTCGCCTGCAGGGTAGGATAATCAGGAAAATGGCGGAGAAGATGGGATTCGAACCCACGATACCATTTCTGGTATACTCCCTTAGCAGGGGAGCGCCTTCGACCACTCGGCCACCTCTCCGATGCGGCCCTGATAGGGCCATTCATTTATCGACGCAAGCGCTTTTTCGCGCTTGTGTACGTTCTTTCCATGATTCAGCAACAGGCGATTGTCGACCGAACCATGCTCCGGCGGGCTCGAAAATTCACATCAAGCCAGCAGCTGCTTCAAATCCGCGGCCGGGTCGGCAAGGATCTCCCTGGATGGATTGGCGCCGGTTTCCAGCAGCTTCTTACCGGTCACATAGGCCTTAGCGTCGTTTATCGCGTCGACGGCGATGAAGCGGCCCCGCTTGAAATACCAGACGGAAGCCGCGCCCTCGCGGAGGCCTGGACGCAGAAGGGTCTCGTCGTAACCCAGATTGAAGCCGGCGATCTGCAGCTTGACGTCATATTGATCCGACCAGAACCACGGCTTTGGATCATAGGCTTTTTCGCCGCCGGCTATGATTCCCGCCGCGGCCTCAGCCTGATCGACGGCGTTCTGCACCGATTCGAGCCGGATGCGGCCGCCCTCCCAGGGCAATTCTACGCAATCGCCCATGGCGAAGATGGCGGGATCGGAGGTGCGGGCAAACGAATCGACGACGATGCCGTTGCCGACCTCGAGACCGGCCTCCTTGGCGAGCCTGTCATTCGGGGCGACGCCGATGCCGACGACGACGAAATCGACATTGATGGTAGACCCGTCGGACAATTCGGCGGCGATGACATGATCGTTGCGCCCGATGAGCTGCTTCAGGCCGGTCTTCTCACGAATGACGACATCGTGCTTTTGATGAATGGCTCTGAAAATATCGGCGGTTTCCTTGGCCGCCACACGCTGCAATATCCGGTCGCCCATCTCGATGAGCGTGACCTCAAGGCCGCGATGGCGCGCGACAGCAGCGGCCTCAAGCCCGATATAGCCGCCGCCGATGATGAGCACCCGGCGGCCTGGGCGCATTTCGCCAGCAAGAAGATCGGCGTCTCGCTTGTCACGGGCGAGATAGACGCCTTCGAGCGCGCCGCCGACGGAGGGCGGCAGGCGGCGGGGCGTCGAGCCAGTCGCAAGCGCTAGGGTCTCGTAATCCAGCCTGGAGCCGTCCTGCATGACGATCTGCTTTGCGGCACGATCGATCTGTTCGACCCAGGTGGACACACGAATCTCAACATTATTGTCGGTGTACCAATGTTCGGGCCGGAACAGCAGGCGATCGAAAGCCATCTCGCCCAGCAGGTACTTCTTGGTCAAAGGTGGGCGTTGGTAGGGAAGGTTTTCCTCGGCACCGACGATGGTGATCGGCCGCGAATCACCCAACCCGCGCAATTTGGCTGCAAGCGCAAAACCCGCCTGCCCGGCCCCGATAATGACCAATCTGCCCGTCACGATCCGTACTCCCTGTTATTATGGCGCTCCTTCCGCGTTGCGCGGAAGGCTACCTATGGACTTCAGGGGTAACGCCTGCATCCGCAAGCGTCAATCACGGCTGACCCTGCGCCCCGGATCGGGAGAAAATTAGGCCAAACGCTCAGCTTGATATTTCGACCCAGCGGCGCTCGTGGAACGATTGCGCCATGGCGTGCACCGATTTTTCGATGCGCAGGCCGTCTTTGAAAGCCACGACTGACGCAGCTTCGCCCGCTATGGAGCGGATCAACTCGCGGCACTCGATGATCTTCAGATCGTTGAAGCCAAGACCATGACCGGGCGCCGGGATGAAACGGTCATAGGGCTTGTGCGCGGGTGCGGCCAGCACCTTGCGGAAGCCCTGCTCGCTGTCCCTGCCCTCGGCCTGATAAAGCTCGAATTCGTTCATGCGCTCCTGGTCATAGGAGATCGAGCCCTTGGAGCCGAAGATCTGCAGGGCTATCCGCCCCTTGCGGCCCCAGGCAGAGCGATTGGCCATGAGCACCGCGGAAATGCCGCCGCCAAGCCGCATCAGCACATTGGCGAGATCGTGGTTTTCGACGGCGCGGGTGCCGCCGTCCTTTAAGGGACGTTCGGCATAGGGCTTCACCATATCGGTGATCACAGCTTCCACGTGGCCGAACAGGAACCAGAGAAGCGAAAGCGGATGCACGGCGAAATCATCCAAAGCGCCGTAACCGGAAGCAAGTTCGCTCTTCCAATAGAAGAGACCGTTCGGATCGGCCATGAAATCCTCGTCCATCTCGACACGGACGTGATTGACCGCGCCGATCGCCCCTTCTGCGATCAGCGCCTTGATGTGACGCATCACCGGGTTCTGGATATAATTATAACCGAGGATGGCGACCTTGCCGGAGGCCTTGGCTGCGGCCAGCATGCGCTCGGCATCGCCATAGGACGGCGCCATCGGCTTTTCGCACCAAACGTGCTTGCCAGCTTCAAGGGCTGCGATCGCCATTTCCGGGTGGAACTGGTTGGGGGTCGTGACTGAGACGACGTCGACATCGGGATCGGCGATGAGAACGCGCCAGTCGGCCGTTGCCTTTTCGAAGCCGAATTCGTCACCACGCGCCTTTGCCAGATCGGCATTGGCCTCGGCGAGATGCACCAGGCGCGGCCGCGCGACATCACCGAATACTGTTTTGACCGCATTCCAGGCTAGCGCATGGCATTTGCCCATATAACCGGTGCCGATCAATCCAACGCCCAATGGCTTCATTTGCCTTTCCTCCTCACATATTCTCCCGAAGTGGACGATTTTTGGAATATTTAGACCGTTTTGACAAGCGCACTCATGGTATCGACTTCAATCCGAAATGACGAAAACCCGTATTTATATGTGTAAATTCATTAGCTTAAAATTATTCGTGCCGAACGATTCAAAATCCGGTATCGTTGCAAATATGGAATATCTATTTCATTGCGGGCATGTGGGGAGCTGAAGAACGGCGCATGGACAACAATGTCGAGACGCAAACCAGGGTGCCGCGCGACTTCGAAAGCCTGCGCAGCATCATCATCGAGCGCAAGAACGCCATGCCAAAGCGCCTCGCGCAGGTTGCCGCCTTCGCGCTCGGCAATCCCGACGAGATCGCCTTCGGCACGACGGCGAGCATCGCCACTGCGGCCGAAGTTCAACCCTCCACGCTGGTGCGCCTTGCCCATCACCTCGGCTATGAGGGCTTTTCCGATCTTCAGAGCATCTTTCGCGAACGGCTGCGCGACCGGACGCTGAGCTATGAAGAGCGGCTGGTAACGCTCGAACGCTCCGGCGTAGAGAACGAAGAGGCCAGCATTCTCTCCGGCTTCCTCTCTGCGGCGAGCCAATCCGTCAACAAGCTCGCCGCAACCATCGAGACCGATACCTTCGCCAAGGCCGTCGACGTGCTTGCAGCGGCCGAGACGATCTATCTGATCGCCAAACGCCGCTCCTATCCGCTGACGGCACATATGACCTATGCCTTTTCCAAGCTCAACATACGTCACCAGATCGTCGCCTCGCCGAACGGCATTGACGGCGAGATCACCCGCTTCGCCACGGAGAAGGACGCTGCGATCGCCGCGAGCTTTTCGCCCTATGCCGCCGACAGTTTGGCGCAGACGCAGGATCTTGCTGCGCGCAACGTGCCCGTCATCGCCATTACCGATTCGGCCTTCTCGCCGCTTACCGCCTGCGCGGATTACTGGTTTGAAGTGGCGGAAGCCGATTTTGCCGGTTTCCGCTCGCTGTCGGCGTCGATGGCGCTGATCATGGCCTTTCCGGTTGCCATTGCCGAGCGCCGGCGAAAAGCTACGACAAAAGCCGATAAAACGAAAATGGAATAAACATTCCGAATTGACAAAATCTCGGAACCAATGTTTCACTACAACCAAGATCACGGCCGCGGGAGATGGCCGCCAGATCCATAGCAGCCGGGACGAAACGAGCACCGGCACTTTCAATAACGCATGATCTCGGCGCATGCTGAAAAGCAGAAGAGGTCATGCCCCGACGGGAGGACATCATGGCACACGACAATCCTGGCACACAGCCGGAGACAAAACTCGATGTGATCACTATCGGCCGCTCCTCCGTCGACCTTTACGGCCAGCAGATCGGCTCGCGCCTGGAAGACATAGCCTCTTTTGCCAAGTCGGTTGGCGGCTGCCCGGCCAATATCGCCATCGGCACCGCACGACTCGGCTTGAAATCGGGTCTGATCACCCGCGTCGGCGACGAGCAGATGGGCCGCTTCATCCGCGAACAGGCAGCCCGCGAGGGCGTGGCGGTCGATGGGATCGCGACGGACAAGGAGCGGCTGACAGCGCTGGTGCTGCTGGCGGTCGAGGCAGAAGGCGTCTCGCCGATGATCTTCTATCGTTCAGACTGCGCCGACATGGCGCTGAATGAAGACGATATCGACGAAGGCTTCATCAAGTCCTCCGGCGCAGTGCTGGTATCCGGCACGCATTTCTCCAAACCCAATACCGAAGCGGCGCAGCGCAAGGCGATCCGCATTGCCAAGGCGAACGGCCGCAAAGTGATCTTTGACATCGACTACCGGCCAAATCTATGGGGTCTTGCCGGTCATGCAGAGGGCTTCGAGCGCTATGTGAAATCGGATCGCGTTTCCTCGAAGATGAGGGAGACGCTGCCGGATTGCGACCTGATCGTCGGCACCGAAGAAGAGATCATGATCGGCTCGGGCGTCGACAACGTACTCGGCGCGCTCAAGGAAATCCGCCGCCTCTCTCCAGCGACCATCGTGCTCAAGCGCGGCGCGATGGGCTGCATTGTCTATGACGGCCCGATCTCCGACAATCTCGAAGCCGGCATCGTCGGCCAAGGTTTTCCGATCGAGGTCTTCAATGTTCTCGGCGCGGGCGATGCCTTCATGTCCGGCTTCCTGCGCGGCTATCTGCGTGGCGAACCGCTGAAGACCTGCGCCACCTGGGCGAATGCCTGCGGCGCCTTTGCCGTTTCCCGCCTGCTCTGCTCACCGGAATATCCGACCTGGACGGAACTCGATTTCTTCCTGAAGACGGGCAGCAATCACAGGGCGCTGCGCAAGGACGAGGCGATCAATCACATTCATTGGGCAACGACGCGCCGCAGCGACGAAATCCCGTTGCTGATGGCGCTTGCGATCGACCATCGTTCGCAGCTCGTCAGCGTCTGCGATGAGCTAAGCGTCGGTTACGACAAGATCGTCGCCTTCAAGCGGCTCGCGGTCGAGGCTGCGGCGCGTGTGGCCGACGGCCGCCAGGGCTATGGCATGCTGATCGATGAACGCTTCGGGCGCGACGCCTTCTTCGATGCGGCAACCAAGAATTTCTCCTGGATCGGCCGCCCCGTCGAGCTGCCGGGATCGAAGCCGCTGAAATTCGAGTTCAGCCAGGATATCGGCTCGCAGCTCGTCGAATGGCCGCTCAATCACTGCATCAAATGCCTGTGCTTCTACCATCCAGACGATCCGAAGGAGCTGAAGGCGGAGCAGCAGGAGAAGCTGCGGACGCTGTTCGAAGCCGCGCGCAAGGTTGGCCGCGAGCTTCTGGTCGAAATCATTGCCAGCAAAAACGGACCGCTGACCGACGAGACGATTCCAACGGCGATGGAAGAGCTCTACGCGCTCGGCATCAAGCCGGACTGGTGGAAGCTGGAGCCACAGGAATCGACGGCTGCCTGGAAAAAAATCGATGCCGTGATCGCCAAAAATGATCCATGGTGCCGCGGTATCGTGCTGCTTGGCCTGGAGGCACCGGCGGAGGAACTGATCCGCAGTTTCGAGGCGACGCTGGCGGCCCCTTCGGTCAAGGGTTTCGCCGTCGGGCGGACTATCTTCTCCGATGCGGCCCGCGCGTGGCTGTCGGGCGGCATGAACGACGAGGAAGCGATTGCCGATATGGCCGGCCGCTTCCGGCAATTGACGCAAGCGTGGCTTAAAACCCGCGGCCTGTAAGAAACAAGCATTTGGGAGGCGCCCGATGGGCAAGACGATCCGATTGACGATGGCACAGGCCGTCACGCATTTCCTCAAGAAGCAGATGACCGTCATCGACGGGCAGAAGCAGCCGATTTTCGGCGGCGTCTGGGCGATCTTCGGCCACGGCAATGTCGCCGGCATAGGCGAGGCGCTCTATCAGGTGCGCGAGGAGCTGCCGACCTTCCGTGCCCACAACGAGCAGGGCATGGCCCATGCTGCTATTGCCTATGCCAAGGCAAGCTTCCGCCAGCGCTTCATGGCCTGCACGACCTCCATCGGCCCTGGCGCGTTGAACATGGTCACGGCGGCCGGCGTTGCGCACGTCAACCGCATCCCCGTTCTCTTCCTGCCCGGCGACGTCTTTGCCAACCGCGCGCCCGATCCGGTACTGCAGCAGATCGAGGATTTCGGCGACGGCACCGTGTCGGCCAATGACGCCTTCCGCCCCGTCTCGCGCTATTTCGACCGCATCACCCGCCCCGAACAAATCATATCGGCGCTGAAGCGCGCCATGCAGGTGCTGACCGATCCCCTCGATTGCGGTCCTGTGACGCTGTCGCTGTGTCAGGACGTGCAGGCCGAAGCCTTCGATTATCCGGAAAGCTTCTTCGAGGAGCATGTCTGGGTGCCGCGCCGTCCGCAGCCGGATGCAGACGAACTTGCCAATGCCATCGCATTGATCCGCCGCTCCGAAAAGCCCGTCATTCTTGCCGGCGGCGGTGTGCTCTATTCGCAGGCGACGAAGGAACTGGCCGCTTTTGCCGAAGCTCATGGTATTCCCGTCGTCGTCACACAGGCCGGCAAATCGGCCATCGACGAGACTCATCCCCTGGCGCTTGGCTCCGTCGGCGTGACGGGCACATCGGCGGCCAATGCCATTGCCGAGGAGACTGATCTGGTGATCGCTGTGGGAACCCGCTGCCAGGATTTCACCACCGGCTCCTGGGCGCTGTTCAAGAATGAAAAGCTGGCCATGATCGGCCTCAATATCGCGGCCTACGACGCTCTCAAGCACAATAGTCACCCGCTGGTGACGGATGCGCGCGAGGGGCTGAAGGCGCTTTCCGCCGGCCTGGCGAATTGGCGCGCTCCGGCGTCGCTGGCCGAAAAGGCGACGAAAGAAAAGCAGGTCTGGATGGAGGCTGCCGCCAAGGCTATGGCGACGACCAATGCCGCTCTGCCCTCCGACGCCCAGGTCATCGGCGCTGTTACGCGGACGCTCGGCGGCAAGGACAGCATTCTCGTTTGCGCGGCGGGCGGCCTGCCCGGCGAGCTGCACAAGCTCTGGCCGGCGACCGCACCCGGCAGCTATCACATGGAATATGGCTTCTCTTGCATGGGCTATGAGATTGCCGGTGGCCTCGGCGTGAAGATGGCGCGGCCGGAGAAGGATGTCGTCGTCATGGTCGGCGACGGCTCCTACATGATGATGAATTCCGAACTGGCGACCTCTGTCATGCTCGGCCTGAAGATCACCATCGTGCTGCTCGACAACCGCGGCTATGGCTGCATCAACCGCCTGCAGATGGCGACCGGTGGCGCAAACTTCAACAACCTTTTGAAGGACTCGCGGTTCGAAGTGATGCCGGAGATCGACTTCCGGGCGCATGCTGCCAGCATGGGTGCGATTGCCGTGAAGGTCGCTTCCATCGCCGAGCTGGAACAGGCCATCGAAGCATCGAAGAAGAACGATCGCAGCTCGGTCATCGTCATCGACACCGACCCGCTGATCACCACCGACGAAGGCGGCCACTGGTGGGATGTCGCCGTTCCCGAGGTCAGCCCGCGCGCCGAGGTCAACAAGGCCCGCGCCGCCTATGAAAAGGCCCGCGCCGCCCAGCGCATCGGCTGATTGATTTCTGTCCTATTTCTGGAGGAGCGCTTCAGCTCCTCCAACAGTGTTTTCAAGGAGACCATTGATGAAGGCCAAACTCGGCATGTCGCCCATCGCCTGGTGGAACGACGATCTTCCTGAGCTCAGCGACGACGTATCCCTTGAGGAATGCCTTCGCCAGTCGCGCGGCGCGGGCTTCACCGGCATGGAACAGGGCCGGCGCTTCCCCAGCAACCCTGATGAGATGCTGCCAATCCTGCGCGCCGCCGACGTGACGCTCTGCGGCGGCTGGTTCTCGGGCACGCTCGTCAACGAGGAGCTTGCGGCAAACAAGGACCGCATCGCGCCGATGATCGAACTGTTCAAGGCCGTCAGCGCGCCTTGCATCGTTTATGGCGAGGTCGGCCGCTCGATCCAGGGCGACCGCTCCAAGCCGCTCGCCACCAAGCCGCGCCTTTCGGATGACGAGATGAAGGCCTATGCCCGCCGCGTCACCGAGTTCGGCGAATGGTGTGCCGACCAAGGCATGCCGCTCTCCTACCACCACCACATGGCGGCCGTGGTCGAAACCGAGCCGGAACTTGACGCCTTCATGCGCAATACCGGCGAAGGCATTCCGCTGCTGCTCGATGCCGGCCATCTCGCCTTTGCCGGCGGCGACGTGCTGCGCGCCATCGACAATCATCACGCCCGCATCAACCACGTTCACGTCAAGGATATCCGCAAGTCCGTTGTCGATGGGCTGGATCGCAGCCGGCAGTCCTTCCTCGATGCTGTCGCGCTCGGCGCGTTCACGGTGCCGGGGGATGGTTCGCTCGATTTCGGAGCGATCGTCCAGCGCTTCGCCGATTACGGCTATGAAGGCTGGTTCGTGGTCGAGGCCGAACAGGACCCGCGCAAGGCGCCCCCGCAGAAGATGGCCGAGATCGGCCATGCCGAGCTGATGCGCGTCATGACGGCCGCAGGCTACACGGTGGAAACCGAAGGCTTTCCCAAGGGATAACGGAAGACGAGCACCCCTCTCCTCCGTCACAGGTTGGCGAGGGGCACTTTCCAAGCAATGGAGCAAGACCATGCCCAATCTGAAGGTCAAACCTAGCGGCTCGCATGGCCGCGTCACCCATGTCACACCAAAAAGCGCCGGCTGGACCTATGTCGGCTTCGATCTCCACCGCCTGAAGCCGGGCGAAACCGCTTCGGCCGAAACCGGCGATCGCGAAGTCTGCCTCGTATGGGTCAGCGGCAAGGGAAGCGCCAAGGCGGGGACTAAGGATTTTGGCTTGCTCGGCGGGCGCATGAGCCCCTTCGAGGGCGCCCCCCACGCGCTCTATATTCCAGCAGGCTCGAGCTGGTCGGTGACTGCCGAGACCGATCTCGAACTGGCCGTCTGCTCGGCACCGGGCGGCGGCTCCTATGAAGCTCGCGCCATTCCGCCAGGCACGCATCCGGCGCTGACGCGCGGCAAGGGCACCAATGTCCGCCACGTCAACAACATCATGCCGGAAGACGATGGCGCGGCGCATTCGCTGCTCGTCGTAGAGGTGATCACGCCGGGCGGACACACGTCTTCCTACCCTCCGCACAAACACGATCAAGACAATCTCCCGAACGAGAGCTTCCTGGAGGAGACCTACTATCACCGCCTCAATCCGCCACAGGGTTTCGGCTTCCAGCGTGTCTATACCGACGACCGATCGCTGGACGAAGTCATGGTGCTGGAGGATGGCGACGTGACGCTGGTGCCTAGGGGATATCACCCCTGCGCCGCCTGCCACGGCTACGACCTCTATTACTTGAATGTCATGGCCGGGCCTAAGCGGATCTGGAAATTCCACAATGCCGTGGAACATGAATGGCTGCTCAAGTCCTGAATGACGCCTGATATAGGCTCATAGCGAAAAGGCCGCGCTCGAAAGCGCGGCCTTTTCCATTCTCATGCCGGCAACAAGCCATAGCGCCATTTGCGATCCCTTGCATTGCGCGACAATACCAGCCAGGTGAGCAGGATCATTCCCATCTCAGCGAAGATCGGCGTCATCCAGATCCCGCGTTCGCCGAAGACGAGCGGCAGGAGGAATGTCAGCGGCAAGGTGAACAGGTAGGACCGTGACAGACCGAAGATCGCGCCGCGCTTCGCATCGCCGATTGATTGGAAATAAGATGAGAGGATGATCGCCTGACCGAAGAGGAAGTAGGCGCCGATCATCCAGGGCAGGATGCGGCCGACTTCCGCGACGATCAGGGGATCGGCGACGAAGATTGAACCCAGATGTCTCGCCAGCAGCTCGACGATGAGTTCGACGGCGCCGCAATAGACCAGAGCCGAAATCAGGGCGATCAGGACGCTATGACCGACGCGGGCTGGAAGGACGGCGCCATGATTATGGCCTGATATGGTCTGCAACGCGATGCTCAAGCCCAGCAGCGGCAGATAGGCGAAGGTCATTACTCTTGTGACGATTCCGTAGGCGCCGACTGTCGCGACATAATCCCCCTGGTGCCAGATCGACACGTTGAAGAGGATCGCGGCCGAGCTCAGCGAAATGCCGATGAAACCGAGGCTCATCGGAGCGCCGAAGGCGAAGATGCCGCGCCACTCGCGAACATGCAGCGCCATGTCGATCCAAAGGCCATTCGGCCGACGCAGGCGATAGATGATGACGATCATTAGGCAGATGAATTGCGCCAGGACCGAGCCGCCGGCGGAGCCGACGACGCCCCACTGAAAGACCGCCATCAGGAGCCAGTTTGCCAGAATGTTCAGCAGCGTCGAGGCAAGCGTCACCAGCGTCATGAAGCCGAGCTTTCCTTCGCAACGCAGCCCGTCGAGATGGATCGAAAGAAAGAAGCTGATCGGCGCGAACGCGACCATGACGCCCATGAAGGCCTCGGCGCTGCGGGCAACATCGGCGTTTCCCGCCGCTGCCACGGCAATGAACTGCCGGCCTGCGAGCCAGTAGACGAAGTTGATCGCCACCACGACGGCAAGCGCCAGCGTATGGGCGCCGGTAAACACGGACTTCGCGGCGTCACGATTTCCGGCGCCGAGACGGCGGGCGAGAATGCTCGCCATGCCGTTTGAAACCAGCGTCTGCAGCGCGATCAGCAGCATCAGCGCGGGAAAGATGAGGCTGACGGCGGAGAGCGCCTCGGCGCCGACATAGACGCCGAGGAAATAGGCGTCGACGACGGCAAAGAGGCCGCTGACCGTGGTGATGACGATTATCGGCGCGGCTGTCCTGGCAAAGACGCCAGGCAGCCAGCCTGTGAGAAACATATTGTTTTCGAGGGTGTGCGTCATGGTGGTATCCGGGCGGAATCGCTCGCGAGCGGCAAAGATAGCGGCGTAACAAGCAGGGATGAAGATTAAAGGTCGAGAACCAGATGCGGCACGCCGTTCGATGTCCTGCGCGGCGAAATGCCGTCGGCATCGACTTGGGCGTTTATGCGCTGGCGGAATGCCGAGAAGCTCTCGAACTCCACTACATCGACCGGTTCGTCGAAGTGGATGGTGATCCTGTAGAGCCCGCCAGACTTCGCCGACATCGCAAGAACCTTGCCGGTAAACGGCTTGTTCAGATAGCGTCCGCGCACGGCGGAGCCGACATCGAAGGGCGCATCCGGCCCGTCATTCGGTTTCGCCGCAAGCGCCGAGAGCGTGTTCCAATCGCGCAGCCCGTGCTGCTTGGCGATGAGCTCCAGCGCCGTCGAGTGGCTCATGTCGTCGCCGCGCTCGGCTATCGCCTGGCGCAGACGTCGGGCCTGAGCCTTCAATTCATCTATGGACGGATACGTCGTCATGAGATCAGCCTTTGCTAAGGCACGCATTTACGACTGTGAAACGGAGCTCGCATTACCGTCAGTCAGCATGCCCTGAATGGCCGTGACCCAAAACAGCGAGGACTTCACCTTGGATTTTCATCCGCGAGCGGCAGGCGCCTCGAACCGCTCGTTCGTATGATCGAAGCCGATGCTCCTGTCAAGACGCGCCCAAATCGGTACAAAAGACGAACCCGTTAAAATTCTACCAATGCAATTGACGCTTCTGCAAAATCTCCGTGCAAGGTTCATGCTGTAACCGAGATGAATTCGGTCTGTTTTCTAACAGGGAATGACAATGCTTCGCGCAACCCATCTGGCGAAAGTCAAATCCGAAGTCTACGAACGCAGCTGGGAACGTTTCTACGTCCAGCGGCCGGCGCGTCTCGTGGCTGTTCGTCCCTGTCTCAACGGCATTTCGGTGCGCAGCGCCGAGATTACCGACATCTCGCGTGGTGGCGCGAGCTTCACCGTCGCCACGACGGTCGGCCTGCCGACCCACTACTATCTGAACATCCTCGGTCTCGCCTACCGCATAGCCTGCGCCGAGGTCAGCCGCATCGATAATCGCGTCCATGTCCGCTTCATCAACCTGATCGAACCGGAGACGCTTCGCCGCGTCGTGCGCGCCGATTTCATGATCGGCAACGTCGAAGCGCTGGCTGCGCGCGGCAGAAGGCGGCCGGTTTAAATTCGGCTTCACGTCCTCAATCGCTTCGCACGTCCCCGCGGGCATATCGTGCAGGCGGCATGCCTGCGTATCGCGCGAAGGCGACGCTGAAAGTGCTTGCTGATCCGTAGCCAACGCGTTCAGCTACCTGATCCAACCCCAATTCGCGGCTGCGCAATAGCTGCTTTGCGAGGGCCATGCGCCAAGCCAATAGATATTCCATTGGCGGCAGGCCAACGACGCGGCTGAAACGCGCAAAGAAAGCCGATCGGGACAGGGCCGCTTCGGTCGCAAGATCCGCGACAGTCCAAGGATGGGCAGGACGCGCATGCATCGCGTGAAGTGCTGCGGCTAGGCGTTCATCGGCAAGGCCGCGACTCAAGCTCGACGTGACGGTTGTTTCCGTGCCGGATCGCAATGCCTCGATCAACAACACCTCCAGCAGCCGCTCCAGCACGAGTTCGCGTGCCGGCCGGCGCTCGCGCGTTTCCTCACCGACCAATTGCATCAGCGTCGCGAGTCGGGGCTCGCCGCGAACGATAACGACATCAGGCAAGAGGGAAACGAGCAAGGCCGCATCCGGTGCGCCGAAGCTGCAATGCCCTATGCGCATGCGCAGGTCCGGCGGCCCTTCGAGGCGGCCGACGCGGAAATGACCGCCACTCAACTGCGTCGGAACCATGGCGGACAGAGTGGCCGGTGCGTCAACACTCTCACTGACGATGTCGCGCATAGCCGGCGCGAGCACGAAATCGCCGGCTCGGAGGATGAAAGGCTGATGTCCTCCAAACGTTACGCGGCAATGCCCCTTGAGGATTGCGCAGTAGAATGGCTCACCTGTGGCCTCGCGATGAATTCGCCAGGCGCCGGCGCATTCCACCAGCTTCGAAAAGCGTGCGGCCGGCTGCAGCAGCGTGACGATTTCGGCAAGGGGATCGACGGTCATAATCAGGACTAACGCTAAAGAAATGGAGACTATAGCATATATAAAGTCTCTCGCCCGGTCACTACCATGGCATCATTCCTTTTGCTTGGAGAGACTCATGTCCACGATATTGATTACTGGTTGCTCGTCTGGCTTCGGCCTGGAGACTGCGAAACTGTTTTTTGAACGAGGGTGGGATGTCATCGCGACAATGCGCACGCCCAAACCCGAGCTGCTACCGGTTTCCGAACGCTTGCGTATTCTCGCGCTCGACGTCACCAATCCGGCAAGCATCGCGGACGCCGTGAAGGCCGCCGGTCCGATAGACGTATTGGTCAACAATGCCGGTTTCGGAGCGCCCTCACCGATCGAGCTGACTGCGCCGGAGACGGTGCAGTCGCTATTTCAGACAAATACGATCGGCACATTGGCAATGGTTCAGGCCGTATTGCCCCAGATGCGTCAACGTCGGGCCGGAGTCATCGTCAACGTCACCTCTACGGTGACGGTCAAGACTCTGCCGGTGATTGGGATCTACCGGGCGAGCAAGGCAGCGGTGAACGCTTTCACCGAGTCCTTATCAGTGGAGATGGAGCCATTTGGCGTGCGGGTGCATATTGTCCTGCCAGGCCGGTCGCCGGAAACTCGCTTTGGGGAGAATGCGCGTCCACATTTGCGTGGTCTGGACGATCCTGATTATGCGCCGCTCATTCAGCAATTTGTCAAGAATGTTCAGGACGATACCGGTCCTGTAACCCACGCGCCCGACGTGGCGAAGGCAGTGTGGCGGGCAGCCACCGATCCATCCGCCCCGCTGCGAATTCCGGGCGGTGTGGATGCTGAACTCTGGATGGCTGAAGCAGGCTTGTAACCCGAATCGGTGGCAGCCCAAAAGCTGCTGCCGCTCCGACTTCGACGGTGCAGCAAGATGGAACGCGCAGCCGTCGATCCTGGGAGTGCGTCCGGCGACTGCGTTCGGCCTTTTGCGAACGTCTCATTTCATAACGGCAGGCGCAGTCCGCCTATTGATATGCGGCGGATGAGATCAGTGAAAAGATCGCCCTCTGCAACCATGACCCGTTGTTCCAGCGAAAGTACGCTATCGTCGGGATGGATCTGAACGGTCGTTGTGGCCACAGTTCTTCCGTGGTCATACTCTCCATCTACGAGGTGGATCGTTGCGCCTGTTTCGGTCTCGCGATTATCGAGCACGGCTTGGTGAACTCTTCGCCCGTACATCCCCAATCCGCCGTATTTGGGTAGCAGCCCCGGATGAACATTCAATATTCGCCCATCAAACGCGGCTAGCGTAAGCGGGCCAAGTTTCTTGAGATAGCCGGATAAGATAACGAGTTCAGCTCCATAGGCGACAAGCATGTCGCGAAGCTGTTTGTCCGCCTCAGCTTCCCTGTCCTTGGTCGGAATATGAAACGAGGGAATACCGTTGGCCTCAGCATAGGCTAGTGCTGCGGACGACGCCCTATTGCTAACCAGCACGACAGCGGCAGCATTCACTGTGTTCGCTCGGATGGCTTCGTTGACCGTCCGAAATGAGGTTCCATTGTTTGATGCAAGGAACGCTATTGCGAGCTTATCCATCAGCGCCTCATTGATCGATGCTATCGCGATGACCGAGACTCCCTTTAATGGCAACTGATACGGATTTTCAATGAGTGCGGCGACGCGATCCGAAGGCCGCATCTTTCCGCTCTTGCAACCACCCGCCAAGCGCCTATTCTGCCGCACCCAGCAACCGAATTCGGGAAACAAAGCCAGCATGTCCGCCTTCTCGCGCTTCACGCCGCTGATCAGCGCCCTTCCCTCCACCGTTCCTTTCGTCGGCCCAGAAGCGCTGGAGCGTCAGCGCGGGCTGACGGTCAAGGCCCGTGTCGGCGCCAATGAGAACGGCTTTGGGCCGGCGCCCTCGGTCATCGCGGCCATGCGCGAGCGGGCCGGCGATATCTGGATGTATAACGATCCGGAGAATTTCGAGCTGAAGCAGGCGCTTGCGGCGCATCTTGGCGTTCAATCCGCCAATATCGCCGTCGGCGAAGGGATCGACAGCCTGCTTGGCCTGATCGCGCGTATGGTGATCGAACCGGGTACGCCCGTCGTCACCTCGCTTGGCGGCTATCCCACCTTCAATTTCCATGTCGCCGGCTTCGGCGGTCGCCTCGTTACTGTGCCCTACGTCAATGATCGCGAGGATCTCGATGGAGTGCTCGAAGCGGTGAAGCGCGAGAATGCGCCGCTCGTCTATTTCGCCAATCCCGACAATCCGATGGGAAGCTGGTGGGATGCCGACAAGATCGTCGCCTTTGCCCGTGCATTGCCGGAAAATTGCCTGCTGATCCTCGACGAAGCCTATAGCGAAACCGGACCTGCCAGCTCGCTGCCTGATATCTCAACGCTGATCGACCTGCCGAATGTCTTGCGCACCCGCACCTTCTCCAAGGCCTATGGCCTTGCCGGCGCCCGCGTCGGCTATGTCATCGGCGCACCGGAGACCGTGCTGGCCTTCGACAAGATCCGCAATCATTTCGGCATGAACAGGCTCGCGACTGTAGCGGCGCTCGCCGCGCTGAAGGATCAGGCCTATCTTGCCGAAGTAATCGGCAAGATCCGGGCTGCGCGCGAGGAGATCGGCACGATCGCCCGCGTCAACGGGCTGCTGCCTCTCGCCTCCGCCACCAATTTCGTTGCCATCGATTGCGGCCGCGACGGCACCTATGCCCGCGCCATCGTCGATGGGCTGATCCAGCACGGCGTCTTCATCCGCATGCCGGGGGTTGCGCCGCTCAACCGCTGCATCCGCGTCAGCGTCGGCCCGAAGCAAGATCTGGAGCTGCTCGCCGAAGCGCTGCCCAAAGTGTTGAAGGCGATCGGTTAAGCTCAAAACGACGAAACCGCGCCCGCCTTGTTCCGGCTGGTCGCGGTTTTCATCATTTCGGCGTTCGCCTCGCGTCGACCGCCGACATCCCCTCCTTCGAGATCAGTCAGTACGTCGAATCGTTTGCGGCATGCGTCAGTGCGTGGTCATCCATTCGCGGGCGGCGCGCAGCGCTGCTGCGAGCTGCATCTTGGTCAAGGTCGCGGCCACGTCGGCGCGAAGCTCGGCGGCGCGCTCGCTGCCACGGATGGCGGCGATATTCAACCATTTGTGGGCGGCAACGAGGTCCGCATTGCAGCCCCTGCCGGTCGCGTAGTTCACGCCCAGTTCGCAAAGGGCATCGGCGCTGTTACCACCCATCATGGCATTTCCAGACATCGGCGTTTCAAAGCGTGCCATTGCAATTATCCCTGTTTGACTTCTGTTCGTATCTGCCCTGTTTTCCGTCCGAACCTTGCCGTCATTCGCGGCTTTCCGGTTCTTCCGGCCGGCGGGTTTGCCCCGCTCGTTTGATGGCTTCACTATCGCAGACGGCTTTCAAAAAACGCCTAAAATGCATGATTAATTCGATGCAAACAAAGTGCAAATGCTTGGTAAACTTGGGATTTTGTTAAACATCGCTTCCCTTGCAAATTAAGGATTTTCGGGCGAGTTTAACCTTCCGTTAAGATTTGGATTTAAACTCTTTCTTCACCACAAAAAGAGCGCAGTTGAATTCGATGTCGTGTTTCGACGGCGCTCGGATACCCGCCGAAACGGGTATTTGAGCTCCGAAAACCATATTTACCTTTACGTTCGCGTTAGATAATCTCACTGCATTCCGGTCACAGAACCGGATGCGCCTTGGGGGAGGAATGACACCATGATCCGCACTACCGTTCTTGCGATCGCATTGCTGATGAGTGCGAGTGCCGCTCTTGCCGAAGAGCCGATCGTCGGCAATTGGAAAACGGTTGCTGGCGACACGGCTGCCATCGCTCCCTGCGGCGACAGCTATTGCGTGACCCTGAAGACAGGCAAATATGCCGGCAAGCAGATCGGCAAGATGCAGGGCACAGGTAACAGCTATACGGGCGAGCTTACCGACCCCTCCGAAGACAAAACCTATAGCGGCTCCGGCACGGTCAGCGGCAACAAGATCAAGATGCAGGGCTGCGTGCTGAAGGTATTTTGCAAATCGCAGACCTGGACGAAGCTCTAAAACAACACCTGCCTGTCCCAGAAAGCACTCGACGTGCCTGACGTCGGCGGGGCTCTTGTTATTTGCCTGCGAAGAGAGGCCGGCGACCATTCGAAACTGGTAATATTTCTGAACGCCGGATGAACCGGTATCTCAGCACCTGTTCAGCCTGACCATGGCAAAACAGTGTCCAGTATAGGGCACGGGTAGGCCAGGAACATGGACTCGATCATCATCGCACGGCGCTTCGTTGTTATCATGCTGTTTGCTGCCGTCTTCGCATTCAGCTTCTCGGTTGCGGTCGAACACGCCGGCCGCAGCGGCGCACAATCGCACTTCGGCGCAAGCTTCACCTGCGTGCAGACCGGCGCGCCTTACTGCACAACGGTACAATAACAAACGTCTGCGCGTAATCCTCGCGCCGACCAGTGGGCGGCTCTAAAAATAGCTGCGAGAATCCGGGCCGCCTGTTGCAACGTCGTTTGCTTGTAACCAACGACACTCTATAATGGCGCATGAGCAACAGAATCTCTCCCTTTTCACCCCTCGACATTTCTTCTCCCAGCCCGTTCCAGCCGAGGACCTTCGATGATCCGGGCAAGGCCGTGGAAGCGTTGACGGAACTTTACGATCGCAACACCGCGTTCCTGATCGACAATTTCACCAAGCTCGCCAAAGGCGCGCCGATCACAGCGCGCTATCGCGCTTTCTACCCGCAGGTCAGCATTGAGACGACGAGCTTCGGCCATATCGATTCGCGCCTCTCCTACGGCCATGTCACCGCGCCTGGCGTCTATACGACGACGATCACCCGCCCGCAGCTCTTCAAGCATTATCTCAAGGAGCAGCTGACGCTCCTGATGCGCAGCCACAATGTTCCGGTGGTCGTGTCGGAATCGACGACGCCCATCCCGATTCATTTCGCCTTCGGCGAAGGCGCTCACGTCGAAGCAACCGCCAGTATTTTCGAAGACATTCCGCTGCGCGACCTCTTCGACACACCGGATTTGAACACCACGGACGACGAAATCGCCAACGGCGAATATATCCCGCCGCCGGGCGAGCCTTCGCCGCTTGCGCCGTTTACTGCGCAGCGCATCGACTATTCGCTAGCCCGCCTCGTCCACTACACGGCGACCAGTGCGGCGCACTTCCAGAATTTCGTGCTGTTCACGAACTATCAGTTCTATATCGATGAGTTCTGCAAATGGGCGCGCGACCTGATGGCGAGCGGCGGCGATGGCTATACCGAGTTCGTCGAACCGGGCAACATCATCACGAAGGCTGGTTCCAGCCAACCCGAGGGCGATGTGACCGCGCCGCGGCTGCCGCAGATGCCGGCCTACCATCTGAAGAAGAAGGGCCATGCCGGGATCACCATGATCAATATCGGCGTCGGCCCATCCAACGCCAAGACGATCACCGACCACGTCGCCGTGCTTCGCCCGCATGCCTGGCTGATGCTTGGCCATTGTGCGGGCCTGCGCAACAGCCAGCGACTTGGCGACTATGTGCTTGCCCATGCGTACATGCGCGAGGACCACGTTCTCGACGATGACCTGCCGGTCTGGGTGCCGATTCCGGCGCTCGCCGAAGTGCAGGTCGCGCTTGAGGCCGCGGTTGCCGAGATCACCGGCTATGAGGGCTTCGAACTGAAGCGCATCATGCGCACCGGCACGGTCGGCACCATCGACAACCGCAACTGGGAACTGCGCGATCAGGCCGGCCCTGTCAAGCGCCTGTCCCAGGCCCGCGCAGTCGCGCTCGATATGGAATCGGCAACCATTGCCGCCAACGGCTTCCGCTTCCGCGTTCCCTACGGCACGCTGCTCTGCGTTTCGGACAAGCCGCTACATGGCGAGTTGAAGCTGCCGGGCATGGCGACGGCCTTCTATCGCACCCAGGTGAACCAGCATCTGCAGATCGGCATCCGCGCGATCCAGAAACTGGCCGCCATGCCGCCGGAAGCGCTGCATTCGCGCAAGCTCCGCAGCTTCTTCGAAACGGCATTTCAGTAAGCCACGAGCCAGCAAGGCAACGGGGCTTCACCCTATTGCTTTTCTGCCGACACCGATTGCACCTGGTAAGCGGCCGCGACTTGCGGCCGTTGGTCGTTTGAGGCTGCCCATAAATTCAGACCAAGAATCATCACGGCAAAAATGGCAAATCCGATCGCTGTGCGAGCGATCACTTCGCCGGGATTTGACATTTGAAAGATCTCCTCGTCCGACAGGGTCTTCTTCTGCCAGTGGTAGATGAGGGCTGCTTCAAGATTGTACATGTCCGTTTCTCCTTTTTGAGATGACGGAACTGGTCGACCGGGCTCAGGCTTTTTCGACAGCGCCGAAAATTTTTGTCATGCTGCGGATCGGGATGTCGATTTGTTTGGCAGCCGCTCGTCTATGGCTGTCAGCAAATTGAGAGAGGAGACGCTGCGATGAAATATCTCTGCCAGGTCTGGTTCGATGGCACGACGCTCGACGTCATGTCCAAGGATGAAAAGCATAAGCTCGATTCGGATTCGCTCGGCTATGACCGCGACCTGATGGCGAGCGGCAATATGATCCATGCCGAAGCGCTGCAATCGCCGAAGTCTGCGGTGACAGTGCGGGTCCGCAATGGCGAGACGTCGGTGACAGATGGGCCTTTCATCGAGACCAAGGAGTATCTTGGCGGCTTCATCCTGATCGAGGCGAAGGACCTGAACGATGCGATCCGCGTCGCCGCCGGCATTCCGCTCGCCAAGCTCGGCGCGATCGAGGTGCGGCCAATCCATAACTTCGGCCCGGATGCTTGAGGAGGTTACGATGAAATATCTTTGCCAGGTCTGGTTCGAGACATCCGAGATCGCCAAGATTTCCGAACAGGAGGGGCGAAAGCTGACCCAGGATTCGGTCGATAACGACAACCGGCTGCGCGAGAGCGGCCACCTCATCGTCGCCAATGCCCTGCGCGAACCGGAGACCGCGAAAACAGTTCGCGTGCGCCAGGGCGAAACCGCCGTTACCGACGGCCCGTTCGCGGAGATCAAGGAACACCTCGGCGGCTTCGTGCTGATCGAGGCCCGGGATATGGAGGAAGCGACCGCGATCGCCGCCACCTTCCCCGTTGCCCGCTACGGCATGATCGAAGTTCGCGCCGCCTTCGACATCCGCTTTCCGAACGAATAGCAGCGAGAGGAGAAGACATGCGGTTTCTATGCCTGATCTACACATCCGTGGATGTCGACGGAAGATTGACGCCGAACGAGATGAACCATTTGATCGGCGAGCACTTCGTCTTCGACGAGGGCTTGCGGCGGGACGGCACCATGATCGTTTCCGATGCACTGGCGCTCCGAGACAAATCGATCATCATCCGGCCGAACGGCGGCGACGGATTTTCAGTCACGGACGGCCCCTTCGCTGAGACCAAGGAGCACCTGGCCGGCTTCTATCTCATCGAAGCCGCTGACCTCGATGGCGCTGTCGATATCGCCAAACGCATTCCCTCGGCGCGCTATGGCGCCGTCGAAATCCGTCCGGTTCGTATCTTGACCCTTCGGGGAGACCTGGCGGAGGAAGGCTGACGCCGTGTCGCTGAACCGAATCATTGAAGGCATCTATCGCAGCCACTCGCGGCGCGTGCTGGCAACGCTGATCCGTCTGCTTGGCGATTTCGACCGAGCGGAGGAAGCCCTTCATGATGCCTTTGCAGCAGCGTCGCAGCAATGGACGGAGGAGACCATCCCGGCCAATCCCTATGCCTGGCTCGTCTCCGCCGGACGTTTTCGCGCCATCGACAATATAAGGCGGCGCTCGCGTTTCGATGCGGCCCAGCTCGATATCGCCGACAGCCTCTATCCGGAGGGCGAGATAATGGAGACATCGCGAAGCGAGGAGATCGAGGACGACATGCTGCGACTGATCTTCACCTGCTGTCACCCACTTATTCCTGCCGAGGCGCGGATGGCGATGGCCTTGCGGGAGGTCTGCGGCCTGACGACGGAAGAGATTGCCCATGCCTTTCTGATTCCGGCTCCAACCGTTGCCCAACGCATCGTCCGCGCCAAGAACCGCATCCGCACCGAACATATTCCCTATGAGGTACCCGGCAAGGCCGAACTGCCGGAGCGTCTGGCGCAGGTGCTGCATGTCATCTACCTCGTCTTCAACGAGGGCTATTCGGCATCCTCCGGCTCTGCGATCGTGCGCGCCGATCTGGCCGCGGAGGCCATACGACTCGGCAGGCTGTTGCTGCAGCTATTGCCGGATTCGGAAGTCGAGGGGCTGCTGGCCATCATGCTGCTGCAGGATTCGCGGCGGCATGCCCGCACCGATACCTCCGGCGATCTCGTTCTGCTCGTCGATCAGGATCGTGCGCTGTGGGATCATGGTCAGATCCGCGAAGGTTTGGCGCTGTCAGCAAGAGCGATGGCGGCAGATAGCGTCGGCAGCTATGCACTGCAGGCGGCGATCGCCGCGGAACATGCTCGCGCCAAGACCGCAGAGGATACCGACTGGCGAAAGCTGGTGATGCTCTATGATCTGCTGCTGACGGCGAGCCCCTCCCCTGTGATCGAGCTTAATCGGGCGGTGGCAGTCTCCATGTGCGATGGTCCGGTGGCAGCGCTTTCCTTCGTCGATGGGCTGCTGCAAGAGGAACGGATGGCGCGATATCACCTCACCCACGCCGCAAAGGCCGATTTTCTGCGCCAGCTTGGCCGGACGGATGAGGCGCGACAATCCTATCAAACAGCGCTTTCGCTATGCCAGCAGGCGCCGGAGCAGGCATTCCTGCGCAAGCGATTGGCCGAGCTCGGCGATCAGATCCGGCACTAAAGATGCTGCGATTTTTAAGCCACGGGTACGCGTTTGCGCGAGATCAGCAATCCGATCGCAGTCCCCGTCAACGCAGAAACCACGATCAGCAGGTGAGCGTTGATGCTCGCCTGTGCGAGATTTTCGATTGCCTCCTTGGCGCTCGAAGCACCAAAAGCCATGGCGCCGGCGGTGATCCCGGCCGGATAGGTGCCGACGCCTCCGGGCGCATGCACGGGCAGGACTGATGATAATTCGCCGCCGAGAGCGCCGCCGAAGCTTGCGGAAAGCGGCGTGACGTTCATGAGGCCAAGCGCCCAAGCGAGCACCACGACCTTGACGAGCCAGTTGACGATAGTCGTCAGCCAGGCGCGCGCAAAGGCACTGGCATCAATCGGCAGGCCGCGCTCCAGCTCATGCACCAGCCCTTGCGCCTTCTTTGGCAGGGCGCGGGCGGCAAGGCGGATCAGCGGCCGGCGGGAGGCAAAGCCTACGACCGGCAGCAGAAGGAAAAGCGCCCATACGATCCAGGCCAAGACATGATAGGGCGAAGCAAGCGCAAGGCCGAAGCCGGCTGCGGCCAGCAGCGCATGCAGGTCGAGCAGCCGCATGACGAACAGCGCCGAAGTTCCCCGCGCCAGAGGAATGCCGAATTCGGAGCGCATCAGCACCGGGAAGCTGGTTTCCCCCGTTCGGAAGGGCATCATGATATTCAGCAGATTATGGACCTGCGTCACACGGAACAGCGCCGCAAAATGGCCCGAGGTTTCCTTCGGGAAGTAATCGTAGATGCGCCAGGTGCGCAGGAAATAGGTGCTCGTCAGGAGCGCGAGAGCGAGAAGGATAGGCCAGGCGCCGACCTTGCCCCATTGCGCCAGGATCGAGGTCCAGCCCCAAAACCATTCGATGAAGGCGGCATAGGCAAGGACGACTGCGAGCGTCAGCAGCGTCATTCGGTTGCGAATAAACCAATTCTGTCGGCTGGCAACCGTCGGAGTCTTCATGTAGTTAGGGCACCCAAATGCGAGCGGAAGGCTGAAACCGGACTTTTCGCTCGTTTCGTCCGGCAAGTACTGCCGGTCTTTTAGGAGAAAGAAGTGTTGCAGACAACGGCAGAGTCGACCCTCCCCCAGGCCGATCCGGAAAGCCCTCTCGAGCTTTCGCTGGTCGTGCCCGTCTTCAACGAGGAAGAAAGTGTTGGACCGCTCATCGAGCGTATTTGCGCCGCCATGAGCGGATTTGCCAAATCCTGGGAACTGATCCTGGTCGATGACGGCAGCACGGACGCGACACTCGTCAATGCCCGCCGGTCACTTTCGCAAGAGGGACTGACGCTGCGCATCGTCGAGCTTCAGCGCAATTTCGGGCAAACCGCGGCCATGCAGGCCGGTATCGATGCGGCCAACGGCCGCTTGATCGCCACCATGGACGGAGACCTGCAGAATGACCCGAAGGATATCCCTTCGATGGTCGACGAACTGGAGCGGCGGCAGCTCGACCTGCTCGTCGGCTGGCGCAAGAACCGTCAGGACGGCCTGCTGCTGCGCAAGATCCCCTCCTGGTGCGCCAATTACCTGATCGGCCGCATCACCGGCGTCAAGCTGCACGATTATGGCTGTAGCCTGAAGATCTACCGCGCCTCCATCATCAAGCAGGTCAAGCTGATGGGCGAAATGCACCGCTTCATCCCCGCCTGGGTTGCCGGCGTCGTGCCGAGCTCGCGCATCGGCGAAGTGCCGGTCACCCACCATGCCCGCCAGCACGGCACATCGAAATACGGGATTTCGCGCACCTTCCGCGTCATCCTCGATCTGCTGTCGGTGATGTTCTTCATGCGCTACAAGGCGCGGCCGGGGCACTTCTTCGGCTCACTCGGCCTCGGCCTCGGCGCGCTTGCCGGCGTGATCCTGCTGTGGCTCTTCATCGACAAGTTCATCTTCGGCGACGATATCGGCAGCCGTCCGCTGCTGATGGTCGGCGTCGTGCTGCTCCTGTCGTCGGTACAGATGATCACGACAGGCATTCTCGCCGAAATGATCGCCCGTATCTATTATCGCGACGATCTCTCGCCGAACTATATCGTGCGCAAGATCTTCGATCGAGATCATCAGGACGCCTAGGCCTATCGTGCTTAGGCCCGCGCCTATCGGCAACAGGAGCTGAGCCGCGCATGAGCTCGAAAGACGACATCAACAGCCAGCTATCGGACACGGCAGACCTGCCACCATGGCGGACAACAAGCTCGACACGCCTTGTTCATGATCGCTGGCTGAAGGTTCGTGCGGATAACTGCGTGACGGCGGAGGGTGTGGAGATCGCGCCCTACTACGTGCTGGAATATCCCGATTGGGTCGGGATCATCGCGCTCGATGCCGAGGATCATATCTATCTCGTTCAGCAGTATCGTCACGGTCTTGGCGTCGTAGCGCTCGAGCTCCCTGGCGGAGCCGTGGATGCGAATGATGCAAGTCCGGTCGAAGCGGCCGCGCGCGAGCTGCGCGAGGAAACCGGCCTTTCATCCACCGAATGGGATTATGTCGGCAAGCTCGCGCCCAATCCGGCCACGCATAACAACCACTCGCATATCGTCATTGCCCGCAATGTCGAGCTTGCAAGCAGGCCGGCGGACGACCCGACCGAGCGCATCCGCCTGATCCGCATGCCGATCCGCCAGGCGATAGAACTGGTGCTGGAAGGCAAGATGATCCAGGTCATCCACGTTGCGGCACTGACGCTTGCCCTTCACAAGGCGGGCAAGTGGGACGTGCCGAAACCCAAGCCCTGACTACGATTTCCTTTCCGCCCAGACGGCATCGAGCGCGTCACGCGCGATCCGTACCATGGTATCTACTTCCTCATGGCTGATGACGAGCGGCGGCGAGGCCAGCATGCGGTCGCCGGTGGCGCGCAGGACCAGGCTGTTGGCGAGCGCATGATTGCGCACGGCTGATCCGATTGCATCCGGCTTCTCGAAGCGCCGACGCGTGGATTTATCGGCGGCGAGCTGCAGGCCGCCCATCAAGCCGATGCTGACGGCTTCGCCGACCATGTCATGATCGGCAAGGCTGCCCCAAGCCTTGGCGAAGTAAGGGCCGATATCGTCGCGCACGCGCTCGACCAGCCCTTCCTCCTCGATGATCCGGAGGTTTTCAAGGGCGGCGGCCGCGCAGACCGGGTGGCCTGAATAGGTGAAGCCGTGATTGAATTCGCCGACTTCATTGATCAGCACATCGGCGATACGATCGCTGACGAGTACGCCACCGATCGGCAGATAGCCTGACGACAGTCCCTTGGCGATCGGGGCCAGATCCGGCTCGACTCCGAAATGCTGATGGCCGAACCATGCGCCGAGGCGGCCGAAGCCGCAGATCACCTCGTCGCAGACGAGCAGGATGTTCCTCGCCTTGCAGATGCGCGCGATCTCGGGCCAATAGGTCGACGGCGGAATGATGACGCCACCGGCACCCTGCACCGGCTCGGCGACAAAGGCTGCGACATTGTCTTCACCCAGCTCGTCGATCTTGGCTTCGAGTTCGCGAGCGACCTTGAGACCAAATTCCCCCGGCGAGAGATCGCCACCCTCGGCATACCAATAGGGTTGGCCGATATGGACGACGCCAGGGATCGGCAGATCGCCCTGCTCGTGCATGTATTTCATGCCGCCCATGCTGGCGCCGGCGACCGTCGAGCCGTGATAGCCGTTCTTGCGGGCGATGATGGTCTTCTTCGTCGGCTTGCCGACTGCAGCCCAATAAACCCTCGCCATGCGAAACCAGGTATCGTTGGCCTCGGAGCCGGAATTGGTGAAGAAGACATGGTTGAACTGCGGTCCGGCATGGGCGCAGACCTTCTCGGCAAGAAGTGTCGCCGGCGTGGTCGTGGTACCGAAGAAGGTGTTGTAGTAGGGCAGCTCGTTCATCTGCCTGGCGACAGCGTCGGCGATTTCGGTGCGGCCGTAGCCGATATTCACGCACCAGAGGCCAGCAAAACCGTCGAGATACTTCCGTCCTTCTGCATCGAAGATATAGACACCCTCGCCGCGCTGGATGATGCGCGCGCCATCAGCGTTGAGCTTGCGCATATCGGCAAAGGGATGGAGGTGATGCGCGGCATCGAGGGCGGCGAGATTGGAGCGGCTGGACGTATCGGGCATGGCTTATTCGAACCCTCTTTGAATTGGCATTTGTCAGGCAAGTCCACCGACGCCGCGACGCAGCCGGACTTGACTGCAAGCCATCTTGGTTTACGACCATGCCGTGAGCATCGGGGATTTACAAGAGCATGACGGCCGACAACGCAACCGAAGGTAATGCGCGCATCGAGGTGCTGATCTCGGACATGAACGGCCGGCTGCGCGGCAAGCAGATCCCGATTTCAGCCGAAAAGAAGGTTTGGTCCGACGCCGTGCGGCTGCCGACCTCGACGCAATCGCTCGATATCTGGGGTGACGATAATGACGATATCACCGGCCTGTCGCTGACGATTGGAGATCCGGACGGGACCTGTGTCGCCGATCAGCGCACGCTCGCCGACATGCCCTGGGCGCCAGCGGGATCGAAGCAGGTGCTCGCCACCATGCACGAGCTCGACGGCAGCCCGAGCTTCCAGGACCCGCGTGCCATTCTTTCGTCCGTGGTCGATCGCTACAAGACGCTCGGCCTGACACCCGTCATCGCGACCGAGCTGGAATTCTATCTGCTTGCCGGAGACTGGCGCGACAGAGGCATCCCCTCGCCACCAGCTGCCTTGACCTACCGGGGTGAACCGAACGGCTTCCAGCTCTACGACATGGATGCCGTCGATCTCCTTGACGATTATCTCGAAACGCTGCGCGCCTACGCGCGGGCGCAGGGCCTGCCGGCAGACGCAACGACGGCGGAATTCGGCCCTGGCCAGTTCGAAGTCAACCTGCTGCATCGCCCGGACGCGCTGGCGGCCGCGGATGACTGCATCATGCTGAAACGTGTGGCCGAGCAAGCCGCCCGCAAGCATGGCCTGAAATCGACCTGCATGGCCAAGCCCTATACCGATCATGCCGGCTCAGGGCTGCATGTGCATGCCAGCATCATCGACGCTCAAGGGCGCAATGTCCTTGATGCTGCGGGCTGTGAGCCGAAGAGACTGAAGTCGATCTGCGCGGGGCTGCTACAGACCTTGCAGGATGCGCAGCTGATCTTTGCACCCCATGCCAATTCCTACCGCCGCTTCCAGCCGGGCTCGTTTGCCCCCGTCGATCTCACCTGGGGCTTCGGCCACCGCGGAACGGCCGTGCGCATCCCTGAAAAGGACGGACCGGGCGCGCGCATCGAGCACCGCGTCGCCGGCGCCGATGCCAATCCGTATCTGATGCTGGCGGCGATTCTGGGCGGTATGTTGCTGGGCGTTGAGAACGACCTCGATCCCGGTGAGGAGACGACGCCGGCTCACGTGCCGACCGATGCGTCCAAGCTGACGCATGACTTCCTGACGGCCGTTGAACGCTTCCGAGCCTCAGCCTTCATCGCCGACATTTTCGGCGAGGGGTATCAGAAGCTCTATGGCGAGACGAAGCATAAGGAAGCGCTCAGCCACCTGCGCACGGTTTCCGATTTCGATTACAGGACCTACCTACCCCGCCTCTGAATCCATCAGATGGCGACGCTGTCGACTGCGCCTTCGCGCGCAACGCTGGCGGCCGTCCCTTCCCGCACCATCACCTTGAGCTCGCCCGGATGCACCTTGAGCGTCACATCACGCTCGAGGGGCAGCAACTCGCCATCCATGACGCAATTGGCAAGCTGGCGTAGCTTCGGGAAGTGCAAATGCACCTCCGGCGCGTGCATGACCATGACATCGGCATTTTCGCGAACCCGGCCGCGCAGCATATCGATGGCAAGTCGTGCGACGCCGAGCGGGCGCAGCGGCTTAGCCATGTAGAAGCCCAGCTCACCGCTGCGCAGGCTATCGGCATACAGCAGCGCATTTGCGCCGAAGGGATTGTTGGAGACGGAGATTGCCGAAACATGCCTGCGCTCGCGAATGCCGCCGGCCTCGAAGTCGACGTCGAATTCCGGCGGATTGGCGATGACGCCGAAGGCCGCGCGCGTGCTGGCCGACATCTTTCCGATACGCGAGCGATAAGTATAGCCGTTGCGATAGCGGACCATGCGCGCATGCAAGCCCGCTGAAAACTGATGAATGAAAGCGCGACCGTTGGCGCTACCGATATCGACATTGTCGACCTCACCCGTCGCAAGAACGTTCAGCGTCTGCCAGATGTCGAGCGGCAGGCGCAGAGAACGGGCGAAGAGGTTCATGGTACCGGCCGGAATGACGCCGAGAGCGACGCCGTTTTTCCAGGCAATGGCGGCGGCCGCCGAAATGGTGCCATCGCCGCCGCCTGCGACAATCCCGTCAATGTCGTCGCGGCGTGCAGCACGCTCCATTGCCGAGACGATGTTGCGTCCCTCCACGACCACAGCCTCGAAATCATGACCGGCGTCGCGGAAAACCTGTTCCGCTTTCTTTTCATAGGCAGCCATGTCAGTCGTGCGGAACGTTCCGCCATCGCGATTGAAAAAGCCGATCAACTTCATTGGGGGCTCTCGGTCTTTCCGCAAATTGTATCAGGGGCTGAGGCCCGTGCGCTTCTTCTCAGATGGTTTTGGATGGAACGATTTCAAGCGTTATAGCCGTTTCGCCGATATCGACTGCAGCATACTTATGCGCGATCCGACATGCTGCACTGCAAAAAACGCACGCGACAGATGCGCCCCGGTCATTGATAGTATCAACGAGGCATGTCCGTGCCTCGCCAGTCCCATATTCCAGTTTGATGCACTGAACGCCGCATAACCGGAGTTTACCGTCTGATTCGCGGCATGTGATCTTCGTATGTCGCCCAAGGAGTTTTCGTGAGCGATATTGCCGTCGAGGCCCTCGACACCCAAACCGCCCTGGAAGCGCCGTCGCGCACCGCGATCGCGCTGGTGACTTTGGCGTTGGCCGTCGGCAGCTTCGGTATCGGCACGGGTGAATTCGTCATCATGGGACTCCTTCCGAATGTGGCCGACACCTTTGCCGTTACAACCCCAGAAGCGGGCCATGTCATCAGCGCCTATGCGCTCGGCGTCGTCGTCGGTGCGCCCATCATTGCCGTGCTTGCCGCCAAGATGGCGCGCCGCACGCTGCTCCTCTTGATGATGGCGATCTTTGCCGCCGGCAATATTTCCAGCGCCTTTGCGCCGACCTTCGAAAGCTTCACGGCGCTTCGCTTCATCACCGGCCTGCCGCATGGCGCCTATTTCGGCGTCGCGGCACTCGTTGCCGCCTCGATGGTGCCGGTGCATCGCCGCGTGCGCGCCGTCGGTCAGGTCATGCTTGGCCTAACGATCGCGACGCTGATCGGCACGCCGATCGCCACCTTCCTCGGACAGCTTCTGAATTGGCGCGCAGCCTTCATGATGGTCGGCGCCATCGGCCTCGCCACCATGCTGCTGATCGCCCTCTTCCTTCCCAAGGATAGGGTCGAGGAAGGCGCCAGCATCGCCCGTGAACTCGGTGCGCTGAAGCGCATCCAGGTCTGGCTTTCGCTCGGCGTCGCTGCCGTCGGCTTCGGTGGCATGTTCTCGATCTTCAGCTATGTCGCGACGACGACGACCGAGGTCGCCGGCCTCGGCACCGCCATGGTGCCGGTCGTGCTGGCTCTCTTCGGCATCGGCATGAATGTCGGTAACATCGTCGGTTCGCGCCTCGGCGACATCTCGATCAAGGGCACGATCGGCGGCATGATGATCTTCAATATCGTCATCATGACGCTCTTCTCGCTGACGGCAGCCAATCCCGTCATGCTCTGCATCTGCGTCTTCCTGATCGGCTGCGGCTTTGCCGCCTGCCCGGCAGTGCAGACCCGCCTGATGGATGTTGCCGCGGATGCGCAGACGCTGGCCGCCGCCTCCAATCACTCCGCCTTCAACATCGCCAATGCGCTCGGCGCCTGGCTGGGCGGGCTGGTGATCTCCTGGGGCTTCACGGCTGCGGCCACCGGCTATGTCGGCGCAGTACTTTCCGTTGCCGGTCTTGCCGTCTTTGCCGTTTCAGTTGGCCTGGAGCGCCGCACCGGGCGCGCATGACATGCCTGGGGCGCCCAGCTGCTGGCGCCCGTCATGGCAAAATACATTCTCCTCACCCCACACGGCCATCGCCTTGATGATCGGCCCCAAGCTGGCGCCAAGCGGCGTCAGCGCATACTCGACGCGAGGCGGCACCACCGGAAAGACGGTGCGTGACAGCAGCCCGGATTCTTCCAGTTCCCGCAATTGCTTGGTCAGCATGCGCTGCGTCACCGACGGCAGTTTGCGGCGGATTTCGTTGAAGCGCAGCGTTCCCTCCATGAGGTGAAACAGAATCACGCCTTTCCATTTGCCGTCGAGCACGCTCAGCGTCGCCTCGACCGGGCAACCTGGAAAATTTCCGACGAGCTTGGAGCGGGGAACCGACATCGACAGTATCCTTTTTGTACCTACGTACAGAAATTGTGCATTCTTGCGCCTCTTAAGGATAATGCGCATCTAGCCTCTGTGCAACCAACCCAGGAGCTTCTTCCATGCGCGCAGTCGCCTATAAACAACCACAGCCCATTTCCGCAGAGACATCGCTGATCGACATCGAGCTGCCGACACCCGAGGCAAAAGGCCGTGACCTGCTGGTCGAAGTGAAGGCGGTTTCGGTCAATCCGGTCGATATCAAGGTCCGTGCCAACGTTGCCCCGCCCGAGGGGGAGTACAAGATCATTGGCTGGGACGCCGCGGGCATCGTCAGGGCGGTCGGGTCCGAGGTCACCATGTTCAAGCCTGGAGACGAAGTCTTCTATGCGGGCGCCATCAATCGCGGCGGCTCTAACGCTGAATTCCATCTGGTCGACGAGCGCATCGTCGGCGCCAAGCCGAAAAGCCTGAATTTTCCGGCCGCTGCCGCTTTACCGCTGACCTCGATCACGGCCTATGAAACGCTGTTCGACCGGCTGAAGGTGCAGGATCCGGTTCCCGGCGCAGCCAATGCCATTCTCATCATCGGCGGGGCCGGCGGCGTCGGATCGATCGCCATCCAAATCGCCCGCGCGCTGACCGATCTCCCCATCATCGCGACAGCATCCCGCCCGGAAACGCAGGCCTGGGTGAAGGAATTGGGCGCCCATTACGTCATCGATCATTCGAAGCCGCTTGCACCGCAGATCGAGGCGCTCGGCATCGGCGCCCCCGCCTTCGTCTTCTCGACGACCAACACCTTGGATCATATCGCCTCGATCGTGGAGGCCATCGCGCCCCAGGGCCGGTTCGCCCTCATCGACGATCCGAAAACGCTCGATGTCGTGCCCTTCAAGTGGAAGGCGGTATCGATCCATTGGGAGATGATGTTCACTCGCCCCCTCTACAACACTGCCGACATCATCGAGCAGCACAAGCTGTTGACGAAGATCGCCGAACTGGTGGATGCCGGCAAGATCAGGTCGACGCTGACCGAGACCGCCGGCACGATCAATGCCGCCAATCTCAAGAAGGCGCATGCCCTCGTCGAGACCGGCAAGATGAAGGGAAAGGTCGTTCTGGCCGGTTTCTGAGTACCAATATTCACGACAGATCAGGCCGGGCGAATGTCGTCCGGCCGCATTGTTTTAACGCATTGGCACCAGGTTTTGTTGCATCGCAAAAATTTGCAGCCGCCTAAACAAATTTTTATCGCAGGATCGAGCGTTTAGGCACGTCCGCCTCTTGACTTTTTATGCCTTCGGCGCGACTTCTCCGCACATGGGGAACAGCGTTTTCCATACCGATTAACCGGAGCCATCTTTCGATGCCTAGCGACAGTAGTAGTCGATTGCCTTTGCCGTCAGTAGCATTCGTGCACTAACCGACTCCTGTCGGCTCGCCACGATCCGCTACGACGGCGGATCGACCGGAAAGGCGAGCTATAATGAACATCAACAGCTTTCCCATGCGGGCCAGCAATGCCGCTCGCGCATTCATCAATAACAATCGCGCCGTCACCATCGCGGAACGTGTCGAGGCTCTGAACGCAACAGACGTGGCAGAGGCTGCCCGCATTCTCGCCAAAATGCCGGAAGAGCGCGCCGTGCGCATTCTCGACCGGCCGGAACTGCGCAACGCACCCGCCATTCTCGAAGTCATGGGCAATGCGGATGCCGCACGCCTGCTGCATGGCATGTCAAACGACCGCGTCGCCGACGTGCTGCTCGAAATGGATGTCGACACGCGCGCCCGTCTCTTCGCAACGTTCGACGAGCATGCAAGGCAGGCGATTCAGAGCCTGATGGGCTATCCGCCGCGCACGGCCGGCGGCATCATGACGACGGAATTTGTCAGCGTTTTCGCGAGCTGGACCGTGGCCCAGACGCTCGACCACGTTCGCCAGGTCGAGCGTTCCCGCGAAACGGTCTATGCCATCTATGTGCTCGATGACGAAACGCACGTGCTGCTGCATGTCGTGACGCTGCGCCGTCTCATCACAGGCGAGCCGGATGCCTGCATCCTGACCGTGGCCCAGAAGGGTGTGCCGGTCACGGCACCGCCGCTGATGAAGCAGGAGGACGTCGCCCGCCTGATCCGCCGCCACGATCTGCTGGCGCTTCCTGTTGTCGACGACAAGGGCCATATGCTCGGCATCGTCACGGTCGACGACGTCATCGACACGATGATCGCCGATACCACCGAGGACGCCCAGAAGTTCGGCGGTATGGAAGCCCTCGGCCAGCCCTATATGAAGATCAGCTTCGCCGGCATGATCCGCAAGCGCGCCGGCTGGCTTGCAGCCCTCTTCCTGGGCGAAATGCTGACCGCAAGCGCCATGCAGCATTTCGAAGGAGAGCTGGAGAAGGCTGTCGTGCTGACGCTCTTCATCCCGCTCATCATGAGCTCGGGCGGCAATTCCGGCTCGCAGGCGACATCGCTCATCATCCGGGCGCTGGCGCTCGGCGAACTCAAGCTCTCGGACTGGTGGCGCGTGGCCTTCCGCGAGCTGCCGACGGGCATCGTGCTCGGAGCGATCCTAGGCCTTGTCGGCTTTGCCCGCATCGTGCTCTGGCAAAATATCGGCCTCTTCGACTACGGCCCGCATTGGCAGCTGGTCGCCCTTACGGTTTTCGCTGCCCTCATCGGCATCGTCACCTTCGGCTCGCTCGCCGGCTCGATGCTGCCATTCGTCTTGCAGAAGCTGCGGCTCGATCCGGCCAGCGCATCGGCGCCCTTTGTCGCGACGCTGGTCGATGTCACCGGCCTGGTGATCTATTTCTCGGTCGCGCTGCTGATCCTCAGCGGCACGATGCTCTGAGAACAATCAGATTCTCATCGAAAAGGGGCCAGCGATGGCCCCTTCTATATTTTCACTCCGGCTGCTTCATTCAGGCTGCGGCAGCTTCAACGCACCATTGGTTTTGATGGTGCGGATTGCAAAGTTCGAACGCAGGTCGACCACGCCGGGAAGAACAAGCAGCTTTTCCGACATCACCTTTTCATAAGCCGCAAGATCCTCCACCACGACTTCCGCCAGGAAATCGGCCGTGCCCGAAATTAGATGACAGGCGACGACTTCCGGAATGGCGAGCAATGCTGCCTGCTGCGTCTCGGAATTCTCCTTTGAATGATGACCGACCTTGAGTTCCACGAAGACCGTGAGGCCGAGGCCGGCCTGCTTGCGGTCGATATCCGCGCGGTAGCCGCGCAAGAGCCCGGATTTTTCCAGATTGCGGATGCGCCTGAGGCAGGGAGACGGCGAGAGATTTACGCGCTCGGCAATCTCGACATTGGTGGCGCGCGCATCCTCCTGAAGGCAGTTGAGGATCGCAATATCGAATTTATCCAGTTTTGGCATTTCCGGGAAACTCAATCTTGAATTTTGGCAGATCATTGCTCATAGCACGGTTTTGGAGCCATAACTAGCAAGGACATGCCTCGGCCTTCGGAGCTATCTTCTCTTCATTCGAAAGATAACCGGATCGTTGGAAAGGATATGTCGATGACCGCTTTGTCTCTCTCCACCCGCAAGGCAACCCCCACCATGGTCGGCTATGCAGGTGCCATCGTGACCGTCCTGATCTGGGCAAACTGGATTCTTGCCACCCGTCATACAGCCGAAACGCAGATGGGCACCATCGATCTCGGCCTGATCCGCTACGGCGTGCCGGCCTTGGTGCTGGCTCCCGTCTGGTGGCGGACAGGCCTGCTGCCGAAGGGCGTACCTTTGAAGCTGCTGGCGCTGATGGTCTGCGGCTCCGGCGCCCTCTTCTTCCAGCTCACCACCTTCGCCATCCAGTTCACGCCGGCATCGTCGGCCGGCATTCTGCTCGGCGGTTCCATGCCGCTGGCAGCAGCCCTGATCGGTATGGCTTTGTTCCGCGAACGGCTCGACATCACGCGCTGGCTCGGTCTTGGCGGCATCGTCGCCGGCGTCGTCATCCTGCTTGCCCGCAGCCTCTATGGCGTGCAGATTTCCTGGGAGGGCTTTACGCTACTGCCGCTTGCTGCCCTGCTCTGGGCAACCTATACCCACGCCTTCCGCCGCTCCGGGTTGAGCGCCGTGCAGTCGAGCGCCATAATCGCCGTCTGGTCGTTCCTGATCCACGTCGCACTGGCCGCCATCTTCGGCAGCTCGCTTGCCTCGGTGCCTCTGCCGGAAATCGGCCTGCAGATCGTCAGCCAGGGACTGCTCTCCGGCCTTGCCGCCACGCTTGCCTATGGTCTTGCCGTCCAGGCTCTCGGCGGCACGCAGGCCGCAGCCTTCACCGCCATCACCCCCGTTCTTGCCACGATCGGCGGCGGCTTTCTGCTCGGTGAGGAAATCGGAATGGCCGGCATTGCAGCCGCAATCGTGACCGGCATCGGCGTTGCCCTTTCCACAGGCCTGCTCGCTCGGAAGGCCATTCAGCACTGAATCGCATCTTGCGGAGATATGGAGCGGTTCAGCGAAGTGCTGCGCCGCTCTTTCTATTTGCCCCTGCAATTTACGAAACAAGAGTCAAAATCGAAGCGCCATGGCCACACGCCTCGCCGGATCGGCACCGTGGGCAATCTCATTCTCAAGGATCTGCGTGAGAACGGCCGGCCTGTCATCGTCATTCAGTATGCGAAACCCCATCGAGGCATAGAACGGCGCGTTGAAGGCCGCTTGCCGATCTGTCGTCAGAGTGACGCCTGCGGCATTTTGAGCCCTGGCCGCTTCAATCGCAGCCTCCATCAGCCGGCGTCCCACACCTCGCTTCTGCCAACGCCTGACGACATCGACTTCGGCGATGTGAACCGAGCCATCTTTCATAACGCCGGCCAGAAAGCCGAATGGCTGATCTTCATCGTCGACGGCAACCAACAGCAAGCCTTCCGCAAGGGATTGCTCCAACACGTCGAGAGGCAGCGACGTCGGCTCGCAGGCGACCGCGCCGGCCTCATGCAGAGCCCAGAAGGCATCGATCTCGATGGCAGCGAGCAGATGCAGTTCGTCGTCCCTGGCCGAACGGATCGTCCAGGCGCCTTGTTCGATCTCCGTCATCGCATCTCACATATTCGGATAGACCGGTCCCTCGCCGCCCTGCGGGGGAACCCAGTTGATGTTCTGGTTCGGGTCCTTGATGTCGCAGGTCTTGCAGTGGACGCAGTTCTGGGCGTTGATGACAAAGGTTTCCTTGCCGTCTTTTTCGACCCATTCATAGACGCCGGCCGGACAGTAGCGCGTCGACGGACCGGCGAAGACATCGTGCTCCGACGACACCTGCAACGCCATGTCCCTGACCTGCAGATGCACCGGTTGATCTTCCTCGTGGTTGGTGTTCGACAGGAACACCGAGGAGAGACGGTCGAAGGTCAGGACGCCATCCGGCTTCGGATAGTCAATCTTCTGGTGCTGGGCGGCAGGCTCCAGCGAGGCGGCATCCGTCTTGCCATGCTTCAGCGTGCCGAAGAAGGAGAAGCCGAACAGCTGGTTCGTCCACATGTCGAGGCCGCCGAGCGCCACGCCGACCGCCGTGCCGAACTTCGACCAGAGCGGCTTGACGTTCCGGACGCGCTTCAGGTCCTTGCCGATATCTGACTGGCGCCATTCGTTCTCGATCTCGATCACTTCGTCATTGCCGCGACCGGCCGCGATCGCTTCGGCGATCTTGTCGGCCGCCAGCATGCCCGATAGCACCGCATTGTGGCTGCCCTTGATGCGAGGCACGTTGACGAAGCCGGCCGAGCAGCCGATCAGCGCGCCGCCGGGGAAGGTGAGCTTCGGCACCGACTGGTATCCGCCCTCCGTGATGGCGCGGGCGCCATAGGAGATGCGCTTGCCGCCTTCGAAAGTGCCGCGGATCGCCGGATGCGTCTTGAAGCGCTGGAACTCCTCAAAGGGATAGAGATAAGGGTTCTTGTAGTTGAGGTGCACGACGAAGCCGACGGCGACGAGATTGTCCTCCAGATGATAGAGGAACGAACCGCCGCCGGTCTTCATGCCGAGCGGCCAGCCGAAGGAGTGCTGCACGAGGCCTTGTCTGTGGTTCTCCGGCTTGACCTGCCAGAGTTCCTTGATGCCGATGCCGAACTTTGGCACGTCGCTATCCCGCGCCAGATCGAACTTGGCAATGAGCTGCTTGGCGAGCGAGCCGCGCACGCCTTCGCCGATCAGCACATATTTGCCTAAGAGCGCCATGCCGCGCGTATAATTCGGGCCGGGCTCGCCATTCTTCTCGATGCCCATGTCGCCGGTCGCGACACCGATGACGGTACCCTCGTCATTATAGAGCACTTCGGTCGCGGCAAAGCCGGGATAGATCTCGACGCCGAGGGCTTCAGCCTTTTCGGCCAGCCAGCGACAGACGTTACCGAGCGATACGATATAATTGCCGTGATTGTTCATCAGCGGCGGCATCAGAAAATTCGGCAGGCGGACGGAGCCGGCGGGGCCTAAGAACAGGAAGTGGTCCGATGTCACCTCGGTCTTGAAGGGATGCCCCTCCTCCTCGCGCCAACCCGGCAGCAGCCGGTCGATGCCGATCGGATCGACGACGGCGCCCGACAGGATATGCGCGCCGACCTCGGCTCCCTTCTCGAGCACGACGACGGTCAGATCCGGATTGATCTGCTTCAGCCGGATCGCAGCCGACAGGCCCGCGGGACCTGCGCCGACAATCACAACGTCGAATTCCATGCTCTCGCGTTCCGGCAGCTCGCTGGCGTCTGTCATTCATCTTCTCCGCTTGGCCGGCGTCCGATGATCTCGGACCACGGCCTCATCCCCTTTGGGCGTCTTCCCCGTTTCGGTTATCTCTTGTCAAAATGGGAGGGGATTGTCGAGCCGGGAAGCGACAGGCAATCCCCCAATTCGCCCAACACGTAAAACAAGTTAAATTACTCTTACGTTAACGTCAATATTCCGCTAGTATTTGCGACCACCTGCGAAGTGCGCCTTCCATAGTCCTCCGATGGCTCTATAAATGCCGATCAGACAATCCGAATGGCATGAAGGGTGATCAGGATGGATCTTGGTATTGGCGGAAAGCGCGCACTGGTGCTCGCGTCGTCGAAGGGGCTGGGCCATGGCATTGCAGTGGCGCTCGCCCGCGAGGGCGCGAATGTCTTGCTCTGTGGCCGAAGCGGCGACAGGCTCGAGAACAATTGCAAGGCCATCAATGCCGAAAGCAAGGGTCGGGCAGACTGGATCTGGGCCGACCTCAATGACGAGAACTTCGTGGATGTCGTCACCAAGGCAGCCATAGAGAAGCTGGGCGGCATCGATATCCTCGTCAACAATAGCGGCGGCCCCACTCCGGGGATGACGGAAGATATGACCGCCGAACGGCTGGAGACGTATTTCATCTCGATGGTGTCACGGATCATCACCCTGACCAATGCGCTCTTACCAGGCATGAAAACACAAGGCTGGGGACGTATTCTCACCGTCGCCTCATCCGGTGTCATCGAGCCCATTCCCAATCTCGCGCTTTCCAACACGCTACGCCCGGCGCTTGCCGGCTGGAGCAAGACGCTGGCCAGCGAAGTGGCCGCGCATGGCGTCACGGTCAACATGCTGCTGCCGGGCAGCATTGCGACCGACCGGCTGGCGGAGCTCGATACCGCGACGGCCAAGCGCGGAGGCAGGAGCCTGGAAGATGTCAGCACCGAACGCCAGCAGCGCATCCCGGCCGGCCGCTACGGACGCGTCGAGGAGTTCGCCGCTACGGCAGCATTCCTCTGCAGCCAACCGGCAAGCTACGTCACTGGCACCATGGTTCGCTGCGATGGGGGAGCTGCTCGCTCACTTTGAGGTCGCCACCGGCGAACAGTGCAGGCCCTTGCAATAGGGCCTGACAACACAATTCCGTGAGCGGCGCGACGTTTCTTTACACGCTGCAGCACGTCTCCGGAGTATAAATGCTGCCTCAGGCTGTTTTTCCTGCCGAATATTACGCAATGGCAATCAAAAAATAGTCATTTGACTGTTTGCTGCACTGCACAAACAGAACCTATTCCAAAGCTTTCCAAGCTTTAATTTTTCGCCTTCCGGAACTGTGATAAATTGCACGGCATCAGCGTTCATGAATTCGCGTAAAAAGGGACAGAATTACCGAACGTTAGCGGCGACGGCTATGTGATGAACTGCAGCGAGGCGCGCCTTTGTTGTGCGGCGCAGCAGATACACTTCACCGTCACCGCGCTTCCTGCAACAAGCCCCGACCGGTTCTTTAAATATGAAAAAACTTTGGCTTCCCCTCGGCCTTCTTGTCGTCGCAGCCCTTGCAGCATGGAGCTATCGCGACCGTATTCCTTTCCTTTCCGCCTTTGTCGATCAAGCCTCCGCAGAAACCAAAGATGCCGGAAAGGCGGCAGGCAATCAAAAGCACAAGGCGCTGTCTTCCGTCGTCAAGACGGCCGCGGTTGAGAAGAGAACTCTGCCGAACGATATTACAGCAACAGGCTCGGCTGTTGCGCAGAATACGACGACCATCGCCGCGCAGGAATCCGGCATCATTACATCGATCGAAGCGCAGGACGGCGTGATGGTGAAGGCCGGCGACCTGATCGCCAAGCTCGATGCTCGAACCGCGCAGGCCGCCGTCGACAAGGATCAGGCGACCATAGTCAAGGATCAGGCGACACTCGTGGCGGCGGAAGCCGCGCTCACCCGAGCCAAGAGCCTGCTCAACAATGCCGGAACGCAGCAGACCGTCGATCAGGCCGTGGCGGCCCGCGATACCGCGGCGGCCGACGTCAATGCCGACAAGGCCCAGCTCGCGTCCGATCAGGTTCTCCTGGAAAACACTGAGATCCGCGCCCCTTATGACGGACGTCTCGGCAATGTCGTTCCGAGCCCCGGTGCCTATGTGACGCCGGGTACTGCCATCGTGACCATTACGCAATACAATCCGATCTACGTGCAATTCCACATGCAGGAGAATCAGCTGCGGGAATTGGAGGAAGCGATGAAGGCCGGTACCGTGCCGGTCAGCACCGTTCCGAATTCGAGCAAGGGCAAATCCCGCCAGGGCGCAGTCAGCTTCTTCGACAATTCCGTGGATACCGCCTCCGGCACCATCCTCGTCAAGGCAAAGTTCGACAATGCCAATGGCGCGATCTGGCCTGGCAGATCGGTCAACGTCGTCGTTCATCTGACCGATAACGAGCCCGTGATCGTCGCTCCGACCGTTGCGATCAGCCCCGGCCCGGATGGCTTCTATGCCTATGTCGTCAAGGACAACAAGGTTCATTTGACGCCCGTCACCGTGGAACGGCAGAACGGCAGCTTCACCGCAGTCGCCAAGGGACTTTTGGAAGGCGATCATGTCGTCACTGAAGGACAGGTGCAGCTGATCGACGGACAGACGGTCGTCGAGCAATTCAATGACGAAAAGCCTGAAAAGGTGGCCGCCGCCAACGATCAATCGAGCCAGAAGAGCGAAACGATTTCCGTTGGAGCACAGCAATGATCCCGCAATTCTGTATCCAGCGGCCGGTCGCGACCACACTTCTGGCGTTGGGTGTAGTCATGGCCGGCCTCGCCGGCTATCAGCTGCTGCCCGTTGCCGCCCTGCCCCAGGTGGATTTTCCCACCATCAACGTTTCGGCACAGCTGACCGGCGCTTCGCCGCAGACAATGGCGACTTCAGTCTCCACGCCGCTGATCAAGCAGTTCGAGACCATCCCCGGCATCAGTGAAATCTCGGCCACGAACTCGCTCGGCAATACGAGCATCGTGCTGCAGTTCGATCTCAACCGCAGTATCGATGCCGCCGCGGCCGACGTTCAGGCCGCGATCTCGAATGCGACGCGTCAATTGCCCAACAATCTGACGACCCCGCCGGGCTACAGGAAGACGAATCCGGCCGACGCACCGATCATGCTGCTTGCTGTGCAGAGCGATACCATGCCGCGCAGCAAGCTGGACGAAATTGCTGAAGATATCATTTCACCGTCGCTGTCGACGCTTCCGGGCGTTGCCGAAGTGACCGTCTATGGTGCCCAGACCTATGCCGTGCGTGTCGAAGTCGATCCGGACAAGCTCTTGGCGCGCGGTATCGGGATCGATACCGTCAACACCGCCATCGTCAATGCCAACAGCCAGGTTCCGGTCGGCACTCTGCAGAACAACAAGCAGAGCATGACGCTCAATGCCAACACGCAGAATACCAATGCCGCGCAGTTCAAGTCGCTGGTCATCGCCAATCCCAATGGCGCGCCGATCCATCTGAGCGATGTCGCCAACGTTCAGGACAGCGTGCAGAACATCAATGCCGGCTCCTGGTATGACGGCAAGCAGGCGATCATTCTCGCCATCCAGCGCCAGCCGGACGCCAATACGGTCGATGTGGTCGATGCGATCAACGCCAAGCTGCCGCAGCTCCATGCGGAAATTCCGGCTTCGGTGCAGACGCATATCATGAACGACTCGGCTCAGCCGATCCGCGACGCGATCAAGGACGTCAAGTTTACCTTAATGCTGACCATCGGCCTCGTCGTGCTGGTAATCTATCTGTTCACCGGTCACGTCACGGCCACGATCATCCCCGGCCTTGCCGTGCCGTTGTCGCTGATTTCGACCTTCGGCATGATGTATGTGCTCGGCTATAGCATCGACAACATATCACTGCTGGGATTGACGCTCGCCGTCGGCCTTGTGGTGGACGACGCGATCGTCATGCTGGAAAACATATTGCGGCATGTCGAAGACGGGATGCCGGTGCTGCAGGCGGCGATCAAGGGATCGGCCGAAGTCAGCTACACCATCATTTCCATGTCCATCTCGCTGATCGCGGTGTTCATCCCGATCCTGCTGATGGGCGGCGTAGTCGGCCGTATCTTCAACGAGTTCGGTATGGTGGTTGCCATCGCTATCGTGTCTTCAGCGGTCGTGTCGCTCACGGTCACGCCGATGCTCAGCTCGCGTCTTTCGGCGGGCCATAACCAGCCCCCCTATCCGGTACGCCTGTTCAACCGCGGCTTCGACTGGACGCAGCGCGGCTATGACAAGGGCGTCGCCTGGTGTCTGCGCAATCGCGGTTTCGTTCTCCTGAGTTTCCTCGGTTCGGTCGCGCTTTCGGTCTATCTCTTCATGGTGCTGCCGGCCAGCTTCTTTCCGACCGAGGATATCGGCCGCCTGCAGATTTCCACCCAAGCGCGTCAGGACATCTCCTATCCGGCGATGCGCGACCTACAGAACCAGGCCGCAGCACTCGTCAGGCAGAACCCAGCCGTCGACCATGTCATGTCCATCGTCGGCGGCAGTGTGCGCCAGCCGCTGAACAACGGCACCATGTTTGTCCAGCTGAAGCCGAAAGAGCAGCGGGCACCGCTCGATCAGACGCTGCGTGAATTGCGGTCCAGCATCGGCACCATCGCCGGCCTGAAGGCCTATATTACGCCCCAGCAAAGCCTGCGCTTCGGCGGCCGGCAGACCGCCAGCCAATATCAGCTCATTATCCAGGCGCTGAGTGCCGACCAGACCAACCTCTGGGCCAACAAGATGCTGGATGCAATGCGCCGCGATCCGAGCTTTACCGACGTCGCCTCGGACGAGCAGAACAACGCTTTGCAGGCCAACATCGTCATCGACACCGAAAAGGCAGCACAATACGGAATCAACAACAATCAGCTGCGCACCACGCTGGAAGAAGCGTTCGGCGGCTATGACGCCGCACAGATCCAGACGACGGGCGACAGCTATGACGTTATGGTCGAATTCGACACCAGCAAGCCCTGGGACGACCAAAGGCTCCAGGATATCCACGTTGCTTCATCAAAAGGCGCGCTGGTTCCCCTGTCCGCTTTCGCTCATGTCCAGCGCACCACCGGTCCGGTCACCATCAACCAGACGGGCCAGCTCGTGTCGACGACGGTTTCCTTCAACCTGCCGGCCGGCGAAGCGCTTGGCGATGCCACGGCGAAGATCGATCAGATCAAGAAGGACATCAACATGCCGGCGGACATCTTCACGTCCTACGGCGGTACAGCACAGATCTTCCAGCAGTCGCAGGGCAGCACGCCCTACCTGATCCTGGCTGCCGTGCTGACGATCTACGTGGTCCTTGGCGTTCTTTATGAAAGTTTCATCCATCCGCTGACCATTCTTTCCGGCCTGCCGGCTGCTGCTCTCGGCGCCCTTCTCGCCTTGAAGGTGTTCGGCTTCGATCTCTCGATCATCGCGCTTATCGGCTTGCTGATGCTGATCGGCATCGTGAAGAAGAATGCGATCATGATGATCGACGTCGCGCTGGAAACGCTGCGTTCGACAACAGGCATATCGCCCGCTGAGGCCATCCATGAGGCCTGCGTGCGCCGCTTCCGCCCGATCATGATGACGACCTTCTGCGCGCTGCTCGGCGCCCTGCCGATCGCGGTCGGCGGCGGTGCGAGCTCCGAACTCCGGCAGCCGCTCGGTATCGCCGTGGTCGGCGGCCTGGTGGTCTCGCAGCTTCTCACGCTGTTCATCACACCCGTCATCTTCCTGGAGATGAATCGCCTCAACGACTTCCTTGCCCGTCTCACCAAGCGCAAGGAGGCGGACCCGCATCACAAGGATCCGCCAGCGGCCATCGCCGCCGAATAAGGTCAGCGGGCGCCAAAAGGCGCCCGTTCTTTTGCCAGTTAACCGGGTGCGGAAGGGCTGCCGGCTGACGTCGCTGCGGGCAAAAATAAAAGCATCACCCCGGCTTGAAGTTGAAGCTTAGCCATGTCATGACGCGCCCTCTTTGCGACAGGGCGCGTCAGCGTCTCATAGGGGCTTGGCCCCAATCCAGACAATTTGGACGGAAGGGAGTGCGGGCATGGCTCGGGCGCTTGGTTTCGACTTCGGCACGACGAATACGGTTCTGGCGATGGCCGATGGACCCGCGACACAATCGGTCGCCTTCAACAGCGCTGCCGGCACGGCGGACAGCATGCGTACGGCGCTCTCTTTCATGAAGGATCCGGGATTGGGCGCGGCCGCACTCAAGGTCGAAGCCGGGCACGCGGCCATCCAACAGTTCATCGACAATCCCGGTGACTGTCGCTTCCTGCAGTCGATTAAGACCTTTGCGGCGAGCGCCCTCTTCCAGGGCACGCTGATCTTCGCCAAGCGCCACAGCTTCGAAGACCTGATGGAGATCTTCGTGCGCCGTCTGCGCGCCTATGCCGGAGAGGGATGGCCGGAGAATGTTTCGCGCATCGTTACCGGTCGGCCGGTGCATTTTGCCGGCGCCAATCCGAACCCTGCCCTTGCGACGGAGCGCTACAATGCCGCGCTCGCCCGGTTCGGCTTTCCGGAAATCCACTACGTCTACGAACCGGTAGCGGCAGCCTTCTACTTCGCCCAACACCTGAAGAAGGATGCGACCGTGCTGGTGGCCGACTTCGGCGGCGGCACGACCGACTATTCGCTGATCCGCTTCGAAACCCACGGCGGAAAGCTGACGGCGACGCCGATCGGCCATTCAGGCGTCGGCATCGCCGGCGATCATTTCGATTTCCGGATGATCGACAACGTCGTCTCACCGGCCATCGGCAAGGGCAGCTTCTTCAAGAGCTTCGACAAGCTTTTGGAAGTGCCGACCTCATACTACGCCAATTTCGGCCGCTGGAACCAGCTCTCGATCTTCAAGACCTCGCGCGAATATGCCGACCTGAAGACGCTGGTGCGCAGCAGCCTGGAGCCGGAGAAGCTGGAGACCTTCATCGAACTCGTCGAGCATGACGAAGGCTATCCGCTCTATCAGGCCGTATCGACGACGAAAATGGCGCTTTCGAGCGAGGAAGAGGCCGAATTTAACTTCCCGCCGCTCGGCAAGGCCGGCCGCAAGCACGTTCGCCGCGCCGACTTCGAAAGCTGGATCGCCGACGATCTCGCCCGCATCGAAGGGGCACTGGACGACGTGCTGACAACGACGAACACATCACCCGATGCGATCGACAAAGTGTTTCTGACGGGAGGCACCTCCTTCGTGCCGGCCGTTCGGCGCATCTTCACGGAACGCTTCGGCCAGGAGCGGATCGAGACGGGCGGCGAACTGCTGTCCATCGCCCATGGTTTGGCCTTGATCGGCGAGCGCGACGATATCACCCAGTGGACGGCCTGACATAGCGCCCACCCTGCCCTTTCGTTCGTGCACCGCTTTGGATAGAGTTCGCGCATGATTTCTGCCAGCGACCTCACACCGACCGAACTTGCCGCCCTCCTGCATTTCCATGCGGATGCCGGAGTCGACTGGCTGCTGGAAGATCAGCCGGTGGATCGGTTTGCCGAATTCGAGGCCATGCGCGCGGCAAGACAGGGCGCGCGGGCAGCGCAGCCTCGGCCTGAAGCTACAGCACCTGCGGCGCGGCCCCAAACCGAGCGCCGCCCGGCAGCTAAGCCAGCGGCATCTCCCGCAGCAGCGCCGCCGCGTGCGACGCCCGCCATTCCTGACGAGCAAGCTGTAGAGCAGGCCCGATTCGCCGCCGAAAGCGCGCGGTCACTCGGCGAGTTGAAAACTGCACTCGAAGCTTTCAACGGCTGCAATCTCAAGAACAGCGCACGCTCGACGATCTTTGCCAGTGGTACACCAGAGGGCCGCATCATGGTAATCGGGCCGATGCCGAGCGCCGATGACGATCGTGAGGGGGCGCCCTTTGCCGGCCGTGCGGGACAGTTGCTCGACAGAATGCTTGCCGCCATCGGCCTGAAGCGCGATGAGATCCTGCTGACCAACGTCATTCCGTGGCGGCCGCCGGGCAACCGAGCCCCTTCCCCACCCGAAATCGAGATATGCCGTCCGTTCATAGAAAGGCAGATTGCTCTGGCCGAGCCCAAGGCGGTACTTCTGCTTGGCAATTTCACCGCCCGGCACTTTTTCGGAAGTACTGAAACCATCCATGGATTGCGTGGAGAGTGGCGGGAAATAAGCGTTTCCGGTCGAACAATACCGGCCATCGCCAGCCTTCATCCCCAGGAATTACTGACCGCGCCGGTCAACAAGCGGCTAGCCTGGAGCGATCTTCTTACCTTCAAGAATTATATCACCGCTGAAATATTAGGCTGATTCTCCCAATTACTAACGAAACATGATCATGGTCATGCATTTTTCGCATGGCAGTCCTCCTCTGTTGTGCATTGCGGAATCAATGTTGCATTGCAATATATGCTGGTGTCTTGGGAGGAATCTCGAAAGGAACCAAGGCCATGACTGCACGTTTTCGTCCTATCCACTGCGGGTTTGATACCCTGCGCCGCGCGCTGGAGCCTGTGCGCGCGTCAAATGGACATCGCAACCTCGGCATCGCTGCCAATGAGCAGATGACCGCGCGAGGCACCGGGCTGTCGGCTCGTGTGAGCCGCCCGACGACGATCTTCGCCGATTTCCGCGCCTGCTAACCGACAGGCGCGACTAGGCCAGCAATCCAGCAAAAAAGTTTGAGTATCAGGAACGACACCATGTCTTCGGGTTTGCGTCCATTCATCGCCCTGTTCGATTCCGTCGGCCATATCGGCGCGGCGGTTCGCGCCGCCGAAGAATTCGAGCGTGCGCGCAACGTCAGCAAAGACGGCACCTTCCACGCACGAAGTGCGGCAGCCAGCATCCCACTTTAAGGATCGGGATCAGCCTCGGGAGGGTGATTGCGCCCAGGCAAAGGCCTCATCGACCGCCGCCAATTTTATGGCCTGCCAACCGCAATATTGATCGAGAAAATTGCGCGAGATCCACATCTGGGTCTTCTTGGATTCATACCAGCCGACATCGCCGCGATCAGCCGACTTGCGCAAAATACGTTGCAGATGCGTTCGCGATATCATGAAATGGGTCGCCAAAGCGCGCGCATCGACGTGACCGATATCGATCCGATCGCCCGCCTTCCCGTCGAGTTCGAGCCTCGACATGATGTAATCGATGACCAGACCTCCGGATTCCGTCCAAAGAAACAGACCGACACTCTCCGGCGGTTCGCGCCAAAGATCGGCTGCCAGGCAGGTGCGCGCCATACGCGGCTGCGCTAGGTCCAGGAGCATGGGTGAGGCAACTAGCGCGGCTGCGCGGCTGCCGTCGTCAATCAGATCGAGCGCCGCCAAATTGGCGAGATACCAACCGAACATTCCCGAATAGGCGGTTTCAGTCGGCACGTAACGCCGCGGGCGGCGAGCCGGCCCAGGTGCCAACTCCAGAAAGCGATAGGTCAACAACTCCTCGATAAAACTCAAGACCGTATTGCGGCTGGCAATGCGATAATGAGTGATGAGGTCACGCAGCGCGACGACAGTCAGCCCGGAGCGGGGATGCTCCGGATCATGTTCAAGATGGAGCGCATAGGCGGATTGGCTTAGCAGCCAGCGCTGATGTGAGGCGAGCATACGCGCAATCCTCGGACCGTTGTCGTAACGGTTACGCAATGTCTCGGAGAGAAAGCGCAAGGACGCTACGAACTTGGGATGGCGAGCAAGTTGCTCGATGGGAAAACTCAATCGGGCCTCCCTGGGCGCCCTTCTTAAAAAGCAGCAGAAAGTTGATGTTTCATTTTTATGAACAAACTTGCCGGAATCGATCATAATTCCGATATCTAATAGCATGCTATAGTTATGCAAGCTTGCCGATATCGCAAGAGGTTAAACGATAATTTACTTTAAATTATCGTTTCCTTACCGTAACGGTCAACATTTAACGGTAATGGAACCATGATGTTTAACCTAAACATTATGTTAGCAATTCTACTGTTGACCTGCAAATGCAGCTTCAGATTTTCTGTTTTTCATTCGAATAGCTGAAACGGGAGCGGCACATTGAGCAAATACTTACCGTGCCATAACAAAACAAATTGATGTTGCGATATGACTTTAACTTTGGTTCAGATTTCGATGTAATGATGCGGCCACTTTCGGTTCGAAGGAAAGCTTCGGACCGTGCCCGCCAAAGCATAGCCTGATCAGGATAGACCATGCGCACAGACACCGGCCAGATCATCAATCTGGCAGACTATCGCCCCACCGACTTCGTTCTGGAGCGCGTGGATCTCACCTTCGATCTCCATCCGACAGAAACTAAGGTAGAGACGCGGCTGATATTCCATCGGCGCGAGGGTGTCGATGCGAATGCGCCGCTCGTGCTTGATGGCGACGAGTTGGTTCTCTCCGGCCTACTGCTCGATCAGAGCGAGCTTCCGGCCGGACAATATGATGCAACGCCAGAAAGCCTGACCGTTCGCAAGCTGCCGGAAAGCGCACCTTTCGAACTGACGATCACGACCGTCATCAATCCGGAAGCCAACACTCAGTTGATGGGCCTCTACCGCACCGGCGGCATCTATTGCACGCAGTGCGAAGCCGAGGGCTTTCGCCGCATCACCTATTTCCCCGATAGGCCGGATGTGCTCGCCCCTTATACGGTCAATATCATCGCCGACAAGGAAGCAAACCCGCTGCTGCTGTCGAACGGCAATTTCCTCGGTGGCGCCGGCTATGGCGAAGGCAAGCATTTTGCTGCCTGGTTCGATCCGCATCCGAAGCCAAGCTATCTCTTCGCGCTCGTTGCCGGCGATCTTGGTGTCGTCGAGGACACGTTCACGACGTTATCCGGCCGTGAGGTGGCGCTGAAGATCTATGTCGAACACGGCAAGGAACCGCGCGCGACTTATGCCATGGACGCGCTGAAGCGTTCGATGAAGTGGGACGAAGAGCGGTTCGGCCGCGAATACGATCTTGACATCTTCATGATCGTCGCCGTGTCGGACTTCAACATGGGAGCGATGGAAAACAAAGGCCTCAACGTCTTCAACGACAAGTATGTTCTGGCCGATCCCGAGACGGCAACTGACGCCGACTACGCCAATATCGAAGCCATCATCGCGCATGAATACTTCCACAACTGGACGGGCAACCGCATCACCTGCCGCGACTGGTTCCAGCTCTGCCTCAAGGAAGGCCTGACAGTCTATCGCGATCACGAATTTTCCGCCGACCAGCGCTCGCGTCCCGTCAAGCGGATTGCCGAAGTCCGTCACCTGAAGTCGGAACAGTTTCCGGAGGACAGCGGCCCGCTTGCCCACCCGGTGCGGCCGACGACATACCGTGAAATCAATAACTTCTATACGACGACCGTCTACGAGAAGGGCAGCGAGGTCACCCGCATGATCGCGACGCTGCTTGGCCGCGATCTGTTCAAGAAGGGCATGGATCTCTATTTCGATCGGCACGACGGACAGGCGGTGACGATCGAAGATTTCGTCAGGTGTTTCGAGGATGTCAGCGGCCGCGATCTTACGCAGTTTTCGCTCTGGTACCATCAGGCCGGTACGCCGCTCGTCACCGCATCGGGCTCTTATGATGCCAATGCCAAGACATTCACCCTGTCGCTCGAACAGATGGTGCCGGCAACGCCGGGCCAGACCGTCAAAAAGCCGATGCACATTCCGCTCCGCCTGGGCTTGCTCGCCGAAGACGGCGGTCTCATCACGCCGGCATCCGTGACCGGAGCAGAGCTGACCGACGACGTGCTGCACCTGACAAAGAAGGCGCAAACGGTGACGTTCCACGGTATTCCCCAGCGGCCAGTCCTCTCGCTCAATCGCAGCTTCTCGACGCCGATCAATCTGCAATTCAGCCAGAGCACTGAGGATCTCGCATTGATCGCCCGCTATGAGACCGATCATTTCGCCCGCTGGCAGGCGCTGATCGATCTCGGCCTGCCCAACCTCTTGCAGGCGGCGCGAGATGCCCGCCAGGGTGCCGACATAACATGCGGCTCGGCCTTCACCGACGCCTTGCTGGCTGCCGCAGCCCATGAAAGTCTGGAACCGGCCTTCCGCGCTCAGGCGCTCGCCTTGCCGAGTGAATCCGACATTGCTCGCGAGCTTGGCGGCAACAATGATCCCGATGCCATCCATGCAGCGCGCCAGACGATCATCAAGCGCATCGCCGAGGCCGGAGAGGACGTCTTCACCGTGCTTTATGATGGCATGCAGACGCCGGGACCGTTCAGCCCCGACGCGGCAAGCGCCGGCCGCCGCGCCCTGCGCAATGCGGCACTCGGCTATCTGTCGCAACTGGATGAAACGCCGGCAAGGACTAAGGCCGCCTATGATGCGGCAAACAACATGACCGATCTCAGCGCCGCGCTGACCATTCTCGCTCAGCGGTTCCCCGACACAGTGGAGACGGCGGCAGCGCTTGCGCATTTCCGTGACCGCTTCGCGGACAATGCGCTCGTCATCGACAAATGGTTCGCCATTCAGGCCGCAATCCCGGGTGATGGGGCGCTGGAGCGCATCCAGCTGCTCATGGAAACGCCGCTCTTCAAGCGCACCAATCCCAATCGCGTCCGCTCGCTTATCGGCACTTTTGTCTTTGCAAATCCCACGGGTTTCGGCCGGGCGGACGGCGCCGGATACCATTTCCTCGCTGACGAAATCCTCGAGATCGATCAGCGCAATCCGCAGCTTGCCGCCCGCATCCTGACCTCGATGCGCTCGTGGCGGTTGCTCGAACCCGTCCGCGCCGATCATGCTCGCTCGGCGCTGTTGCGGATCGAGCGCGCCGCCGGTCTTTCGACCGACGTGCGTGATATCGTCGAACGCATCCTCAAGGAGTGATTTCGATCACCCGCCGCACCGATTTCAAAGGCTGATTTGCATCGGCCTTTTCAGCTTCAACGAGTCCAGAACGCGTGCAACTTACCGCTGCGTGTGTAAAATATGCTGAAATCGCAGATGGTTAAGAAAGTTTTACCGCACCCTCTGGACAAGCCGAATCACGAATGATTCATTAAGGCAGATTCGGGCGAGCGGCGCAGCGAATCACACGAGGGACAAGGCTAAAGCGATGGTGGACGTGCGGCGGGCAACCGCGGCCGATGGACGGCTGCGTGTTAATTTCGACGGTCTGAAATCCTGGCATAGCGGCGTTACTGATCGAACCGGAGTGCGGATGGAGACGATTTCGCGTCGTTTTCCGCAGACGGAACATATTCTCAAGCGCATCATCCCCGTCCTCATCGTTTCCTTCCTGATGGTCGTTGCCGCCTCGCATTTCTTCGGCATGATCACGGAACACAGCCGCATGGCGGCTTCCGCCCGCCGAATGACCTCGCTTTCCATCGCCGCAGCAGCCGCCGCCTTTTCGAACGATGCCAGCCTGTTCCAGGCCGGCGACCGCAACGGCGCGGAGCGGAAGCTCGCCTCCTACCTGCCGCAGGATCGGCTGGACAGCGGTGCCTTCGTCCTGCTGGTGCAGTCGAGCGGCCGTGTATTCGGCTCGTCGGCCGCCGGCTCCGGCTATATCGGCATGCTGGTCTCCGATTTCTTTCCGGAAGTAACGGCCATCCGCAGTTTCGGCGATCATGCCGGCGTGATCGAAACCATGATCGGCGGCGAGCCCTATTATGCCGCGATTTCCCTGATCGGCGACAAAGGCGATTTCATTCTGTCGGCCGCATCGATGGATGAGATCGAAAAGCTCTGGCGCGACGAGCTGACCCTGAACGTCACGCTCTTTGCCGGCATCTCCTCCATCCTGCTCGTCATTCTCTATGCCTACTACACCCAGGTAAAGCGCGCCCGGGATGCGGACGAAATCTTTCTCGAATCCAACCTGCGAGTCGAAACGGCACTGTCGCGCGGGCGCTGCGGCCTCTGGGATTTCGATTTCACCAGCCGCCAGTTCTTCTGGTCGCGGTCGATGTACGACATGCTCGGGTTGCCGGTCGCCGACCGGCCGCTCGCCTTCACGGACGCGGCGCGGCTGATGCACCCGGACGACAACAGCCTGCATATGCTCGCCCGCACCGTCACCCGCGGCAATGCCGGCCAGGTGGATCAAATCCTGCGCATCCGCCATGCCAAGGGACATTATGTCTGGATGCGCGCCCGCGCCCAGGTGATCCGGACCAATTCCGGCCGTGTCCACATGATCGGCATCGCCATGGACGTGACTGAGCAGCACAGGCTAGCCCAGCGCTATGCAGAGGCCGATCAGCGCCTGGCCGACGCCATCGAATGCACTTCCGAAGCCTTCGTGCTGTGGGACAAGAACGATCGCCTGGTCATGTGCAACGCTCATTTCCAGCAGGCATACGGCCTGCCGGACAATGTGCTCGTGCCGGGCACCGAGCGCGCCGTCGTCAATGCCGCTGCCGCACGGCCGGTCATCGAGCGCCGTATCGTCGACCCCGGCCGCTCCAATCACTCGCAGACGACGGAAGTGCAGCTTGCCGACGAGCGCTGGCTGCAGATCAACGAGCGCCGCACCCGCGACGGCGGCCTCGTCTCGGTCGGCACCGATATTACACAACTCAAGCGCAATCAGGAGCGGCTTCGCGAATCGGAGCGCCGGCTGATGGCGACCATCAACGACCTCTCGGCATCACGGCGCATTCTGGAAAAGCAGAAGGCGGAGCTTTCGACTGCCAACACCAATTATCTTGCGGAGAAGGAACGCGCCGAAGCCGCCAACAAGGCGAAATCGGAATTCCTGGCCAACATGTCGCATGAGCTGCGCACGCCGCTCAACGCCATTCTCGGCTTCTCGGAAATCCTGCAGGACCAGATGTTTGGTCCGCTCGGCTCGGCCCGCTACAATGAATATGCCAAGGACATTCACGACAGCGGCAAGCATCTGCTTAACGTCATCAACGACATTCTCGACATGTCGAAGATCGAAGCGGGGCATATGAAACTCAGCTGCGAGCGGATCAATCTCGCGCCGCTTATCGAGGAATGCCTACGGTTCACCCGCATTCCGGCAGCGCAGAAGAACATTCTCGTCGAGCAGCGCATCTCTTCCGACATCAAGCTGAGCGCCGACCGTCGGGCGATGAAGCAGATCGTGCTCAACCTGCTGTCCAATGCTGTAAAATTCACCAATGACGGTGGCCGTATCTCGGTTCGCACGCGCAGGATCGGGGATGCCGTCATGCTCGTTATCGCCGATACAGGCATCGGCATTCCGAAATCGGCCATGAGCAAGATCGGCCAGCCCTTCGAGCAGGTGCAGAGCCAATATGCGAAGAGCAAGGGAGGCTCCGGCCTCGGACTCGCCATTTCCAGATCGCTCACCGCCTTACATCACGGCCGCATGCGCATCCGCTCCCGCGAGGGCATCGGCACAGTGATCGCGATCCGCATACCGGATCAGAGCTGATCAGCTGCCGACCGTCGCCTGGAATACTTTTCGTACCGCTTTTGACAGGCGCTTCAGCTCCGCCTCCAGCGTGCGGATATCCGGGCAATCGCCGGCGCGGCAAATCAGCTCGATCAGGCCGGAAGGCGTGTTTTTCGGATCGAACGTACCGTCGATGCAAAGGCGGATAAGCTGCGACACTTCCGTATAGAGCTGCAGAGCCTCCAGGCAGACGTCCAGATCGTTGCGATCCATCAGGCTGCCGCCGAGCAGTTTCAGCGCTTCGGCCGTGCTGAGACCGTTTGCATCGATGCCAACGCCGCGGACCGACGCGATCAGCCGCAGATATTGCGCGATGAATTCGATATCGATCAGCCCGCCAGGGATAAGCTTCAGATCCCAAATGCTCTCCGGCGGCTTTTCCTGTTCGATCATGCCGCGCATCTCGCGAACATCCCTAGCGATCTTGGCGACATCTCTCTTTGTCGAAAGAACCTCGCCGATGACGCGCTCCGCATCGTTCACCAGCTCCTCGTCGCCGCAGATCAGCCGTGCCCGCGAAAGCGCCATATGCTCCCAGGTCCAGGCTTCCTCGCGCTGGTACTTCTCGAAGGAATTGATGCGCGTAGCGACCGGCCCCTTGTTGCCGGAGGGACGCAAACGCATGTCCACCTCATAGAGCACGCCCTCGGCCGTCGGCGCCGAAAGGGCTGCGATCAGGCGCTGCGTGATGCGGGTGAAATAGCGCGTCGCATCGAGCGGCTTCGGGCCATCGGATTCGCCTGCCGTGTCGTCGTAATCATAAAGCAGGATGATATCGATATCGGACCCGGCCGAGAGCTCGAAACTGCCGAGCTTGCCCATGCCGACAATGGCTACCCGGCCGCCGGGATATTCACCGTGCGCTGCGCGTATTTCCTTCATGACGGCATCCAGCGCCGCCTCGACAATCAGATCGGCGAGATAGGTGAAGGCGCGGGCCGCCATGGCCCCGCCGATCGCGCCCGTCAGCAGGCGAATGCCGATCAGGAAGCGCTGTTCAGATGCGAAGATGCGCAGCAAATCGAGCGTCTCTTCATAATGCCTCGCCGGGGCCAGGAAGCTTTTCAGGCGTTCGGCGAGATAATCGCGCGTCGGCAGCTCGGCCATGAGCCTTGGGTCAAGCATGCCGTCGAAGACATGCGGCTTAGCCGCGATGATTTCGGCAAGCCTAGGTGCCGACGACATGATGTTGACGATGAGCGAGAGAAGCGCCGGATTGGTTCCGAGCAACGAGAAGAGCTGGATACCGGCCGGCAGGCCGGAGATGAAGCTGTCAAAGCGCAACAAAGCCTTGTCGGCCCGCTTGCTTTCGCCGAAGACGCGCAACAGCTCCGGCGTCAGTTCCGTCAGCCGCTCGCGCGCTTCGACGGATTGCGTGGCGCGATACCGGCCGTAGTGCCAGGTGCGGATGACATTGGCGATATCAGACGGTCGCTCGAAGCCGAGGCGCCGCAGCGTCTCCAGCGTATCCGGATCGTCGCCCTGGCCGGTGAAAACGAGGTTGCCGGTTTCGCTCGACAGCTTTGTTTCCTGTTCGAAGAGGCGCGCATAGCGGCGCTCAACCGTCTTCAATGTCGTCACCAGTGCTTCGGAGAAAGCCGACACATCGGCAAAGCCCATCATATAGGCGATGCGCCTCAGCTCGGCATCGGTTTCCGGCAGCAGATGCGTCTGCTCGTCCCGCACCATCTGGATACGATGCTCGACATCGCGCAGGAACCAGTAGGCCGAGGTCAGCTCGTCGCGGGTTTCCGCATCGATCCACTTTGCCTCGGTCAATTCGGCAAGCGTCTGCTCCGTCGATCGGCTGCGCAAGGCCGGCATGCGACCGCCGGCGATCAGCTGCTGTGTCTGCACGAAGAACTCGATCTCGCGAATGCCGCCACGGCCGAGCTTGACGTTGTGACCTTTGACCGCGATCGCACCATGTCCCTTATGCGCGTGAATCTGCCGCTTGATGGAGTGGATGTCCGATATCGCGGCATAATCCAGATATTTGCGGAAGACGAAGGGAACGAGATCGCGGATGAAAGCCTGACCGGCGGCGATATCGCCACCGACGGGCCGCGCCTTGATGAAGGCGGCGCGTTCCCAGTTCTGCCCCCTACCCTCGTAATAGATCATCGCCGCGTCCACAGGGATCGCGAGCGGCGTCGAGCCGGGATCGGGGCGCAGACGAAGATCGGTGCGGAAGACATAGCCATCTGCCGTACGCTCCTGCAGAATCCGCACCAGCCGCCGCATCAGCCGCGGGAAGATGTCGATGGCGTCGTCGGGATCGGGAACGATGCCCGCGGTCTCATCGAAGAAGACGACCAGATCGATATCGGAGGAATAGTTCAGTTCTTCCGCTCCGAGCTTGCCCATGCCGAGCACGATTAGGCCGGAATTTTCGCTCGGAGTGGCGGGATGGGGAACTGTGATCTTACCGGCCTCATGCGACGACAGCAGCAGATGGTCGATGGCAGCTGAAATAGAGGCCTCGGCGAGTCGGCTCAGCCAACCGGTGGTCTGCTTGCCATCATAAATGCGAGCGAGATCGGCGAGTGCGACAAGGAAGGCAGCGCGGCGCTTGGCGATGCGCAAGCGGCTCATCACCTCGGATTCGGAAGGCGAAACTCCCCCGTCCTCCCCCGGCAGCCAGGCTTGCCGAGCTTCTTGGACCAATGCTTCGATCTGCGGCGACAGCGGCTTCTCGATGGCGGCGACCAGAAGAGACGGTTCGAGATTGGCGGTTTCCCGCAGATGAGGAGAGAGAGTGAGGGCAGCGACGACAAAATCCCGCAATGCGCTTTCGCCCGCTAGCAGATCGGCAATGACGGGCTCGCCTCCGGCGATCTGCTTGAGATCCGCCAGTACAGACTTCGTTTCCGTCTGGTTCAACGCCCGCGGCCGCCCGGCCGAGACCTCCCGCAGCAAATCGCTTTGCGTCGTCGTCATGCAGTTCTCCCCAAACAGCAAGCGGATACTGCAGGATTAACCTATTGTTTCTGCATGGGGAAGATCATGGTGACCGTTAATCCCTTGGCGGCTGGATTTTCGGAATCGGTATCGGAAAGCTCCAGCCGGCCGCCATGCAATTCCATCACGGCTTCCACCAGCGCAAGGCCAAGGCCTGTTCCCGGCTTGGAGCGGCTTTCGTCCAGCCGAAAGAAACGCTTGACCACATCGGCACGCTGATGGGCAGGAATGCCCGGCCCATGATCGGCAACGGCGAGCGTCACCGCGTCGCTCGTGCGCGCCAGCTTGAAAGTAATCGCCGGTTTTCCGTTGCAGCCCGACGCATATTTAAGGGCATTGTCGATGAGATTGAACAGCGCCTGGCCGATCAGCTCGCGGTTTCCTTGCACCTCGACTTCCGGCTCTATCTCGGCGGTGAGCGCCAGACCCGCCTCTTCCGCCACCGGCTCGTAAAGTTCCGCCGTATCGGCAACGATGGAGGAAAGATCGACCGCAGTCATTTCTGCGGCCACGGAACCCGCCTCGACGCGGGAAATCATCAAAAGCGCATTGAAGGTGCGGATCAGCTGATCGGATTCGCCGATGATGCCCTCAAGCGCTGTGCGGCGGCCTTCGCTATCGGCATTGTCGAGCGCATCGGCCGCCTTGTTGCGCAGGCGCGTCAACGGGGTCTTGAGGTCGTGGGCGATATTGTCGGAGACCTGCCGCAGCCCTTCGTTCAGCTTCTCGATGCGCTCGAGCATGGCATTCAGCGACGCCGACATCCGGTCGAACTCGTCGCCGGAACCGCCGACCGGCAGGCGCTGAGAGAGATCGCCCGCCATGATCTTGCGGCCCGCATCCGTCATCCGGTCGATGCGTTTCAGCGCGTTCCGGCCGATACCGAACCAGATGACCAATGCGCCGAGCCCCATAATCGCCAGTGCCAGCATCAGCGCCTGGCGCACAAGCACGCGGAAGCGCTCCGGCTCGCCGAGGTCGCGGCCGATGAGGATACGCAAGCCATTGTCGAGAATGAAGATATTGGCAATTGCCAGATGACGGCGCTCCGGATCGTTGGAGGCGTCGGTGTAGCGCTCGTAGGAGAAGGGAAGCTCCGTCCAGCCGGCCTGCCCGAGCACGCCTGGCTGTACGGAAGCGACGTTGCCGGCCAGGATGTCACCGGAAGGACCCGCAATGACATAGAGATTGGCACCCGGCTGGCGGGCGCGACGCTCCATGGTGCGCAGAAGCAGGTTCAGCCCGCCGATGTCATAGGCACGCTTGACCTGGCTGACCTCCTGCTGAACGGCATCGCGGATCTGCCCCGTCAGCAGCCGTTCGGACATGGCCGTGACGTAGAAGACCAGCGTCGCGGCGCAAAGCGAGAAAAGAAGGATGTAGAGGGCGGAAAGGCGGACGGCTGTGGACTTGAAGAGGACGCGGAAGCGACTCATCCCTCGTCCTTGATCATGTAGCCGGCGCCACGAATGGTCTTCAGCAGCGGCTGGCTGAAATCCTTCTCGATCTTGGAGCGCAGGCGCGAAACGTGGACGTCGATGACGTTCGTCTGGGGGTCGAAATGATAATCCCAGACATTCTCGAGCAGCATGGTGCGGGTGACGACCTGGCCGGCATTCTTCATCAGATATTCCAGGAGACGGAACTCGCGCGGCTGCAGCAGGATTTCCTTGCCGCCACGGCGCACCTCGTGCGAGAGGCGGTCCAGTTCCAGATCGCCAACACGATAGAGGACGTCCTGCTCCGGCGTTCCCTTGCGGCGGCCGAGTACTTCGACACGGGCAAGAAGCTCGCTGAAGGCATAGGGTTTCGGCAGGTAGTCGTCACCTCCAGCACGCAGGCCGGTGACACGATCGTCAACCTGGCCGAGCGCAGAAAGGATCAGAACCGGCGTATGCACGCCCTTGCGGCGCAATTCGCTGATAACAGACAGCCCGTCCCGACGCGGAAGCATGCGATCGATGATGGCGACATCGTAGGTGTTCTCGGTGGCCATGAAGAGACCGCTCTCGCCGTCGCTCGCGTGATCGGCGACAATGCCGGCCTCGCGAAACGCCTTGGTAAGGTAAGCCGCCGCTTCAAGATCGTCTTCGATGATCAGAATCTTCATGTGAGCGACATTACCTGCCGACGCTGCCTCGGCACAACCAGAATCGGGAGAACTCACGGCATGTTGGCTAGCGGTTGTCATCTTTCACCTGCCTTGGAACCAGTCATTTGACACGTTCTAAAAGGGAAAGCCGCACAAGCCGTGGCCTGCGCGGCTTTCCCAATGCATTTCATCCGTCTGAAGGATCAACCGGCGTTGATCGGCAAAGCAACGAAGCGGCTGCCGTCACCGGACTGAATCTGGAACAGGGCGCGGGTGCGACCGTCCTTCTTCGCCTGCTCGATGATCTTGGCAATATCGCCGGCGTTGGAGACCTGCTGGTTGTTGACCGACGTGATCTTTTCGCCTTCCTTCACGCCCTTATCAGCGGCATCGGAGTCGGGATCGACGGCCGTGATCGCTACACCCTTGCCATCATCGGAAGGGCCGACGGTCAGGCCAAGGTCAGCCAGGGCCTTCTCGGAGGACGGCTGCTGCGGCTGGCTCGGCTGCGAGTCGTCATTCGAGGCCTGGTTCTGATCGGCCGGAAGCGTGCCGAGCTCAACCGTGACCGACTGCGACTTGCCAGCGCGCCAGATAGAAACCTCGACCTTGGAACCCGGCTGCATCGCGCCGATGCGACGAGCCAAATCACGCGGATCCTTGACGGGGTCGCCATTCACTGCGGTGACGACGTCGCCGTTCTTGATGCCGGCCTTCTGGCCCGGCGAGCCGTCCTGCGGGGAGACGACCAAAGCGCCGCTCGCCTCGGAAAGGCCGAGAGATTCGGCGATATCCTTGGTGACGGGCTGGATCTGAACGCCGAGCCAGCCGCGCGAAACCGTGCCGGTCTTGATCAGGTCGGCGACGACATCCTTGGCCGTGGTTGCCGGGATCGCGAAGGCGATGCCGACGCTGCCGCCGGACTGCGAGAAGATGGCGGTATTGATGCCGACCACCTGGCCGTTGAGGTTGAAGGTCGGGCCACCGGAATTGCCCTTGTTCACCGGTGCGTCAATCTGGATGTAATCGTCATAGGGGCCGGAATGGATATCGCGGCCTCGGGCCGAAACGATACCTGCGGTCACGGTGCCACCGAGGCCAAACGGGTTACCGACGGCAACGACCCAGTCGCCGACGCGAACCTTGGAGTCATCGGCCCAACCGACATAGGTGAACTTCTTGCCCTTGGGGTCGACTTTCAGGACAGCGAGATCGGTACGGCTATCCTTGCCGACGAGCTTGGCGTCGAGTTCAGTGCCGTCGTTGAGGACGACGACGAAAGCTGCACCATCGGAAACGACGTGGTTGTTGGTGACGATGTAGCCATCTTCCGAAACGAAGAAACCGGACCCTTGAGCGACCGGGCGCAGGTGGCCCTTGTCGTCAGAATTCTTCTGCTGGTTCTGGCCGCGCTGCTGGCCGCGGCCCTGCTGCTGCTCGAACTGGCGGAAGAACTTCTTCAGCGGGTGATCGTCCGGAAGGTCATCGAAGCCGCGGCCGAGACCGAAAGAATCATCCTCGTCGGCAACCGAGTTGACACGGGATTCGACGCGAACCGACACGACGGCCGGCGAAACGGCATCCACCACATTGGCGAAGCTCGGAACCTGCGGCGCCTGGACATTGACGGCATCGGCATAGGCACCGGTGACGACGGCCGGAACACCCGTTGCCAAGGCAGCAACAGCGAGGCCTGCGACGACGGAAGCCTTCATAGCAGTGCTGCGGGACAAAGTGTCCTTGATATTCCTGAACATATGCGAATTACCTTTTTGTTTCTCGTCAGATTTGCGCCGGGCGGAACCGGCTATGATGCGTCATAAGGAAGATATAGGGCACGGCACCTTACAACGAACTGTCCGCCCCATGAAAAATTCGTAATGTAAGGTATCGATGCAACGTTATGACGAAAGACGACGGCCGCGTCACTTCCCGAGGATATCTTTCAACTGCGCCTCTTCATCGGCGTTCAGAGAGCTACCGGTGGGCTTGCCCGCGCGGCGGCGCGCATAGACGGCAAGGGCCAATGCGCCCGCTACGAAGAGCGCGATCGGTGCTCCCCAGAGGATGTATGTCTTTTCGCTTAGGCGCGGCTTGAGCAGCACGAACTCGCCATAGCGGGAGACGATGTAATCGAGCACCTGCTGATCAGTGTCGCCATCGGTCAGGCGTTTGCGGACCAGCAAGCGCAGGTCCCGCGCGAGATCGGCATTGGAATCATCGATGGATTGATTCTGGCAGACCATGCAGCGCAGTTCGGCCGAGATCGTCCGCGCCCGCGCCTCCAAGGCCGGATCGGGCAAAACTTCGTCCGGGTTGACCGCGAAGGCGGGTGCCGCGGCAAAGAGCAATGCCAGCAGCATAAGTAAGCGGATCACCCATACTTTCCCCCCTTTAGGGAGGAAGTCGCCGGCAGCAGCAGCCGAGGAAGAAGGAGCACTGCCCTTACTGCGGTGAAATACCCCCTTAACCGCCCTTTGGGCACCTTCTCCCCGAGGGGAGAAGGGAAAACCGCTGCGGCCTTCATTGACCGGTTTTGCTTTGATACCGGTACGACAGCGACAATCTCCCCTTCTCCCCTCGGGGAGAAGGTGCCCCGGAGGGGCGGATGAGGGGGAGACGGTCAAACGCATCATTCGGCCGGCTCCATCGCCGGACGAGCTGGTTTTGCCTTCCGGCTCGGGGCGCCGACGCGCAGGCGACGATCGCTAAGTGATACGAAACCGCCGATCGCCATGATGAGCGCACCCAGCCAGATGCAGAGAATGAACGGCTTCCACCAGATTCGCACGACCATGCCGCCGTCCTTACTGACGTCGCCGACCGATACATAGAGTTGGTTGAGACCTGGGGTGAGAATGCCGGATTCTGTCGTCGCCGTGCGGCTTGCAGTGAAGACGCGCTTGGCGGACGACATTTCTGCAAAGACAACCCCGCCACGGCTGACCGTGAAGTGGGCGCGATCCTCGGTGAAATTGGGGCCGACGCCGGGCTGCACGCCGTCAAAGCGCAGGCTGTAGCCGCCGAGCTCGGCTGTCTCGCCCGGCTTCATGCTGGTGATGTGTTCCGCCTCGAAGGTCGTCACCGCGACGATGCCGAGGACAGTGATGCCGAGGCCGGCATGGGCAAGCGCCGTGCCAAAGGCAGAGCGCGGCAGCCCGCTCAGGCGGCGCCACGCGACACCAGCCGCCACCTTGCCGACGCCGGCGCGATACCAGAGGTCGGCCAAGGCGCCGAAGACCAGGAAGAAGCCGGCGGCGAGGCCGAGAGCGGCAAGCACCGGCCCACCATGCTCGACATAGAACAGGACAAGGCCGGCCAGGAAGGCCAGGCCCGCAATGACATAAAGCCTCTGCAGCGCACCGAGCAGATCGCCGCGCTTCCAGGCGAGCAGCGGGCCGAACGGCACAGCAATGAGGATCGGGGTCATCAGCAATCCGAAGGTCATGTTGAAGAAGGGCGGCCCGACGGAAATCTTGTCACCGGTCAGTGTTTCGAGGGCCAACGGATAGAGCGTACCGGTCAACACCGTTCCGCAGGCGACCGTGAGGATCAGGTTGTTCAACACCAGCGCGCCCTCACGCGAGATCGGCGCGAACAATCCGCCGGCGGCAAGCTTCGGTGCGCGCAGGGCAAACAGCGACAAAGCCCCGCCGATGAAGATCAGGAGAATGCAGAGGATGAAGATACCGCGCGTCGGATCGCTGGCGAAGGAATGGACGGAGGTCAGCACGCCCGAGCGGACGAGGAAGGTACCGAGCAGCGACAGCGAAAACGTCAGGATTGCCAGCAACACCGTCCAGATCTTCAGGGCATCGCGCTTTTCCATGACAACCGCCGAATGCAGCAGGGCCGTGCCGGCGAGCCAGGGCATGAAGGAGGCATTTTCCACCGGATCCCAGAACCACCAGCCGCCCCAGCCGAGCTCGTAATAGGCCCAATAGGAACCCATGGCGATGCCAAGCGTCAGGAAGCTCCAGGCGGCCAGCGTCCAGGGGCGGACCCAACGTGCCCAGGCGGCATCGATGCGACCTTCCAAAAGTGCGGCGACAGCAAAGGAGAAGCAGACGGAGAAGCCGACATAGCCGAGATAGAGCAAGGGTGGATGGATCGCCAGACCGATATCCTGGAGGACGGGATTGAGATCCTTGCCCTCCGCCGGCGCCGGGTTGAGCCGAATGAACGGATTGGAGGTGAGCAGAATGAAGACCAGGAAGGCCGAGGAGATCCACGACTGCACGGCCAGAACGTTGGCACGCAGCACATCGGGCAGATTGCGCCCGAAGAGCGCGACGAGCGCGCTGAAGAGCGCCAGGATCAACAGCCAGAGCATCATCGATCCCTCGTGATTGCCCCAGACGCCGGAGATCTTGAAGACCAGCGGCATCAGCGAATGGGAATTGGCCCAGACATTGAGGACGGAGAAATCGGAGGCGACATAGGCATAGGTCAGCACTCCGAAAGAGAAGGCGACCAGCAGGAACATGACGATCGCGCCGACGGGGGCGATATCCATCATCGACGCGTCGCCGCGCCTGGCGCCGATCACCGGAAGGATGGAGACGATGAGTGCGGTGGCGAGCGCCAGCACCAGCGCATAGTGTCCGAGCTCGATGATCATCGGGTGGCCTCCTCGCCCTTCCAGACGCCATCGGCCTTCAGCTTATCGGCGACCTGCTTCGGCATATAGCGCTCATCATGCTTGGCGAGCACGCTGTCGGCAACAAAAACGTCGCTGCCCGGCTCGAACCTGCCTTCGGTCACCACACCCTGCCCTTCGCGGAACAGGTCTGGCAGAATGCCGTCATACTTGACCTTGATCGTGTCGGTGCCGTCCGTGACGGAGAACTGCACTTGCGTACCCTGACCGCGCACGATCGATCCCTCGCCGACAAGCCCGCCGAGGCGGATCAGCGTCCCGGCATTGACCGGCGTCTTGGCGAGATCCGCCGGCATATAGAAGTAGGCGACCGACTGGCTGAAGGCGAACAGCACGAGCAGCACGGCAACGGCGATGAAACCCATACCGCCGGCGATCACAGCCAGACGTTTCTGCTTGCGGGTCATTGCTGCGTCACCTCCGTCGGCAATCCCAATTCTTTCGCCAGCGCCAGAAGCTGCTGGCCCTCCCCTCCATCGGCCGGAAAGGCCGCGAGACCGCGCTTCAATGCATCCGCTGCGCGCTCCCGATCATTCAACACCGCATAGGAGCGGATTAGCCGCATCCAGCCCTCGAAATTCTTGGGATCTTCCTTGAGCTTGGCATCGAGGCTGTCGACCATGCCGCGGATCATCTGCTGGCGGTCGCCGCTGCTCAGCGCATTGGCCGCAGCGACGTCCTCCGCGGTCGGATTGCCGGGCGCCTTGTCATTTGCCGACGCCATCGGCTGGCCGCCATTCTTGACGATGTGTTGATCGACGACAGCAAGCCAGGGCGCGTCAGGCGGCGATTGCTTGGCGAGAGCCTCGAAGGCGGTCTTCGCATCGGCAGCCTTGCCCTCCTGCTCCAGCGCGAGCGCCAGATAGAAAAGCGTGCGCGGATTGGCGGCATCGAGCGCAAGCGATTGCTGCAGCACGTCCCGCGCCTCCGCCGTTACTATGCCATTGGCCTTGACGACCAGCACCTCGCCCAGATCGCCAAGCCGGGCCGCATTCGGCCCCAACAGACGGATGACATTGCGATAGGCAAGCTCCGCATCGCCGACACGGTTGGTCTTGAAATAAATGGGTGCCAGGACTTCCCAGCCCTTGGCGTCATCCGGGTTCTTGGCCAGATGCTGCTCGATCTTGACGATCGAGATGGCGAGATCGTTTCCTGGCTTCTCCAGCCGCGCTTCCAGCGGCTGCGCCGGCAGGCCGGGATCGCCGTTGACAAGATAAAGACAGAGACCAACGGCCGGAAGAAGGACGATGATGAAGGCCTGAGCAAGACGATAGCTGCCACGTGCCGGCGATTTTGCCGCCGTCTTCTCGTCTTTGGCGGCAGCAATGAGGCGCCGTCCTATTTCGGCGCGGGCATAGCCTGCCTCCTGCGCGGAGATGAGGCCGCCGGCAAGATCGCGCTCCAGTTCACGAAGCTGATCGCGATAGACCTCAGCCTCGCCGGAACGACCACCCTCCGCCTCCTTCGCACCACGCAGAAGAGGGTAGAGCAGCACAGCGCCGACAACCGCCGTAAGAACGGCCACGAGAATCCAGAACAGCATAGACGCCCAATACTTTAACGGGGCGCTTATTCCAACCGGGAAATGCCATCTGACGAAGATTTGAGGCGTTTGGCCGCGCCTTTCATTGCAGACGCCTATTCAAGCGGCGTCCAGGTGCCGTCGTCATTGCGGCAGGCCGCGCCCCTTGCCGTCGTCGGCTTGCCGTCGACCGTGAGGGTATGCGTATATTGCCGGCAATTCTGCGAGCCGACCTGATATGGCGCAGCGGGGACAACCTCGCCGCTTGCATTCCTGCCCTTCCATGCCACGGGTTGGCCAAGCGGCGAGGTCTCAAGCGCCCTATATTCTGCCTCCAGCGCGCGCTGCTTGTCGCTGTCGCTGAGCTTGATGCCGGTGCGCTCGACGATGCCACCATCAAGAGCATTGATGAAGGTCGCGGAGGCCGGAGGCTTCGCAGACGAAAACAGGCTCTTGCCGCCTCCCAAGCTGCTCGTGGTCGAGCAACCAGAAAGCGCAAGGGCGGCGAAAAGAGAGGGGACGACCAGGAAAAAGGTACGAAGCTTCATACAACCGAACCAGTATCAAAAAGCAAAACCAATAGGTACTGCGCTGCGGCATCATCATGACCCACAACGTCTTTTGGCATCATGCCGTTCCTCACGCAACATCCTTCATAAGGCCCGGCAAAATTAGGCTTGCCCGAAGCCCGCCCCAGCTACCCCGGGAGAGCTCGAAACGGCCTTGATATTCGTTGGTGATCTCGCTGACGATCGAAAGCCCAAGCCCCGTGCCGGGCTTGCTCTCGTCCAGTCTGCGCCCGCGCTTCAGGGCTTCGCGGATCTGATCCGGCTCCAGCCCGGGACCGTCGTCCTCAACCACCAGTTCCACCCAGTGGCGCCGCGCCGGATCGATGCCCTTGACCTCGGCCGGCGCCTCGTTTGCAACCAGACGCACCTTGTGTTCGGCAAAGCGGGCGGCATTTTCGAGGAGATTGCCGACCGTCTCCTCGAGATCCTGTTGCTCCATGGCGAGCGCCAGATTGGGCGAGACGGAGAGTTCGAATTCCTTGTCGGCGTTCAGCCGCCGCATGACACGGACCAGTCGCTCCAGCGCCGGCTCGGCCTCGGTGCGTGCCAGCACGGATTCGCGCTGAGCGGCGATACGGGCACGATTGAGATAGGATTGCACCTGCCCCTGCATCGCCTCGGCCTGGTTCTTCACCAGATCGCCATGTGAGCGCTCCAAGACGCGGGATTCGTTGAGCAGCACCGCAATCGGCGTTTTCAGCGAGTGCGCGAGATTGCCGACCTGCATGCGGGCACGCTCGACGATACGCCGGTTGCTCTCGATGAGCGCGTTGATCTCATTGGCAAGCGGCAGGATCTCACGCGGGAAATCGCCCTGCAAGCGTTCGCTTTCACCGGCGCGGATGCGCTCCAGCGCGGCGCGCGCCTTGTCGAGCGGTTTCAGGCCGTAGAGAATGGCGAGCGCATTGACGATCAAGCTTCCGACGCCGAAGCCGACGAGTGCGAAGTAGAGGCTGTGGGAGAAATTGCGGACGTCGTCCTCGACCACGGCGACATTGCCTGTTACGCGAAAGCGTGCGGCGCGGCCGTCCGTGTCGAGCACGACTTCCGTTTCGGCTACCTGGACGCGGTTTCCGAAGGCATCGGTGACGATGTAATAGCGTTCGTAATTCTTGTCGAAGGGCGCTTCCAGCACGGAGAGAACAGGCAGGTTCGATGCGCCGAGCGACGGCGAGACCAGCGGCGTCGCCGTATAGGTACCAAGCGGCTCGACCATCCAGTACCAGCCGGTCTTCGGCTGGGCAAAACGCAAATCACCGAGCTGCGGGCTGCCTGACAATGTGCCCTGGTCGCCGATCGTCACCGAGTTGATGACGTTATAGAGCTGCGCGCGCAACAGGTCCTGGAAACCGCGCTCGGCGCTCTTGCGATAGATATTCGAGATGACGAGGCCGATCACCACCAGCGCCACGGCGGACCAAAGCGTGGTCAGCAGCAGGACGCGAGCGGTGAGCGACTTAATTCGCATTGGTCGGAGCTTGGATTCTGTAACCAAGGCCGCGAACCGTTTCGATCAGGTCGACACCCATCTTCTTGCGCAGACGACCGACAAATACCTCGATCGTATTGGAATCCCGATCGAAATCCTGATCGTACATATGCTCGACCAGCTCGGTGCGTGAGACGACCTCCCCCTTGTGATGCATGAGATAGGCAAGCAGGCGATATTCGTGCGAGGTGAGCTTTAGCGGCTTGCCGTCGACAGTTGCCTTCGAGCTCTTGGTGTCGAGCCGCACCGGGCCGCAGACGATTTCCGAAGAGGCATGGCCGGCGGCGCGGCGGATGAGAGCGCGGATGCGAGCGAGCACTTCCTCGACATGGAAGGGCTTGGCGACGTAGTCGTCGGCGCCGGCGTCGATGCCTGCCACCTTGTCGCTCCAGCGGTCACGCGCCGTCAGAAGCAGCACCGGCACTGTGCGTCCGGCGCCGCGCCATTTCTCAAGCACTGTGATGCCATCCATTTCAGGCAAGCCGATATCGAGGATGATCGCATCGTAAGGCTCGGTATCGCCGAGGAAATGCCCTTCCTCGCCATCAAAGGCCGTATCGACCACATAGCCTGCCTCCTTCAAGGCCTCGGCAAGCTGACGGTTCAAGTTGATATCGTCTTCGACTATGAGAATGCGCATCTCTAAATCCAATTTCCCCGGTTCGATAAACAGTACCGCAAATCGTGGCGCAGTGGAATCACGGAAACAATAAGATTTCGTGTAAGATTCAAGGCTTTAGGTGGCATCAAAATGCGCGGGAATCACATCGGCACCTTCATCGTCACCTTGCGCGGACGCTGGCCGTTGCCCTGCACAAGGACAGTGATGATGCAGCTGTCGCCGGATGGTTGTACCGAGAGAAGCTGACCGCCGGTCTTGGCGACCACCTCGTCAGCGGCCTCACTACAATCGCTGTTGGCACGCGCGACCAGGGTCGACGTCGGCGCTGGCGCCGGCAGAACAGACGAGCCGGCCAGAACGAGAGCCGCTGCTGCTATGCTTGAAAATGAGGCCATGCTTCGGGCTTCCCACAGGGATATGAACTTGGCCGATTATTTACCCAAACACGTCTGAATGGCAAATGAATGGGCTGTAATTTTCGGCCGACTATGCGTCGGGGTCATCTGACTGATGATCTAACCATTTGAAATTATTGAATGCGAATCTGCCATAGCGTGACAACGGCAACCGGCTGTCGTTCCGGAGCGCCGCATCCATACAATCTATCGGCGATATGCGTGAATCGATGCGTATCCGCGTTCGCGGGCACCACACGCCCGGAGCCGCAGGCTTAGCCATTTTTAATCATTCTTGCTTATCATCGGTTCATAGAGGCGGGATGAAACGTCGCCTTTCGTGGCCAATGCAACCGGCCTGCAAGCGTCTTATCGACATAAGGCGTGGCGATTTCCTTGAGTCCTTTGAATCGCTTGCCGCGATCTCTTCTCAAGTTGAATCCGGAGCTTCAAAAGTTGATTCAAGAACCTCAAGCCGAGAATCCGGTTGCCGACAATCCGATTCCGCTCGCGTGCTCAATCCGTTGAAAGGGCTGGCGGGAAATGGTTCTGCGGGGCCAGACGTTCAGAAAGGTTCACGGACGGCCGTCACCGTCTCATAGTCAGCCGCAATGCGCATTTCGCGCAGCGGACGAACGCGCTTGATGGAGCGCTGGTAATTCGGATGGGCCTTGTAAGCCGCCAATGCCGCCTCGTCGTCGAATTCGCCGTAGACCACCAGATCGACTTCTGTTCCGAGCTGATCTGTCTTGACGTTCGTGCCGATCTCCAAAAGCCGCGCATGCGGAATGGCCGTGAGGATCGAGAGGCCGGAACGGACCTCCTCAAGCCTGGCGCGATCGGGAACGGTGAAGAAGACGATATGACGGATCACGCGGCGGCTCCTTGTGCATATGCGGGGCATCGCGCGATACCATGCGTATGGGTGCAATTCAATAAACGGGGCCCTTCACTTCCCGAAGCGTTTCGTCGACGCAGACGCCCATTTACGGCGTGGCGGCGCGGCGTGTTATCATCGCGGCATGACCGACGAGGACCTTATATCCCTTGCCCTTGGCCTGCCGGAGGCAGCAGAGAGCTCACACTTCGGAACCCGTGACTTTCGCGTGCGGGGCAAGATCTTCATGACACTTCGGGGACCGGATTTCTGCGTCGTCAAGTTGACGCCGGACCAGCAGCAGATGGCTTCGACCATCATGCCTGAACATGTCGCCGCCGTGCCCGGCAGCTGGGGCCGAAGAGGGTGGACGCGACTTTTCCATCGCGATGCCGGAAACGAGGAGGTCAGAATGCTGGTGCGTCAGGCCTGGCGGAATACAGCGCCGAAATCTATGGCTTTGCCGGAGGATTAGGCATCATGTCGTCCTCGACGGTCAGCGGCCAGTCGACGACATAATCCTCGAAGTCATCGAGAGCGACATCGTTTTCGCTGATGGTGCGCCCTTGGGCGGAGACACCCGCTATATGCACCGTTTCCGGATCGCCCGAGATCAACGGATGCCACCAATAGAGATCGCGGCCCTCGTTGACGAGGCGGTAGGCGCATGTGGGCGGCAGCCATTCCAGCTCCGGCACTTTCTCGGGCGTCAGTTGCACGCAATCCGGCACGAAATCCCAACGATTTGGATAGCTGGTGCAACGACAGCTCTCGTCATCCATCAGCTTGCAGCGGATCGAGGTGAAATAGACGTCGCCGCTATCCCACTCCTCGAGCTTGTTGAGACAACAGAGGCCACAGCCGTCGCAAAGGCTCTCCCATTCCGACGGGCTCATCTCCGTCAGGGTCTTGCTTTTCCAGAAGGGTATCTCGTCTGTCATCATCATCGTCCTCGCCCGGCCAAGGGGAATTCGGGCTGCGGCATGCATGTCTCTTGTTCTTTTCTCTAAATCAACCAATTATTCAATTAGCCGTTCTATGAGATAATGGGCTTTGCGTGTGCCACAAGGAGACACGCGGCAGTAATGTGGTCGGGAAGTAGAGCGTGGAAGACCCATCCAATCCAGAAAACGGGCCGAAGATGGCGCCCGAGACGCCAAGGGATAACGGGGCCGAAAAGCCACGGCGTCGGAAGCGCTATTTCTTTTTGCGCCTCGATTCATGGATCGATTCCACTTTATGGAATGCCGGCTTCGGTCTCGCCGAGGCGTGGGAAGAGATCACCATCTTCTTCCGCCGCTTCCGCGTTCGCGGCTGGAAACGTATCTTTTTCGAATTGCTCGGTGAAGGCCTGACGCTGGGAACAGCCGGTTCCGTCGTCATGCTGATGCTCGCCATGCCGGCCTTCGAGGCCACACAGGGCGACTGGCGCAACCGCGGCAATTTCGCCGTCACCTTCCTCGACCGCTACGGCAATGTCATCGGCCATCGCGGTATTATTCACGAGAATTCCGTGCCGGTCGACCAGCTGCCGGATTATTTCATCAAGGCGGTGCTTGCGACCGAGGACCGGCGCTTCTTCGACCATTTCGGCATCGATGTGATCGGCCTGTTCCGCGCGGTGACCGTCAATGCGCAAGCCGGCGGTGTCGTCCAAGGCGGTTCGACGCTGACGCAGCAGCTTGCCAAGAACATCTTCCTCAGCAACGAGCGCTCCATCGAACGCAAGGTCAAGGAAGCCTTCCTGGCGATCTGGCTCGAGGCCAATCTCTCCAAGAAGGAGATCCTGAGCCTCTATCTCGACCGCACCTATATGGGCGGCGGCACCTTCGGCGCAGCGGCGGCGGCGCAATTCTATTTCGGCAAGAGCATCACCGACGTCAATCTGGCCGAAGCTGCAATGCTCGCCGGCCTCTTCAAGGCGCCGGCGAAATATGCGCCGCATGTCAACCTGCCGGCAGCGCGTGCCCGCGCCAACGACGTGCTGTCCAATCTCGTGCAGAGCGGGCTTATGACCGAGGGACAGGTCGTCGCCGCGCGGCGCAACCCGGCTTCAGTGGTCGACCGCGCCCAGATCGAATCCCCGGATTATTTCCTCGACTGGGCCTTTGACGAGGTACAGCGGCTTTCAAACCGGTTCCCCGAGCGCTCGCTGATCGTGCGCACCACCATCGATATGGGGCTGCAGAAGGCGGCGGAGGATTCGGTCCAATCCAGTCTGATGGAATTCGGCGAGCGCTATAAGGCCAAACAGGGTGCCTCCGTCGTCATCGAAAACGGCGGCGCCGTGCGCGCCATGGTCGGCGGCAGCGATTACGGCGAAAGCCAGTTTAACCGCGCGACCAAGGCGCTGCGCCAGCCCGGTTCATCCTTCAAGATCTATACCTATTCGGTTGCGATGGAGAACGGCATGACGCCGACATCCACCATCGTCGATGCGCCGATCAGCTGGGGCAACTGGAGCCCGCACAATTACGAGAACCGCTACGAAGGCAAGGTGACGCTCACCCAGGCGCTGACGCAGTCGATCAACACCATCCCCGTACGGCTCGCCAAGGAGAAATTCGGCATTCAGCCGATCCGCAACATGGCCAAGGCCATGGGCGTCGAGACGCCGATCCGCAACGACAAGACCATTCCGATCGGCACATCGGAAGTGACCGTTCTCGACCAGGCGACCGCCTATGCCGTCTTCCCGGCCAACGGCATGCAGTCGCGGCGTCACGGCATCGAGCAGATCACCGGCTATGACGGCAGGGTGCTCTACGATTTCAGTCACGACGAGTTCCCTGCAAAACGGGTTCTCAGCGAAAAAGCCACGTCCTACATGAACCAGATGCTGACGCAGGTTCCGGTGATCGGCACCGGCCGCAAGGCAGCCCTCGACAACGGCATCGTGGTCGGCGGCAAGACCGGCACCACTCAGGCCTATCGCGACGCCTGGTTCATCGGCTTTACGGGCAATTACACCTGCGCGGTCTGGTTCGGCAACGACGACTATACCTCCACCAACAACATGACGGGCGGCACCCTGCCGGCCATGACCTTCAAGAAGATCATGGATTACGCCAATCAGGGCATCGTGCTGAAGCCCATCCCGGGCATCGCCACGCCGTTCCCGGTACAGAAGCCGCAAACCGTTGCCGCCAAGAAGCCCGCCGACCCCGCCAGTGGCGGCCTGCCGCCATTGGTGCGTCCGCGCTCGCTTTCGGTCGACTCCACGAGCATCCTGCGCGATATCGGCGAAAGGCTGAAGGCCGCAACACCACTCGGGGCGCAGAAGGTGGCGACGGCGGAGCATCGCAACACGACAGCGCCTGAATGACCAGTTCCCCCAGAAAATGCGCCGCGGCGCGACGCAGATGACAGTGGCAAACCCGCGGTCGAACTGAAGGATGGAGGCCGGTGTTTTGCATGTCCGCTGCTATTCCCGATCTTCGCCATTGTTCTCAAGACAGCCGTAAATAGTGGCTTGCCCTTCCCCCTACCGCCAGAATCAGGAATAAATCGGCACTGATTTGTCACGAGGACGATCCCAGGTGTTCCGAGTTCCCCTTCTTGTTGCGCTTTCGCTTGTCATCGCCTTTGGCGGCGGGATCGTGTTCACGCTTCTGGCGCTGGATGCCACCTCCGGCTTTGGCGCGATTAAGCTTGGCGCCTGGCAGGCTTTCCCCGAAATGCAGACGGCGGATGCGGACCCTTATGCGAAATCGCATCGAGCACGTGCGGGAAGGCTGCTTTACGGTACTGCCGAGGGGCTGGTGTTTACTGCCTCCGACGATGACGGCAAAGCGCGGCTGACCGCAAATTGCACCTACCGCATCAGCGGCCAGACGCCGCCGGCGAGACTATGGACCCTCTTCATCGCCGGCAATGACGGCCGGCCGATCGAGGATGCTGCCGGCCGTCCCTCCACAATCAATTCCTGGGTGGTGCTGCGCAAGCCGGATTCAACTTTTAACATCACCGTTTCATCCTCTGCGCAGGCGGGCAACTGGCTTGCCTTGCCGACGGCCGGGAATTTCCGTCTGGTATGGACACTCCTGGATTCGCCGGCGGCCAGCAATTCCGGCCTGATCGATCTCGGTATGCCGAAACTCGAGAAGATCGGATGCGGCAATGTTTAGATTCGTCTTTGCGATTCTGACCGGCCTATTCGGTGCGGTACTGCTGCATATCATCATCATTCTGTCGCTGCCGCACTTCTCCGATCGTGACGCCTATACACGTGTGTCGGACGAAGGTGACGAGAACCATTTCTATATGCTCGACAACAAGGACGATGACGCGGGACTTTCCAACACTGATCCCTACATCCGCACGGCCGTCTGCGCCTTCGACATCGAGGATACGCCCGTTCACCTGACCGCGAAGGGCAAAGTGCCGTTCTGGTCGCTTGCCATCTATGACGCGGCATCCAATGAAGTGTTCAGCATGAGCGACCGCACCTCGGTCGGCGGAGCGCTCGACCTGCTGCTTGCATCCCCCGTTCAGCTGACGGGCATACGCAAGGCACTACCGCCCGCCCTTGCCCAATCGATCCTAGTGGAAGTGCCGCGGTCTCAAGGCTATGCGGTCCTACGCACGATGGCGCCGCAGGCAAGCTTCGACGATGCGGCCAGAGAATTTCTCTCCCAAGCCGGGTGCGATGAATTCGATAATGGCTGAGATATTCCTGGAACCGAAGGCCATCAATTAAGCGGCTGGAGCTAGGTTGATCCGGGATAACTGCCGGTATGAGCGCGGAACAGCTGATTGCGGCCGCAGCCGGCAAGTGCGCGCGAATGCACTGCGCACTTACTCGTTTGAAGTGATTATTTCCCTTTTGCCCGCTTCGGTCCCGCGCCGGGCCGATGCGTTGGCGTATCAAGATGTTCGTAACGCACGCCGGTGAACAAGAGTATTCTCGCCTCCACCGGTTCCTTCTGGGCGCGCGGCGGCAGACGCAAACGCCAATCCGAAAGAGATATGATCTTTGCCATTCTCGTCTCCATTAACGTCTCGAGACGGATGAACCTGCGACTGGATTTCACCCTGCCCGCTGCTGAAGCGGGCTAGCGCTACCCTCCCATCCAGCCTCTCTGCTAGGGCTTCGATGGAGGCATCTACGCCTTCTCACGGCATTTCCCTTACACCGTGGCATGAGCACCGATTTTTGGCTCCCATGCTGTCTTACACTCGATCACATTCTGCCAATGGCTGCTGTCAATCGGAATTCATACATATCGCAGTTAACAGAATGCTAATTCTCGTCGCGTGTCATTTCCGGTATCGTTCGTCATGCCCTATTAACGCTCCGGCGACAGTTTTGGTTTCATCACCAGCGGAAAAATTCCAACAGCCAACTTCCCAATAAAGTTTAATAATATTACATACTTAACTGTGACGCTGCGCTTCCACGCAATAGAACGAGAGGCATCGCGTTGCAGAAAAGCGTCACACAAATATTATTTGCGCTCACGAAAAATTAACGTAATGTAAGAATTGAAATTCGAGGGCAATCAATGTTTGCGACGGGCAGTTCCGTCTTTTCACCGGAGGATGTCACGGTCCTGCGTAATGCGCTGGACGGGTGGTGCCTGGAAAAGCGGATCGATATTAAAAGTACGGAAGCCCAGTTCGCGGCCACGGCGGCAATCGGCCTTTTTCAATCCGGCTACAACACCTCGGAAAAGCTGCTCGCGGCCTTGCGCGAGCATAAGGGCATCTAAAGAATCCATCAGCATCAAGAGGCCGGATCTCCGCTTTTGCAGCGAGTGACATGCTTTTGACTATCTCGGCAACGGAAGCACTCATAGGTTGAATTTCGCTATGGGCGCCTATACTGAGAAAGGTTTTCCACAGGCCCGCTTGCGCCCAAACTGCCGTCCATGCGGACAAAATGCCGCTGCACTCCTCGCGCAAGCTTAACGCGCAATTTTTATTCGGATTTTAATAAAGTTTTCACGAACCATTAACCCTGCCGGCCTTAATCTTTCGCGAAAGCCAGATAAGGACGACCGTGTCCATACCCGTTTCGACAGTCATCGCCGAGAACGCCCTCTTTATCGAAAGAGTCGTCCGGTTCGACTGGAGTGAACTGAAGCGGAAGCCATGGTCGATCTTGGGGCTCCCTGCTTTTTTGTTCGGCGTATCAGTATGGGTGTTGGCGTGCGTGATCGGTTTCGAGACCTTGAAGAGCCTGCGACTGTCCGCAAGAAGGACGTGGTTCTGATGGCGACGATCACCAGCTTCGAGGGCATGGGCCATCCGTCCAAATCGGAGCTTCGACAGTTCGCGGAGCTTTTCACCCCCGTTTTCCAGGCATCCTCCGACGAAGCGAAGCGACAGGCAGTTGCCGCCCTTTCCCAATGCGAAACGGTGCCGCAGGCCGTTGCCCTGTTCATCGGCTGTCAGCCGATCGCGATCGCCGCTCCCTTCCTGACAAGCTCGCAAGCGATCGATGACGAAACGCTCATCACCATTGCCCGCACGCAAGGGGCCGCCCATGCGCGCGCGATCGTCCGCCGCTCGTCCCTGTCCCCGAAAGTCATAGACGCGCTCGTCGGTCTGCATCAGGCCGAGCCGGAACGTGGTATGACAGTGGCGGAGCGACCAGTTGATATGGTTTCATCGCAGGCCCAGACGTCGGAAACCGAACGGCAATCGCGTGAGGAAATCCTGCGCCAGCAGATCAAACAGGCTGCGCGCCATCTGACCCGCGACGACAGCGACCGGCTCGGTCTGCGCAGCCTCAGCGAGACGCAGGAGGCACTCCTCGTCCGCTTTGCGCGCGAGCGCGATGCGGTGCAGTTCGCAACGACGCTCGCCGATGCCCTTTCCTCCAGCTATTGGCTCGCCGAACGCATCCTGCTCGACACTTCGGGGCAACAACTCGCCGTCACGCTCGTCAGCCTCGGCATGGGCATTGCCGATGCCGTCTATTCGCTCGAGCGCTTCTATCCGCACCTGGCCGAACGGCACGGCAGCGTCAGCCGGGCATGGCTGGTGCTCGATGATATCGATGCGGAAGAAAGTCAGGCGCGCGTCGAGGCTTGGCGCCGCGCCGACAGCTACACCTACCTGCCACAGGAAAAACCTTCCCAGCGTCCTGCAACACCGCTGTTCGGGCCGAATTCGGCGTCCACACGCGCGTTTCGCGTGGCGAACCGTCGATAAGGACGGCTCAATCCAACGGATTGGCGCGGAAACCGGCCAAGGGGACGATATCGCCGATATCGTCCGTCTCAAGCTCGACGATCCACAAATCGGGATCGAACTTCAGCTCGCGATCAAGGGTTTCGCGGATTTCCTGCGGCTCCCTGCGGTCGACGCGGATTTCGAAAAGCCGCGTGCCGCTCTCCTCCTCATCGAAGAGGCTCTGCGGTGCCGGCGCGTAGAGGGTCTCTAATCCGTCGCGGAAACGCTGGCGGATGAAGATCGCGCCTGCCTGCTCCTCGCCCTTGCGTTCCACGGCAGCAAAATCGCCCCTGGCGAACAGGCGGCGGACAAGAGCGGAAACAAAGATGTCGCTGCGCAATCTCATAGGGGAGCTATAACGACGAGGGGCCGCCAAGGCAATCGAAGCCATCCGCTACCCGATTGTGCCAACTCGAGGGATAAGCGTTCGGACGACACGCTCAAAGCGCGCCGATATCCTGCAGCTTCTTAAGGACCGCCATGTTCGGCTCCCCGGTCTCCGGCAAGCGATAGTGCTTCTGGAAACGCCGGATAGCTGCCTTCGTCTGCTCTCCGGCAACACCGTCGATGCTGACGTTGCTGTAGGCGATGTTGCTCAGGCCCTTCTGTATCTGCATGACCATGTTGACCGTGTTAACCGCATCGCTGGGCGTCGCCTTGGCCGCGACGGCGCCGGTCTTAATGTTCTTCTCGGCATTCTGGATGGCGGCGGCGACCGGGTCGATCGCATCCGCCGTAGCGGAAATATTGACGGGGCGTGCGGCGGGAACAACAGCTGTCGTATTCATTTTGTAGCTTGCAGCCTGGGCGTTGGCGGCATTGCTGGCCTTAAGGGCGGCGAGAAGTTCCGGCGTCGGCGTGCCGGTCTGTGAGAGGCCCGACGCCTCCTGGAAGAAAAGGATGGCCGATGTCGTGCGCGATCCCGGCTTTCCATCGACGGCGCCGTCATAAAGGCCGTGTCGGATAAGTTCGCCCTGGATATCGGCAATGAGTTTCGACGGCGCGCTGGACGATTGTGCTGCGACCTGGCCGGTTGACGACGGCGGGGCGAGATCGGACGCCGAATCCTGCCGCTCGATCCGGAAGGTGGTGACATTGCCTGCGTCGGCCTGCTGTGCATGCAAAAAGGATTTGCGGCCGGGGATCTGATAGGGCGACGCCGGATCACGGGTCCGCAATATGGGCGATGGATGCGCGCCCGTCTGATACCAGAGCGCGTTGGCGGTGACGAAACCGAAAACCCCGAAGAAGAGCGCGACGCCGCCAGCAATGGCGGGATGACGGCCGACTGCACTGCCGATCAGAGCGGCGAGCGCACCCGCACCGCGAAGGCCAAGGCCGCCCAGCGCGGTGCTGCCGCGCAGGCTCAGGCTGCCAAGGGCAACCGCACCACGGGAAGCCAGGCCGGGCTGCTTGCGCCTGCCCTTCCCCCTTCCCTTAGGCGATTTTCGCTTTTGCGGGGCCATTCATCAGTTCCTTATTTCGCCCTTCATCTATCTCCACAATATGTTTCAGGCGCGGCGGAAAATCGACAGGGCGATTGACATCCACAGGCTGCTGCATCGTCACGGCACCAGAGCCGTCGAACGGAATGAGGATGGTAATGACTGTGCCCTCGCCCGGCGCGCTGGCGATCGAGAAGTTTCCGCCGTGCAGGCCGACGAGGCCCTTGACCAGCGACAGACCGAGGCCGGTGCCGGCGTAACGACGGGTGTAATCGTTCTGGATCTGCACGAAGGGCTGACCGAGCGAGGCAAGGCGCTCGCTGGCAATGCCGATGCCCGTGTCTCCGATCGACAATTTCAGCATGCCATCGGCCATCGCCGCGTCAATGGTGATCGCGCCGCCGGCATCGGTAAACTTGATGGCGTTGCCGATAAGGTTGATGAGGATCTGCTGGATCGCCCGCTGGTCAGCGATGATCTCGCCGAGACCGCGCTGGATACGGCTTGTCAGCGTCAACCCCTTCTCCTTCGCCTGCAGCCCCAGCATTGCTTCGCACGTCGCAATGGTGTCCTCGATCGCGAAGGATTCGAGCAGCAGTTCGTAGCGGCCGGCCTCGATCTTGCTCATGTCGAGCATGGTATTGACGACCGACAGAAGATGGGCGCCCGACTGGCGGATCAAGCCGACATATTCGCGCTGGCGGTCATTTTCCAGTTTGCCGAAATATTCGCCGCTCAGAATATCGGAGAAGCCCAGGATGGCGTTGAGCGGGGTGCGCAGTTCGTGGCTGACGGCAGCGAGGAAGCGTGACTTGGCGTCGTTGGCGGATTCCGCTTCGGCCGCCTTGCGCGCCGCATCATCGCGAAGCTGCTGGTCCTGCGAGATATCGCGCAATTGCCCGATGATCGCCGTCAGATGCCCTTCGGCGTCGCGGCGTGCACTCAATTCCATCCGCACATGGACGAACTGTTGATCGCCACCCACGACCGCGGAGCGCTCCAGCCGCAAATCGGCGCCATGGGCATCCCTGCCCTGGCGCAGCACATCGATTGCCTGCAGGAAGACGATTCTGTCCGAGACATGAATCTGCTCGACGAAACCACGCCCTGTGGGATCGCGCATCCAGCTCAGGAACTCTGCACGGTCCCGACCGCCGACCGTCGTCACATTGCCTTGGGAATCGAAGAGCAGGACGAGACCGAAGGCCGACTCCAGCATCAGGTCGCGGTGCTCGACGACAACGGCCTCGGCCGGACGAGATTCGGGCCGCTGGCGCGACAGCGCGATGCTGCCGACGGCCGAGAAGAGGAAGGCCGCGCAGACTGTGGCCACACCGGCAGGCAGCGCCACGGCCGGGCTGGTAATAAAGGAAAGGCCGGCCGGAACAGCAAACAGCGCGACGGAAGAGGCAAGCGCAAGCCGGCGCAGGATCGCCAGTTCCTGCCCACGAACTTCGCCATTCCCGCTCGTCCGGGAGAGCCAGCTTCGGCCTACCCGGTCCACGAGAGCTTCAGCCCCGACAGAAATGTCACTCAATACGCGCACGCTACAACCCGTCAAAACGGTCACTTATCGGACTGAACAATAGGCTCCGCCGGCTTAAGGAAAGAATAAAGAAGGAACGGGCCAGGCGGCCGAAAAGCCTTCAAAATCCCGTTTTGGCGCAGAACGAGCGACCTTTGCTTTTTGTGGTTAACAGCAGGTAAGCAACGGATTTTATTCATATTTCCGCTGCGCGTTAACTTTTGTGACGAGGCCGGCCTCCGCAAAGCCCTGCATATCAACGGCATCGGGCGAGACATGCTTAACATCAATTGCTACAATTTGAACCAAAGTGTTCTTCAAAGTCGGAAAGCTAAAATTTGAATCAAAATTGCAGAAAATGCTGCCGAGTTTTGAAAAGCGCTGTTGTCCTCTGCCGGGTAGGTTCGAACCAGATCGGGCGGGCAAGTCCGAATCGGCGATCGAGCCGATCGACAGAGAGGATGGGCTAGGCGATGTGGTTTCTGATTAGAGCAGGGTTCTGGTTTTCGCTGGTTCTCATGTTCCTGCCGATCTTTGCAAAGCCCGAGGGTGCTCCCCGGCCGGCAGGTGAAACGACGCTACAGGTTTCCGATGCGATTTCAGCCGCCTCCGGTGTCGTGCAATATGTCGGCGCCATGTGCAATGAGAAGCCGGATGTCTGCGCCAAGGGCGGCGAAACACTGACGGCGCTCGGCTATCAGGTTGGCGACGGCGCTCGCGTCGCCTACGACATGCTCGGCCGTCACTTCAAGGATCAGCAGTCTGCCGCCGAAGCCAATGTCGCGGCGCCTCGCGCTAACACCGATCAAGTCGCTGCCATGGCGCAGCCGCTGCCGGCCAAGCGCGTCACTGGTACAGAAACGGCTGACGTCGTCGTTACCGGCACGGTCAAGCTGCCGTCCTCTATTCCGCTGCCGATGCCGCGCCCACATATCTGACATTTCTTCCATTGGCCCCAACTTCAGCGCCGCCGATCCCTATGGTCGGTGGCGTTCTTTGTCGTGCTGGGTTCAAATCGGGCACCGTTTCGCCTATATCCAAGACAATGGACAATCTGGACTGCTGCAATGACACCGCTTGAGAAGATCATCGAAGACTTTTCCTTCCTGGACGAATGGGAGGACCGCTATCGCTTTGTGATCGAGCTCGGCAAGGCTTTGCCTGATCTGCCGGAGGAAAAGCGGACGCTTGAAAACAAGGTCCAGGGTTGCGCGAGCCAGGTCTGGCTCGTCACGCATGCGTCTGGCGATCCGGACAATCCGATATTGACCTTTGAAGGCGATTCAGACGCGCATATCGTACGGGGATTGGTGGCGATCGTGCTTGCAACCTATTCCGGAAAGCCGGCTTCGGAAATCGCCGCTCTCGACGCACTCGACGTCTTCGGCAAGATCGGCTTGGTGGAGCATCTCTCCTCGCAGCGCGCCAATGGATTGCGCTCGATGATCAAGCGTATTCGCGAAGAGGCTCGGGTCAGGACCGCGGCGTAGGTTGGATTTCCAGCAATCATTGCGGATAACCCGGCCCGAAAGCCGGATTATCTTCAGTCTGTCATGAAGACCTTAGCGGGCGCCGCGCTTACGGCGCTGGCCGAGGCCCATTTCCTTTGCAAGGCGTGAACGGGCTTCCGCATAAGCCGGTGCTACCATCGGGTAATCGGCAGCGAGATCCCACTTTTCACGATATTCTTCCGGCGAGAGGCCGTGATGAGTCATGAGATGGCGCTTCAGGGACTTGAAGCTGCCGCCACATTCGAGGCAGGTAATCTGGTCGTCCTGTACGGATTTACGAACGGATACGGCCGGCTTCTGCTTTTCGACCACGGTTACGGCAGGTGCCGGAGCCGAGGTGCTGCTCAAGGCGGAATGTACGTCGGAAATCAAATTCGGAAGGTCGCTGACCGGTACGACATGGTTACTGACATAGGCCGCAACAATGTCGGCAGTCAGTTCAACCAGTAACTCCTGCCCGTTGCCGAGGGCCGCATCTGTCATTGTGTTCTCCTGTTCATCGGCTTGCCTGCTGCGTCCACGCCTACGAAGAGCACGCAGGACGCAACGTTGCTAAAATGATTTTGCGCCTGGCTAAAGAAATCTGTTGATTTCGCTATCTCCCAGCGCCGAGCAATCCGCGCGAACGCACTGCCCGTATTCGTAGCAGTCGACAGCAAGAAAACGGTGGATAAAGCCAAATTTCCCGCAGCATGAAATCCACCCCTAGACCTCATGCGAGAGAAAACCGCCCCTTGCCGCCTGATATCAAAATTAGTGACCCGCGATAGTGATCTTTAATCGCTTACCGGAAGAAAGTTTTGCTCAGCGTTTCATCAAAGAAAGATAAAAGCATCGAGAGCTTAAACCCGGTCGAGACTAACTTAACATCAGAACTCTACTTGAATCTGAATTAGCACTCTTTACCCAAATGTCCAGTTTTTAATCCCTACATTTCTTTGCAAAAAATTCATCTATTAAAAAGCAGGTAACTAATAACGCGAAAAGTTATTCCTAATAGAACAATTTCCGCGTTTGTTAGCCCTTTTTTCTATACCCTCGTACTGCGATTTGCTCTCTTGCGAGGAGTTCATCCCTTACCGAAGGCGGCGTTAGCCGATGGCCTGCCTTGTGTGCCGCACGCGCGAGAAGATGCGCCGCAATGGGCGCCGTCAAGATGAAAAAAACAAACCCGGCCAATGCCCGCGCCAGAATAGACATGTCCTGCGAGTGGACGCCGACGGCAAGTAACAACAGGCCGGAGCCGACGGTGCCCGCCTTCGACGCGGCATGCATGCGACTGTAGAGATCGGGTAGGCGCACGATGCCAATCGCCGCGATAAGCGAGAACAACGCACCCGAAAGTAGAAGCGCCGTTACTATGACGGCCCAAAGCATATCCACTATCGGCCCCCCTTCTTTCGCTTGCGCCTTCGTATCTTCCTGCCCTCGGCAGCGACGTCCGCACTCTGCACGGCGCCGACCCGTTCGGCCGCATTCGATTGTGCCTGCGTCAGGATAAACCGCGCGAAGGCGACGGTGGCGAGAAAGCCGACAAGACCGAGCGAAATGGCGATATCGATATACAGCGTGAACCCGGTCTTGATGGCAATGACAGCGATGAAGCCGATGGCGATCGCGACCAGCATGTCGAGTGCCAGGACCCTGTCCGGCAATGTCGGGCCGGCAACGACACGATAGACGGTCAGCAGGAACGCCACGCTCAGAATGCCGAGCGCCACCATGGCACCGGCCGAAACAACGGATGCGGCGATCATCGGAAAGCCTCCATGATCCGGCGTTCGAAACCATCCGCGATACTGCGCCGGATGGCCTCCGGATCGGAGCAATCGAGCGCGTGCACGTAGAGTATCTTACGGTCGTCGGAAACATCGACGGATAGGGTGCCGGGCGTCAGCGTGATCAGATTGGCAAGTAGAGTGATTTCGAAATCGCGGTCGACCGTCAGCGGAAATGCAAAGACCCCAGGCTTCACGTCCATCTTCGGGCTCATGACCGCCACAGCGACCGCCCAGGCCGATTTGGCAAGCTCACCCAGAAACAGCAGCAACAGCGAAATTATCTTGCGCACCCGGCCCAGATAGAGTCCGCCTCCATAGGACGCCCGGACGATCGACAGGGCAACTGCCGCAAGGGCGAAGCCGAACAGCAGGTTGAGGAAAGAGGCGCTGCCTGTGATGGCCACCCAAACAATGGCAAGCAGCAGGTTGAAGATAAACAGGATCATTGAGCGCCTCCCACCGCCGGAAAGACGGATTGAAGATAGGCCGTCGGCTGCTCGAGGCCGAGAGCGGCCGCATGCGTCAAGCGCAGGAGCCATTCCGGAAACAAGCCGAAGCCCACGACAAGCAGGGTCAAACCAAGAAGCGGCAGCGCGGCATGCCATTTCATCCGCTCCGCCGTGGCGCTGGCTGCGGCGGAACGCCAATAGGCAAGAAGAAACACCCGCCCGAAAACGATGGTCGTCAGGAATCCAACCAGAAGGATTGCCGCGGCGAGCCACCAGGCCCCTGCCGCAAACGCCGCCTTGACGAGTACGACCTTAGGCCAGAAGCCTGAAAATGGCGGCAGGCCGCTAATGGCGAAGAACAGGACCAGCGAGAGGCCGGCAAACCAACCGTTTTGGCGATAGAGGCCGCCAAGAACTGTCAGTGAAAAGCCTCCGCCGAGATGCGCCGCCTGCCCGGCAATCAGGTAAAGCGCCGTCATCAACACCATCGAATGCAAGGCGTAGAAGATCGTTCCGCTGAGACCGTCGACACTGCCAAGAGCCACGCCCGCCAGCATCGTGCCGATGCCGGCTATGACGATGTAGCCCAGCATTCGGCGGATATCATTTGCACCCAGCGCACCCATCACCCCGACAAGCATGGTCACGATGGCGATGATCGTAACAAGCGGGCCGAGCCCTGCCCGCTCGACAGGCAACAGCATGACCAGAATCCGGATCAGCGCATAGATGCCCACCTTGGTCAGCAAGCCGGCAAACAAAGCCGAAACGGTGATGCGCGGGGTGTGGTAGGAGGCCGGAAGCCAGAAATTGACCGGGAAGGCGGCGGCCTTCATGCCGAAAGCCAGCAGGAACAGGCCGGCGAGCGTCATCAGCGGCGCGTTACTGTCACCCGCCCGCACCTTCACCGCGATATCGGCCATGTTGAGCGTGCCGAAAACAGCGTAGAGATAACCCACGGAAACGAGGAAGAGCGTGGTCGCGATGAGGTTCAATACGGCATATTTCAGTGCGCCGTCGATCTGCTCCGGCTCCGAGCCGAGGATCAGCAGGCCGAAGGAAGAGATCAGGAGCACCTCGAACCATACGTAGAGATTGAAGACGTCGCCTGTCAGAAAGGCGCCGCTGACGCCGGCCAGCAGCAGCATCAGGAATGGAAAGAAGCCATATCGCCGGCTGCTCCCGGTGATTTCGCCAAGCGAATAGAAACTTGCCGCGAGCGCGACGACCGCCGCCGTCAAGGCCATGAGCGCGCCGAAAATATCGACGGTGAAGGCAATGCCGAAGGGCGGCAGCCATCGCCCCATGACCATGGTCACGGCGCCGTCGCTGACAACCCTATAGAGCAAGGCGGCATCGATCAGAACCAGCAGCACAAGGCCGGGAATGGCGACCGCCGCCTGCCATTCGGTGCGATTGCGCAGCATCAGAAGGATCGCACCGAGCCCGATGCACAAGACGATCGGCGAAATGACTAGCCAATGTCCCATCGGTATCGGCGCGGCAACCAGCGCTTGGGAGAGATCAACTGCGGTATCCGTGGGTCCGGCCATGGCGTCAGTACCCCAAGGGCGGCAGCGGCCGCTTCTCCGGTTCGGCGAGCCGCATTTCGTCCGTGTCGTCGGTTTTCAAGGCCTGATAGGCCCGATAGGTCAGGACAAGCAGAAAGGCCAGGAACGAGAAGGAAATGACGATCGCCGTCAGGATCAAGGCCTGCGGCAGCGGATTGGCGGCTGCAAGATCGAGCGTGGTTGCCCCTCTTTGGATGATGGGCGGGACTTCGGGCGTGACGCGGCCTGCCGTGAACAGCAGAAGGTTGACGGCATTGCCGAGGATCGCGATGCCGAGCATGATGCGGATGGAGTACCGCGACAGCATGAGATAGATGGCAGCGGTGAAGAAGATGCCGACGACGACGGCGAAGACGGCCTCCATCAATCCACCTCCCGCTCTTCGAGCGCGAGCGCGATCGAGGTGATGGCGCCGACGACGACCAGATAGACACCTGTGTCGAAGAGCATGACGGTGGAAAGCGGCACTTCGACACCGAAGAGATGCGGATAGATCCACAGCCCCGTCATGAACGGCACGCCAGCCAACAAGGACAGGATGCCTGCGATGGTGGCCGCAAGCAGCCCAAAGCCGGCAATCGACAGCGGATGGAAGACAATCGCGCGCCGGACCGCGGTCACACCACAGGCGATGCCATAGATCGCGAGCGCCGAAGCCGCGATCAGGCCGCCGATAAAGCCGCCACCGGGCTCGTTATGGCCGCGCAGCAGCACGAAGACGGAGAAGAGCAACATCAGGGCCGTCAAAAACGGCGCGGCGGTGCGGAAGATCAGCGTATTCATTAGCGCTTGGCCTCCATCCCTTCCTCGAAGCCGAGCTTCTCCTCAAGATCAGGGTCATTCGTCGCCAGTTTGCGTTCGCCGCCCGCCCGGATACGGATCAGCGCCAGGATCGCAAGACCGGTTATGGCGACGACGGCGATTTCGCCGAGCGTATCCGTGCCGCGGAAGTCGACGATGATGACGTTCACCACATTGTCGCCATGCGCGATCAGCTTCGAATATTGATTGAAGAAGGCGGTCAGCGTCAGATCGAACGGCGCCTGGGTCACCTTCAGCAGCAGGAGTGCAAAGCCGCTGCCGCAGGCAGTGGCAAGCACGGCATGGGCGATCCTGGCGAGCGGTGGCCGGCGATCGGAAGGCGAAAGCCGCAGGCGCGTCATGACAAGCGCCAGAATCACCACCGCAAGCGTCTCGACCATGAACTGCGTGAAGGAAAGATCCGGCGCGCCGAACAGCAGGAAAATGACGGCGACGGCAAAGCCCTGGATGCCGAGCGAAACGATCGCCGTCAGCCGGTCGCGCGCAAAGACCACCGCCGTAACGCCGATGACCGCGATCAGGAAGATCGTCGCCTCATGCCATTGCAGATTCGGCCAGGCTGGCATGGCGGGCAGTTCGCCATGGATCATAGGAGGAATCAGCAGCATTGCCGCCAGGCAGAGGAAGGTGACGGTGACATAGATTTCCAGCCGGCCGGGCTGCAGGAGACGGGAGACGCCATGCGACAGCCGCACCAGGCCGAAAATGAAGCCGTCAAAGCCGCGATCCGGTCCCGGCCCGAATGCGCGCAGGACAACGGACATCAGGAAGCGGGCGCGATCGAGCTGCCAATATACAAGGATACCGATCAGCACGGTGACCAGCGAAAGTGCAAGGGGCAAGCCGATATGCGGGCTCAAAGAGACAGAGATTTCCAGTGCCTTACCGCCAACGGCGCTCGCCATTGGCGAAGAGACATACGCGTGCCAAGGGGCCGAAAACAAAGCCGACAGGAGGCCGAGAAGAGCGAGCACCGCCGGCCCCAGCCAGAGCAATGGTGGCGCCTCATGCGGCCGGTGAGGCGTTTCGGTTCGCGGCCCTATGAAGGGCTTCAACGCCACGGCAAAGGCGATGGCAAACATCAGCGCATTGCCGGCCACGGCGATGATGGCGAGGATGATCGCAGCCGGCGATGACTGCGCCAGCGCGGCATAGATTTCTTCCTTAGCAAGGAAGCCGAAAGCCGGCGGCAGACCACCCATCGACACCGCCGCAGCAAGCGCGGTTGCAAAGGTCAGCGGCATGGCCGAACGCAGGCCGCCAAGCCGGGTGATATCGCGCGTCCCGGTTTCATGATCGACGATGCCGGCGACCATGAACAGGGCGCCCTTGAACAGCGAATGCGCGACGAGATAGAGGACGGCGGCCTCGACGGCATAATCCGTGCCGAAACCGGTGAGCATCACGAGCAGGCCGAGCGAGGAGACTGTCGTATAGGCAAGCTTCAGCTTCAGATCGGTCTGGCGAATGGCAAGTAGAGTTCCGACGAGCAGTGTCGCCGCGCCGAAGGCCGGCAGGATCGTCTGCCAGGCCATTGTCCCGCCCATGACCGGATTGAGCCGCATGAGAAGGTAGACGCCTGCCTTTACCATGGTTGCGGAGTGCAGATAGGCCGAGACCGGGGTCGGCGCTTCCATGGCATTCGGCAGCCAGAAGTGAAATGGGAACTGCGCCGATTTGGTAAAGGCGCCGCCGAGCACAAGAATGAGGGCTGCAAGATAGAACGGGCTTGCGCGCATGATATCGCCGGCCTTCAGGAGATTGGACATTGCGCCGATACCGGTCGCCTGCCAGATCAGCAGCAGGCCAGCCAGCAGCAGAAGCCCGCCGCCGCCAGTGACGACGAGCGCCTGCAGCGCCGCCCGCCGTGACGCTTCCCGATGATGATCGAAGCCGATCAACAGGAAGGAGGTGATCGAGGTCAGCTCCCAGAAGACGAAGAGCGTCAGGAAACTGTCCGAAACCACGAGCCCGAGCATCGAGCCCATGAAAAGAAAGATGAACGAGAAGAATCGGCCGAGATCGACATGCCCCTTCAGATAGCCGCCGGCATAGAGGACGATCAGCGTGCCGATGCCGGTGATGAGCAGAGCGAAAGTGAGCGACAGGCCGTCAATCAGCCAGGAAAACCTAAGATCAAGGCTCGGCACCCAATCGAAACCGCCAAGCTGGACGCGACCGGCGGCGACAGTGGGAAGGAGGCTCGCAAAATGAAGGAAGGCGAAGCCGGGAAGCAGCGCCAGGAGCCACGCTGCATTGTGGCCCAAACGCCGAACGACAACCGGCGCGATCAGCGCACCGAGAAAGGGCAGGCATAGAGCCAGGAATGTCAGGCCCGCGGCGGCGGCGGCCATGTTCCCCCCAAACTGAACGTTTATGCAGAATCCGGCAAAGCCGTAGCGGTCTTGAAGGGATAGGCGAAAGGGCACATGGCCTCAAGCCCTGCCGAGGGAAAACCGGACTTAAACCACTGAAATCGATTTTTGCTGCCAGCGGCCTTAGCGGTTGCGGGACATAACGGATCGTCCGGAAGCCCACGATGCCGGTTTGGACATCGCACCATTGCCGAATTCCCGTCATTACTGCATGGCTCGCAATGAAGTTGTAATGAATTTGCGCTAATTTATCGGTATTTTCTGAACCGCTATGGAAATTGCGCTCAAAAAAGCGCTACTCTTGACCGGTTTGCAGACCCTGCCTCCCGGAAACCGCAATGCTCACCCGCGTCATTAGCCTCCTGCTCCTTTCGACCATCCCGGTCTCTGCCGCGGACTGGTGGTCCTATGACAATGCAGGTCTTGGCTATGCGATCGAGCTGCCGTCGGAATTCCGTCTTACCGCCCCTTCCGAGGATACCGACCGGCTTTCGCTATCGCCGGCAGATCGCTCGGCTTCGCTGCAGGTCTTCGGCACGATGATCGCCAATGGCGATTTCATTTCAGAGGCGAATGGGCGCGTGGCGCTCGCCAGGGACCAGGGCTGGAAAATTTCCTATTCGAAATCGAACTCGCGCGGCATCAGCTTTTCCGGCACGAGGCAGGGGCGCATCGTTTATGTGCGTGGGGTCGCGCTCTGCAACGGAGGCGCCGCCTTCTTCCAGATGGATTATTCAAAGGCTGATATGCAGCGCTACGACGCCGTCGTCATGCGCCTGGTGCGCAGCCTGCGTTCGACGAAGAAATGCGCGCCCACAGCCGAGATCGTCAAAAATTTTCCGGCGACAGGCTGAAACAGGTCAGCACCGCAGAATAGTGTACGGCGGCCGCGGTAACGACGAAGCCATGCCAGATGGCGTTCTGAAAACGCAGCCTTTCCCAGACGTGAAAGACCACGCCGAGCGAATAGATCACGCCGCCGATGACGATGAGCAGCATCGAGGCAAACGGGATATGCATGGAAACGGGCTTGGCGACGAGGATGCCACTCCAGCCCATCGCAAGGTAGAGCAGGATCGCCAGCCGATCGAAGCGTCCCGGAAAAAGGACCTTCAGGATGATGCCGAAGGCCGCAAAGACCCAGACGGCGATCAGCACGCCCAAAAGCAGCGGATCTTCGGCCCCCCGCTCCAGAAAAGGCGTATAGGTGGCGGCGATGAGGACATAGATGAAGGAATGATCGAAGCGGCGGAGAAACCATTTCGTCCTAGACACGGGCCATAAATTGTAGGTGAAGGACATCCCGAGCGTCAGCACCAGACCGACGCCGTAGATCCAGGCGGCGGCGATACCGCCATAGGAGCTCCAAACCGTCGCATAGAAGATCAATACGGTGGCGCCGATCAGCGCGAAGACCACGCCGACGCCATTGACGATGCCGTCCGCGATAATCTCATATCGGTCATAGGCCCAACGGATGCCTCTGTACTCGGTCATTTCATCCGGTTCCGTTTCCGTAGCGCATCGATCCTTGCACCGGAGCGAAGAGGACGCAACTGCGCCAAACGCGCGCATCGATCAATCTTCGTGAATGGCGTGCTGCCGGTCTGCTCGCCCCCGTCAATGGAAAGCGAACGCTCAATCCGCAATTTATGGCCTTCTGTGAACAATCGAAATCCGCCATATGAATGTGCAAGTACAGCGGGCCAGGGGATCAAAGAGGCATATCAACCGGCGAAACCCTCCTGCCCGCCGCTGGCGGCCATTGCCGCCGACGCCGGTTGCCTTTTTCAAGATTATCGAGGTTGGAACTTACGCCATGACCGAAGCCGCCCCCTCCTACGCCTTGACCCGTCCCGCCTATGTCGGCGGATCCCATCTTGTCGTTACCGATCTACCGCTCGTGTCGCGCTTCTACCAGGATATGCTTGGCCTGAAGGTCATCGAGAAGACGGCAAGCGGCGAGGTTTTGGGCGTCACCGGTCATCCCCTTCTGACGCTGACGACGGATCGGGCCGCGACGCGTGCACCGGCAACGGCCGCCGGCCTGTTCCACACCGCCTTCCTGATGCCGAGCCGCATCGAGCTGGCGCGCTGGCTTCGCCATGCCGCCCAAAACAATGTCGTGCTGGAAGGCGCTTCGGACCATATCGTCAGTGAAGCCATTTACCTGTCCGACCCGGAAGGCAATGGTATCGAGATCTATGCCGACCGGCCGCATGAGCAATGGACGTTTCACGATGACGGCACGGTCGAGATGGCAACGCTCCGGCTCGATCTGCAGAAGCTCTACGAAAGCGCCCCGCAGGATCGCTGGGACGGCATGGCAGAGGGCTCGGCCATCGGCCATATCCACCTGCAGGTCGGCGACGTGGCCGAAGCGAACGCCTTCTATCGCGACGTGCTCGGCATGAAGGTCATGGCGGCGCGCTATCCGGGCGCGACCTTCCTTGCCACCGGCGGCTATCACCATCATCTCGGCGCCAATACCTGGAACAGCCGGGGCGCCGGCGTGCGCAGCGAACATATGACCGGCCTTTCCGACTATACGCTGCGGTTCAACGACAAAGCTGCGCTCGATAAGGCAGCAGCGGCTCTGGAGAAGCACGAAATCAAGACCGAGAAACGTGATGGCGGCATATCGCTGCGCGACCCCTGGGGCATTGGGCTGAACCTGATCGCCTGATTTGCTTCTATTCGCTATCGCTTCATGCCCGTTACGGAACCGGAACAAGCCTTTCCGCGTTTAAATGGTGAGGCAATCGTGCCTTCAGGAACCCGCAGGGCATGGAAGTCGATAAGTTCGTCACGCAGCGATCGGAAGCAACAATTGTACGCGAAGGCAGGCCCGACGCGGAACGCAATGCATCCGACGATGACGGCGGCGAGGACAGTATTTTCGGCATGTCCCATGGCTGGAGGCGCAGCAGGCTTGATGTCGCCGCCTCCTGGGCTACCATAGGCATCTTCCTCATGTTCGCCTTGGCGGGCGTCTACATGATGTCGCTGATCCTCATTCCGGTGACGCTGGCGGTCGTCGTCGGCATGATTCTTGGGCTTGCGGCAGAAAAGCTCAGCAAGCTCGGCGTGCCTCGCGTTTTGAACGCTGTCCTCCTTTCATCGGGCGTCGCGCTGACTATCTTCCTCATTGTCAATGCGCTTGCCGGACCTGTGGCCACGCTCGCACAGGAGCTGCCCGATTTCGTCCAACGGACCTCCGACCGGCTGATGCCCTATCTCGGCCGTTTCAAATGGCTGCATATCTCGTCCGAAACATTTCAGGGCAGCCCTGTCTCGATCAGCACCGTGCTCGAAAACAGCGGCAATGTGCTGCACCTCGTATCCACGAGCCTCACGCCCGCAATCGTACAGATCCTGATCTTCTTTGCTGCCTTGCTGCTGTTCCTCGCCGGCAGGGTGAGCTTGCGCAAGACCATCATCATGACCTTTTCTACGAGAGCATCCCGCCTCGCTGCAATCCGCATCATCAATGCCGTAGAGCGGGTGCTCGGATTTTACTTCGCAACCGCTTCGTTGATCTATGTCGGGATCGGCGTGGCCATGACTGTTATCGCCTATGTAGGCGGCATGAGCCTGCCGATTCTCTGGGGCGTTTTCGCCTTTGTATCCAGCTTCATTCCGTTCCTTGGCGTGACCACGATGACGCTCTCGCTCGCGATCGCGGGCATCGTCACCCATTCGGATATCATTTTCGGTCTGGCACCGGCCGTAGCCTTCTTCGGGGTGCATATGGCCGTGGAAAACCTCGTCTTTCCCGCAATCATGGGACGCCAATTGGAGCTCAATCCCTTTATCGTCTTCCTTGCCATTATCTTCTGGACATGGATGTGGGGCGCCGTCGGCGCCATGCTGGCCCTGCCACTGTCTCTGATCGTCATGACGGTCATCGACGAGCTTTTCATCGAGGAAAAAGCCCAGCCGCAATTGCCGGGTTAGAGCATTGTCTTTTGCCGCTCCGCACGGAAAAGTGCCGCGCACTATTCCTGGAAATATTCGGGCCGGTCTGGCGATCAGTTCGTCGTGTCGTCATCGCCTTTTTCAGCGATATCCTGCAGGCGAACGAAATTAACGCCCTTTGCCTTTAGCGTAAGGATGCTGGCCGCTACCCCCTCACCCGCCGCGTGCGTCGGCTGATTGATATGGGAGATGATGACATCGCCATCCCTCGCGGAGGCATATTGCTTTTCCACCATCTTGGCCGGCAGCAGCGACCCACTGTCGCCATTCACGGAATAGCCGGCGATCCGATAGCCCATGCCGCGGATCTGCATGATGGCAGCGGGTGTGTATTTCGCGGTCGCGCCGCGGAACCAGCGCGGCTGCGGGATGCCTGCGGCAGTCATCGCATCGGCGCCGCCCTGAACTTCCTGGGCAACCGCCTGCGGCGAACCGGCGGCAGCAATGCCATAGACCTTGGTCGGGACATCGACAGCCGGGATATGGTTCTGCCCGTGGTTTTCCAGTTCGAAGAGATCAGGATGGGCAAGGAAAACCTTCAATGCGTCCGGATTGGTCCGAAGCCAGCGCGCGGTGACGAAGATGGTTGCCGGGATGCGCTGATCGACAAGCGTGCTCAAGATGCGCGGATCCGTCTTGCCCATGCAGGCATCGAAGGTAAGCGCAATGCGGGGTGTGCCCTTACCTGCACGATCGACGTGCAGATGTGGCTCGACGAGCTTGACCTTCGAAACCGGGGCCTTCGGCGGCAATTGCGGCCAACCGGCAGGCGGCTGCTCCGGCTGGGCGGCAAAAGCAAGCTTTGCGGCAAACAAGAGCATGGATGTCAGCAAAAGGCGTTTCATCAGGCGGCCACCGGATCGATCAAGCAAACGAAATCTGGCGGCAGGAAGATGATGCCATTCCCGGCCGCAATGCCCGCCATCATCCGGCAACACGCCGGAAATATGGCAGACTGGCGGGATTATGCCATTTCACATCGGAAATGCATCAGGCGTGAAACGGGCTTCAACCTCATCGCGTCTATGCTACGATTGATATGAGATTGGCGTGACACTATCTGCATATTTTTCCGTGCTCCCAAAGAGAGACATGTATGAGTCGCGATCCCTATGAAGTTTTGGGCGTAAAGCGGGACGCCCCGCAAAAGGATATTCAAAGCGCCTATCGCAAGCTTGCCAAGAAGCTGCATCCGGACCTCAACCCCGGCGACAAGCAAGCCGAGGACAAGTTCAAGGATGTCTCCTCAGCCTACGGCATCCTCGGCGACGAGGAGAAGCGTGCACGATTCGACCGCGGTGAAATCGACAACAGCGGCGCCGAACAGGCGCCGCGCAACTACTACCGTGATTATGCGGCACAGGAAGGCCATCGCGGTCCCTATCAGAATGCGGGCGGCTTTGCCGATTTCGGCGATGCCGACGATATATTTTCCAGCTTCTTCTCGCGGCGCAGCCGGGGCCAATCGCAAATGCAGGGTCAAGACCGTCATTACACGATGGAGGTCGATTTTCTCGACGCCATCAACGGTGCCAAGAAGCAGATCAGTCTGCCGGACGGCCCCGCCCTGGACGTTCAAATCCCGCCGGGAACACGTGATGGGCAGACGCTTCGGCTAAAGGGCAAGGGCGATCCAGGCTTCAACGGTGGCAAGCCCGGAGACGCACTGATTGCGGTGCGTGTCCGCCCGCACAGCGTCTACACTCGCGATGGCGACGATATCCGGATGGAAGTGCCGATTTCGCTGAGCGAGGCAGTGCTTGGCGGCAAGATCCGGGTTCCGACGCCATCCGGCGCAGTTACGGTGACGCTGCCGCCGAACTCCAATACGGGCAAAGTACTGCGTTTGAAGGGCAAGGGTGCCCCTGTCCGCGGCAAAGACAATGGCGATGCCTATGTCTCGCTGAAGATCGTCCTCCCAGAGGCGCCGGACCCCGAGCTGACGCGCTTCGTTTCCGAATGGGAGGCAGGCAAGGCGCAAGATCCCAGAAAGACCATGGGAGGATAAGCGATGAACGAGAACGAGTTTCGACTTCACCTCCGGATCGAAACCACGGTGTTGGAAGTCTGGATATCTCAGGGCTGGGTTGTCCCCGAAGTCACCGATCAGGGCCGCAACTTCCGTGACGCCGACATTGCCCGCGGCCGGCTCATCCTCGATCTCGCCAGCGCGATGGGCGTCAATGAGCCGGGCGTCGATGTCGTCATGGATCTAGTCGATCAGCTTCACAGCCTCAGGGCGACATTACGCGACCTGACGGATGCCGTATGCCGGCAGCCGCCCGATGTGCAGGACCACATCCTAGCGGAGCTAACCCGTGAGGAATCGCTGAGACGGCGATAAGGCAGCGAGCTAGCTCAGGATAGAACATGGCCGCCATGAAGTGATGTCCGGAGGCCCTTGGTGTCTCACCCGGACGCTCAATCGTAAAGATAATGCTCCTGCCAGGCGTCGCGCGGCACCTTGTCACCGATCTGATAGCTCAGATCGCGGACATGAATATGCTGCGGCCCGGTCACGCACGTATATGAGAGGTGATACCAGTCACCCTTGCTGCGAAAGACGGCGCCGGGCGCATTCATGGCATCCGGCTGCATATCCGGATCGCCGAATGTATAGGCGATCACCTTGTCCGGCTTGAAACCCGTCTTGTCCGTGCCGATCCGCTTCATGGCCTCTGCGTCGCACGCCTGTTCCATTCGTTCCGAGGGATCGAGCTTCTCCAACTGCTTCTTGATAGCCGCATCGACCGCGAAGGCGGAGGTGGCAATACTGGCCAATGGAATCAGGATGGCGAAGAGTTTCAGCATGAAGACCGGTCCCTTGCATTGTTTTGGATTTGAGTGCGTTCGCTCCATCGGAGAAGGCTGGTTGCCTTCGTGTCGACGCACTGTATGCCGACTTCGAGAAAGAATGTGGTCTCATCAAGGCACGCCCCGATGCGGCCTCCCACACGCTGCACGGTTCAGCAAGACTAATATCGGCTGCTTGCATGGAGCTTGAGGAACAGACTTGCCGCTTGAACCTCACGTCGCTGCCCTCTATTTCTCTCTTCACTTCACATCCGACTTTCACTCCAGAGAAAGCGCCCCTCGTGTCAGTTTTCAAGAATCTTCCCACCCCGCCTGCCGCTCCGAAGAAGCCGTTTACGGATACACGTCACGGCATCACCCGCACCGACGATTATGCGTGGCTGCGGGCCGACAACTGGCAGGCCATGTTCAAGGACCCGTCGATCCTGGCGGCGGAAATCCGGTCGCATCTGGAGGCGGAGAACGCCTACATGAACGCGGCGATGGCGGACACGAAAGAGCTACAGAAGGTTCTCTTCGGCGAAATGAAGGGCCGTATCAAGGAAGACGACAGTTCGATACCGATGAAGGATGGCCCCTATGCCTACGGCACGCTCTTCGTCACCGGCGGCGAGCAGCCCCACTTCTTCCGCGAACCGCGCAACGGCGGCGAACGCAAGCTGCTGCTGAATGGTGACAAGGAGAATGAGGGAAAATCCTATTTCCGTCTTTCAGGCCTCGATCATTCCTCCGATCACAGCCTCGGCATCTGGGGCTATGACGACAAGGGTTCGGAATATTTCACGCTGAAAATCCGCAATTTCGAGACCGGCGCAGATCTGCCCGACGTGATCGAGAATACCGGTGGCGACGCCGTATGGGCGCCCGACGGCAAGAGCTTCTTCTACACGCATCAGGACGAGAACCATCGCCCCTCGAAGATCTTCCATCACATCATAGGCACGCCGCAGTCGGACGACCGGCTCGTCTACGAGGAGGAGGATCCGGGCTTCTTCATGGGCGTCGGCGGCTCGCTGCTCGACGATTACATCTTCATCGATATCCACGATCACGAGACCAGCGAATACCGCATCATCCCGACCTCGGATCTCACCGCCGAGCCCAAGATCGTGGCCGAGCGCGAAACCGAGATCGAATATGAGATCAGCGAAGGCGGCGACGTCTTCTACATTCTCACCAATGACGGCGACGCCAAGGATTTCAAGATCATGGAAGCGCCGGCGAAGAACCCAGGCAAGGAAAACTGGCGTGAAGTCGTGCCGCATAAGCCGGGCACGCTGATCCTCAGCCATCTCGCCTATGCCCGCCATCTCCTCTGGCTGGAGCGCAAGGACGGCCTGCCGCGCATCATCATCCGCGACCGTCGTACCGGCGAGGAACACGCGATCGCCTTCGAGGAGGAGGCCTATGCGCTCGGCCTGCAGGGTGCGGCAGAATACGATACGGATGTCATCCGCTTCTCCTACTCCTCGATGACAACCCCGAGCCAGCTCTACGACTACAATATGGTGACGCGCGAGCGCACCCTGCTGAAAACGCAGGAAGTGCCCTCTGGCCACAATCCGGAAGACTATGTGACGCGCCGCGTCTTCGCACCCGCCTGGGATGGCGAGACCGTGCCGGTAACGCTGCTTTATCGCAAGGACACGCCTCTCGACGGCTCGGCCCCCTGTCTGCTCTATGGTTATGGCGCCTATGGCGTTACCATCCCGGCCGGCTTCAATACCAATTGCCTGTCGCTCGCCGATCGCGGCTTCGTCTATGCCATCGCCCATATCCGCGGCGGCAAGGACAAGGGCTTTGCCTGGTACGAAGACGGCAAGATGGAAAAGAAGACCAATACCTTCAAGGACTTCATCGCGGCCGCCGACTATTTGAATCAGGAGAAGTTCACTTCTTACGCGAAGATCATTGCCGAGGGCGGATCGGCCGGCGGCATGCTGATGGGGGCGATCGCCAACATGGCGCCGGAGAAGTTCGCCGGCATCATCGCCGCCGTGCCCTTCGTCGACGTGCTGAACACCATGCTCGACGACACGCTGCCGCTGACGCCGCCGGAATGGCCGGAATGGGGCAATCCGATCGAGAGCAAGGAAGAGTACGAGCAGATCGCCGCCTATAGTCCCTACGACAATGTCGGCGAGAAGCCCTACCCGCCGATCCTCGCGCTCGGCGGCCTCACCGATCCGCGCGTCACCTATTGGGAACCGGCCAAGTGGGTCGCCAAGCTGCGTGAGAAAACCACCAGCAATGCGCCTATTCTCCTGAAGACGAACATGGATGCCGGCCATGGCGGCGCTTCCGGCCGCTTCCAGCGGCTGGAGGAAGTGGCGTTCGAATACGCCTTCGCCGTCAAGGTCGCTGAAAAGATGTAAACGGAACGGCGGGAGGAAATCATGACCATCTTCGTCGCCCTGCTACGTGCCGTCAATGTCGGCGGTACCGGCATGCTGTCCATGACCGATCTCAAGGCGCTCTGCGAAGAGATCGGCCTCAAGGATGTGCGCACCTACATCCAGAGCGGCAATGTGGTCTTCCGCGCCGACGAGGACGAGGCAACGGTGCAGGCTCGGCTTGAAAAGGCACTGGCGGACAAGATGGGCAAGTCTCCGGGCGTGATCCTACGCAGCCGCGAGGCTCTGGAAAGGGCGGCTGATACTTCGCCCTTCCCGCATGCCAAGCCGAACTACCTGCTGGTGACTTTCCTGCAGGAGGCGGCACCGGAAGATGCACTCACCAAGCTCGTCGCACCCGGGGGCGAGGAAGTGCATATCGCCGGCCGCGAAATCTACGTGCATTACCCCGATGGCTCCGGGCGCTCGAAGCTGAAGCTGCCGGCCTTGAAGGCGGGCACGTCCAGAAATCTCAATACGGTGCGCAAGCTTGCGGAGATGGCACGGGAGCTGGAGGACAGCGGACTTTGAAATCGGCAACAGCAAAGCCGATTACGATATCCGCCTTGCGCCTCCCACGCACCGGCCCTACCTTAGGAGCATGAGCTCTCCTCTTCACGATGACACCGCGCTTCGGGCGCCTCCGATCGCCTTCGACAACAGCTACGTGCGCCTGCCGCCGCAGTTCTTTGCGGACCAGGCGCCGACGCCGGTTGCTGCGCCGCAGTTGATCAAGTTCAACGAGGTGCTGGCACGGGAACTCGGGCTGGATGTGGAGACGCTGAAGCAAAATGCGGCGGCAATCTTTTCGGGCAACGAGCTGCTGCCGGGATCGCAACCGATCGCCATGGCCTATGCCGGCCACCAGTTCGGCAATTTCGTTCCGCAGCTTGGCGATGGCCGCGCGATCCTGCTTGGCGAGGTGAAGGATCGCAACGGCAAGCGCCGGGACATTCAGCTCAAGGGTCCGGGACCGACGCCGTTTTCCCGCCGCGGCGATGGACGCGCCGCGCTTGGCCCGGTTCTGCGCGAATATATCGTCAGCGAGGCCATGCATGCGCTCGGCATTCCGACGACGCGGGCGCTCGCGGCCGTGACATCAGGCGAGCCTGTCTATCGCGAGGAAGTATTGCCCGGTGCGGTATTTACCCGCGTGGCGGCGAGCCATATCCGCGTCGGCACTTTCCAGTTCTTTGCGGCGCGGGGCGATACGGAGAGCGTGCGGACCCTGGCGGATCACGTCATTGCCAGGCATTACCCGGAAATCAGAGACCGCAAGAACCCTTATCTTGCACTGCTAGAAGCCGTGGCCGATCGGCAAGCTTCATTGATCGCGCGCTGGCTCCATGTCGGCTTCATCCATGGGGTGATGAACACCGACAATATGACCGTATCTGGCGAGACGATCGATTTCGGTCCCTGCGCCTTCATGGATGCCTACGATCCGGCGACCGTGTTCTCATCCATCGACCGCAACGGCCGCTATGCCTATGCCAATCAGCCAGCTATCGGCCAATGGAATCTTGCGCGCCTCGGCGAGACGCTGATCCCGCTGATCGACTCGTCCGTCGATGCGGCGATCGACCTGGCAAACACGGTCATCAAAGCCTATGGCGAACGCTTTCAGGCCTATTGGCTTGCCGGCATGCGCGCCAAGATCGGGCTTGTGAGCGAAGAGGACGGCGATCTGGACCTGATCCAGTCGCTGCTGGCGACGATGCAGCAGCAGAATGCGGATTTCACGCTGGCGTTTCGCCGCCTAGCCGCACTTGCCGGCGACGGGGACGGGGACGGGGACGGCGGCGATTTCGCCGCCACTTTCAACGATCCGCAATCTGTTGCGCCATGGCTGGAACGCTGGCGCGAGCGGCTTGCTCGCGATCCGCAGGCGCCGGCAGCGCGAGCTGAAGCGATGCGCAAGGTCAATCCGGCCTTCATTCCCCGCAATCACCGAATCGAGCAGGCCATCGAAGCTGCCGTTGAGGATGGTGACTTCTCGTTGTTTGAGGCCCTGCTGAAGGTGCTGGCAACTCCTTACCAGGATCAGCCTGCTTTTGCGCCTTATGCCGAACCGCCATTGCCGGCGGAACGAGTGCTCCAAACCTTTTGCGGCACCTGAGAAAGCTTGAGCACATAAGCTCCGGACAGGTTTGCAGAGTCATCGTCCCCGCAACCCATCGGGAGATATGACGATGAAAGTGCACAGCAGCACCCAAAATTATTTCAGCACGCCGATCCGCAGCCAGCAAAGCAGCGACAGTGACGACAGCACACCCTTCTCGCTGCCGGACGACGGCGACGGCCAGCAGGAGGATTCGCAGGGACCGTCCATCTCGTCCAGCGGCGTCCCCTCCTCGATTTCATCCGGCTTCTGGCTCAGCCAGTTCGGCAGCACGTCGTCTTCGACCTCGGCCGACGGCGGCGAGCAGGATAGCGTGGCGGCCGCGGACGGAAGCAGCTCGGCATCGTCAAGCGGGCAATCCGATCAGGACATTCTCGACGAGTTTGCCAAATGGGCGAACATGACGCCGGCTCAGAAGATCCGCGCGCAATATCTCGAGGCGCATGGCCTGACGGAAGATTCGTTCAAGTCCTTGCCGGCCGACGAGCAGAAGGCAATCAACGACCAGATTGCCGATGAGATCAAGCAGAAGCTCGGAGCCGGCAACACTGATGATGATAGCGATCAGGAAACGGACAGCGCAGCTGCGGCATTGGCGCTGGTCTAAGTCAATTGCCAAACCACTTGAAGACGATACGGACCTGATTCACATCTCTCTCTTATCGTCTTGTTTTCATTATCGATATCTCGCTATTGTCCGACCATGTCGACGACAATCTTGCCGATCTCAGCAAACACTGCCTCGACGTCCTTTGCAGGCGCAGTCGCCTCGGCAACAAAGGTCGTGACCAGGATCGCACCTCGGTCCGGCGGCCAGATGACGGCGATATCGGCATAGGAGCCGTTATTGCCGGTACCGGTCTTGTCGCCGACCTTCCATTCCTTCGGCAGGCCGGCCCGCAAGCGATTATTTCCCGTCGTATTGGCGACGAGCCAGTTGACCAGCTGCTCCCTCGATGTTTCCGACAACGTATTGCCGAGTGTCAGAAGGCCGATCGAATCCAGCATCGCATCCGGGGTCGTCGTGTCGCGCGGGTCGTCCTTGACGGCCTGGTTGACATCCGGCTCGTTGCGATCAAGGCGGGTCTCGGTGTCGCCTGTGGTGCGCAGCCACGAGGTCAAAGCGGCGGGTCCGCCGAAACTTTCGAGCAGAAGATTGCCAGCCGTATTGTCGCTCAGCGTGATTGCGGCTGCGCACAGCTCGGCAATGGTCATCCCATCGCCGTCGGCGTGCTTTTCTGTTTCCGGCGAATAGGTGACGATCTTGTCCTTGCCGTAGGTGACGCGGCGGTCGAGCTTTTCCGTGCCCTGATCGACGCGCGCCAGCACAAAGCCGGCAGCAAGCGCCTTGTAGGTGCTGCACAGGGGAAAATGCTCCTCCTCGCGATGGCCGAGAGAAATATTGGTTTCAGTGTCGAGTACGGAGACGCCGAGGCGGCCGCCGGTCTTCTTTTCCAGATCGGCAAGCTGCTTGTCGACATCGTCGGACAGCTGCGAATTATCCGGCGCTGCGCGGTCGCTTTCCATTCCCTGGCTGCCGGCGCCGGGCGCCGCCGAATTATCCGTTGTCACAGGCGTCTGGGGTGATGTGCCGCTATCCTGTGCAAAAAGCGCATCGGGGCCGAGCGTCAAGGCGGGAAGAAGCAGCGCCGAGCCTACCATGAGGCGGCGGCGGGTTAGCAATGTGGGCATGCGAGAGGCCTCCAGCAGAATCGGGCAGATTTTGGGCTATGCGAGGAATATGGCAAGCCTCTGACCTTACCGATTGCTAGCGGATTTTATGCAGCCTTGTCGACGGTAACTTCGACCGTTACATGCGAGAGCTCGTGAATACTGGCAAGCCGCGCCTTATAGAAAGAGGGCTCGCGCGAGACGGCTGTTGCGACCGCAACGATGGCCGCATGATGCCCGGGCCCAACCTGCCAGACATGCAGATCGGTAATCCGATCCTCGTCCGTTTCGATCGCCTCGCGGATCTCCTCAGGCAGATCCTCGCCTTGCGGAATGAAATCGAGGAGAACGGCGCCGGAAGCGCGCAGCAGGCTCCAGGCCCATTGCAGGATGACCAGGCCGCCGACGATGCCCATGACGGGATCGAGGAAGGTCCAGCCGAAACGGCTGCCAAGCAGCAGGGCAGCGATCGCCAGAACCGAGGTCATCGCATCGGCGATGACATGGACATAGACCGAGCGCAGATTGTTGTCCCTGCCACCTTTTTGGCCATGGTCGTGATGGTGATCGTCATGATGCTCATGATGATGGGCGTGATCGTGAGTATGGGCGTGGCCATGGCTGTGCCCATGGCCGGCGTGACCGTGGTGATGATGGCTGTGGTCGTCGCGCAGAAGCCATGCGCTGACGAGATTGACGATAAGGCCGACAACAGCAATTGCGATGGCCTCGCGGAAATTGATCGCCACCGGATCGAGCAATCTCAGTATGCTCTCCCAGCCCATGATCAGCGCGATCAGCGCCAACACGATCGCGCTGGCAAAGCCCGCGAGATCGCCGAACTTGCCGGTGCCGAAGGTGAAGCGTGCATTGTGCGCATGTCGGCGCGCGTAGAGATAGGCGAGCGCCGAGATCAGCATGGCGCTGACATGGGTCGACATATGCCAGCCATCGGCGAGCAGCGCCATCGAGCCGTAAATCGTGCCCGCGCCGATCTCGACCACCATCATGACGGCGGTCAGCGCGATGACGAGCCAGATACGGCGCTCATTGCGCTGATGATCGGAGCCCAGAAAAACGTGGCTGTGGCCCATTTCGGAGGAAATGCTCATGACTTTACTTTCTCGTTGTTCGTCTGACGCTGTCACCGCAGATAGGTCTTCAGCACGTCGGCTATCTCATCGACTGCCTGCCGGCGGGCCTCTTCGCTTTCGGCATGGAGCACATGCTCCTGCAGATGGTCCTCCAGAACCTCCCCGGTTAGCCCCGTCAGGGCGCCGCGAATGGAGGCGAGCAACTGCAAGACTTCTCCGCAGGGACGCTCGGCCTCGAGCGCCCGCTCCACCGCTTCCATCTGCCCTTTGAGGCGGCGGACGCGTGAGAGGAGCTTGGCTTGCTGACGAATGGTATGGGACATCGTGGCCTCGATTATAATATAGGGGGGTATAGTATCTATGATGGCAAATTGGAAGCACCTTCTTGCGGCGACTGCCTGGGCAATGAGAAAGCCGGAGGACTATCCTGGAATGATTAGCCCCTACCTGGCCTTGCATTTTTGCGATGATGGCCGCATATATTGCTCTAGAGACTAGAGGTATTGGAGCCGCTTAATGCTGACCATCGGCGATCTATCGAGACATACCGGCGTTAAAGTACCGACGATCCGCTATTACGAGCAGATGGGCCTGATATCGGAACCGGAACGCAGCGAAGGCAATCAGCGGCGTTATTCCAAAGCCGATCTTGAACGCCTCGCCTTTATCAGACATGGCCGTGACTTGGGTCTGACGATCGATGCCATCAAGGAGCTGATCTCGCTCAGCCAACATCCGGACCGCCCCTGCGTCGGCGCCGACCGTATCGCCAAGGAACATCTGGATGACGTTCGCACCAAGATCGCACGGCTGAAGAAGCTGGAGCACGAGCTGGAGCGCATCGTCTCGCATTGCGACGGCCATAGCATCGAAGACTGCTATGTGATCCGCGCGCTTTCCGATCACGGCCTATGCGAACACGAGCACTGAGCCCCCATTGACAAATACGCTGAACCGGATCATTGATGCGCCCATGATCACGAACGCGCTCCATAATTGCTCGTATTTTTGGCTGTACCTGTAACGGGCGGCCAAGACAGATCATATTGTCAACAAAGCCGCCGTCAGGCGGCTTTGTTGTATCGGCAGCGTCCTGACGGCTCATTCAAAAAACAAGGACGCAAAATGCCATGCTAGACGATAGCGACATCTCACTTCTCCGCCCTCCGGTTCTGACCATCCGCAATGCCCAGCCACGCGACCTGCCTGAGCTCAACGACATGATCCGGCTGCTGGCCGCCCATCATGGCGACCCCTCCGGCACGACACCCGAACAGCTCGAGCGCGATCTCTTCGGTCCTATGCCGTGGATCACGGCGCTTGTTGCCGAAGGCGAACAGGGGCTGATCGGCTACGCCATCCTCGTGCCGCTCTACAAGGCGCAAGAGGGACAGCGAGGCATGGATCTGCACCATCTCTTCGTGCGCGACGGCCATCGCGGCCATGGCGTCGGGCAGCATCTCGTCGACCGCGCCCGCGATATCGCCCGCAAGGCGGGCTGCAGCTATCTTTCGGTCGGCGCTGCGACGGGGAATTTCCAGGCCCACCGCTTCTACGAAAACATGGATTTCAAGCCGCGTCCGGTCACCGGCATGCGCTACCTTCAGGCTCTGGCCTGATGCCGGCCTTTAAGAGGATCGCCGTCTGACGCTCGATGTTAGCGATCGATGGCGATCCCGCGGCCGGCAAAGAACCTCTCGAATATCTCCAGCGGCATTTCGGCATTCTCGCGCGTCGCATCGATGTGGCCGGATGGATTGTGGAAGCGGATATTATTGCCGTCGATGGCCGTCACCAGCACCAGATGGCCACCTTTGGCCGGCGGTTCGGTCTCGGGCCAGCGGATCGAATGATGCACCGACGCGATGAAATACTCCGATTGCGCGAGGATATCGGCGATGTCAGTGACGGAAATGCCGGTGACGACGCGAGCATTCAGACCGAAGCGATCCCGAACGAATGGGACGAACGGCGCATAGATCAATCCCTTGATCCGGCCATCCGCCTCCTCGACATAGCCGCCATATTCCCAGCAACCCATGGCCAGATCCATGATAGGGATGGTTTTGCCGGTGCGGGCGGCGAGCACCATCTTCAGGCAGGCCATGCCGCAGAGATTGCCGGCCCAGCGGGCATAATCCTCGACGCTGCTTGCGCCGGATGACGCCCAGAGCGGGTCCTTCAGCAAGGCCGATTGTGCACCCTCGGCGACGACCGCCAGCGTCATGTCAGGCGTTTCCCATTGGCTGAAATAAGGAACCTTCCGCGCCACCCTTGCGTCCACGACCACCCTCTCCTGTTGCCGAATCCCATGGCTACAAGCTTGATCGGAAATGCGCTAGAAAAATGGCTGTCGACTTCGATCTGCAACTGGAGATGCGACTTGGAATAGCGGTTCACATTCGATGGCGTCGCCGGCCTCTACAATGCTTCCCGCCCGCTCTATCCCGATGCGCTTTTTGCCAATGTCATCGATTTTGCCAGGCTGGAAGCCAAGGATCAGGTCCTCGAAATCGGCTGCGGCACCGGACAAGCGACAGAGAGCTTTGCTCGCCGTGGCCTCTCCGTTCTCGCGCTTGATCCCGGCGCAGAACTGATCGCAGTTGCGCAGGAAAGATTGGCGGAATTTCCGCGAGTGCGGTTCGAGCAAACCACCTTCGAAGCATGGCCGGGCGAGCCGGAGAGCTTCAGGCTGATATTCGCGGCACAATCCTTCCATTGGGTTTCGCCGGAACTGCGCTTCGCCCGGACGGCCGCCCTCCTCGCGCCGGAAGGAACACTCGCCGTCTTCGGCAATGTGCCGATGAAGCCGGAATCGCCGCTGTCAGAAAAGTTCGCGGGGATCTACGCTCGCCATGCCCCACAGCTTGCCGGCCCGCCCGTGGAGGCCTGGTATTTGCCTGATGGCCCTTTTGCTCGGGAGCTGAAGCAATCAGACCACTTTGAAGCTCCGGTACACCACCATTATTCCTGGGGTCGGTCGCACACTGCGCAGAGCTATACGGACCTCTTGCGAACGCTCTCCAGCTACCGGCTTTTGAGCGAGGATCGGAGAGAAGCGCTGCTTTTCGAGCTTGCCGATGCGATAAACACACACGGCGGCAAATTCGAGCTGCATTACGAAACGCATCTCTATCTCGCCAGACGCGCGGGCGCGGTTTGAGCATCTTGCGGCTTACTTCGCCGGTAGCGCCTTGAGATAGGCCGCGATCGCCTCGCGGTCGGTCGCAGGCAGGTGGGCGATGTTTTGCTGGACTTCGGCCATGGAACCGCCGGCCGAGTCATAGTCCGGGGTGAAGCCGGTCTCGAGGTAGTTGGCGATATCGCCGGCGCTCCAGTTGCCGATTGCCTTGGAGCCCGGGGTAATATCTGGGATCTGGCCCTTGCCCTCCGGATTGGGCGCGCCCGCCAGCCATTGGCCGCTCACGAAGCCGCCGAGGCTGTCACGTGGCGTATGGCATTCGCCGCAATGTCCCGGCCCTTCGACAAGATACTGACCACGCTTGACCTTCTCGTCGGCACTGGCAAGCACGATGCGCGGCTGATCGTTGAGATATAGGAACTTCCAGCCGCCCAGCGCGAGCCGGATATTGAAGGGAAAGGGCAGCTCATGCGGCGGAACGACATTGTCGCTTTTCGGCAGCGTCTTCAGGAAGGCCCAGAGATCGTTGATGTCCTTGTCGCTCATGCGGGTATAGGAGCCGTAGGGAAAGGACGGATAGAGGTGCTCGCCGTTTTTGCCGACGCCGCGCTTCATGGCATTGCCGAAATCGGCCAGCGTCCAGCTGCCAAGCCCCGCCTTCTCATCCGGCGAGATATTCGGGACATGGAAGGTTCCGAATGGGCTGGTAAGGGCGAGACCACCCGAAAGCACCAGCTTGGCATCGCCCTGGACGCCGGGTGCCGCATGACAGCTCGTACAGCCGCCGGCCCAGAAGACCAGCTGACCGTTTTTAACATCTGGGTCACCGAGATTGGCCCAATGGCTGGCGGGCAAGGGCGACGGCGCGGTGATGACATAGAATGCACCACCGCCGAGAATGATCACGCCAAAAAGGCAAAGCAGCCACCGAATAAACCGCGCCATCATTCCACCCCTTAGCCCAGCTCCAAAGCCAAAAGCCTCCGCAGCGGTAGAATTGTGCGGAGGCCAAAATCGATATTCAAACTAGGCCGACCTACCGCTAGTCCTTCTTGATGCGATAGGCCTGGTGACAGGCGCCGCAGCTGCCGCCGAGGGTCTTCAGCGTCGCGCCGACGCCGGCCTTATCGGCGGGGAGCTGGGCGAGCGCCGTCTCGGCATCGGTGGAAAGCTTGGCGGCATGCGCCTTGAAGTCATCGAGATTGTCCCAAATCTTCGGATTGACCTCGGGATCGGTCTTGTCGCTCTGCGGATTGAACTGATCCGGAAACGCCTTGGCGGTTTCGGCGATCGTCGTCAGAGATGCCTTGACGATGTCGGCGTCATAGGGCTTGTCGCCCTTGGCAATCGCGCCGAGAGCACCCGCTGCGCCTCCGATCTTCTTCATCATGCCGATGCGGGTGTCATGCGTGCCGTCGGCCGCGACGACCGAACCCAATGCGATGCCGGCCAGAGCCGTCGCCATCACAATCGCTTTCCACTTCATTTCGTTCTCCTACCTCTTCGCAAATGGTTCGGACCGCTTGCGCGGCCGGGCGCATGATTACGGCGACATGTTTGCCGGTTTCCTTTCCGGCAATGAAGTCACAAAGTAGTGAGATGCAAGTGAAATCAGTGTCATGCTACCGACACACTCATTCGCCGCTTCAGCCCTCACGCTAATTTCAAGCCCTCCCAGACAGTAAACACCGAAACTGCGACAAGCAGCAGCCCGGCTGCGCGGCCCGCAAAGGCAGTTGCTCTGGGATTGGCAACCAGCAGCTCGCGACTGCGCCCTGCCGTGATGGCAAGTCCGCCATAGACGGCAAATTGCGTTGCGATGGTCATGGCTCCCATGATGACGGCCTGTATCCACATCGGGCCGTAATCCGGCTTCAGGAATTGCGGGTACACGGCAAAGATGAAGAGATAGGCCTTGGGATTGATGAGGCAAGTCAATGCCCCCTGCCGGAAGGCTTTCCAGGCGGAGCGGCTGCCAGCAGGCCCACTCTCCCCAACGGTTATGGAGCTGCGCATCAGCGTATAGCCGATGTAAGCCATGTAAGCTCCGCCGATCACAAGCAGCGGATTGAAGAGAACGGGCACGAAATGCGTGAGCAGGCCGATGCCGATGGCACCGTTCAGCGAATGCACCGCGCCGCCCAGCATGATGCCGCCCGTCGCGGCAAGGCCGCGGTTGCTGCCGCCGGCGAGGGAATTGGCGAGCACGAACAGCATGTCCATGCCCGGTACGATTATGATGCCCAAAAGAAGGATGAAGAAGAGCCAGAGATTTTCTGCGTAACCCATGTCAGTTGCCTATCGAGCTCTCCATGGAAACAGGAGAGGAAATGGTTGATTTTCAAGTGAATAGGCGGCTTTATAAATCGAGCCAACTGACGGGGTATTGTCAGTAGCCTTATCTTTGGGACAAGAAATGCGTAAGGCATCGCGCCTGTTCGAGATCATCCAGATCCTGCGGCTGGCAAAGCGGCCGGTGACGGGGGCCGACATTGCCGCCCGGCTGGAGGTGACGGTGCGTTCGGTTTATCGCGATATCGCCGCGTTACAGGCGATGCGAGTGCCGATCGAGGGTGAGCGCGGCATCGGCTACATCTTGCGGCCCGGCTTCGACTTGCCGCCGCTGATGTTTTCCATCGAGGAGATGGAGGCGATCGTGCTGTCGCTGGCGCTGCTGGAACGCACCGGCGATGCCGAGCTCAAGCAGGCGGCCAAGCGCGTCACCGCCAAGATCGCCGGCGTCGTGCCGCCACCGCTACGTCAGACCCTCGATGCCAATGCGCTGCATGCCTGGGGCTTTGCCGCGCCTTCGGCCGCGGCGATCGACCTCTCGCTGGTTCGTCGCGCCATTCGCGACGAGGAAAAGCTGGACCTTGCCTATCGTGACGAGCTCGGCCGCGCCACGGAACGCATCATCCGGCCGATCGCGTTGATCTATTATGCCGAAACGGCCAACGTCGTCGCCTGGTGCGAGCTGCGCCAGGCTATCCGCAACTTCCGCAGCGATCGGATCGAAGGCTGCGAGGCGACGGGATTATGGTTCAAGGGCGAAGGCGACGGTTTGAGGCAGATCTGGGTGAATGGCTGGCAGACAAACACCCCAGCCGCCGCCGGCTGAGGCGTTGGCAACATCGATCGCAAGGCCAGATCCTGTAAACCAGACAACCTCATCTCCCATCCGCATGCCGCAGCGGAATAGGTTCAGCGTAGCGCCAGGGTTCGGCTCGTCTCGCGGCCAAAGCCGCTGATTTCGAGCCGGTCCTCACAGACCGAGACAATCGCGTAGGCGCTCGTGTCTTCGGTGTCCACCATGCCCTTGAAGTTAACGAAGTAAGTGCCATCCGACACGCCGAAATTGCCGGCATGATTGTGACCGTTAAGGTAAGCGACGACATGGCCATGCTCTGCCAAAAGGGCCAGCAAGCGGTCGCTGTTCAGGGCATTATGTCCATTCTCTGGGAAGACGGGATAGTGGTTCATGACGATGACCTTCTCGCCTGCCGCCTTTGCTTCCTTGAGTTTCGCGGCGAGCCAGTCATATTGTGTGTCGCCGATCGCCCCGTTCCAGCGCTGGCCATTGAGCGCGCCGGCGATCTCCAGCGCCTTCATCAGATCCTTCGCCTCCTGCCGCCGCGGATCGCCTTCCGGCGGGGCAAAGACGCTGATTTCATTGCCGTCAAGCGCGATGAAGCGATAGCCGGAAAGGCTGAAATCGTAATAGGGCGACGGCATGCCGACCCGCGCCGGCACCGTGCCGAGATGTTGCGGAGCAACGGCGAAATCATGGTTGCCGAGCAGGAAATGCTTGCGATGACGCAAGGCTTGGTAGACCGGCAAAACGGCGTCGAAGCTCTTCCATTCGCGGTCGATGATATCGCCGAGCGTGACGACGAAGGCGAGATCGTGCCGATTGAACTCCTCGATCGCCGCTCGAAGTTTGTCGAGACTGTTCGCGGGATAGCGATTGAGGGTGAGATTGGGCGCGAGATCGGCATATTGCGGATCGGCGATGACACCAAAGCGGAAGAGCGGTGCTGATGGCATTCAGCCTCCTGTGGCGATCTCCTGGGCCGCCAAGCGGCACACGGATATATCAATAAGGCTGCTCATAAGAAAACACCCGACGCCAGAAAGACGCCGGGTGCGAAAGCCAGCCTGTGCGGCGAACTTACTTCGTAGCGGCTTCGTAGCGCTCCAGGACGTAATCCCAGTTGATAAGGCTGTCGATGAAGGCTTCGAGGTACTTCGGACGCAGGTTTCGGTAGTCGATGTAGTAGGAATGTTCCCATACGTCGACGCCGAGGATTGGGTCGGCGCCGTGAACGAGCGGGTTTTCGCCGTTCGGGGTCTTGGAGATTTCCAGCTTGCCGTTCTTAACGGAAACCCATGCCCAGCCGGAGCCGAACTGCGTTGCGCCGGCAGCAGCGAAATCGGCCTTGAACTTGTCGTAGCCGCCGAGATCGGAAGCAAACGCTGCTTCGAGCTTGCCCGGCAGCTTGTTGCCGCCGCCGCCCTTCTTCATCCACTTCCAGAAATGGATGTGGTTGTAGTGCTGGGCAGCATTGTTGAAGAGGCCGGCATTGGTGCCGAAGGACTTCTTCACGATTTCTTCGAGCGAAAGATCGGCAAGACCTGCTTCTGCAGCGAGCTTGTTGCCGTTGTCGACATAGGCCTTGTGGTGCTTGTCGTGGTGATATTCGAGGGTCTCACGCGACATGAAGGGCGAAAGTGCATCGTAATCATAAGGAAGTTCAGGCAATTCGAAAGCCATGGTCATATCTCCTCTTGGCAAAAAATTGCGTCGGCAGGTGAAGCGGAACATAGGAGCCGTCGCCTGGAAGAGCAACCGGCGACATGCCAAAAAAGTTGCACGTAGGAGCAAAAATTGCCCTACTTTTCAAATAGGTATAGCATCGGCTTAGAAGTTTACCTTATTGTATATGATGATGTTTCGATACAGGGCGGGCTGCCGCGGCAAAACATCGACAAGGCATAGCCCCAAGGCTAGTTTACGGATCTCCTGTCGTGATGAGGAACATCTGTGACGATCGCCTGCCTGCACACCGCCGAAAGCAATATCACCGTCTATGAAGCGGCGGCGAAAGCGCTCGGGTTGCCTGATGGCATGCTGCGTCATCATGTCCGCGCTGATCTCCTTCTCGCCGCCGAAAAGGTGGGACGCCTGACGGATGAGATTTCGGCCGAAACGGCAGCGCTTCTCTGGCATCTGGCGGAGGATGCCGATGCCGTCGTGCTCAACTGCTCGACACTAGGCCCAGCAGCGTCGAAGATCGCGGCCGGCGCCGGAGCCCCGATCATCCAGGCAGATGCAGTGTTGGCAGAGCAGGCGGTCAAGGCGGGCGGTAAGGTTATCGTGCTGTGCACCGTCGAAACGACCATCGCCCCGACGACTGCACTTTTCGAAGCAGCGGCTAAGGCGACGGGTGCCGAAATCGAGGTTCGGCTGGTGCCGGGCGCATGGACGCACTTCCGGGCCGGGGATCTCTCGGCCTATCTTGCGGCTATTGCCGATGCGATGAAAGCGTTCAGCGGCGAAAGCGCTGTCACGATCGCTTTCGCTCAAGCCTCGATGACGGATGCAGTTCACCTTCTTCCGGAAAACTGCCCGCAACCTATGACTGGTCCGGCGACCGCACTTGCAGCCGCGATGGCGAAGATTACGGGCAGCTGAAGCATTACAAATTCCGCCCGAAATAGACGTTCACCTCGGCTATGCGGTCGCCGGCAAAGCGGATCAGCTCGACATTGCGAAAGCTGGCGCCATCCATCTTCTCGGCGCGATAGCCGACGATCACATCGTCACCATCCGCGACCAGATGTTCGATATGAATATCGCGAAACACCTTCTCCTTCGGCCAGCAGTGTTCGAAGTACCGCTTCCGGTCGATGTGATCGTCGCGCGGGCTGGAAAAGGTGAAATCCCGGGTCAGCATCGGGTCGACAATATCGGGATGCTGAGCGACATAGGCTGCAAACAGCCGCTTGACCGTATCGCAACGGGCATTTTCGAGAGAGTTCATAATCTGCCTCCTCCTTTGCATCAGGACGGGCTTTGATCCGCCAACCATAAACTGATTTTATAATGCAATCAGTTTATAACATCAGCCCGGCGAACCAACAAGGCGCTTTGCAGACTTGGCATTGCCGCCCGCGTGGTCCAAACTCCTCAAGCATCCCAATCAGCAGAAAGCCATCGCAAGTGTCCGAGGCTCATCACCACATGTTGGAAAAGCTGCATCGGCTGGCGGCCAAAGACAATCGTCCGGCGGTCGAGCCAACCGGCATCGGCAGCTATTCGACGCTTTTTACCTTCGTCACGCGCGAACGCGAGCGCATTGCCGGCTCGGCCTTTTCTCAGGTTTCAATCGTCGCCATCCTCGAAGGTTCCAAGGAAATCGTCAGCATGGGACGGCAGCGGCATTTTTCGGCCGGTACGGTGCTCGTGCTGCCGGCCGGGTGGAGCGGCGATGTCGTCAACGACCCCGATCCGCAGACCGGCGTCTATCGGGCGATCTTCATCACCTTTCCCGAGGAATTGACACGGCGGGCGGCAAAAGCCTTTCCGCCAGCCCAAACCGCATCGCAGATCGACCTGCCGCTCGATTCGTTACTGGCCGCTGCCATCGGCCATGCCGGCGAAGGCATTGCCAGTGGAAGCCTGCCGATCCCACTGATCGAGCACAGACTCGTGGAAGTACTCATGGTGCTCGGCATGCGCGGTGCCCTGCCCGGTTTGCCGGAGACAACCGCCGAGGCGGTACGGGCGCTGGTGCGCTGGCAGCCGGACCGTGCCTGGACAGCCGATCTCATTGCCGCCGAACTCTGCACGAGCAACGCGACATTACGCCGTCGCCTGTCACGCGAGGGCGCTTCCCTGCGAGAGGTACTGGCAAGCGAACGTGTGGCGCTGGCAACGGCCCTTCTCGCGGAGGACGGGCTGTCGCTGCGGGAAGCCGCGCTTGCGACAGGCTATCGCTCGCCGCGCCGTTTCGCCGATCGACTTCGCAGCGCGTGAGCGTTTGCGACAGCATTTTGAGCGTTTGCGTGCGCAGCCGCTCGGCACGAATTTGTTACATCCTGCCCTCGAAGGCTCATAGGAGCTGCAACATGAAAGGGCAACATCATGAAAACCATGCTCAAAATTCTGAATGCCACCGTCATCGCAGCAGTTGTCGCCACCCCAGCCCTATCGGCCGACCTCAAGGTGACATTTGCAAAGAGCGATGGCCGGATGCTGCTGCCCGAAAATGCTTCCTGCATTTCGGCAGGGCCTGAAAAGTCGGCACCCGGTCCGAACAAGAGCCTTGCCGTCTCCTGGTCGAAAGGGCCGAAGGGCACGCGATCCTATGCGCTGACGATGGTCGATCCCGACGTGCCCGCCGATTTCTCGCTGTTCAATAAGGCGGACAAAACCATCCCGAAGGATTTCAAGCGGATGGAATTCGTTCACTGGGTGCTGGCCGATATTCCCCCATCGCGCACCAGCCTTGCCGAAGGCACGGACGGAAGCGGTCCCTCAGCCAATGGCCTGCCGCTCGAGCGCACGGCCTATGGGCGACGCGGCCAGAATGGCGCCGGTGGCGGCAACTTGAAGGACGGGCCGCATGGCGGTTATATGGGCGCCTGCCCGCCCTGGAACGACGAGCGTGTTCATGGCTACCACGTCACCGTCTATGCGCTGGATGTCGACCGACTGAACCTTCCGGATCTCTTCACCCGCGCCGATCTCATCGCCGCCGCGAAGGGTCATATCCTCGCATCGGGCAGCCAGGAACTGTTTTACACATTGAATGCAAAGGCCGCGAAATGACCGAGACGAGATGGGATGCAGCCGCACCGGCCGAGCCGGAAACCGCGCATTGGATGCGGAACCTGATCATCTGCCTCGCCGGCTCGTTCACGACGATCGTCGCGATGACGCTGCTGCTCCCGTTCCTGCCGCTCTATGTCGAGGAACTCGGTGTCAGCGACAAGGCCGCGATCGTACAATGGTCCGGCATTGCCTATGGCGCGACCTTCTTCGCCGCCGCTTTCGTCGCGCCGCTCTGGGGGCGGCTCGGCGATATCTATGGCCGCAAGCTGATGCTGATCCGCGCCAGCCTCGGCATGACGGTCGCCATCTCTCTGATGGGCATGGCCGGCAATGTCTGGCAACTGGTGGCGCTGCGCCTGTTCACCGGTCTCGCCGGCGGCTATGCCTCGGGTTCGATGGTGCTGGTGGCCGCGCAGACGCCGAAGCATCGCTCGGCCTGGGCGCTGGGTACGCTTTCGGCTGGTATCATGGCGGGTAATCTCGTCGGGCCACTGATCGGCGGCGCGCTGCCGCCTGTCATCGGTATTCGCGGTACTTTCCTGCTGGCCGGCGGCGTAATCTTCCTGACCTTCCTGGCAACGACCTTCCTGATCAAGGAGGAGAAATCCACCGCGCGCAAGAAGGCTGCGAAGGCCAGCAGCAGCTGGGCCTCCATTCCGGACAAGCGCCCCGTCATCGCCATGCTGTCGCTCGGCCTGCTGCTGATGCTCGCCAATATGTCGATCGAGCCGATCATCACGGTCTATGTCGCGCAGTTCGTTAGCGACGCCAGGGTGACGATGGTATCGGGCGTTGTGATGGCCGCTGCGGCGCTCGGCAGCATCCTGTCGTCCTCGTGGCTCGGCAAGCTCGCTGATCGCATCGGATACTGGAGCGTCATCATGGCTGCCCTCGCCGCCGCTGCGCTGCTGCTGATACCGCAGGCTTTCGTCACTTCTGCGTGGCAGTTGATCGGCTTGCGCTTCCTGATGGGCGTGGCGCTCGGCGGCCTCTTGCCCTGCATCACCGCCGTTATCCGGCATAACGTACCCGATGCGGCGACGGGCAGCATTCTCGGGCTCTCCATCTCCTCGCAATATGTCGGTCAGGTGGCAGGCCCGGTCCTGGGCGGCTTCGTCGGCGGCCATATCGGCATGCGCGCCGTCTTCCTCGGCACCTGCGTGCTATTGGCGATCGGGGCGGTCTATTGCTGGTGGGTCAGCCCGAAGAAAGAGGCGGAATAGTCTCGTCAGCGAAAATCGCTAGCGGTCAGGACGTACAGGCGCCGTCGGGCATGGCCGTAGGCTCTGGCGGCGACCTTCTGGATCGCGTCTCGTCCGTCATCGAAGGCGGCAAGATATCCGGCTTCGGTATGCGAACCCGGGAAAACATCCGCGTCGACCAGAAACGAAACCTCGAACATGCCGTCATAGCCGGTGAAACGGATACGCCTCGCCGAAGCGTCGTAACTGCGGCTGCGATTGGGAAAGCTCAGGCTCATCGTCGACTACCTCTAAACAAAACGGACCCGGCGGCCTGATTAAGGCCGACGGTTTCAATTGCTTCCGACTTCACCAGGTCAATCCGAACAGCGTCGAATAGACGACGAAGGCAATCGCCAACACGACGCAGAGCTGGAGGAAAGCCCTGTAATAGTCGAAGAGATAGACAGACGCAGGAAGAGAGATTTTCATGGCGGCCTCCTTAAGGGTTTTGCCAACCGAGATCACAATATCACAAAAGCCCCCTTCGCGCCGTTTAATTTGGATTGGGTTTGCGCTTCAATAATATCTGTCTGGGATCTTCGCCTTATCTCGATAGTCTTGGAGAACAGCAGTGCTTCCGACTTTTGAAACTGGCCGCCTGATCCTGCGCCCGCGCACCTTGGCGGACATCGACGATTGCCTCGCCATGGATCGCGATCCGGAGGTGACGAGATTCATTCCGGGGCCGTGGGGCGATCCGGAGGCACACCGACTATTCCTGACGAGCCGCATGGAGGCTGATTTCGGTGATGGCCTCGGCTATTGGTCAATCTTCGCCAAGGAGGATCCGAAGCAATTTCTCGGCTGGATTTTACTGATCCCTGTCGACGCAGTAGGGCCAGACATCGAGATTGGCTGGCGGTTAAACAGGTTCTCCTGGGGTAAAGGCTATGCCACGGAAGCGGCAAGGCCGGTTCTCACGCATGCTTTCGGAACACTTGGCCTCGAACGGCTGATTGCCGATATCGCACCCGGCAACACCGCTTCGATGCGCGTCGCCGAAAAGCTCGGCCTGTCCCCGACGCGCGAGACAACGTATCTCGGCCAGCCCTTTGCGTCCTATCAGATGACCAGGGACGCTTTCGAAGCTCGATAGATTGTAACCTGTCAGGCCTGACTATTCTTCGCTGGCGCTGCGTCCGTGCGCCCAATCCATATAGAGTTCCAGCGCCTTGCGGGCGACTGGCCCTTCCTGGAATTCGCGATCATCCAGGCGATTGACGCTGACGACCTTGGAATAGTTGCCGGTCGTGAAGATTTCGTCGGCGCCCATGAATTGCTCGACGGACAAGGTTTCCTCGCGCACGTCGAAGCCTTCCTGGCGCAGCAGGCCGATGACGCGGGCGCGGGTGATGCCGGCAAGGAAGGTGCGATTGGCGACCGGCGTATAGACGATGCCGTCCTTGACCATGAAAACGTTCGACGATGCCGTCTCGACGACGTTGCCGTTCATGTCGCGCACGAGCGCATTGTTGAAACCGCGGCCCCTCGCCTCCAGGATCATGCGGCCGCTGTTCGGATAGAGCGAGCCGGCCTTGGCGTCGGTCATCGCCGTCTCCGGCGATGGGCGGCGGAAGGGCGAGACGGTGAGCGTGATGCCGCCATTGCCACCAAGCGGCGCCTCGAACAGGCAGAGCGCGAAACGCGTCGATTCCGCATCGACGGCAACGACGCTGCCCGGCGAACCATGCTCGCCCCAATACATCGGCTTGATATAGATCGGCGTCTTGCCGTCGAATTTCTTGATGCCTTCCCAGGCGAGCGCCTCGATCTCTTCAGCCGTCTTCACCGGCTTCAGGCCCATCGCAATGGCGGAGCGGTTAATGCGCTGGCAATGGAGGTCGAGATCAGGGGCGATGCCATCGAACCAGCGGGCACCATCGAACACGGTCGAGCCAAGCCACATGGCATGCGAAGTCGGCCCGATCAGCGGCGGATTGCCGGAAAGCCATTCTCCTTCGACATAGGTCCAGGTGGTGGTTCGGGGCGACGTATCGACTGCCATGGTGGTTTCCTCCCTTTGATCGGTTCAGCTTTCGCCGGATCGCGGAACCGCTCCATCTTTTTGTTTTCTCGCAATTCCAGGAAAAGCGCTCAGCGCTTTTCCTGGAATTGCTTTAGGTGGCAAAGACCAAATAGCCGCATAATCCTAGGGTCAAGCGGAAACTACGCGGTAAAATTCATTTGCAACAAAGCGCCCGATACCGCATTCATAACGCAATTTTCATGCGTCGAAACAACAACTTGACGAATAGATCCATCAGGAAAAGTGATGAACCGTAGGAAACGTCAAGAGACAGGAAGAACCCCATGAAAGCCATGTATTACGAGGCCTTCGAGGCAACGCCCGAAATCCGCACCCTGTCAGATCCGACACCGGGCGAAGATGGCGCGGTTATCGCCGTGGGCGCGACGGGGCTCTGCCGCAGCGACTGGCATGGCTGGATGGGGCATGATCCGGATATAAAGCTGCCCCATGTGCCGGGCCACGAGCTTGCCGGCAAGGTGGTCGCGACCGGGCGCGGCGTCGTCCGTTTCAAGGTCGGCGATCGCGTCACCGTTCCCTTCGTGTCGGGTTGCGGCCATTGCGCCGAATGCCATTCCGGCAACCAGCAGGTCTGCCCGAGCCAATTCCAGCCCGGCTTCACCCATTGGGGCTCCTTTGCCGAATATGTCGCGATCGACTATGCCGACACCAATCTCGTCCATCTGCCAGACACAGTCGATGACGCAACGGCGGCGAGCCTCGGCTGCCGCTTCGCCACCTCCTTCCGCGCTGTTGCCGACCAAGCCAAGACCCGTCCCGGTGAATGGATCGCCGTTCATGGCTGCGGCGGCGTCGGCCTGTCGGCGATCATGATCGCGAGCGCCCTTGGCGCCAACGCCATCGCCATCGACATTTCCGACGGGAAGCTCGCCTTCGCGCGCGAATGCGGTGCTGTCGCCACGATCAATGCGGCCGAGGTCGCCGATGTGGCCGAGGCCGTACGCGAGATCACCAAGGGCGGCGCGCATGTCTCAATCGACGCGCTCGGCCATCCCACGACCTGCTTCAATTCCATCAAAAACCTGCGTCGCCGCGGCCGGCATGTGCAGGTTGGTCTCATGCTCGGTGATTATGCGACGCCGCAGATTCCGATGGCTCAGGTCATCGGCCACGAGCTGGAAATCTACGGCAGCCACGGCATGCAGGCCTGGCGCTATGATGCCATGCTCGACATGCTCGCCGCGGGCAAGATCGCGCCGCAGAAGCTTATCGGCCGCAGGATCAGCCTGGAAGAAGCCGTTCCGGCGCTGATGTCGCTCGATAAGGCTGAGGGCAAGGGGATCAGCGTCATTACACGGTTCTGATATATCCCGGTGCTATGCGCATCGGGGGAAACGGCAATCCAGAAAGAGGAAACGCTCATGGCATGGTCTGCCGGCCAATATCTGAAATTCGAAGATGACCGCACGCGCCCGGCACGCGATCTCTTGGCGCAGGTGCCGCTGGATCGTATCGAACGCGCGATCGACCTCGGTTGCGGCCCCGGCAATTCGACCGAGCTGATCATCGAGCGCTATGGTGCTGCCGGCGTCTCCGGCCTCGATAGCGACGACAACATGCTGGAGGCGGCGCGCAAGCGCTTGCCCGGCACAAGCTTCGTCAAGGCGGATCTCGCCACATGGCGGCCGCAAAAACCCGTGGACCTGCTTTTCGCCAACGCCGTGTTTCAGTGGCTTCCGAACCACCTCAATATTCTCGATCATCTGATGGACGGACTGAAGCCCGGCGGCGTGCTTGCCGTGCAGATGCCCGACAATCTGACCGAACAGAGCCATCTGATGATGGAGGAAACGGCCAAGAATGGTCCCTGGAGCGAGGCCTTTGCGAAGAGGAGCGTACGCCGCAATCCTCTGCCTGCGCCCTCGGTCTATTATAACAGGCTGATCGGCAAGTCCGTCCGGGTCGATATCTGGCACACCAACTACAATCACGTGCTGGAAAACGCAGCAGCGATCGTCGAATGGGTGAAGGGCACGGGCCTGCGCCCCTATCTCGACCATGCCGGCGACGAGCATCGCGATGCGTTCATCGCCGAATATCTGAAGCATATCGAAAAAGCCTATCCGCCGCTTGTCGACGGCAAGGTGCTGTTGCGCTTCCCGCGGCTCTTCCTGGTCGCGGTGAAGAAATAGGTTATCTATCAGCCCCGAAATGCGTGTTGGCGGCGGTGCGTCGATCCCATCGACAACCGGCGCCAGCCCGAGCTAGAACATGACAAGCCAAAGCTGAAACAACAACAGCTCCGAGGAGATAGTCGATGTCGTCCAGAAGCCCCGAATATGGCCTCCAGAAGGAGATCCGCGCATGAGCACCCCCGACGTCGCACCGGCCCCGCCGCTGACATTCGTGATCTTCGGCGCCGCCGGCGATCTCACCCGGCGCCTGCTGATCCCGACGCTGATCAACATGACCCGCAGCGGGCTTATCGGCGAGGACTTGCATATTCTCGGCGTCGGCATCGAGACCGGCGGCGCCGACATGCTGCTCGATCGTCTGGAATCGTTCCTGAAGACATCAGGCGACATGGACGATCCGGAGCGGCAGGCAGCATGGCAGAGCCTGCGCAAGCGCATCAGCTACATCTCCGGCGATTTCACCCAGAACGGCGTCTACAAGGAGATTTCGGATTATCTCTCGCATGCGCCGAGCGCCAACGCAGCCTTTTATTTCGCCGTGCCACCGCGCTTCTTCGGCGATATCGCCGAGAAACTCTCCGAAAACGGACTGATGAATGAAGCAACCGGGGCTTTCCGTCGCATCGCGATCGAAAAACCCTTCGGCCACGACCTTGCCTCGGCACAGGCTTTGAATGCGCGGCTGCTGAACCATGTGTCCGAAAGCCAGATCTATCGCATCGACCATTTCCTCGGCAAGGAAACGGTGCAGAACATCATGACGACGCGCTTCGCCAACATGATGATCGAGGCACTGTGGAACAACAACTATATCGACCACGTGCAGATCACGGCGGCAGAACTCGTGGACGTCGGCACGCGCGGCAAATTCTACGATGCGACCGGCGCGCTGCGCGACATGGTGCCGAACCACCTCTTCCAGCTGCTGGCGATGGTGGCGATGGAACCGCCGAACAGCTTCGATGCCGAATCCATCCGCAATGAGAAGGGCAAGGTCCTGAAGGCCTTGCGCGTGTACTCGCGGGATGAGGCAATCAAGAACGGCGTACGCGGCGCCTATACGGCCGGCCCGATTGCCGGCAGGGATCTGCCGGCCTTTACCCAGACACCCGATGTCGCGCCCGACAGCAACACCGAAACCTTCGTGGCGCTGAAACTCCTAGTCGATACCTGGCGCTGGGCCGGCGTGCCCTTCTACCTGCGCACGGGCAAGGCGATGAAGGCGCGGGACACGGAAGTGGTCATCACCTTCCGGCCGGTGCCCTTCGCCCAGTTCCCGCGCCACGAATCCCGCCCCGAATTGCCGCCGAACAGGCTCATCATCCAGGTGCAGCCCGACGAAGGGCTCGATATGGAAATCTCGATCAAATCGCCGGGGCTGGTGCTGAAAACCGCGCCGGTTTCGCTCGATTTCCGCTATGCCGACAGTTTCGACATCGGCAAGCAGACCGGCTACGAAAGCCTGTTCTACGAACTCTTCGTTGGCGACCAGACGCTCTTCCAGCGCGCCGACGGCATCGAAGCCGGTTGGGCGGCCGTGCAGCCCTTCCTCGACCTCTGGGCAGAAGGCGGCAAACCCGATCCTTACGCCCCCGGCAGCACAGGCCCGGCCTGCGCCGACGAACTCATCGAACGCGACGGCCGCAAATGGCATGAGATCGATGGGATACCGAAAGGCAGGAAATTCTAACGCTGAAGAAGATCAGCGGATAGAGGCCGACTGCCTGCCTTTTATGGGGCGCAGCGTGGCGAGGTCGGTCCTGCTTTCTGAACAACAAAAAGCCGCCGGGATTTGGCCGGCGGCTTTCTTTTCAAGGCAATAGCGGCCTCAAATGAACTGGTGCAGGCCCGGGACGGAATTGACGACCTGGTCGACTACCTCGTCGCCGGCGTGCTGCCGGGCGGTTGCGATCGTTTCCTTGGCGAGCGAGCTGATCTCACCCATGCTGAGACCACTGCTCATCAGCTGCTGGCCGAGCGCCATCAGGCCGCCACCGCCGCCGACTGCGCTGAGGAGGCCGCCGAGCAGGCCACCGCCACCCGTTTCCTCGCCGTTATATTGCGCAACGAGATCGGAGGCGCCGGGAATGGATTCGATCATCTTGGTGACGGGACCATCCGGAGCTTCGCGCTGCAGGAAACCGAGAATCATGCCAACGGCCTTTTCCGCAAGGTCGGGAGCGATGCCGGCTTTGGTCGCAATCTGATCAATAACTTCGTTCACTGTGGCCTCCTGCCTTTATAACGTTAACGTCAACGTAACTGAATGAAGCAACCGACACAAGCCGCGCCGGAGGTCAACATTCTACCAGAAGCGGAACCTTGAAGCGAATGGTTGTCCCTCTTCATGCGAGTTCTTATAACAGTGTCAGGACAAATCGATGAATGGCCCTGGCAGCCTTGAAACGCTGCTGTGCCGCCGCCCTAGTACCGGATGATTTTGGATCGATTCGATCCAAAATCATCCGGTACTAGAATCAAATAGGTAGAGCATAAAGCCGAAAACCGGTGACACTTTTCGGCACCATGCTCTAAGGGAGACGACACTATGCAGCAGCAGGATGGACAGATTTTCGTCGGCGCGAGCCGCAACCCCGATGAAAGCATCAATAAGGACGAGTTCCTGACGCTGAAATTCGGCAACCGCCACGGTCTTGTCACCGGCGCGACCGGCACCGGCAAGACGGTAACGCTGCAGGTGCTGGCGGAAGGATTTTCCAAGGCCGGCGTGCCCGTTTTCTGTGCCGACATCAAGGGCGATCTCTCCGGCATCGCCGTCAAGGGCGAGCCAAAGGATTTCCTGCTGAAGCGCGCCGAAGAAATCGGTCTCTCACCCTATGAATTCGATCAATTCCCGGTCATCTTCTGGGATCTCTATGGTGAAAAAGGCCATCGCGTGCGCACCACCATCGCCGAGATGGGGCCGCTGCTGCTGGCGCGCTTGATGGATGCGTCCGAGGCACAGGAAGGCGTGCTCAACATCGCCTTCAAGATCGCCGATGAGAACGGCCTGGCGCTGCTCGATCTCAAGGACCTACAGGCGCTGCTGAACTATATGGGTGACAATGCAAGCGAGCTTTCCAGCAAATACGGCCTGATCTCAAAATCCTCTGTCGGCTCAATCCAGCGGGCAATGCTCGTGCTCGAGCAGCAGGGCGCGGAAAACTTCTTCGGCGAACCGGCGCTGAAAATCTCCGACATCATGCGGGTCAGCAATGACGGATACGGGCAGGTCTCGGTGCTTGCAGCCGACAAGCTGATGATGAACCCGCGCCTCTATGCCACCTTCCTGCTGTGGCTGCTCTCAGAACTGTTCGAGGAATTGCCCGAAGTCGGTGATCCGGAAAAGCCGAAGCTGGTCTTCTTCTTCGATGAGGCGCATCTGCTCTTCAACGACGCGCCGAAGGTGCTGATCGAGCGTGTCGAGCAGGTGGTGCGCCTGATCCGCTCCAAGGGCGTCGGCGTCTATTTCGTCACCCAGAACCCGCTCGACGTACCGGAAACGGTGCTGGCGCAGCTCGGCAATCGCGTGCAGCATGCGCTTCGCGCCTATACGCCGCGCGAGCAGAAGGCCGTGCAGACAGCAGCCTCGACATTCCGGCCCAATCCGGCCTTCGATTGCGCCACCGTCATCACGACGCTCGGCACTGGCGAGGCGCTGGTGTCGATGCTCGAGGGCAAGGGTGCGCCGTCCGTCGTCGAACGCACGCTGATCCGCCCGCCATCGGGCCGTATCGGCCCCGTCACCGATGGCGAGCGCCAGGCCATCATCAACGGCAGTCCGGTTGCCGGCGTCTATGACCAGACGATCGACCGCGAATCCGCCTATGAGATCCTGACCGAGCGGGCACGTAAAGCGGCTGCGTCGGAGAGCGAGAGTGCCGGCGACGGCTGGACCTTGCCCGGCTTCGGCGGCGACAGCAGCAAGCCGGCAAGCCGCGGCCGTTCGGGCTATCAGCGCGAGACGATCCTGGAAGCGACGATGAAAAGCATGGCCCGCACGGTGGCAACGCAGGTGGGGCGGGCGCTGGTGCGCGGCATCCTCGGCAGCCTGAAGCGGTAGGTCAACACCTCCCCCTTGAGGGCGACGCCGCGGGTGGGGGTGACACACCGCAAACTTGGTGATCACCCCACCCCGGCCCTATGGGCGAACCCTCCCCCTCAAGGAGGAGGTTAAAAACTACCGTACCGGCGCAACCAACGAGAAGAACGCGCCCTGAGGATCGGTCGCCTGGACGATCCAGCTGCCGCCGGGGACCTCCATAGGGCCGTTGACGATCCTGCCGCCGCCTTCCGTGATACGGGTGATTGCAGCGTCGATCGCCGGGACGTTGATATAGAAATTCCAGGCAGCCATCGGCATTTCCGCGGGCTTGGTCATGATCCCGCCGAAGTCGCGATCGCCGATCTTGAAGATCTTATACTTGCCCATCGGCCCCATGTCGAAATCGGAGCTCAGCTCCCAGCCGAACATCGCACTATAGAAATCGAAGGCCTTCGGGCCATCGTTGGAATAGAGCTCGTGCCAGCCGAAATAGCCCGGCGTCGCAGGAGCAGGCGGCTCCCAATCCTGGCCCGGCAGCGGCGTGAACAGGCAGAAGGCAGCGCCGTAGGGATCGGAGACGACGGAGAATCGGCCGACGCCCGGAATATCCATGGGCTCGCGATAGGTCTTGCCGCCCTTGGCGACAACGGTCTTGGTGGCTTCATCGACATTGGGAACACCGATATAGCCGGTCCAGCAGGGCGGCGTGCCCATGGCCTTCGCCTCGTCGGGCAGGATCATCAAACCGGCAACGGGGCCGGCGCCGGCGCTGAACAATGTATAGTCCATGCCGACATCAGGCATGCCGGCATCCGCCGCATCCCAGCCGACGACTTTGGTATAGAAGGCTTCCGCCGCCTTCATGTCCGTCGTCATCAGCTCGTACCAGACAAAATATCCCTTCTCTGCCATGATCTCTCTCCCTATTGTGATTGTGACGGTCATCCGTCTCATCCTGAGCCTGATGTCGACGCAGGTACATGATGGCCGATGAACGTGACGGCCGAACGATGGTCAATCGGTTGATCCGTCGCTTCCTGGCGAGCAGGCTCCAGGTCTTAACTAGGCGCAAGGAGAAATAATTCGACCCCTTGCGCCGCATGACGTAAATTTGGCAGTCTCGTCATGCTTCAATGGCAGCAGGAGCCCGCCTTCGCCGCCTCCTGATATTCGTCGTGGCGTCGCACGAAATCCATGGTGTGGCCTTCATTCCGGCCCTTCGGCGCATTGTCGAGGATCATCAGCGTACCGATCATTTCCTCGCCGCCGCGGGCATAGCTGGAATAGGTGTGGAAGATATTGCCGGCTTCATCCTTGTAGAAGGCGCTGAGACCAGGCAACTCGTCGTTGCCGTCGGCGGCGTTCATATCGTTGAAATTATAGAACACCTTTTCACCGGCAAGCTGCTCTTTGGTGAAAGAGACGTGATAGTCGAAATTGAAATCGTTGGAGAAGGACGACACCCATGGGAACTTCCAGCCCATGCGTTTCTTGTAGGCCTCTATCTTTTCGATTGGCGCGCGGGCAACGGCGACCAGCGTGACATCGTGATGGTTGAGATGCGGAAGCGTTCCATCGAAATGATCGGCAAGGAAGGAGCAGCCGGTGCATCCGGCATCCCAGTCCGGGCCGAGCATGAAGTGATAAATGATGAGCTGGCTGCGGCCGTCGAAGAGATCTGCAAGTGTCCTCTTGCCGGCCGATGTGTCGAAAACATAGTCCTTCTCGACCTTTACCCAAGGCAAGGCCAGGCGTTCCGCATTGACGCGATCGCGAAGATGCGTGGCCTCCTTTTCCCTGGCGAGCAGTTGACGGCGGGCATCCAGCCACACGTCCCTGGAAACGACCTGGTTCATTGTCCGCGCCCTCCTCCGGCGTTTTCATTCCCAAATCTTGACAAATATATTGATATCAATATTAATGAATCATGTCAAACGCAGTCGAAATCCCCTTTGAAACCACGCTGTTAGTGCGCGACACCTGCCTATGCCTGCATGTTCAGCGAGCAGCGCGCGCTCTTGCCCGTCGCTTTGACGAGGCGCTGCGGCCGTTCGGCCTTACCAACGGCCAGTTCTCCCTGATGATGTCCCTGAACCGGCCCGTGCCGGCATCCATGGGATCGGTCACAGCACTCCTGGCAATAGACCAGACGACGCTGACGGCCGCCTTAAAGCCACTGGAACGGCGGGGGTGGGTCAATATCATGCCGAATCCAAAAGATCGACGCGCCCGCCTGCTCAGCCTCACCCCATCCGGCAAGGCAGCACTCGCCGCCGCCGTGCCAATCTGGAAGACGACGCACGCCGCGCTCGAAGAGCGGCTGCCCGACGGCAGCGGTGACCGCCTGCGCAGCGATCTTGCTATTCTGCTTTGAATTGCGCCTCAGATAGCCGTGGATCGCCCTCGAAATCCTGTCTTTCGAAGCCGATGCGGCGGCGTGGGAATTCGCACAGCGCCTGTACCCCGACGCGCGACAGCCGGATGCGCCAGGTCTGGCGTTCAACGGGTTCGCGGGCAGAGAAGGCTCTGGCCGTCAGCAGCGCTATGTTCATGCCTTCGCGGGGATCGCGGACGGAACGATAGAGGATTGCCTCGATGCCGCCGGCTCGCGCAGCCTCTGCAAGCGACTGGCAAGCCTCGTAGTCGATCGGATCGGTCCACAGCTTCCGATCGCGATCCAAGGGAGACGCGGTCAGATCGATCGCTGCCTTCGTCGCAATCGCAGCAGCAAAGGCGGTATATTCGGCGGCATTGGCGGGCAACGGCGTATCGGGGGAATCACGGAAGAAGAGCAGCCGATAGAAGCTCATTTCAGCCAGGGCCGTCTCCACCTGCTCCGAGGCGTAGAAGACTCCGAGCGTGCGGCCGGCGCGACGGAAACGGGAACCGTGGGGATAGATCGCGCCATAGCGGAAGGGCGTGGCAAGGAGATAGTCAAGCCCGGCGCATTCAGGCGGTAGAACCGGCTTGCTTTCTTCCAGGATGCTTTCTAGGAGCGCCTGCTCCTCCAACGTGTCCACGAGCTTCAGCGTCGAGACCTGATGCTGCGATTCCACCAGCCGCCAATATTGGCCGGAAATAGCCCTTGCCTCAGACGAGAGCGCGGCGGGCGTCCAGATAGGCAAGGACATCGGTCAAACCAGAAATCGAGACGATCTTGTCGATCGGCGCTGCACCAAAGGCGATATTGCCGTTACGCAGCCATTGCCGCGCCACAGCCTCGTCGCCGCCGACGATAGCGTCGAGCGAACGGAAGAGACGAACAAGAAGCACGGCAAGTTCAAAAGGCTTGCTATCGCGCTCCAACAGATGATCCTGCCGCTTCATGCGCGACACCGTCGCCTCCGACACGCCGATGATGGCCGCCAGGATACGGGCGTTCAATCCCAGCCTTTCGGCAGCATTGACGACGGCCTTGGTCATGACGAGTGCTTCGCCGGGCATCGTCTGGCCTATTGCCTGGGTTTTCATCATGGCTACTTCCTTTCTTAAGAAAAGATATAGCATTTTTCTTGCAAAAGAAAAGGAGCGACAGATCAAACTGCCGCTCCTTTTCAATATGCTCCGTATTTCCGGCCTTCAATCGACCGGCGGCGCGTTTCGCGTCAAACAACAGCAACCGGCACTTCGGTCGAGGTGCGCATGGCGTGGCTATAGGGGCATACGATATGGGCGGCAGCGGCGAGCTTTTCAGCCTCGGCCTTGTCCATGCCGGGGATATGAACGGCCAGAGACACTTCGATGCCGAAGCCGGTGCCATCTGCGCGCGGGCCGATGCCGACAGTGGCCGTGACCTTGGCATCTTCCGGAATCTTGACCTTCTGCTGGCCTGCGACAAATTTCAAAGCGCCCAGGAAGCAGGCGGAATAGCCGGCTGCAAAAAGCTGCTCCGGATTGGTGCCGGTAGCGCCATCACCGCCGAGCTCCTTAGGAACAGTAAGCGTAACGTCAAGGACGCCATTTTCGGAAACTGCATGGCCGGCGCGGCCACCGGTGGCGGAAGCTTTGGTCGTATAGAGAATAGGCATGTCATGTCTCCTTCGGTTGGATGGATTTCATATACATCGCGATTTAATCGCGCGCAATATATATTTTGCAATTGTTTCGAGAAAGTGAATGCGACAATGTCGTCAATACGAGGATAGCGATGGCGTGATATAACGGAGAGCCGGTCTACGCGACCAGCGCCTGCAGCCGAGGGTCAAGTTGGCAGCGGTTTTGGGGCACCGGGTAATTCCGGTCAGGGCGGCAAACAAAAAAGGGCGCCAGTGACGCCCCTTTTTTCAATGATGCGGTATCAGGCAGTGACCAGGATCGGCGCCCGCTCTGGAACGCGATCATAGAGATCGATGACATCCTGGTTCAGCAGACGGACGCAGCCAGAGGAAACGGCCTTGCCGATGGAGCGCCAGTCGGGGTTGCCATGCAGGCGGTAAAGCGAGTCCTGTTTATCCTCGAAAATATAGAGAGCACGCGCTCCTAGCGGGTTCTTCAGGCCCGGGTCCATGCCGCCGTTGGCGATGGAATATTTCACAAGCTCCGGCTGGCGGGCGACCATTTCATCCGGCGGATTCCAGCGCGGCCATTTCTTGCGCCACTGGATGACGCCCCGGCCCTGCCAGGCAAAGCCTTCGCGGCCAACGCCGATGCCGTAGCGCATCGCCGTGCCCCCTTGCTCTGTGACATAGAGCATGCGCTGGGTTGTGTTGACGATCACGCTGCCGGGTGCCTCGCCGGTGGGGTCGACCACCCGCTGACGATAGAAGCGCGGATCGATCTGCTGGTAGGGAACCGCCGGAATGATGAAGCCGCCATCCTCGACGGAAGCGTAGATTACGGCCGGATCGGGTTGCTCGCCGTCATAGCTGGAGAACCAGGTGCGGAACGGCCTCGGCGAGCCGGTATATTGAACCGGGCTGACGACGGGGCCGCTGTTGATGGTGGAGGCACAGCTGGCAAGCGTCGAAACAGCGCCGAGACCAGCAAGAGCGAGGAAATTACGTCGGGATAAGGATGAAGGAAGGCTCATGTCGACAGCATAGTTCCTTTGGTGGAGGAAGCGAAAACCCGCATCAACAGGCTGATTCGGTTCCCCGAGAGGTTCGCAGAGACAGAGGCAAAACTAAAGAGCGCTAATCATCCCGACTATCGCACTTATGCAACATCACGAAAATTTGTGGTAAAATACTGCTACAGAACGACAATTTCCGCCTTTTCAGGCACTCGATTGTAGAGATCCATCACGTCCTGGTTGAGCATACGAACGCACCCAGAGGATGCGGCCTTGCCGATCGACTGCCAATCCGGCGTACCGTGAACCCGATAAAGCGTATCCCGGCCGCCCTGATAGATGTACAGAGCACGCGCGCCAAGCGGGTTGGTCGGCCCCGGATTCATGCCGCCGCGCTCGGCCGATAGCGGCCTGATCTGCGGGTCGCGCGCGACCATTTCGGCTGGCGGAGTCCAGCGCGGCCATTTCTGCTTCCACTGGATCACGCCCCTGCCATGCCAGGCATATCCAGCAGCACCGAGGCCGACGCCATAGCGCATTGCCTTGCCACCCGGCTCGACGAAATACAGGAAATGGTCGCGCGTATCGACAACGATAGTGCCGGGGCGCTCCTTGGTCTGGTAGTCCACTTCCTGCCGTAGGAAGCGCGTGTCGATGCGCTTATACGGGATGGCCGGCAGCGTGAAATCGTCCTCGCTGCGCTGCGCATACATGGCCTGATGCACCGGATTGAAGGTCGGCAGACCATAGGTCTGATGGAATTGCGTCTGGAAGAGATCGCGCGCCTGCGGCACAGGCTGCACCGGCAGACGTTTTACCCTGTTCGGCTCGATACCCTCGGGACGATAGAAGACCGGGGTGGTTTCCTGCACGAAACGATCAGGGTCGGTGGCGCCCGTGTCAGGAATGATGCTGCAGGCGGACAATGCTGCCAGAGAGGCAAGAGCGAGCAGGCGATAGGAAACGGGCAGCAGATCGACCATTCTCGGAAACCAGTTGGGACACATCGGATCGGCCGCATAATGACCGCCGCGGCTGGAGCGAGGCTGGCGTCGAGCACCAGATAGCGCGAGCGAAGATATTGCACGGATCGACCAAACTTCTGTTTTCCCATGCGGCATCATGAGCTAGATCATTGTTGGACGGAGGATCGCATGAATATCGACAGTCTCGACCCGAGCATCTTCGGCCACACCGACCAAAAGACCTGGCTGAAGCTGGTGGAACGGGCGTTGAAAGGCAAGGATTTCCAGGAAGCGCTGGTATCGCGAACGGACGATGGCATCGCCATCCAGCCGCTTTACGAGCGGCGGCGCGATTATGCTCCGCTCTCGCGTCAGCGGGCCGAGCTGCCCTGGACGGTGATGCAGCGCATGGACGATCCGGACCTCGAGCGGGCAATGGTGCAGCTCAGCGATGATCTTGCCAATGGCGCAAGCGGTATCAGCCTCGTCTCCAGCAGCTCCCCTTCGGCCTTCGGCATCGGCATGGATGCTCAGTTGCCAATCTTTTCCGAAGTGCTGGCGGCAGCATCCGCCAAGACGACAACTCTGCGCCTCGATGGCTTTTCTTCCAGCGTCGCGAAAATGATGGCAGCCTCGATTGTTGATGGGGGTTCCCAAAGTTTGCATCTTGGACTCGACGCTTTCTTGGCAGCTGAAAATTTTGCCAATTTTTCGAGCGACATCAAATACTTCAAAGAAGTGAAGCCGGCTGAGACGATCGTCAATGCAGACGGTCGCATGGTGCATAATGCCGGCGGGACCGAAGTGCAGGAGTTGGCGGTCATGGCCGCAAGCCTCGTCGGTCATCTGAGATTGCTCGAAGAGGCCGGCCTTTCGCCGGAAGCAGCGCTTGCGGCAACCAGCCTTTGCCTTTCGGCCGATCAGAACCAGTTCACGACGATTGCGAAGATGCGCGCCGCACGGCTGATCTTTACCCGGATCGCCGAGGCCTGCGGCGTCGCCAATCCACAGCCGGCGCATCTCTTTGCGGAGACGAGCTATCGCATGCTGACCCGCCTCGATCCGGAGACGAACATTCTGCGCAATACGATCGCGGTCTTTTCAGCCGGCGTCGGCGGCGCCGACGAGATCTCCGTTCTGCCGCACAGCCTGACACACGGCATTCCCGATCCACTGGCGCGGCGTCTGGCGCGCAATACGCAGACGATCCTCGTGGCGGAGAGCCACCTCGATCATGTCATCGATCCCGCCGCTGGAGCCGGTGGCATCGAGACGCTGACCGACGCACTGGCCGAGCGGGCCTGGGATATCTTTATCGAGATCGAAGGCCAGGGTGGATTGGCGAAGGTCATTTCCAGCGGTCGCCTGGCGGCGATGGTTGCGGAGGCGCGCGAGAGCCGCATCGCCAAGCCGATCGTGGGGACGACGCTGTTTGCGATGAAGACCGAACCGCCGGTGACGGTTTTGGGGTCTTTGGGTTCGATTGCCGGTGGGATGGGGTTGATGCCGGTACGGTTGGATGAGGGGGTGGAGGGATGAGAATGAATATCGCATCCGCGGAGACTGCGCACCCCCCTCTGTCACTGCGTGACATCTCCCCCACAAGGGGAGAGATCGTTTCACGCTTGAATTTAATCCCAGCGGGAATGACAACCTTCGCTGTCGCAGATGCGGTATTTTTCTGCGGCAGAAACGCTCCGCAGGCTTCTGATCTCCACCCATGTGGAGGAGATGTCGCGAAAGCGACAGAGGGGGGTAACGCAGCCTCCATATTCACGAAGGCACCGGTTCAATGACCCGTATCCCCGACTTCACCACCATCCCCTGGGCCAAGCCACGGGCAACGGCGCCAACAATCGACGCCCCAGCCTGGGAAACTCCCGAAGGCATCAGCGTCAAGCGCTCCTACCGCGAAAGCGACCTTGCCGGCCTGAAGTTTTTGGACACCTATCCTGGCGCTGCACCATTTGTGCGCGGCCCTTATCCGACAATGTATGTGCAGCAGCCCTGGACCATCCGCCAATATGCCGGCTTCTCCACGGCGGAAGAATCCAATGCCTTCTACCGCCGCAATCTTGCCGCCGGTCAGAAAGGGCTCTCGGTCGCCTTCGATCTTGCCACCCACCGCGGTTATGACAGTGATCATCCGCGGGTGGCGGGTGATGTCGGCATGGCGGGTGTGGCGATCGATTCCATCCTCGACATGCGCCAGCTCTTCGATGGCATTCCGCTCGACGAGATGAGCGTCTCGATGACCATGAACGGCGCGGTGCTGCCGATCATGGCGCTTTATATCGTCGCAGCGGAGGAACAGGGCGTTTCCGAAGACAAGCTGTCGGGCACGATCCAGAACGACATCCTCAAGGAGTTCATGGTTCGAAACACCTATATCTATCCGCCCCAACCCTCGATGCGGATCGTTTCGGACATCTTCAGCTACACCAGCCAGCGGATGCCGAAGTTCAACTCCATCTCGATCTCCGGCTACCATATGCAGGAAGCAGGCGCGACGGCGGATCTGGAGCTCGCCTATACGATCGCCGACGGCATCGAATATGCGCGGGCGGGCGTCGCAGCCGGGCTCGATATCGACAGCTTCGCCCCTCGCCTCTCCTTCTTCTGGGCCGTCGGCATGAACTTCTTCATGGAGGTCGCCAAGATGCGCGCCGGACGGCTGATCTGGGCGGCGCTGATGCAGAAGAATTTCGCGCCGAAGGACCATAAATCCCTCGCGCTCAGGACCCACAGCCAGACCTCCGGCTGGTCGCTGACGGCGCAGGATCCGATGAACAACATCATCCGCACCATGGTCGAGGCGATGGCGGCAACGCAGGGGCATACGCAATCGCTCCATACCAATTCCTTCGACGAGGCGCTGGCGCTACCGACGGATCATTCCGCCCGCATCGCCCGCAACACGCAGATCCTGCTGCAGAAGGAATCGGGGACTACAGGCATCATCGATCCCTGGGGCGGCTCGGCCTATGTCGAGCGGCTGACCCATGATCTTGCGGCCCGCGCCCTTGCCCATATCGAGGAGGTCGAGGCGCTCGGCGGCATGGCGAAGGCGATCGAGAAGGGCATTCCGAAGCTACGGATCGAGGAAGCCGCGGCCCGAACTCAGGCGCGCATCGACAGCGGCCATCAGACCGTGGTCGGCGTGAATTTTTCCAAACCAGTGCAGGATATCGAAGTCGATGTCCTGAAGGTCGAGAATTCCGAGGTGCGGGCACGCCAGCTTTCCAAGCTGCAGCAGCTGAAGGGCACCCGCGAGACGGCCGTCGTCGAAACGGCCCTGGATGCCTTAACGGATGCCGCGCGAAACGGCACCGGCAATCTGCTCGATTTTGCCGTCAAGGCTGCGAGGGCGAGAGCCACCGTCGGCGAAATCTCGCTGGCGCTCGAAAAAGCCTATGGACGTCATGTCGCCGAGATTAGGACCATCTCCGGCGTCTACCGCAAGGAAGTCGGCTCCGAAGATCCAGTCTTCAATACAGCAGTGGCCAAAATCGAGGCGTTCCGCAGGGCGCGGGGCGAGAAGCCCCGCATCCTCATCGCCAAGATGGGCCAGGATGGACACGATCGCGGCCAGAAGGTCATCGCTACGGCCTTTGCCGATCTCGGTTTCGATGTCGTCGTCGGCGCGATGTTCCAGACGCCTGAGGAAGTCGCCGACGTCGCCGTGCGCGAAGGCGTCGACATCGTCGGCGCATCGTCGCTTGCCGCCGGTCATCTGACGCTAGTGCCGGAATTGAAGGAGGCGCTCATCCGGCGTCATGCCCGCAATATTCTGATTGCGGTCGGCGGCGTCATCCCGCCGCAGGATTTCGCGGCGCTGGAGGCAGCGGGCGCCGACGCGATCTTCCCGCCCGGAACCGTGATTGCGGAAGCGGCGACAGCACTGATCGAGAAGCTTCTGGCGTAAACAGCGACGTGCGGAGAGGTTAGATTATCTCCGATGCCGCTCTTACGGGAGCTGGTTTAGACGGCCACGCTCTTGAAGAATTCGATACTCTGAGCGATTTCACCGGGCAGTGCCGAATTATGGCTGCCCGGCACCGTTGCCATGTCCATCTTCACGCCTGCGGCCGTCGCTCGCTTCGAAAGCAATGCCAAGCGCGAATCAAAATGCGCCTCTTCGGTCCCGTGGAACAGCTTTACAGGGCTTTTGAAACTGTGCGCATAGCAGAGCGGCGAGCGCATCTGGTATTCACGCGGGTTCCCGGTGTTGAAGCGGATATCCTGCGGATAGCGGCCGAAGAAGGCGTAGGCATCCGGATTGCCTGATATGGGCGCGACCGCCCGGAAGCGATGGGTCGACATTGCTGCCAGCATGGCGAGCGTGCCGCCGATGCTGTGCCCGGCCAGGAACATGCGGTGTGGATCGACACCCGGCAGATGCCGCAGCCGGTTGGAAGCGGCCAGCACATCGGCAACTTCGTCGTAAAAACCCGAAAAATTGCCCTTCTGGCCGTTTTCTCCACGCATGGAGGGTATCATGACGACGTAGCCAGCCTCGACATAAGGCTTCATCAGCTGCCAATGCCCCTGGCCGATGGCGTTGCCGCCATGCAGGAACAATACGGCCGGCTTCGGCTTCTCCGAGCGCGTATAGCGGGAAACCCAGGCAACGAGCTCCAGTTCCTCGCCAACGCCGCTGCGATAGAAAAGCCGTTCGGCCGTCGATGGCGTAATGAGCCTCTCGTAGATATCGGGGGCCGGCCCCTTGCTCAGGAGATCGGTTCGAAACAGATGGCGTTCCTTGGCATAGTCACCCGAAAGCAGCGGCGGGGCATCCTCGGCCTTTTCATCGCTCCGGGCGATCGCCTTTGTCTCGGCGGGCTTGCTGCCTGTGGTGCTGTCATCAGCCGCCCTGACGATTGCGGGCGCAAAAAGCGTGACGGCGATGCCGGCAAGAACGCCGCGGCGATTGGGACGAAATGCGTTGTCGTCAGACATGGTCATGAGCTCTGTCTAAATGTCCCGGCGCAGCACAAATCTGCACGGGTTGAAAGGCAAGGCCAACTCACTTTGTGGTGAGGAATCGCCCTCGCCTATTCATCGACAACCGGAGCCTTGGCGTCAATCATCGCGATCAAAGTTTCCAGCCTGTCGGCCTCGTAGGGTGGCTTGTCGGGCCGTAGCCTTGCAATGCGGGGAAAGCGCATGGCAACGCCGGATTTATGGCGGGTGGAACGATTGATGCCTTCGAAGGCGACCTCGAGGACGAAACCGAAATCGCGATCGGCACGCACGGCACGCACCGGGCCGAAACGATCGACCGTGTTGTTGCGCACGAACTTGTCGAGCACTTCCAGCTCGGCATCGGTAAAGCCGAAATAGGCCTTGCCGACCGGAACCAGCTGCTCGCCCTCGGGCGTCATCGCCCAGACGCCGAAGGTGAAATCGGAATAGTAGCTGGAGCGCTTGCCATGGCCCCGCTGTGCATACATCAGCACGGCATCGACATTATAAGGATCGCGCTTCCACTTGAACCATGGCCCTTTGGCGCGGCCCGCGAGATAGGCGCTGTCCCTGCGCTTGATCATCACACCTTCGATCACCGGATCGGGCGGCGAGGAGCGCAACCGGTCGAGCTCCTCCCAGGAGGAGAAATCAACGAGCGGCGACAGATCGAAACGGTCGTGCGGTGCTGCTTCGATAATCTCCGTCAATCGCTCGCGCCGATCGAGGAAACCGCGGGCGCGGACATCCTCCGCACCGTCAAAGAGGAGATCATAGGCGCGGATGAAGGCCGGAAACTCGTCCAGCATTTTCGAAGTCACGGTCTTGCGGTTGAGGCGCTGCTGCAGATCGGAAAAGCTGCGCGTCGGGTTGTTGGAACGCACCGTGCCGCCGACCAGCAGCTCGCCATCCATCACGCCTTCGAAGTTCATCATATCGACGATATCCGGGAAGGCGCCTGAAATATCGTCGCCGGAGCGAGAATAGAGCTTGCTCGTGGCGCCCGAGCGTGAAAGCTGGACGCGGATGCCATCCCATTTCCATTCGGCGGCGAAATCACTGGGGTCGAGGCCCTCAAGATCGCCCGGTTCGACAGGGTTGGCAAGCATGACGGAATGGAAGATCGCCGGCGTCGCCAAAATCGGCTTCTCGCCCTTGCCCTCAAGCCAGTGGAACAGGCTTTCATAGGGCGGTTGCAGGCCATGCCACAACGTCTCGATTTCCGTTACATCCTTGCCACTCATCTCAGCCAGCGCCTGCTTGGCAAGCCGAGCCGAGACGCCGATGCGCATCGCACCCGTCGCGAGCTTTAAGAATGCGAAACGGCCCGAAGTATCCAGCCGATCAAGCAGATCGCGGACGAAGCTACGCACCTCCGTCCTGCCAAGTGCATTCATGTTGCGGACGACTTCGCCAAGCTTCGGCTGCTCGCCGGCAGGGCGCTCGATGTCACTCTCCTTGTCCCATACCAGCGAGATCGTCTCAGCGAGATCACCGACATAATCGTAGGAGTAGCGGAACAGCACCTCGTCCATACGCTCGAGAACAAGCTCGCGCAGCATGGCGGGCTTGACGTTGCGCACCTCGAGGGTGCCGGCAATGGTGGCTAGACCATAGCCACGGTCGGGATCGGGCGTATCGCGAAAATAATCGGTCAGCAGCTTCAGCTTGCCGTTGCGGCTCGGCGTCAGCACCAGGCGGTCAAGAAGGTCGGCAAAGGCTTTCATCAATCGCCCTCGTCTTCATAGCCGATGAGATGCAGCGGCTTGGCGGCGATGCCGTGCAGCTCGCACCAGCGTACCAGCGCCTCTTCGCGGCCGTGGGTGACCCAGACCTCGCTCGGCTTCAAATCGGAGATCGTCTCGGTCAGTTCGGGCCAGTCGCAATGATCCGATATGACCAGCGGCAGCTCGACGCCGAGCTGCTTGGCACGCTGGCGCACCATCATCCAGCCGGAAGCGAAAGCCGGCAGAGGATCGTGAAAGCGCCGCGCCCAGCGATCCTGAAACGCGGAGGGCGGGCCGACGACGACGGCGCCGTGGAAGATCGACTGATCGCGGCTTTCGATGGTGGCCGGCTTGAGTTCGCCGAGCGCGATGCCCTGGCTCACATAATAATCGCAGAGTGTTTCCAATGCGCCGTGAATATAGATCGGCTTATCATAGCCGGCATCGCGCAGCAGGCGGATGACGCGCTGCGCCTTGCCGAGCGCATAGGCGCCGATCAGATGCGTTCGTTCCGGAAACTGGCGAAGCGAACCCAGGAGCTTGCGCGTCTCAGCCATCGGATCGGGATGATGAAAAACCGGCAGGCCGAAGGTCGCCTCGGTGATGAAGACATCACACGGGACCGGCACATAGGGTTCACAGGTCGGGTCTGGCCGACGCTTGTAATCCCCCGAGACCACGATGCGCAGCCCATCCTTCTCCACGGCGATCTGCGCCGAGCCGAGCACATGGCCGGCCGGATAGAACTGCACCTTTACGCCATTGATCGTCACTTCCTCGCCGAAGGCAACCGCCTGCTCCGAGCCGGCAAAATCATCGCCGTAGCGGATGCGCATGATATCGAGCGTCTGGCGCGTGGCGAGCACATGGGCGTGGCCGGAGCGGGCATGATCGGAATGACCATGCGTAACAAGAGCCCGCTCGACCGGTTGCACGGGGTCGATATGGAAGCCGCCGATCGGGCAGAACAAGCCCTCGGGCGCCGGATAAAGCAGTTGATCGGGTTTCATGAGTAAAGAGGATAGCGCGATTTGCACGATTAGGTAGCGATGACGGCAGCTTTTTGAGCGCATCGTCGTTCGGGTTGCCGATCCGGCAGATCGAAGACGAGAACATCCTCGCAATAGGGCTTGGCCTTGGCGACGACGACGCCGTTCGGATCGACGATAGCAGTGCTGCCGTAGCTCACCCAGCCGTCGTCATTGCTGCCCACGACATCCGACGCCATGACCCAGCAGCCCGTATGCCTGGCGCAGATCTGCAGCCCCGAGATCCCCGGCTTGTGCCACATCTCGGCTTTATGGGGCCGAAGCATGAGATTGACGGGATTGCAGATGAGGCCTGCCCCCTTTTTGGCCACGCGGCGCGCGGTGTAGGGATATCGGAGATCGGCGCAGATATTGATGCCGAAGCGCCAACTCCCCTCCTCCCAGATCGGAAAATCCGTTCCGGGCATGCAACCCTTCTCTAGCGGATGTGCCTTGGCATAGACCCCGGTGATCCGACCAGATTTGACGACTAGAGCACTGTTGTAGACCCCATCGTCCCTCCGCTCGAAAAAACCGACGACGGCTGTCGTTTCCCCCCCTGCAAACCGGGCGACAAGCGCGTTCAAACCGGGATCGTTCAACGAAAGCGCGCGGCGTCTGGCGACGGCTTCGTTGTAGCTGTGCCCCTGCAGATAGCATTCTGGAAAGAGGGCGAGATCAATGCCTTCAGCTTCCGCCCAGGCGAGATCGCGCGCCAAAACCTCAGCCGCCTGCTCGACGGCATCGAAAAGTGCCAGACGTTGAAAGGCCGCGATCCGCATGCTGGAGAGGTAACATGCGCGGCGAGTCGCCCCTAGCGCAAATGGATTAGGTGCGGGTTATCGCCTGTACCGGACTGGTAAATGAAATAGTAAGAGGTCGAGACTCTTGGCCGATCGAAAGCGTTTGAATGGCGACCTTTGTGTCAAAACGGCACAGGCAGGGTTGGCACGATTTCTGCTTCGTAAGAGCCGTTCCAGGAGCTCGCAATGATCCAACGCCGCACCTTCGTCGCTTCCCTCGCCGCCTCGGCAGCGACCGGCCTGCTTGCGCCGCGCGTTTTCGCCGCGCCGCTGGCCAAGATGGCCGGTACCGAGCTACGCGGACCGATCGATGCCGTTGCGCTGAAGACGACGCCGGGCGCGAGCGATTTCAAGAGTGGCAAGCTGCAAGCGATGATCGACAATGCGGCACGGGCCAACATGCCGCTCTTCCTGCCGCCGGGCACATACAATATCTCTAACCTGACGCTGCCGGATAATACCCGCATTACCGGCGTTCCCGGCGCCTCGCGGCTCATCTATAGCGGCGACGGCCATCTGATGAATGCGGATAAAGCCAGGCGTATCGAGCTTTCCGGCCTCGTGCTCGATGGCGGCAATCGCTGGCTTGCCGATTATGCTAGCAGCCTTCTGCAATTTACCGGCGTCGACGAGGTGCTGATCGACAATTGCGAAGTTACCGGCAGCCGCAAGCATGCTCTGCAGCTCGAACGTTGCGGCGGCCGGATCGAGCGCAACCGCATCTCCGGCGCGGCAGAAGCCGGCATCTATTCCGTCCAGTCAACCGGATTGACGGTAGCAGGCAATCGCGTCGAGGATTGCGGCAATGGCGGTATTCTGATCCATCGTTGGGACAAGGCCGAGGATAGCAGCAGCGTCATCAACAATCGCATTGCCCGCATTCGCGCCAATGGCGGCGGCACCGGCCAGAACGGTAATGGCATCAACGTCTTCCGCGCCGATGGCGTCACGGTTTCTGGCAATCAGATCACCGATTGCGCCTTTACCGCCATCCGCGCCAATTCGGCCTCGAATGTGCAGATCTCGAACAATCAATGTCTGCGTTCGGGCGAAACGGCCATCTACTGCGAATTCGAATTCGTCGGCGCCACGATCAACAACAACCTTGTCGATGGCGCAACGAACGGCATCTCGGTCACCAATTTCGACAAGGGCGGAAGGCTCGCCTCGGTAACGGGCAATGTCATCCGCAATCTTTCGCTGACAGCGCCCTACGCGCAGGATGGCGGCTTTGGCATCGGTATATCGGCGGAAGCCGATACGCTTGTTGCCGACAACGTCATCGAGAATGCGCCGCTCTGGGGCATGCGGCTCGGCTGGGGGCAATATCTCCGCAATATCGTCGCGACAGGCAATATCGTCAGACATGCCGGCATCGGCTGCGTCGTCTCGGTTGCGGATGGTGCCGGCTCGGCGGTGATTGCGGGCAATCTCTTCCAGGAGATGCAACAAGCTGCGATCATGGGCTTTCGCTGGGACAAGCCTGCATCGGACGACCTCACCAAGGGAAGCGCGCAGTTCCCACAATTGACCATCGAAAACAACAAGCTCGTTTAACCCGTTCGCCAGTTCGGCTGCCGTTTTTCGAAGAAGGCATTAATGCCTTCCTTCGCCTCGTCGGTCTCCCAGGCATCCGCCAGTTGCTCGACGACGTGATCGATCATGCTATCGGTAACCGGCCTGCCGACAGAGCGCGCCAAGGCCTTGGCACGAGCGGCAGCCTGCGGTGACGCCGCTAGAAAATGGCGGACCTCCGCCTCCACGGCCTCGTCCAACGCCTCCTCCGCCACGACTCGTGACAGAAGACCTGTTGCATGTGCCTGCCAGGCATCGATGATCTTGCCGGAGAGGAAGAGCGGGCGGGCATTCGTCTCGCCGATCCGGGCGACGACATAGGGGCTGATGGTGGCGGGAATGATGCCGAGGCGTACTTCCGTCAGACCGAAGCGGGCTGTCGATGCCGCGATCACCATGTCGCAGACGCTGAGGATTCCGATGCCGCCGCCGAAGGCATTGCCGTGAACGCGGGCGATCAGCGGCTTGGGGAGCTCGTTCAACGCCTTGAACAACATGGCCAGCCGCCGCGCTTCCACCATGCGTCCGTCCCGCGTGGCGTCGAACTGGGTGCGCATCCAGCCGAGATCGCCGCCGGCGCAGAAGCTGGCACCTTCGCCGGTGACCACGACGACACGCACCGCTTTGTCGTGAGCAAGCTCATTCGTTGCAGCCGTGAGATCATCGATCATCTCGGCCGACAGGGCATTGTGCTTTTCGGCGCGCATCAGCGTCAGATAGGCGACACCGCGCTCGTCGGTGGTGATGCGGATCGTTTGCGATATCATGCGGCACTCCCGAGGCTGCGGGCGAAGGCGGCGGCCGCCGCAAGCTTGTCTTTATCAAGACCGGTTTCGTATCCCTGCGTCTCCAGATAGTCGCAGACCGCCACGGTATCGACATTGCCCTTGGCACCGGGGGCAAAGGGGCAACCACCGAGGCCGCCGGTCGAAGCATCGAAGACGCGCAGGCCGCGCTCCAGAGCGACGGCGATATTCTCCAGTGCGCGCCCCGACGTATCGTGAAAATGCCCTGCCAGAACCATGGCGGGCAGTTCGCCCAGCACTGCGGCAAGCATCCGGTCGACAGCCCCAGGCGCACCTTTGCCAATCGTGTCGCCAAGGCTGATTTCATAGCAGCCAAGGGCACGAAGCTGCCAGGCAACGCTGACGACATTTTGCGGCGGTATGGCACCCTCATAGGGGCATTCGACGACGCAGCTGACATAGCCGCGCAACGGGACACCGCGATCCCGGCTGGCAGCGGCAACCGGCCGGAAGCGCTCAATGCTCTCGGCGATCGAGCAGTTGATGTTGCGCATGGAGAAGGTTTCGGAAGCGGACGCAAAGATCGCGACCTCATCGGCGCCGGCGGCGAGGGCGGCTTCGAAGCCCTGCATGTTGGGCGCCAGCGCTGCATAGCGGATGCCGGAACGCCGCTCTATGCCGGCCATGACATCGGCGGCATCGGCCAGTTGCGGCACCCATTTCGGACTGACGAAGCTCGTCACTTCGATGCGCTCAAAACCGCAATCGGAAAGCCGGTTTACCAGCTCGATCTTCCGCGCGGTATCGACCAGCTGCTTTTCATTCTGCAGGCCGTCGCGCGGCGCCATCTCGACGATGGTGACATGATTGGAAGGCTTGTTGATCATGGCACATCCTCCGGTCGAAGCGACAGAAGCACGGCGCTTTCGCTGGTCTGATCGCCCTCGCCGACATGCAGACTTTCGACGATGCCGTCGCGGGCGGCCGTCAGAGTCAGCTCCATCTTCATGGCCTCCATGACGATCAGGGCCTGGCCTTTGGTCACCGAGTCGCCTTCGCGCACGCGGACGATCTTGACGAGACCCGGCATCGGCGCGATGACGCGGTCACCGCCGCTGGCCGCCTCTTCTCCACCGTCGAGAAGATCGAGGCGATGGAAATGATGCGTCTGCCCATCAAGGAACAAAGTCACACCTGACGATATCTCGAAGACATCCAGTTGAGATTGACGGCCGTCGATCTCAACGTGACGAGAACGGCCCTCACCCGCGAGCATGCGGAGGGAAATGGTGCGATCATCAAAGGCGACGCCGAACAGCGACCGACCCCTTGCAGTCACGCGGCAAGTCTGATGACCGCCGGCAAAATGCACCGTGACGGGCCGGCTCGCCTCGCCCCAGAGCTGCCAAGGGCCGAGCGACAGCCACGGGTCATTGCCAGCGGCTTGCGCGAACCCACCCGCCTCAACAATGGCGGCAATGGCAAGAGCCGCATCGTCGGGCTGCCGCGCCGAAGTCAGCGCCTCCACGTCACGGTCGATCAATCCAGTGTCCGGATGGCCGGTGGCGAAATCCGATTGACGGCTGAGGCGAATGAGGAAATCGAGGTTGGTCGTGGTTCCGGCGACCTGCGTCTGCTCCAGGCCTCGCGTGAGCTTCGCCAGGGCGGCTGCCCGATCCGGCGCATGCACCGTCAGCTTGGCGATCAGCGGATCGTAATGCGGGGTGATGGTATCGCCCTCGCGCACGCCCGCATCGATGCGGACATCGCCTTCGGGAAAGCGTAAGCGAGAGAGCGTGCCGGTTGCCGGCAGGAAGCCGCGCGCCGGATCCTCCGCATAGATACGCGCTTCGAAGGCCCAGCCGTTTATGGTGAGCTCATCCTGAGCCTTCGGCAGCGGCTCGCCGCTCGCGACGCGCAATTGCCATTCCACCAGATCGACGCAGGCGATCGTCTCGGTGACGGGATGCTCGACCTGCAGGCGTGTGTTCATTTCCATGAAGAAGAAACGATCCGGCGACAGCCCGTCGGAGACATCGACGATGAATTCAACCGTGCCGGCGCCGCGATAATCGATGGCGCGGGCGGCGCGAACAGCCGCTTCACCCATGGCGGCGCGCATCTCCTCTGTCATACCGGGGGCCGGTGCCTCCTCGATCACCTTCTGGTGCCGGCGCTGCAGCGAGCAATCGCGCTCGAAAAGATGCACGGCATTGCCATGACTGTCGCCGAAGACCTGGATCTCGATGTGGCGCGGTCTAACGAGATATTTTTCGATGAGCACCGCATCGTCGCCGAAAGCGGATTTCGCCTCGCGCTTCGCCGCCTCCAGCGAAGCCTCGAAATCCTCCGGACGGTCGACGCGGCGCATGCCCTTGCCGCCGCCGCCTGCCCGCGCCTTGATGAGAACGGGAAAGCCGATTGCGGCCGCCTGATCGGCAAGGAAGCCGGCCTCCTGCCCATCGCCGTGATAGCCGGGCACGACAGGCACGCCCGCCCGCTCCATCAGCGCTTTGGCCGCATCCTTGAGGCCCATGGCCCGGATCGAGCTCGGCGATGGGCCGATGAAGACGAGACCGGCACCCTCGACCGCCTCGGCGAAATCGGCATTTTCCGAAAGAAAGCCGTAGCCTGGATGAATGGCCTCCGCTTGAGTGCGTTGAGCCGCCGCAATGATCTTCTCTTTCGAAAGATAACTTTCGATCGCCGCCGCGGGGCCGATATGGACAGCCTCGTCTGCTAGCGCCACGTGCAGCGCATCCCGATCGGCGTCGGAATAGACGGCGACCGTGCGGATGCCGAGGTGCCTCGCCGTGCGGATGACGCGGCAGGCGATTTCGCCGCGATTGGCGATCAGTATCTTCGAAAACATCGGCAGACCCTATTGCGCGGCAATGACTTCGACTTCGAGCAGCCAGGCCGTATCGAAAATACCGGCGATCACCACAGTCATGGCCGGCGCGAGCGAGCCGAGATATTCGCTGCGAATCTCGCGGTTCTCAATCGTATGATGTCGATCGGCGAGAAAGGTGGTGACCTTGACGATATCGTCCTTCGTCATGCCGGCCGCCTTCAGCTGGGCGTCGATGTTGTGCCAGACCTGACGGGCCTGCGCCTTAAATCCCTCCGGCAAGGCATCATCGACATCGGTCGGTATCTGTCCGCTGATAAAAAGTAGTCGCTCGAAATTCTCCAGCTTTACAGCTTGGGCATAGCCGCCGCGGGGCTGCGGCGCATTCTTGGCATTGATGGCATCGCGTTTCATCTCCGTCTCCTCACATCCTGAACAGACCGAAGCGTGTGTCTTCGATCGGTGCGTTGAGTGCTGCTGAAAGCGACAGAGCCAGCACGTCGCGGCTCTTACGCGGATCGATGATGCCATCGTCCCAAAGGCGGGCCGAGGCGTAGAGCGGGTGGCTCTGGGTTTCGAACATCTTTAGCGTCGGCGCCTTGAAGGCGGCCTCTTCTTCCGGCGCCCAGGGCTTGCCGGCACGCGCCAGCGCCTCGCCGCGCACGGTGGCAAGCACACCCGCCGCCTGCTCCCCGCCCATGACCGATATGCGGCTGTTGGGCCAGGTCCAGAGGAAACGCGGCGAGTAGGCGCGACCTGCCATGCCGTAGTTGCCCGCACCGAAGGAGCCGCCGATCAGCATGGTGATCTTCGGGACCTTGGTCGTGGCGACAGCCGTCACCAGCTTGGCGCCGTTCTTGGCGATGCCCTCCGTCTCGTATTTGCGGCCGACCATGAAGCCGGTGATGTTCTGCAGGAAGACCAGCGGGATCTTGCGTTGCGAGCAGAGCTCGACGAAATGCGCGCCCTTCAGCGCCGACTCCGAGAAGAGGACGCCATTGTTGGCGATGATCCCGACAGGGATACCATGGATATGGGCAAAGCCGCAGACCAGCGTCGTGCCGTAGCGCGCCTTGAATTCATCGAGACGGGAACCGTCCACCATGCGGGCGATAACCTCGCGCACGTCATAGGGCGTGCGCAGATCCGAGGGGACGATGCCGAGAATTTCTTCAGGATCGTAGAGCGGTGCCTCGGGCGTACGAAGCTCGACGCTCTCGGGCTTGTGGCGATTGAGATTGGAGACCGCCTGGCGGGTGAGCGCAAGTGCATGAGCATCGTCGCGTGCCAGATGATCGGCAACACCGGAGAGGCGCGTGTGAACATCGCCGCCGCCGAGATCCTCGGCTGAGACCACCTCCCCCGTCGCCGCCTTGACGAGCGGCGGACCGGCGAGAAAGATCGTCCCCTGCTTCTCGACGATGATGGTTTCATCCGACATGGCCGGCACATAGGCGCCGCCTGCCGTGCAGGAGCCCATGACGACGGCGATCTGCGGGATGCCGGCGGCCGACATATTGGCCTGATTGTAGAAGATGCGGCCGAAGTGATCGCGGTCCGGAAACACCTCGTCCTGGTTCGGCAGGTTGGCGCCGCCTGAATCGACGAGATAGATGCAAGGGAGATTATTTTCGGCGGCGATCTCCTGCGCGCGGAGATGCTTCTTCACCGTGATCGGATAGTAAGTGCCGCCTTTGACCGTGGCGTCATTGCAGACGATCATGCAATCGCGGCCGGAAACGCGGCCGATACCGGCGATGAGACCGGCGCCCGGCGCGTCGCCGCTATAGAGACCGTGCGCGGCAGTTATGCCGATTTCCAGAAACGGCGTGGCGGGATCGATCAAGCCGGCAACGCGATCGCGCGGCAGCATCTTGCCGCGGCTGAGATGGCGCTCACGTGCCTGCACGCCGCCGCCTTCTGCCGCCTGCGACGCCGCAGCCTCGGCAATGCCGATCGCCTCCAACATGGCGGCGCGATTTTCCCGGAAGCGATCCGAATGCGTCGATATCTCTGATTTCAGGACGGTCATGCGCTTCACCGGTTGATGGGAATGGAATTTCGCAGTCAGGCCGTTTCGCCGAACAACTCGCGACCGATCAGCATGCGCCGGATTTCGGACGTGCCGGCACCGATCTCGTAGAGCTTGGCGTCGCGCAGCAGCCGTCCGGCGGGATAGTCATTGGTATAGCCATTGCCGCCGAGGGCCTGGATGCATTCGAGCGCCAGTGCTGTCGCCTTCTCGGCGGAATAGAGGATGCAGCCGGCTGCATCCTTGCGCGTCGTCTCGCCGCGATCGCAGGCGGCCGCCACCGCATAGACATAGGCACGGGCGGCATTCATGGTGACATACATGTCGGCAAGCTTGCCCTGCATGAGCTGGAACTCGCCGATCGACTGGCCGAACTGCTTGCGCTCATGCATGTAGGGCAGCACCACATCCATGCAGGCCGCCATGATGCCGACGGGGCCGCCGGAGAGGACGACGCGCTCGTAATCGAGGCCGGACATCAGCACACGCACGCCGCCGTCGACCTGCCCCAGAACATTCTCCTCCGGCACTTCACAATCGAGGAAGATCAGCTCCGAGGTGTTCGAGCCGCGCATGCCGAGCTTGTCGAGCTTCTGGCCGACGGAGAAGCCGGGGAAGCCTTTCTCGACCAGGAAGGCGGTGATCCCCCGCGGGCCGGCATCCGGCGAGGTCTTGGCGTAGACGACGAGAACGTCGGCATCCGGACCGTTGGTGATCCACATCTTGCTGCCGTTCAGCACATAGCGATGACCGCGTTTCTCCGCTTGCAGCTTCATGGAGACGACATCGGAGCCCGCGCTCGGTTCCGACATAGCGAGAGCCCCCACATGCTCGCCCGAAATCAGCTTCGGCAGATAGCGCTCCTTCTGCGCGGTCGTGCCGTTGCGGTAGATTTGGTTGACGCAGAGATTGGAATGGGCACCGTAGCTCAGGCCAACGGAGGCGGAAGCGCGGCTGATTTCCTCCATCGCCACCGTATGGGCGAGATAGCCGAGGCCAGCCCCGCCATAGGCTTCATCGACGGTGATCCCCAGCAAGCCGAGGTCGCCCATCTCCTTCCAGAGATGCATTGGGAAACTGTTGTTGCGGTCGATCTCATCGGCAAACGGCGCGATGCGGTTATTGGCAAAACGGCGCACCTGCTCGCGCAATGCGTCGATGTCTTCTCCCAGCGCGAAGTTCAATCCCCCTGCAAACATCCGGCTTCTCCTCCCGATATTCCCGAACGCGCGATCCTTACGAACCTATACCTCTTTATGCCCGCTTCAAGTTTCGGCCATCGCCATCATGCGGCGTCGGCAGGCATGGGCTGCTTGCCCTGCGTATTCACAGGCGCCTCATAGGCCTTCAGCTTGTCAGCAATTCTCACCATGATCTTGCGGGCTGCCTCCTCCTTGACCGGTCCGAAGCCTCTTATCTCATCAAACAGCGAGAGGATGGCAAGGGCCTCGGCCTCGTTGTCATGGCGCAGCCCGGCAAGTACCCGCTCGGCAACCCCTTCATAATCAGCGATCAGGCGACGCTCCAGCCGGCGTTCCGCCATATAGCCGAAGGGGTCGAAGGGCGTGCCGCGCAGGCGCTTCATCGGCGTAAGGACGCGGAGCAATGGCAGAATCCACGCGCCGAACTCGCGCTTCTTCGGCCGGCCGTTCGGATCCTTACCGCCAAGCACGGGCGGCGCGAGATTGAGGGCCAGCTTGAAATCCCCTTCCATCTCCTCGCGCAGATGCGTTTCGAAGGCCGGATCGGTCAGAAGACGCGCGACTTCGTATTCATCCTTGTAGGCGAGAACGCGTGCATAGGTGACGGCAACGGCAAAAGGCACCTTATCCGAAAGCCGCTCTCTTGCAGCCAGAGCATTGGCGTGGGCCACGAAGGCAGCATAGCGTTCGGCAAGCGCCGCATTCTGATAGGCGGTCAGATGCGCCTTGCGGTGTTTGATGAGTTCATCGAGGCTCATCTCCGTCAGCGTCTTACCCGTCCGGGGTTCAGCCATCATGGCATGTACGGCCTGCGGGTCGTGCGCCAGAAGCCGTCCCCACTGGAAGGCGGAAAGGCTCGCCTTGACGGCGACACCGTTGAGCTCAATCGCCCTTTCGATCGCTTCCAAAGAGAGAGGCAAAAGGCCGCGCTGCCAGGCAAAGCCGGTCAGCAGGATATTGGTCGACATGGCATCGCCGGTCACCTCCGTCGCGACGTGGCCGAAGTCGAGGAAAATGGACTTGTCGCTGACGGTCTTTGCGATCGCGTGCTGGATCGAACCGGTCTTGAAATCGAAATCGCGGTTGCGAACGAAATCGGCGACCGGCATCAGCCCGGTGTTGACGATGGCCGTGGTGCGCGTCGGCGAGCAGAGCGTGATCGCATCCTTGGAGGCACCCACCACCTCGTCCGCTGATAACAGGAGATCCGCGCCGCCATTGACGATACGCGAGGAGGTGACATCGGCCTGATTGTGGCCGATGCGCAGGTGGCTCATGACGGCGCCGCCCTTCTGGGCAAGGCCAGCCATGTCGAGGATCATCGGCACCTTGCCGTCGAGATGCGCGGCCATGCCGAGGATCGCGCCGATGGTCAGGATGCCCGTGCCGCCGACGCCGGCAATCGCGATATTCCACGGACGATCGCCGATGACGGGGATTTCGGGCATTGGGACATCGACATCGGCATGATCAAGCGCCTTTCGCTTGCGGCGCTTGCCGCCATGAACGGTCACGAAGGACGGGCAGAAGCCTTTGACGCAGGAGAAATCCTTGTTGCAGCTCGACTGATTGATCTGGCGCTTGCGGCCGAATTCCGTTTCCAGCGGTTCGACCGAGATGCAGTTGGATTGCACCGAGCAATCACCGCAGCCCTCGCAGACGGCCGGATTGATGAAGACGCGCTTGGCCGGGTCTTCCATCAGCCCGCGGCTGCGGCGACGGCGCTTCTCCGCGGCGCAGGTCTGAACGTAGACGATCGCCGAACAGCCTTCGGTCTCGCGCAGCGTCAGCATCACCTGATCGATATGGTCGCGATGCAGCACCTTGACGCCTGGCGCAAGCTCGGAAGCACGATAGGCATTGGGATTATCAGACAGCAGGTAGATCGGCTTGACGCCTTCGTCATGCAGCTGCTTCGTCACCAGCTGCGGCGTCAGGTAACCGTCGATCGGCTGGCCGCCGGTCATGGCGACGGCATCGTTGTAGAGCAGCTTGTAGGTGACGTTGACCTTGGAGGCGACGGACTGGCGGATGGCGAGAATGCCGGAGTGGAAATAGGTGCCGTCACCGAGATTGACGAACATATGCTTTTCGTCGGTATACCGGGCGATCGCCGTCCATGGCACGCCTTCGCCGCCCATCTGGGTGAAAGTCTCGGTGTTGCGGTCCATCCAGGTGACCATATAGTGGCACCCGATGCCGGCAATGGCGCGGCTGCCTTCAGGAACGCGGGTGGACGTATTGTGCGGACAGCCGGAGCAGAAGAAGGGTGTGCGGTTTAGCGGCGCCACATGGCTGCGGCTGATCTGGCCGCGCTCGGCGAGATAGGCGAGCTTGGCGGCGATGCGGTCATGCAGGCCCTGATCGAGATCGAGCTTGACGATACGCCCCGCAATTGCTCTGGCGACGGCGCCGACAGTCAATGCCGCCGAGAGGCTGAGATAGGGCTTGTCGTGTTCGTCGAACTTGCCGACGATTCGCGGACGGACATCGGCCCGCCAGTTGAAGAGCTGCTGCTTGATCTGGTTCTCGATGATCTCGCGTCGCTCCTCGACGACGAGAACCTCGTCCAGCCCTTCGGAGAAATGCCTGACAGCCTCGGGCTCCAGCGGCCAGGGCATGCGCACTTTCAAGATACGCAGGCCGATCGCTGCCATTTCCTGTGGGCCGATCTCCAGCTCGCGCAGTGCCTGCAGCACATCCTCATAGGCCTTGCCGGACGAGATGATACCCAGACGAGCGTTCGGCACATCGTGGGTGATTTCGTCGACGCGATTGGCACGGGCAAAGGCGATGGCCGCATAGGCCTTGTAGGTCTGCAGACGATCGTCCTGTATCAGCGGCGGATCGGGCCAGCGCAAATTCAACCCACCGGGCGGCATTTCGAAATCGGTCGGCAGCACGAATTGCCGCCTCTCGCCTGCCAGATCGACAGCCGCCGTCGTCTCGATTGTGTCGGCGATGAACTTCATGCCGACCCAGCAGCCGGAATAGCGCGACATGGCGATGCCGAGGAGGCCGTATTCGAGGAATTCGTGGATGGACGAGGGATAGATGACTGGGATGACTGCAGACATGAAATCATGGTCGGTCTGGTGCGGCATGGTGGAGGATTTGGCAGAATGATCGTCGCCAGCAATACAGAGGACGCCGCCATATTTGGAGGTGCCCGCAGCGTTTGCGTGCTTCAGCACGTCGCCGGAGCGATCGACACCAGGGCCCTTGCCATACCAGATGCCAAGTACGCCATCCTTACGGGCGCCGGGGGAAAGGCCGACCTGCTGCGAGCCCCATACGGCCGTCGCAGCAAGATCCTCGTTGATCCCGGGCTGGAAGGTGACGTCATATGCGTCTAGGTAAGTCTTGGCTTTCAAGAGCTGCTGGTCGTAGCCGCCGAGCGGCGAGCCGCGATAACCTGAAATGAAGGCCGCCGTATTGAGGCCGGCAGCGCGGTCGCGGCGCATCTGCGTCATGGGCAGCCGCACCAGCGTCTGCAAGCCGGTCATGAAGACGCGGCCTTCCTCTGCGGTATATTTGTCGTCTAGCGATACACTGGTCGCAAGCATCTGCTCTCCTCCCGAGATCGCAGTCACCAATTGCGCTTTCTTCTCGCCGGAAACCTCCTACCGCTTCCAACGAAAATCATGGCGGAATTCTAACATGCACCCGCGCTAATTTCCGAACGAAGGCTGGGCGTCGGCCGCATGATTTGTAAAGAATTTGGGCTGCTGACAGATATTTTCGTGCTTAGACCCGTCGCATACGAGCATCCATCACGAGCTTTCATCGGAGATATCAGCCACAAGGGGTTTTATGCATGCGACTCACTCCCTAAGGTCGCGCTCACTCGAATCTAGGAGACATATATGCTGACGATCTACGGTGTCTATCGCTCGCGCGCTTCGCGCAACTATTGGATGGCTGGGGAGCTCGGCGTCGAGTTCAAATCCGTGCCCGTCATCCAGGCCAGCCGGCTTGCCAATCCGCTGGCTGCCGATGCGCCAATCAACACGATGTCGCCAGAGTTTCTGACAGTCAATCCGATGGGCATGATCCCCTGCATCAAGGACGGCGACCTCGTCCTGCATGAATCGCTCGCCATCAATCTTTACCTCGCGCGCAAGTATGGCGGTCCTCTGGCCGGCAAGACGGTGGAGGAAGAAGGGCAGATGTCGATGTGGACCATGTGGGCGGCAACCGAAGTCGAGCCCTACAGTGTTGCGCTCGTTCGCATCTATGACAATGCCCAGGAAAACAGCGAGGCCGGCAAGGCCGGGATCGCCGTTGCCTGCCGCTCGCTGAAGAAGCCGCTCGATGTGCTGGAAAAGCATCTGCAAAGTCAGGATTATCTCGTCGGCCATCGCTTCACGGCCGCTGACTTGAACCTCGCGGAAGTGATGCGCTATGCCCAGACAGAACAGGAATTGTTCGATGCGCGTCCGAAGATGAAGGCCTGGATCGACCGCTGCCAGGCACGCGATGCCTATAAGGCCATGCAGGCGACCCGCGGTCACGAGCCGGTCTGATAGACCCTATCGGAAGAGACGCATGCTCTCTTCCATCTCCTCGCGAATCCAGGCCTTGAAGGCGGTCACCTTCTTCGGCTCCCGCACGCCGGGGGCGGTGACGAAATAATGGCCGAAGCCCGTCTTTACGCGGATACCGAAGGGATCGACGAGGCATTTCTGCTGCAGAGCATAGCCAGCCAGCGTCTGCCAGGCGAGCATCACCCCCTGCCCTGCTATGGCCGCATCCAGACAGAGCGACGCGTCGTTGAAGATGTGCCGCTCTTCCATGCAATGGCCCGATAGTCCCACCTTGCGCAGCCAGACCTCCCAGCCGAACATCGCATGTCCATCGATGACGGCAGGGACTTTCAGAAGATCGGCGGGCTCCCGGAGCGTGGCGGCGATCTGCGGCGTGACGACCGGGAACACTTCCTGCGCCAAAAGCAGCTCAGACTTGACGCCGGACCATTGCCCGCTGCCGACCCGGATGCCGATATCTACATCCGATGTCGCCGGATTGATCAGGCGCGTGGTGGCATCGATGCGTAAACGGATATCCGGGTGGCGGCTGGCGAAGCGGTCCAGCCGATAGACCAGCCAGCGGGCCGCAAAGACCGGCGCGACCGAAATCGTAAGGATATTCTCATCCTCGTGCTGCGCAAGGGCGACTGCGGCCGTAAGCGCTTGGAAGCCCTCGTTAAGCCTCGTCAATATCGCCAGCCCCGATGCCATGGCCATCATGCCTTTTGGAGTTCGCTCGAACAGCGACCGACCGAGCTGCGCCTCCGCCTTGATGACCTGTTGGCTGACCGCACCGACCGTTACACCGAGTTCGTCGGCGGCCGCCTGCAGCGAACCGAGCCGCCCGACCGCCTCAAGGGCGCGCAAGCCATTCAGATGAACGTTGTTGAGGTTTCTCATTATAGAATATCTATATCAGTATCTCCGCATTCTCAATTGCATTGAGCGCATGCTCGCGCGATTATCGCACCATGAAATTGAAGACCGTCGCCGCTTGCTCAGCTGATGCCCTCATGGTTGCATCGATGCGAGCATCCAAGGAGGCATACCATGTCGATCTTGAAGCTTTTCTTCAGTCATCTTCTCGAAGAGGATCGCAAACCGGACAGCGATCCGTTGCAGCATCCCATGCTTGCGGCCATGTCGCTGGAAGAACTGGCCGATCTGCCGCTGATGCCGGAAAATCTGGGGCGGCCTATGGACAAGCGGACCATTCAGCCGGAAGAATGCGCGTGAGAGAGATAATTATTGCACTCAAACGCGCATGACATCGAACGTAGGCATGGACGCCATAGCGGAGCGACTGCAGCGGCTGGTGGCGCAAGCCCGGCTGCCCGAGGTCGAACCTGGCCTGCATTACGGCCTGCCGGCCTTCAAAGTCGGTGGCAAGGCGTTCGTGACCGTCAAGAACAACGAGACCATCGTGCTGTCGCTGCCGATCGACCGGAAGGAGCAGCTGATGGAAATGGCGCCGGAGATCTACTACCAGACGGATCACTACGTCGGCTGGCCCTCCCTGCCGCTGCGGATCAAAGCAATCGGCGACGAGGAACTGGAGCTGCGCCTGATCGAGGCGTGGCGATACCGCGCCCCGAAAAAACTTCTGGCAACATTCAGCTGATCGATCAGGCCTGTTCGATGGCAAGCGCCTTCTGAACGGCCGGGCGCTCGAGCATGCGGTGATAATGCGCGTTGACCTTGGGGAACTGCTTGATATCGACACCGTCTCCCGGCAGCCACTTCTCCATGGTGAAGAGGTAGCCGTCTGCGACGGTATATTGCTCTCCCATTACCCAGGGACCCTTCAGCATCTTGTCTTCGATCAGCGCGAAGCTTTCGGTCATGGTCTGCGGCACCTTGGCCTTCATCGTCTCGATGGCCGCCGCATCGTCGGTCCAGCGGTAGCCGCGCCCCTTGTGCGAATGGTTCACATGAACGGTGGAGACGATGTAGCTGTTGAAGGATTGCATCTGCGCGAATTCGAAGGGGTCGTCGAGCGGTGCCAGCTTCGCGGCCGGCACGATCTGGGCGATGTAGGCCATGATCGCGATATTCTCGGTGAGGACGCCGCGATCGGTCACCAGGGCCGGAACGCGACCTTTGGGATTGATGGCCAAATAATCCGGCTGACGCTGATCGCCATTGGCAAGGTTGAGGCGACGGCGCTCGTAGGCGAGACCAGATTCTTCCAGAGCGATGAGACTGGCGAGCGCGCAGCTTCCGGGCGCGAAATAGAATGTCAGCATGTTCCGTTCCTCGATTGAAGTCCGTGAGGAAGCTAGAGCGAACCCGGCCGATACGGAAGTGGCTGACGCTGATGGGCGCTACAAAAGGTTTTGATCGGTCGGGCCGGTATGCCCATCCCCATTGGCTGGCTCAATGGGGATGGGCGGTCGATCTCAGGCGCAGCCGGGCACGTCTTCCAGCCTGTACCAGACGGGAATGCCGCGCTCGCCGGCAATACGGACATCATTGTCGGCGCCCTTGGAATCACCGGGCAATCTCAAAACGCCCTCGCAAAGCTGCAACAGGCGGCCGGCCGTTGGGTGGAAAATCTCCTCATAGAGATCGTCGCCGATGCTCTTGCCGCCGGCGGCGTGCCAGACCGGCAGGGCAACCCATTCGCCGATCATCGGCAGATGCCCAGCCTTGAACAGTGCGTAGGACGGCTCCTCAAGGCGTTTGAGGTTTTCAGCCATCTTCTTCGGATCATCACCAGTGCCGGAGCGATAAGGCCCCGCGATCAGGATCAACATGTCTTGTCTCCGTTTTTAGCTCCTGCTTGCTGCAGGAATTTGCACGAATATGCGCATATTTTCTTGAATGTCGAATCGATTCTGATAAATTCACGATTATTCGTGATATATCGTGCAGAGATCGGCATGCTGACCAGCCAACGGAAAACCCTCATCCTCGACAGATTGCGCCGCGACGGCCAGGTAATCGCCAAGGCATTGGCCGATGATCTCGGGCTATCCGAAGATACGATCCGTAGGGATCTGCGGGAAATGGCGACGGAAAGATTGCTGAAGCGGGTGCATGGCGGCGCACTGCCGCTGTCACCGGAGCTGCCCGATTTTACTGCGCGACAGACGGTCTCATCCGATGAGAAGCGCCGGCTCGGTGCGCATGCGGTCACCATGATCCAGCCGGGCCAGACCGTGTTTCTCGATGGCGGCACCACCAATGCCGAGATCGCCCGCCAGCTCCCGAAGGATCTCCCCGTCACCATCGTCACCCACAGCCCGACGATCGCAGGCGAGCTGGAGCATCATCGACTGGCCGAAGTAATCCTGATCGGCGGCAAGCTCTACAAGCATTCGATGGTCGCGACGGGTGCCGTCGCCATGGCGGCCGTCGCATCGATAAGGGCCGACATTTTCTTTCTGGGCGTCACCGCCATCCATCCCGCCCGCGGCTTTTCGACCGGCGATTTCGAGGAAGCGGCCATCAAGCGGCATATCGCGCAATGCTCGGCGGAAACCTACGTATTATCGACGACCGAGAAGCTCGACGCTGCCTCGCCATGCCAGATCCTGCCCTTGCACGGCGTTTCCGGTCTGATCGTATCATCGGATGTTCCGGAGGAAAGCCTGGCGCCCTACCGGCATGCCGAGATGCCGATCTTCCTGGCCTGAGGCCAACGCTGCATCTGTCCACCTTGCCGCCATCGCCGATCGGGCCTACCTCCATATACGCCACAGGTTACGATCACCCATGAACGAACGCCGCATTCACCAGCTTTTTGAAATCAGCGTCCTGTTGAAGGGCGCGCATGCCGTGATCGAATGCCTCGGCGGCATAGTGCTGGCGCTCGTCAGCACCGAGTCGATCCTTCGGCTGGCGAACCGGATCACGCAGCCCGAGCTGCTCAACGACCCGCATGACTTTATCGCGACCCATCTGCTCACGTGGGCGCAGGATTTCTCGGTCGGTACGAAGAATTTCTATGCCTATTACCTCTTGAGCCATGGGCTGGTTAAGGTGCTGCTGGTCATCGGCCTGCTCCGGGGCAAGATGTGGGCCTATCCGGCATCGCTTGCCGCCTTGGGGCTTTTCATCGCCTACCAGCTTTACCGCTTCACCGACACGCACGGTATCGGGCTCATCATCCTCACCATCTTCGACCTCGTGGTCATGGTTCTTATCTGGCAGGAATACAAGGTCGTCCGGCACCATGTACCGGCTCGTAAAACGAGCGGCTGAGGCGAGGAGTAAGCTATGCCCCCAACGCCGCTGCCGGTCTGATATTACCGACCTGGATGCCGTTCCAGTTCTTAAAGGATCGGTCGGCCATCGCCATCAGGCCGGCATGGACAGGGCCGTCCTTCTCGAAGAAGCGGGCCAATGTTGCGGCCACCATGACTTCCGCCGCGCGAGTGGTGCCGTCGTCGCATTTGATCGCGATGGCAATACCCTGCTCGGGGATGGCGGCGCAAAACACGCCCTCGGCGCCGGTCTTGGCGAAGATGCGGCCGGGAGCGATCTGCATCAGCTTGGTGCAGGCGCGGTCGGTGCCGGCGACGTAGAAGGGCTCGGCCATGCAGGCCTCGAACAGCCGGCGTGATGCCTTGGCGCGCAGCGGCTCCAGACCGGCGCCGGTCGCCATCCTGGCAAAACCATGCGCCAGCCCCTTGAGCGGCACGGCATAGGTCGGGATCGAGCAGCCGTCCGTGCCGCAATTGTCGTGCGCCAGAACAGCGCCGGTCAGGCTCTGCATCGTCTCGCGGATCTGCTGCTGCAGCGGGTGGTCATAACCGACATAGCCCTTGGGATCGATGTCCTGATGGCAGCAGGCGCAGACGAAGCCGGCATGCTTGCCGGAACAATTGTTGTGCAGCGCCGTCGGCTTGTCGATGGCGCGGACCTGATGAATCAATGTCTTCTGATCGAAAGACCAATGTGCGCCGCATTCGAGCGTGCCGACATCGCGGCCGGCGCGCGCCAGCATGGAGGCGGCGAGCGCCACATGCTCATCCTCGCCATTGTGGGATGAGCAGGCGAGCGCCAATTCCTTATGACCGAAACCATAGGCATCCGCGGCACCGCTTTCGACCAACGGCAGGGCCTGCATCGCCTTGCAGGCCGAGCGTGGAAAGACGCCGCTTTCGATATCGCCGAGCGAGAAAACCAGCTTCCCATCGCCATCGACCACAACGACGGAACCGCGATGGCGGCTCTCAACCAGATTGCCACGGGTGACTTCGACGCAGACGGGATTGGACATGAGGAGACGCAGCCTTTGATTTGCTAGACGGCCAGTAATAGCCGCCGCCCCCGGAATTGCCAATCGCCGATGCCGGCGGGCAACATCAAAAAGGGATCTCTCAGGCTGTGTCTCGGATCCTGTAGGCGCAACGCCGGGCACCGAGCAGGATATGCTCCTCCCGTTCGACATCAGCACCAAGCACCATGCGGAAAGTCTCCAGCTCAGATCGGCAGAAGCCGGCGCAGGCAGATGCGGCAGCACAAATGGGGCAATGGTTCTCCACCAGCACCAGCGAGCCATCCTTATCCTGCCAGTGATCGGCCATATAGCCTTCCCGCGTGCGGATGGCGGCGAGGTTTGCGACGCGCGACGGCAGATCGGCTGAAAGGTCGATTTCGCTTCGATAGCGCCGAAGCGTCTCTGTTTCACGTGCCGAGATGACCGTATCGACGGCACCCTGCCCCAATTGGCTGACCATGGTCGCAAGCAGGGTGGCGGTCAGATCGGCATGGCCATCGGGAAATTGCCTGTTGCCGGCCGCCGTCAGATGCCAGAACTGGCGCGGCCTGCCTCTGCCGGCGGCAGCCTCCGCCACCGGCTCGACCAACCCCTCCTCAGCCATCTTCGTCAGCTGCTGGCGTGCCGCCTCCGACGATATGCCGAGCACATCACCGACGGCGGCTGCCAGTTGCGGCCCGTCGGTTTTCAACAGGATCAGAATTCGATTAGCGGGTGACTGGCGCATTTTCCAAGTTTTCTCTTGTTTTAATCCGACAAGGATGTAATTTTCCAAATTATAACTTGGAAAATAATCAACCGCTAGGGAAAATACCGAGGATCGCCCGATGTCCAGCATCGAAAACACCGCTCCCGTCAAATCAGCCTCCATCTTCACGCTGTTCTCGCCAAGACTTCTGCCTGCGACTCTGATGCTTGGCGGCGGGGTCACGCTTTATGCCGTCGAATCCTACATCACCGCCACGATTGCCCCCTCGATCGTCCGCGACATCGGCGGCCTCGAATTGTTCTCCTGGATGACGACGCTTTTCGTCGCCGCAGGCGTTCTCGGCTCGATCACTGTTGCGACCCGGCCGAAGGGAATAGGCTTGCGTGCCGTCTATGTTGCCGCGGCGCTCATCTTCGGCGTCGGCAGCCTCGCTTGCGCCATCGCGCCGACCATGCCTGTGCTGCTGATCGGTCGCGCCGTTCAGGGGTACGGCTCAGGCATGCTGTCCGGCCTCGCCTACGCTTTCATTCGTTTCATCTATCCTGAACCTCTGTGGCGCAGGGCCTCTACGCTCTACGCTGCCATCTGGGGTGTAGCGACCGTACTCGGGCCGACGCTTGGCGGCCTCTTCGCCGCAGGGAGCGCCTGGCGGGAGGCCTTTCTCATCCTTGTGCCGGTGGCTGTTCTCATGGCGCTCTCGGGGCGCTGGCTGCTGCCCGACGTCGCGGACGATCGGATCGACACCAGAACGCCGCTCATCCAGATCATACTTTTGCTTGCCGCAGTTCTATTCGTCAGCATCGCCGGGACGATCGAACATGGATCCTACAAGACGATGCTGATCGCAGCTTCGATCGTACTCGTCGCAACGATGGTGCTGATAGAGCGCAAGAGCGAAGTGCGCCTTCTGCCCTATGGCGCCGTCATGCTCAGCAACCCCATCGCGCGGCTCTATCTGACGATATTCACGATGATGCTCGTGTTGACGAGCGACATCTATATCCCCTACTTCCTGCAAACCCTGCATGGCGTCACGCCGCTCGTCTCCGGTTATCTCGTTGCGCTCGTCGCATTGGGCTGGACCATAGCGGCCTTCTTCAGCGCCTCTTTTTCCGGTAGGCAGGCCGCCATTGCCATCATCAGCGGCTGCATTTTGGAAACGGCCGCGACCGCATCACTGATCCCCTTCCTGGCAACGAACACGCCTTTTGATACCGTCGCCAGATTTGCGCCCGCCGTCATCACGATGTTCCTGATGGGATTCGGCGTCGGTCTCGGCTGGGCGCATCTTGTGACCAGGATCATCGGCATCGCCCGCAGGACCGAACAGGACAAGGCCTCGGCCGCGATCTCTATGACGCAGTCGCTGGGCGGCGCATTCGGTGCAGCGCTCGCAGGCGTCATCGTCAATGGAGCGGGCCTGACATATCCTGGCGGTATCAGCGGCGGCCTCTCTGCAGCAATGTGGCTCTATGCGCTGATGGCGATACCTGGCCTCATCGCCGTCGCCCTGTCGCTGACGATCAAGCCAGCTTCAGCATGATCTTGCCGATGTGGTCGCTGGTCTCCATCAACCGATGCGCCTCGACCACATCGTCGAAAGAGAAGGTCCGATAAATGACCGGGGCGACGGTGCCCTGGTCGAGCAGCGGCCAGACCTGGGAAAGAAGGTCGTCGCGAATGGCTCGCTTTTCCTCAGCCGTGCGTGGACGCATAGTCGATCCGGTCACCGTCAGGCGCTTGACCATGATCGGCGCAAGGTTGGCCTTCTCCGCCACCGCGCCGCCAAGGAAGGCAATGATGGAAAGGCAGCCGTCACGGGCAAGCGAGGCGAGGTTCTTCTCCAGATAGGCGGCGCCGATCATGTCGAGAATGATATCGACGCCATGTTCCGTCTCGGCCTTGATGACCTCGGCGAAATCTTCCTCTTTATAATTGATCGCCCGCTTGGCGCCGAGCTTCTCGCAGGCCTCGCATTTTTCCTTCGACCCGGCGGTCGCATAGACCGTCGCACCGAAAGCGTGGGCAAGCTGGATCGCCGTCGTGCCGATGCCGCTGGAGCCGCCGTGGATCAATACGCTTTCGCCTTCGGTCAGCCCCGCCATCTGGAAGAGATTGGCCCATACGGTGAAGAAGGTCTCGGGGACGGCGGCCGCGCGGACGGCGTCATAACCGTTCGGGAAGCGCAGCGCCTGGCCGGAGGGAAGCACGCAATATTCGGCATAGCCGCCGCCATTGGCTAGGCCGCAGACCTTGTTGCCGATGGCAAATTCGGTCACGCCAGGCGCGACATCGACGACCTCGCCGGATATTTCGAGACCGAGGATCGGGCTTGCTTCCTTCGGCGGCGGATAGATCCCCTGCCGTTGCGCCACATCCGGCCGGTTGACGCCGGCAGCCTCGACGCGGACCAGGATCTCGCCTGGCTTCAACACCGGAAGGGGCTTTCGGGCGATGGTCATGACTTCAGGTCCGCCAAAGGATGGCAAATCCACGAAACGCATTTCAGACGGCAAGGGCATGGCGCAATCTCCTCTCCCAGCAAAGCAGTGGAGATAGTTTAGCGCAGCGCGCTTGAAAAGATGGCACGGCGGAAAGGCGTCAATTCGTCTCGGCCAGACCGAGGAATGCGACGCCGGCAGTGCTTTCCTTCGCCTTGGTCTTGATCCCGGCGATGGAGGTGCTGACGCGATTGATATTGTCGATCACCAGTCCCTCCGCCAGCTGCAGGATACCGATCGAGCAGCGCATCAGCGGGAACTCGGCCTCGGCGCCGGCGCGGTCGTGGCCGCGAATGCGGCCTGCGGCACGATCTTCGGCCGAGTAAAGATCGAGCACGTCAGCATGGAAATCGGCAAGCAGCCGGTCCAGAACTTCGCGCAGCTCCTGCATGCTCCAGCCGGTGACACCGATGAAGAAATCGTCGCCGCCGACATGACCGAGGAAATGGCGCTCGGCAAAGAAATAGCGGCGCATCAATGCGGCAAATAGCGAAATGGCATGGTCGCCGAGATGGAAACCATAGGCATCGTTGAACGGCTTGAAATTATCGAAGTCGCAATAGCAGAAATGCCTGACTTCATCACCATCGCGGCCGGCGCTCTGCATGAAATCATGGATCGCCCTGTTGCCGGGAAGGCCGGTCAAGGGGTTCTGGTCCTGGGCAATCTTCAGCTGCTTTTCGTTGATGACCTTGATGAGAGAGGCAGCGGAGACGATGCCCGCATAATGCGTGCCTTCGGTGACGATCAGGCAATCGCTGCTTTCCATATTGGCGAAGATCGTCATCAGCGTCTCGGCATCGGAATCAAGGCCGACGATCGGCGCCATTTCAATGAAATGCGAGATCGACCGTTTATAAACCTTGTTCTTCAAAAGGTCGCGGCCGAAGGGCTGATAGATATATTCCTTCAGCTGGTATTCGTGGATGATCCCGCGCGGCTCGTCATTGGCATTCACGACCGGGAAATAAGCTCGGCGCGGATTGCGGCGAAAGAGCTCGAAGACGCTGTCGATGCTGTCGCTCTCGCGGATGGTCGGCAGCACTTCAATCTGCTTGCGGATTAGGATTTCATCGAGCGACTGGCTGTTGCGCGCCGTCTTGCCGAGATCCTGCAAATGCGGAAAGCTCGGCTTCAACTCGTTGATCAGTACGGTCGGGCGGGCAATGAACCAGCCCTGGACGAGATCGACGCCGAATTCGCGGCAGGTCAGGAATTCCGCCTCGGTCTCTATGCCTTCGGCGATGACGCGCGTACCGAGGACATGGGCGATGTTGACGAGATTTCGAAGGATATGGCGCTTGCGGGCGCTGCGATCGATATCGACGATGAAATGCCGGTCGATCTTCAGATAGTCGACCGGATAATCGGACAGCAGTTTCATTTCGCCGTGGCCGACGCCGAAGTCGTCGATGGCGAGCTTGAAACCGGCATCGCGCATCTTGGCAACCAGCGTCGAAAACTCCGGCACGAGGGTATTGTCGAAACGTTCCGAGAATTCGAAGCAAACAAAGGAAGGGGCGATGCCGGCCTTTCTCATATGCTGCAGCAGGCCATCGACCAAGGCGGCGCCCTGCGGGATCAACCGGACATCCAGGTTGAGGAAAAGCGTAGCGGCAACCATATTAGGGAGAGTGGCAAACTTCGCAAGCGCGCGGCTGCTGACCATCTGCTCGAGCCCAAGAAGCTGGCCGTTGCGCTCGGCCTCGTCGAGGATATCGACCGGGCTGTCGAAACCAATGCGCTCCTGGCCGCGCATGAGGGATTCATAGCCGAAAACGGCGCCCGTGCCGGCCTCCACGATCGGCTGAAATGCATTTTCGATCACGAGTTTGGCGAGAGTAACGATCTGATCGCTGGCGTATCGGCGCAAGACGCCCGGTTCGGCTGCGGCAGTCAGGGACATGCCCATCTCCACTTGCGGATTCTAATCTAATTTATTTGAGTAAAACTTTGGGTTTACCGCATTTTCGGCCGAGGATGCGTCATAAAGCGTCAACGAAACCTTTCCCCTATGTGAAAGTTTCATGAATGGTAAAGCAATATTAACCATTTGTCGGGCCGCAGACCCGGCATACGGCAGCCAAGAGGCTGCCGTGATGAGGAGGTTCAGTGCTGATTGCTCGAGTGCTGCTCCGCCTCGTAGTCGGCAAACATATCGGCAACGCAGCGGCCGCTCTTTGCCGTCTCCCCGCCATCGTTGGCGGCATGAGGCACATCGCAAATGTCGCCGCGCCTGCGGGCTGCATCCCACATGCGCAGGGCTTCCCGCACGACTTCGCTGCTCGAGGCATAAGTGCCGGTATCGACCGCTGCCCGGATGCCCGCAGCCTGAAGCGGAGAGATGGAAACCGTTACCATCGGCATGATATTCCTCCCTTGACGTCGTTACGCGGAAATTTGTCTGGAAGCATGTTCCGCGGCTTTGACCAGTTTCTTCACGCATGTCTGTCGACACACGCATTTCGGATGAAGATACTGTCGTTACATCAACGCAACGCCGGTCTGCCCGACATGGCAGAGGCGGTAAGAGTAACGCCGCTCACGCTCCTTGTCAAAAAGTAGCAGTCCGTTACCCCTTTCGGGTGGTGCCCTACCGCCTAAGCACAAGGCCGAAGGCCACCAGCGTCCATCCTTGGAAAATCAGGTCAAAGGCCAGGAAAAGGCCAAGAATCCAGAGGCTGTTGACCGGCCAGCCAACTGCAATGGCAATGCCAGCGGCGGCGGTTGCAAGGCCGCTGATGACAATCCAGACCCAACCACGCTCCGGCTTCAACTTGCGGCCCACCCAGACGCGAAACGTGCCGGCAATGAGCAGTGCGATGGCGAGGAATAGCGTCAAGGCTTCCGACGCCAATAGTGGATTGGCGAAGGCAAGCACGCCGGCAACCGTATAGAGCAGGCCGCTGAGAACCCAAAACAAAATGTGCTCCCAGCCCCTTACCTGAAAGGCATGGGCCAGATGCACGATGCCGCCGATCAGCATCAGCATGCCGACATAATAGACCGAAGCGACGGTGGCGATGAACAGATTGCCAAGGGCAATGCCGCCGCAGATCAGCAGCAAGATCCCGAGCCCGAGGAACCATCCCCATTTGTCGCGCATCGCGGATGGGGGAACTTCATCAAGAATATCGACCATGACTGCACCTCCTCCTCTTCGGAATTATGGCACAGAAATGCTTTGCGGAAAGAGGTTGCGGATTTTTCCTGAGGGAGGGCTGGTCACGTGATTTTTTTATTGATTGATCAGTCAATCAAAAATACACTCATCTTCAGTCTTGGAGATTGACGCAATGCCGAAAGTCGGAATGCAACCGGTGCGCCGAAAGGCGCTGGTGGATGCTGCAATGCGCGTGATCGGCGATCACGGCTCGCTGACCGTCACCATGTCCGAAATCGCCAAGCAGGCCGGCGTTTCCCCCGCCCTTGCGCATCATTATTTCGGCAGCAAGGAACAGCTGCTGATCGAAACCGTGCGCGTCCATCTACAGCGGCTGCGCGACAGCGTCGTGACGGCGCTTCGGGCCGCCACGACACCCCGCGAAAAGCTTTCCGCCGTCATCCGCGTCAGTTTCCAGGCCGACCAGTTTGCGCCGGAAACGATCGCGGCATGGCTCGCCTTCTATGCCGAGGCGCAGCGTTCGGAAGAGACGCGGCGCTTTCTCGTCATCTACGCGAGACGGCTGCATTCGAACCTCGTCGCCAACCTCAAGGCCCTGTGCCCAGCCAGCGACGCAGGGCGCATCGCCGAGGGTGCAGCTGCAATGATCGACGGGCTCTATATTCGTCAGAGCCTCAAATCGGCGCCGATCAGCACCGAAGCGTCGATCGCGCTGACCGAAGGCTATCTGACGACCCATCTCAACGCGTTGAAAGGCTGAAGACCATGCTGACCGTCTGGGGCCGCAAATCGTCATCGAATGTACAGGCGCTGATGTGGTGTATCGGCGAGCTCGGTCTTGCCTATGAGCGCGTCGATGCGGGCTTTACCTATGGTATCAACGACACGCCTGAATTCTTGGCGATGAACCCGAACGGCACCGTACCGGTGCTGCGCGACGGTGATGACGAGCCGCTCTGGGAAACGGGCGCCATCCTGCGTTACCTCGCCACACAATTTGGCGATGATGCCTTCTGGCCGAAGGATGCGCGCCATCGCGCTCAGATCGACAAATGGGCTGAGTGGGCCAAGATCAACATTGCCCAGGGTTTCACCGGCCCGATCTTCTGGCGCGTGGTGCGCACGGCCCCTGCTCTCAAGGACGAGAAGGCGATCGTTGCGGCTGTTGCAGCACTCGGTGCGAAGCTTGACATCGCCGAGTCGCAGTTCGGACGGCATCGCTTCCTTACGGGCGATAATCTGACGTTGGCCGACATCCAGTTCGGGCACGTTCTCTATCGCTATTTCGACATCGATATCCAGCGCCCTGCCCATCCACGGCTTGAGCGATACTATGAAAACCTCACCGAACGACCTGCTTTTCAAGAGCATGTCATGGTGTCCTATGAAGAACTGAGGGTTCTATAATGCGCGCACAACCGAAAGCCTCGCATTTCATCGACGGGGAATATGTCGAGGACACCGACGGCACTCTTATCGAAAGCATCTATCCGGCGACCGGCGAGGTGATCGCCCGCCTGCACGCGGCAACGCCTGCCATCGTCGAAAAGGCGATCGCGGCCGCAAAGCGGGCGCAGCCCGAATGGGCAGCCATGAGCCCGACGGCGCGCGGTCGCATCCTGAAGCGAGCAGCCGAGATCATGCGCGAGCGTAATCGCGAGCTTTCCGAACTGGAGACGCTGGATACCGGCAAGCCGATCCAGGAAACCATTGTCGCCGACCCGACTTCGGGCGCAGACAGCTTCGAATTCTTCGGCGGCATCGCGGCGGCCGGTCTCAACGGCTCCTATATCCCGCTCGGCGGCGATTTCGCCTATACCAAGCGCGTGCCGCTCGGCGTCTGCGCCGGCATCGGCGCATGGAACTACCCGCAGCAGATCGCCTGCTGGAAGGGTGCGCCGGCCCTCGTCGCCGGCAACGCCATGGTGTTCAAGCCATCGGAAAACACGCCGCTCGGCGCTCTCAAGATCGCTGAAATCCTCATCGAGGCCGGTCTGCCGAAGGGCCTCTACAATGTCATCCAGGGAGACCGCGAAACAGGGCCGCTGCTCATCAACCATCCCGACGTGGCGAAGGTATCGCTGACGGGCTCGGTGCCGACCGGCCGCAAGGTGGCGGCTTCGGCCGCCAGCAATCTCAAGCATGTCACCATGGAGCTCGGCGGCAAGTCGCCGCTGATCGTCTTCGACGATGCCGATATCGACAGCGCCATCGGCGGCGCGATGCTCGGCAACTTCTATTCGACGGGCCAGGTCTGCTCCAACGGCACCCGCGTTTTCGTCAACCGCAAGATCAAGTCCGAATTCCTGGAGCGCCTGAAGGCTCGCACCGAAGCCATGCTTATCGGCGATCCGATGGACGAGGCAACGCAGATCGGCCCGATGGTGTCCTGGGCGCAGCGCGAAAAGGTGCTTTCTTACATCGAAAAGGGCAAGACTGAGGGCGCAACACTGCTGACCGGCGGCGGCATCCCGAACAATGTCTCCGGTGAAGGCTATTACATCCAGCCGACCGTTTTTGCCGACGTCACCGACGACATGACGATCGCCCGCGAGGAGATTTTCGGACCGGTCATGTGCGTGCTCGACTTCGATGACGAGGCCGAGGTGATCGCCCGCGCCAATGCGACCGAATTCGGCCTCTCCGGCGGCGTCTTCACCGCCGATCTCACCCGCGCCCACCGCGTGGTCGATCAGCTGGAGGCCGGCACGCTCTGGATCAACACCTACAATCTTTGCCCAGTCGAAATTCCCTTCGGCGGCTCCAAGCAATCCGGCTTCGGCCGCGAGAATTCGCTGGCGGCGCTGGAGCATTATTCGGAATTGAAGACCGTCTATGTCGGCATGGGGCCGGTACAGGCGCCTTATTGATCCACCTCCCCCTTTGAGGAGTCGCCGCTTAGCGGCGGGTGGGGTGACCAGCCGCAGCGCGTGTAGCAGCAATCACCCCACCCCGGCCTGCGGCCGACCCTCCCCCTCAAGGGGAGGGTGCAGAACCGCCTCGATTTACGCCCCTTACCACTTGGAGCACATGGTCATGCAAGCAGATTTCGTCATCGTCGGCTCGGGCTCGGCTGGCTCCGCCATGGCTTATCGCCTGTCAGAGGATGGCAAACATTCGGTCATCGTCCTGGAATTCGGCGGCAGTGATTTCGGGCCGTTCATCCAGATGCCGGCAGCACTTGCCTGGCCGATGAGCATGGACCGCTACAATTGGGGCTATCTCTCCGAGCCTGAGCCGCAACTCAACAACCGCCGCATCACCGCCCCGCGCGGCAAGGTGATCGGCGGCTCGTCCTCGATTAACGGCATGGTCTATGTGCGCGGTCATGCGGAAGACTTCAATCGCTGGGAAGAGCTGGGCGCCCAAGGTTGGGCCTATGCCGATGTGCTGCCCTACTTCAAGCGGATGGAGCATTCGCATGGCGGCGAAGAGGGCTGGCGCGGCAAGGATGGCCCGCTGCATGTGCGCCGGGGCGATGCCCGCAACCCGCTCTTCCACGCCTTCATCGAAGCCGGCAAGCAGGCGGGTTTCGAGGCGACGGAGGATTATAATGGCAGCAAGCAGGAAGGCTTCGGCCTGATGGAGCAGACGACCTGGATGGGCCGGCGCTGGTCTGCGGCGACAGCCTATCTCAAACCTGCCCTGAAGCGGTCGAACGTCAATCTCATCCGCTGCTTTGCCCGCAAGATCGTCATAGAAAACGGCCGCGCGACCGGCGTCGAAGTCGAGCGCAATGGCAAGATCGAGATGATCCGCGCGAACCGCGAGGTCATCATCTCCGCCTCCTCGTTCAATTCGCCGAAGCTGCTGATGCTGTCCGGCATCGGGCCTGGGCAGCATCTGCAAGAGATGGGCATCGAGGTGAAAGTCGACCGGCCGGGCGTCGGCGCCAATTTGCAGGACCATATGGAATTCTATTTCCAGCAGACCAGCCTGAAGCCGGTGTCACTCTATTCCTGGCTACCCTGGTATATGCAGGGGATTGCCGGTGCGCAGTGGTTGTTCTTCAAGAAAGGCCTTGGCACCTCGAACCAGTTCGAAGCCTGCGCCTTCCTGCGCTCGGCACCCGGCGTCAAGCAGCCGGATATCCAGTACCACTTCCTGCCTGTCGCCATCAGCTATGACGGCAAGGCGGCGGCCAAGAGCCACGGCTTCCAGGTGCATGTCGGCTACAACCTGTCGAAATCGCGTGGGAACGTCACGCTGCGCTCCTCCGACCCGAAGGCCGATCCGGTGATCCGCTTCAACTATATGAGCCATCCGGAAGACTGGGAAAAATTCCGCCACTGCGTTCGCCTCACCCGCGAGATCTTCGGGCAGAAGGTCTTCGACGAGTACCGGGGCACGGAAATCCAGCCGGGGGCGAATATTCAGACCGACGATCAGATCGACGCCTTCCTCCGCGAGCACCTGGAAAGCGCCTATCATCCCTGCGGCACCTGCAAGATGGGCTCGAAGGATGATCCAATGGCGGTGGTCGATCCCGATACCCGCGTCATCGGCATTGACGGCCTGCGCGTCGCCGACAGCTCGATCTTCCCGCACGTCACCTACGGCAATCTGAACGGGCCTTCGATCATGACCGGTGAGAAGGCGGCCGACCACATTCTCGGCAAGCCGCGGCTGGCGCGTTCGAACCAGGAGCCCTGGGTCAATCCGCGGTGGGAGACGAGCGATCGGTAAGGTGGGCAGGTATCAGTGATAGTCTTCTTCGCGCTGATGCCTGATCGCCAATATCGTTATCGTCTCGCTGTCTTCGATCTCGAATAAAGCGACATAACCGGAAGAGCCGAAAGCGATGACGAGTTCGCGGAGAAATGCGTTGTCAGTCAACACCTTGCGGCAACTGAATGGAAAATTCTCCAGAAATTCCGTTGCCTTGACGATGGCGTGATAGGCTTTTTCCGCAAGCTCGATATCTCTCAAAAGCAGATAATCATACAGCCGTTCGAGATCTTCGAGCGCGCCTTGGGAGTAGCGTACGGCAAATGTCATTTGTGCTTGGAAGCTTTGGCGGCTTCAAGCTTGCCCTTCAGCATGCCAAGTACGTCGTCAGCGCTGTGATACATGCCGGTCTTTTTCGCATCCTCTCGCGCAGCAAGACCGCGAGCAATGAATTCAGACTTCGTTCGGCGGTGTTCAATCTGCGCACGCAGCGAACTTTCCACAAATGCGGACAAGGTCTCACCTTCTCGCAGCACGCTTTCAGCAGCGGCGCGTAAGGCGGGATCGACCCTCAAGGGAGGAATGGAAGCGGATTTCATTCACCGACTCCTTCGCATTGCAATTGCGATACATTCTATTCGATCGCTCGAAACGGTCAACACGTGGATTAAGCCTTGGCCGCAAAAGGAAATTCTGCAAGAAAGATCGACATCGCAATTCTCCCCACGAGGTGAGCGGCCCGGAAAAATGCCTCCAAAGGGCATGCGGGCCAGTATAACGGTCACACGTTCCATGCCCCCTATCTACCGCAAGTCCAAGCTGCTCCGCCGTTCCCGTGTCATCTGGGGCTCCTTCAATCTTTGGCGGCCACGTCTGGTGTTCTGGACGGGCGCTCTGGCGATCGGCGTTATCAGCGTCGGCTTCGCCAAGCTCGCCGATCTGGCGCAGCGGGCTTTTACCGGCGTGACGCAATCGGGAGAGTGGATGTGGCTTCTGCCGCTGCTTTTGACGCCACTCGGTTTCGTTCTGTCGGCGTATCTGGCTGCGACGCTGTTTCCCAATTCGCAGGGGAGCGGCATTCCGCAGGCGATCGCCGCGCGGCACCTGCATCATGAAGAGGATCGCACGAAGCTGCTGTCGCTGCGGCTCGCCTTCGGCAAGATCGTGCTGACCATATTAGGGCTCTTAAGCGGCGCCTCGATCGGTCGCGAGGGGCCGACGGTGCAGGTCGGCGCGTCCTTCATGCTGGCGGTTGCCCGCTTCGGCGGCATGGCACAGGCGAAAGGGCTTATCCTCGCCGGCTCCGCCGCCGGCATCGCCGCCGCTTTCAACACACCGCTTGCCGGTATCGTTTTCGCAATCGAGGAGATGAGCCGCACCTATGAATCCCGCGCCAACGGCCTGGTCCTGACCGCCGTCATTCTTTCCGGCCTTGCAGCACTCGGCCTTTCCGGCAGCTACAATTATTTCGGCACGGCCGACGCCGCGCCGACGATGTTTCGGGACTGGATCGTCATGCTGATCTGCGGCGTGGGCGGCGGCGCGCTCGGCGCCACTTTCAGCGGATTGGCGCTCTATGCCGGCATCCGCATCCGCCGCTGGGCGCAGCCTCAGCCGTTGAAACGCATGCTGATCCTTGCCGGCCTCTGCGGTCTCGTCGTGGCTGCCATCGGCGTGCTCTCCGGCGGCCAAACCTTCGGCACCGGTTACGAGCAAGCCCGCGGCGCAGTGGAAGGACATGCCCTGCCCCTGCTCTTCTTCGTCGAGAAGCTACTGGCAAGCTTCCTGTCGATGATATCAGGCATTCCCGGCGGTATCTTCGCGCCTTCGCTTGCCGTCGGCGCCGGCTTCGGCAGCACGGTCGGCACGCTGATCGGCGGCAGCATCGCACTTGCGGCTATCCTCGGCATGGCCGGCTATTTCGCGGGCGTGGTTCAGGCACCGATGACCGCCTTCGTCATCATCCTCGAAATGACCGGCGATCATCAGGCCGTCATCCCGATCATGGCTGTATCGATGATCGGCTATGTGACGTCGCGGCTGCTCTCGCGCGAGCCCTTGTATCATGGGCTGTCCCGCGTCTTCATCGCCGCAGCAATCCGCGCCCGGCGCGCCATGGACAAGGAAAGCGGCGAGGAACACGCCGCCCACTGATTGTCGAAGCGCTGCGAGGAAGACCCGTTAGCTCCCTTGGACCTGATCAGTTAGGCCATCAGCCTGGCAACTTCCGCATCCTCCGGCTGAGCGATAGCATCGGCGATGGTCGTCGAGAACAACACCTTTCGGGTCGCGTCCGCCACCCGAGCAAAGACGTGGCGGATTTCGCAGGTCTGCTCGCCGTCGCAATCGTCGCAGCGACGATAGGCTGTCAGTGACAGACAGGGCAGCGGCGCCAGCGGCCCGTCGATGACCCGCAGGATTTCGCCGAAAGTGATTTCGTTTGCCGGCTTGCGCAGGAGGTAGCCGCCCTGCTTGCCGCGGCGGCTGATGACGATACCCTGATGCTTCAGGTCGAGAAGGATCTGTTCCAGGAATTTCTTCGGGATCTTCTGCTGGGCGGCGATGTCGGAAATCATCATCGGCTCGCCCGCCTCGGATTGGGCCAAGGCAGACAGCGCCCGCAGCGCGTATTTTGCTTTCTGAGTAATCATTTCGAACCGCTTCACACACACATGCGATACGTCCGGTCGAGCGATTCGGCCGGTCCGCTACAGAACTCCTCAGCCCTCGTCCCCGAGGCAATTTCGAAGCACTCACACCCTTGGCGCACGGCCAGGAAACGTTAGCAACCCAGACTTGTTATCATTCTTCATCGCTATGCCCATGGTTTAGCACAAAATCCGCCGCAACGCATCATTTTGGGCATCACTTCCGATTTCCATTTGACAAGCTATGTGTAACTCTACTATTTCTATAGACATTAAAGCAAGCACTTAAACATGGCGAGCCATATCAAGTGCTTCCGAAGGGCCGCCATCGGTGGCAAATCGCCTTGGTTAGGAGCCGAGGCGGTCGCTTTTCCTTATCGGCGCTGCTTCATGGAGATATTTACTCTCCAGCCGCTCCGTTTCGAAATCTATTTTTCTGTCCGCTGCCGTTGCGAACTGCGATACTCCCGGCAACATTAGGACAGGATCCCCCATGACTGCCATTACCCTTATTGAAGATGCCGCGACGCTCAACAGCCAGCTTGCATCACTCGATCTTGCCGGCCGTCTATCTCTCGTGGCCGGCCTCGGTGGCCGTGCCGTGTTCACGACGTCGCTCGGGATCGAGGATCAGGTGATCACGGCGGAGATCGGCAATCACCGCCTGCCGATCGAGGTGGCGACCCTGCAGACCGGTCGCCTCTTCCCGGAAACGCTCGCTCTGATCGACGAGACGGAAAGCCAATATGATATCAAGATCGTCCGCTACGAGCCGGAACAGGCCGATATCGACGCCTATGCGGAAAAATACGGTCTGAACGGTTTCTATGAGAGCGTCGAAGCCAGGCATGCCTGTTGTGGCGTGCGCAAGCTGAAGCCGCTTGCAAGGGTACTTTCGGGCGCCAGCATCTGGATCACCGGCCTGCGCCGCGGCCAGTCCGCCAACCGCGCCGATACGCCCTTCGCCGAATTCGATCCTGAGCGCAACCTGATCAAGATCAATCCGCTTGCCGATTGGGATATCGATGTGATCCGCGCTTACGTCGCCAACAACAGCGTGCCGGTAAACCCGCTGCATGCACGAGGCTATCCCTCGATCGGCTGCGAGCCCTGCACCCGCGCCATCAAGCCCGGCGAGCCTGAACGCGCCGGCCGCTGGTGGTGGGAAAACGACGAAAAGCGCGAATGCGGCCTGCATGTCCACGAAGAAGGCGCTGCCGCAACACAATGAACCACCCGCCGGATCCCGGCATCGATCCCAAGCGCGTCCCCTACGCCGCCGATCAACTGGGAACCAACGCATCTATTCTTTCCGACCAAATTCCGGTCGGGACATTTGAAAGTTCTGGAGTCATCAATGCCCGATAGCCGTCCGGATACGGAAATCTCCAATCCGCAAAGCGTCAAGCCGCCGCTCGATCCGCATCTGAAAGCGCTGGAAAACGAGGCGATCCATATTTTCCGCGAGGTCGCCGCCGAATTCGAGCGTCCCGTGATGCTCTATTCGATCGGCAAGGACTCGTCAGTGCTGCTGCATCTGGCACGCAAGGCCTTCTATCCCGGCCGCGTCCCCTTCCCGCTGCTGCACGTGAACACCGGCTGGAAATTCGCCGAGATGATCACCTTCCGCGACGAGATCGTGAAGAAGTATGATCTCGACCTGATCGAGCACATCAATCCGCGTGGCAAGGCGGAGAACATCACCCCCTTCACCTATGGCTCGGCCCGCTACACCGATATCATGAAGACGGAAGCGCTGCGTCATGCGCTCGATGCCGGCCAGTTCGACGCCGCTTTCGGCGGCGCCCGCCGCGACGAGGAAGCCTCGCGCGCCAAGGAGCGCATCTATTCCTTCCGCACGCCGGACCATCGCTGGGATCCGCGCAACCAGCGCCCGGAACTGTGGAACGTCTACAACGGCCAGATCCGCAAGGGCGAAAGCGTTCGCGTCTTCCCGCTCTCCAATTGGACGGAAGTCGATATCTGGCGCTACATCCAGGCCGAGGAAATTCCGATCGTGCCGCTTTATTTCGCGGCGAAGCGCCCAATCGTCGAGCGTGACGGCATGATGATCATGGCGGCCGATCCGCGGCTCGAGCTGCTGCCGGGCGAGACCAAGCGCGAGGAACTCATCCGTTTCCGCACGCTCGGCTGCTTCCCGCTGACGGGAGCCATCCGCTCCACCGCCACGACCCTTGAAGAGATCATTGCAGAGCTGGAAATCGCCACGGTTTCCGAACGTCAGGGCCGCGCTATCGATCGCGACCAGTCCGGCTCCATGGAAAAGAAGAAGCGCGAAGGATATTTCTGAGATGACCGTAAACGCAAACGTCGTCACAATTCCTGCCGTCGGGCCTGCCGCCGAACCGGCCAAAGCCCTTCGCGACTCGCGCCCGCTTCGCCTGATTACCTGCGGCAGCGTCGATGACGGCAAATCGACGCTGATCGGCCGTCTCCTCTGGGATACCAAGGCGGTCAAGGAAGACCAGGCGGCCACCCTTCAGCGCGATTCCACCGGCAAGCAGAACGATCTCGGCCTCCCCGACTTTGCACTGCTGCTCGACGGTCTGCAGGCCGAGCGCGAACAGGGCATCACCATCGATGTCGCCTATCGCTATTTCTCGACCGACAAGCGCTCCTTCATCGTCGCGGATACGCCCGGCCACGAGCAATATACGCGCAACATGGCAACCGGCGCTTCAACGGCCGATCTCGCCGTGCTGCTGGTCGATGCGCGCATGGGCATCCTCGAGCAGACCCGCCGCCATGCGACGATCGCGTCGCTGCTCGGCATCAAGCAGTTCGTGCTCGCCGTCAACAAGATCGATCTGACGAACTACGACCGCGCCGGCTTCGAGAAGATTTCCAACGACTTCCGCGAATTCGCCCTGTCGCTCGGCGTCAAGCAGATCACCGCCATTCCGATGTCGGCGCTGAAGGGTGAAAATGTCGTCTATTCCGCCCAGGCTGCCATGCCTTGGTACACCGGCCCGACTCTGGTCGAGACGCTGGAACTGGCGACCGTTCGCTCGGCGCAGACGGTCGGCTTCCGCCTTTCGGTGCAGCGCGTCTCCCGGCCCGGCGAAAGCTTCCGCGGTTATCAGGGCACGGTCGCTGGCGGCTCGGTGAAGCCGGGCGACAGCGTCATGATCCTGCCGTCGGGCATGGTCGCCAATGTCTCGAAGATCGTTACCTTCGATCTCGTGCGCAACGCGGCGGTCGCCGGCGATGCCATCACGCTCGTTCTCGACCGCCAGGTCGACGTGTCGCGCGGCGATATGATCGTCGCCATCGACAGCCAGCCGCAGACAGGCCTCTCCTTCGACGCGCAGATCGTCGCGCTGCAGCCGGAAGGCATCGAGCCCGGCAAGCGCTACTGGCTGAAGAGCGGCAGCCGCCGCCAGCGCGTGCAGGTGCAGCCGATCGCCCAGCTTGAGCTGAAGACCGGCGCATGGGCTCCGGCGCAGGCGCTGTGGATGAACGCGATCGGCAAGGTTCGCCTGACCTTTGATGAGAGCGCCATCTTCGATCCCTATGAGCAGAACCGCTCGACCGGCTCCTTCATCCTGATCGACCCGGAAAGCAACAACACGGTTGCGGGCGGCATGATCACCGGCAAACGTTCCGATGTCGGCGGCATTCACAAGGATGGCCAGCGCGTTCTCCTGTCCCTGCCCGCCGATCTCGCCGAGCAGATCATGGCAAGCGAACTCTTCGCCAGCCGCCGCGATGAAACGGATGTGCGTCGGGTGACCGCAGCACAGGCCGCGGAAATCTGGGCGAATGCCGCAAGCGACATCTGATCGCTATTGCGTCTGAAAAGAAAGGCGGCGGGCTCGGCTCCGCCGCCTTTTTCATTTGCTGCTTAGTGGCACCATTGCGGCCACGGTAGAGGCCACTCGTTCTTTTTTGACAGTCTTGAAGCAATCCTTCGAGCTGCCAGTGTCACTGCAATATTTCGCCGAGAGCCGCCACCAGGCGGTCGCACTCCTCATCCGTTCCAATCGTGATGCGCAGGAAGTCGTCGATACGCTCGGCGGAAAACCGTCTTACCAGAATGTTCCTGCTCCGAAGCTCTGCCGCCAGTTCCACACCCGGCCTGCTCGGATGCCGCGCGAACAGAAAATTGGCGGATGAGGGCAGAACGTGAAAGCCCAGATCTCCGAGTTCGGCGGCCAGCCGTTCCCGGCTGGCGATGATCATGGCGCGATGGCGTTCGAACCAGTCCCGATCCTTCCAGGCCGCTACCGCACCTGCCTGAGCAAGTCGATCGAGAGGATAGGAGTTGAAGCTGTCCTTGACCCTTTCCAGTGCCTCGATCAGCGGCCGTTGCCCGACAGCGAAGCCGACACGCAGGCCGGCGAGCCCGCGCGACTTCGACAGGGTCTGAATTACCAAGAGGTTCGGATATGTCCGGACAAGTGGAACCGCACTCTCGCCGCCGAAATCGACATAGGCCTCGTCGATGACGACGACCTGATCGGGATGATCCCTAAGAAGAGTTTCAATATCAGTCAGAGGTAGGCCGATGCCTGTCGGCGCATTGGGATTGGGCAGAATGATTGCACCGCAGGGCTGGCGATAATCCTCGAGGCGGACCCGCATTTCGGCATCGACCGGAACTTGCCGGTACGCCACGCCGAAGAGGCGGCAATAGGTCGGATAGAAGCTGTAGCTGATGTCGGGGAAAAGCAAGGGCTCATCATGGTTCAGCAGCGCCTGGAACGTGTGGGCCAAAACCTCGTCCGATCCATTGCCGACGAAGACCTCGTCCTTGTCGAGCCCGAAACTCTCGGCGATTGTAACACGCAACTCCCGCGCCGTCGGATCCGGATAGAGCCGCAGTGTGTCGGATGTAGCCTTCGAGATCGCCTCCAGGGCAAGCGGTGAAGGACCGTAAGGGCTCTCATTGGTGTTGAGCTTGATTATTCCGCCCGTGGCCGGCTGCTCGCCGGCGACATAGGGGATCAAGGAATGAACAATAGGGCTCCAGAAGTGGCTCATCGTGATTTCCAAAGTTAGCGATTGCAGACCGATCGTGCGGCAAGTCTGCATATGAGCAAACACCGTCGCAAACTCCAGCTCCCGCGACAACTGCCTCCCGAGCAATTCTGAAATTATCTCGCTTGGCAGGCAAGCGGACCTCAAGCCGATACGATGATCTGTGTCTCAGGCAGCGGTCGTCGCCGGCAAAACATCACAGCTCTTTGCAAACAACCGCTCGCTCAGAAAATCGACAAAAACCCGAACCTTGGGCGACATATGGCGATTGGACGGCCAAAGCAGATGGAAGTGGCCGGGTTCGTCGATAAAATCATCGAGAACGGTTCTGAGCTTTCCTTCCGCAAGCGTACTGCGCACGAGGAAATCCGGCATGCAGCCGATGCCGAGGCCGGCAACGGTCGCGCCGCGCACCGCCTCCATATTGTTGCAGGAGAAGGCCGTTCGCATGCGCAGATCCGGCTCGCCTTCGGGCATCGTCAGCGGCCAATCCTGCAGCTTGCCGCTGTTGGGAAAGCGAAACCTGACAGCCAGATGCTCGTTGAGATCACGCGGGCAACCGGGAATACCGAAGCGTTCGAGATAGCTGGGCGCGGCGCAGAGCAACATCTGAAACGGACGCAAGGTGCGCGATATCAGCCGGGAATCCGGCAGGTCGCCGCTGCGGATCGCAACATCAACCCCCTCCTCGATCATATCGACGATACGGTCGTTGAAATCGATGTCGAGCTCAACCTCGGGATAACGGGCCACGAATTCCGGCACGACGGGCAAGAGGAAGTGATAGCTGACGATCGGCACACTGACGCGCAAACGCCCGCGTGGCACGGCAACCGCCTGCGCAAGCGAGGCCTGCGCATCCTCGAGATCGTCGAGCACCCGCCGGCAGCGTTCGTGAAAGAGACGCCCCTCCTCCGTCAGCCGGATGCTGCGTGTGGAACGCTGCAGCAGCCGGACGCCAAGCTGATGCTCCAGATTGCTAACCGCCTTGCCGACGGCGGATGCCGAAAGGCCGAGCACGCGTCCAGCAGCGGCAAAGCTGCCGAGATCCGCAGTGCGAACAAAGGCCGTCAGGCCGCTCAAACGATCCATGCGCGCATTCCATTCGAGAGTTTTATTCCGGTATATATGGAAAACTAGCGCAATTATCATCCGATTACAGCAAATATATCCTGCCTGAGTCATTTGAAGCGCGCGGGCACCGGCCTTTGGCCAGCACCACTCCCAGGATTGCCCGCCACTTCCCCTTTGCTCAAACCTCACGGTAATCCGATGACTTCTCCCCAGACAAAGGTCGCAAGTCCGACCGAGAAATTCTTCGTCCTTGTCGCCGTCTGCTGCGCTGCAGCGGCGATGCCGCTGACATTCACCGGCCCCGCTGTTGCCTTACCGGCCATCAGCCGCACGCTCGGCGGCAGCCCGATCGCACTCAATTGGGTCACCAACGCCTTTATGCTGACCTTCGGCAGCTGCCTGATGGCATCCGGCGCGCTGGCAGACAGCTTTGGCCGACGGCGTATCTTCCTGGCTGGCGTCGGCTGCTTCGCGCTCTTCTCAGCCGGCTTGGCGCTAGCCGGCAACATCGTCTGGTTCGACATATTGCGGGCACTGCAGGGCCTTGGCGCAGCCGCCGCTTTTTCCGGCGGCATGGCCTCGCTGGCGCAGGAGTTCGACGCCACGGCGCGGATGCGTGCTTTCAGCATCGTCGGCTCCAGCTTCGGCGTCGGTCTCGCCTTCGGGCCAATCGCGTCCGGCTTGATGATCGATGCCTTCGGCTGGCCGTCCATCTTCATTCTCGTGGTCGCCCTGGCGTTGTTCGCACTTGGCCTCGGCGCCTGCTTCCTGCGCGAATCCAAAGATCCCGACGCGGCGAGGCTGGATTGGCCGGGCGCACTGAGCTTCACGCTTGCCTTGACGCTCTTCACCTATGGCGTGCTGCGCGCGCCGGAAACCGGCTGGAGCGATCCGCTCGTCCTCGCCCTGCTGGCCGGCGCAGCATTGTTCTTCCTTGCTTTCGGCATCGTCGAGCGCGTCGTGAAACGGCCCATGCTGGATCTCAGCCTCTTTCGCTATCCGCGCTTCGTCGGCGTACAGCTTCTGGCGGCAGCGCCCGCCTATGCCTTCGTCGTTTTGCTGATCCTGCTGCCCGTGCGGTTCGTCGGCATCGAAGGCATGAGCGAGATCGCCGCCGGGCGGATGATGGTCGCGCTGTCGGCACCGCTGCTCATCCTGCCGATCGTTGCAGGACTTCTCACCCGCTGGTTCAGCCCCGCAACGATCTGCGGCACCGGCCTCATCATCTCGGCGGCAGGCCTTTTCTGGCTCAGCCATTTTGCAGCAGGCTCGGCTCCGTTTGTCCTCATCGGCCCGCTGCTGACGATCGGCGTCGGCATCAGCCTGCCCTGGGGCTTGATGGATGGGCTCGCCGTCAGCGTTGTTCCCAAGGAGCGAGCCGGCATGGCAACCGGCATCTTCAGCACTACCCGCGTCGCCGGCGAAGGGGTCGCGCTTGCAATCGTCAGCGCCGTTCTCTCTGCCTTCATCCAGTCGGAGCTCGGTGAGCACGCCGCTATGGCTGCACAGCAGCTCGTAACCGGCAATCTGGCCGCCGCAGCATCGAATGTGCCCGCGATCGGTCACGATGCTCTTATCCAGAGCTATGGCGACGCCTTCAGCACACTGCTCTGGCTACTGACCGGCATCACTGTACTGACGGCAGCCGTCGTCTTTTCCTTCCTCGGCCGATCGTCAGCAAGCGCCGTCACAGAAGATGCCGAACAACCGGGAGAGGAAGAGGATACGATGCGCGTATCGAACGCCTAAGCAATGTTGGCGGCTGACCGGAAAATTACTCGGTCAGTCCGCCCCAACCCGGCATAACAAGAAGGCCGATCGAAGGCCGAAAAACCTGCCACGCTGCAACAGAATGTTTCGAGGCCACATAAAATGTGCGCGTCGGATCCATGCGCGAACGCTCTACAAAGCAGTGTCAGGCTGGCGTTTATATCCACCGCTGCTATATCATATCCCCATGATATCAGACCGGTTTTTGAAGATTATTGCCTGGACCTATATAGCGGCGCTCGTCGGCGTGACGCTCGCACATCTCAATTGGCAGGCCGCATTCGGCAATCCGTTCGACATTTTTCGCGCCGCCGCACTCTGTGTCGCAGGCATGCTTGCGCGCCTCGCTTATCCGCAATCCCCCTCTTTCACCTGCCTTTTGATGATCGGTAGCGTACTGGCGCTTTCCGTTTCGCATCTCCTGGCGAACGGGAATTTTGGTTCGACGCTAGACATTATCGTTGGCATGACCAGCGGGCTTTGGGGCATCATGATCGGCTCAATGCTGAGCAAGATCCTTACCTCAGCTTCGAAGCGACCCGCCTGATACTACCGGCACGGGAAACGCAATATCAATCGCGAGCATATGCCTTCGTGGCGGTAATGCTCCGGCGGTCAAATTGACAATTGCGCTCGAATATCCGGACGCCGGCAATATTATCAAATAATGTTATCATAAAATAATATTCGAAGAGGACGCAGCCTTCTATCGTACCTCGAAGTGACTATTACGCAGCCAATATTATGCTGCTCTTATTATGTTTGTGCTTGAATGTTGCTTTCTTGCAACTGAAACTTAAATTTCACGAAAAAGTCATCCCGAGAAAAATATATCATATAACTTTGCAGGAAATCGCTTTTAATAGCGACCAGAAGCGGGTGGGGCCCGTTTCTCCCGAGTCGGGGTTTTAAACAGGGATAGGGTAAGGGCACGTCGATTTTCAGCGCGATAGCCTATGCCCAATCTATATTGGATTGGAGTTTTTATGAACATCAAGAGCCTTCTTCTCGGCTCCGCTGCTGCCCTGGCAGCAGTTTCTGGCGCTCACGCAGCCGACGCTATCGTTGCTGCCGAGCCGGAACCGCTCGAATACGTCCGCATCTGCGACGCATATGGCGCTGGCTACTTCTTCATCCCGGGCTCGGAAACCTGCCTCAAGATCGGCGGTTATGTCCGTACCGAAGGCAAGTGGTACGATGCCTACAACCCGGACAGCCATAACGGTACGCTGTGGCACACGCGTGCTCATCTGAGCCTCGACACGGCAACCGACACTGAATACGGTCCGCTGAAGACCAACACGGTCATCCGCTTCGACTGGCAGGATGGCGGCGCGACCACCACGAAGCTGCTGTTCGCAAACATCAGCCTCGGCGGTTTCCTCGTCGGTAAGGCTGACTCCCAGTACAACTCGTACATCGGTTACGCTGGCGGCGTCATCAACGACGACGTGGTCAATGACGGCCCGTACGAACTCAACCAGTTGACCTACAACTACGACGCCGGCAACGGCTTCACGGCTGTGGTCTCGGTTGAAGACAGCAATTCCGGTTCGGGCGCTAAGGGCGTCAACGGCGAAGACAGCACCAACCACTACATCCCTGACGTTGTTGCCGGTGCTGGTTACAAGGCTGGCAACTTCGGCTTCAAGATCGTCGGCGGTTACGACTCGATCGTCGAAGAAGGCGCCATCAAGGCTCGCGTCGATGCCGACTTCGGCGTCTTCAAGGCCTTCTTGATGGGCGGCTGGAACACCGATGGCGACAAGCTGAACAAGTACGCAAACGCCAACGGTGCCGGCCCTGCCAAGAATATCGGCTGGGGCGACTGGGCTGTTTGGGGCGGCGTCACCGTTCCGATCAACGAAAAGCTGCAGGCTAACGCTCAGGTTGCCTACACCGACTCGAAGATCTTCGCAGCGACGGCAAACGTCAAGTGGAACCCGGTCAAGAACCTCCAGATCACGCCGGAAGTTTCCTACACCAACTGGGACTCCATCAATCAGGACCAGTGGGCTGGCGTTCTTCGCTTCCAGCGCAGCTTCTAATAGCTCGTTTACGAGATCTGATCTGACTTGACCCCTGATCGGATGGGGATCGGCCTTACTTCCAGCGAAGTGGGGCCGGTCCTTCCGAGCCAGGGGTTCGTTATTTCTCTCGGGCAGGCTAGGGATTAGCTTACCGGGGGCTTCAGCGCGAAGGGAGCGGGAGCGGGCAGATGGGCATTTCGTTCCCGAATGAAGGCGTCTTGACGCTGCCCTCTCAATTCTCATTCTCCCTCATCGACATCAGGCATTTTTTATCGTAGAGACGACCCATGTCTTTGACCTTCGCATATGCCTCGCGATTTTATTCGTACCGCTGCTCTCAGCGGAGGCGGGCCTGTGCGTAGTTAGAAGAGACACGACAGCAAAAGACCCGAACCAGCCGCTAGTCTACCTGGCGGCTTTTTTGTCGCCACGGTATGACCCCAAAAGGAACCGATACCGTGTTGAATTCCACCGACGACTTGCGCATTGTCGAGATCACGGCGCTGACGCCGCCCTCTCGGATCATTGACGAAATCCCTCGCGACGAAGCCGTGACGGCGACCGTTACCGGCGCGCGCAACGCCGTTCACAACATTCTGCGTGATGAAGACGACCGGCTGATCGTCGTCATCGGCCCCTGCTCCATCCACGATCCGGCCGCAGCGCTCGATTACGCGGCGCGACTGAAAGAACAGCGGGATCGCTTCGCCGACGATCTCGAAATCATCATGCGCGTCTATTTCGAGAAACCGCGCACGACGGTGGGCTGGAAGGGCCTGATCAACGACCCGCATCTCGACGGCAGCTATCGCATCGAAGAAGGTCTGCGCATTGCCCGCAAGCTGCTGTTCGATGTCAACGAGATCGGCTTGCCGGCAGGCTGCGAATATCTCGATACGATCACGCCGCAATATATTTCCGATCTGGTGAGCTGGGGGGCGATCGGCGCGAGGACAACGGAGAGCCAGGTGCATCGTCAGCTGGCATCCGGCCTCTCCTGCCCCGTCGGTTTCAAGAATGGCACGAATGGCGATGTGCGCATCGCGCTCGACGCGATCGTCGCGGCATCACAGCCGCATCACTTCCCCGCCGTGACCAAGGAAGGTCTTGCTGCGATCGCCTCGACCCGCGGCAATGAGGACTGCCATATCATCTTGCGCGGCGGCAAAGAGCCCAATTATGATGCCGCAAGCGTGCAGGCAACGGCGGAACAATCCCTCAAGGTCGGGCTCGAGCCGCGCATCATCATCGATGCCAGCCATGCCAACAGCAGCAAGAATCCGGAAAACCAGCCGCTCGTCGTCACGTCAGTCGCCGAGCAGGTTGCAGCCGGCGACCGGCGGATCAAGGGCATGATGATGGAGAGCAATCTGGTGGCCGGCCGCCAGGATCTCGTGCCGGGCAAGCCGCTGGTCTATGGCCAGAGTATCACCGATGGCTGTATCGACTGGCCGACCTCGGTTCGTACGCTGGAAGACCTGGCAAAGGCCGTTCGAGCACGGCGCCAGGCACGCTAACGCCGTCTCTCATTCGGGAGACAGGTTCAGGTTAAACGCGCCGGTAGTGCGCGAGGCTCAGATAGTTTTTTCTAGGCCCGCGCACATGCCACACCTCCGCCCAAGCATCCGGCGAGCGAAAGAACAGATGGCCCCGATAGAGATCGGGACCGCAATGATGGGTGACGCGCTGAGAGGCACTGTCTCCGATGCGAATGAATTCCGAAAGATTGGGGAAGCGCACGACGAGATGGTCGTACGCGTCATCGAGCCGATAGGTGCGGCTACTTCTCAGTGTTGCGTGATCGCTTCGCGTCTCACCGTGCTCCTCGAACTGGACAGGCGTGACAAACGCCTGCCCTTCGAATGTGAGCACTGAGCAGTTGAAGCGATCGAGGATTCGCCGCTTCACCTCCCATGTGCCGAGATAGAGGTTCAGCCGGTCAGTACCGGCCGATCCTTTCATCATGAGGCCGCGCGCTGTGCTGCGTCGGCCTGCCGGCGTGGCAGTTTCCAGCCAGGCCGGACAAAATGGCAGGTATAGCCGTTCGGATAGCGCTCCAGATAATCCTGGTGCTCCGGCTCTGCCTGCCAAAAGTCGCCGACTGGTGCGACCTCGGTGACGACCTTGCCAGGCCACAGGCCGGAAGCGTCGACATCAGCGATAGTATCCAGCGCAACATGCTTCTGCTCTTCGCTGGTGTAGAAGATCGCCGAGCGGTAACTCAAGCCGACATCGTTGCCCTGGCGGTTGCGCGTGGAGGGATCATGGATCTGGAAGAAGAACTCCAGCAGATCGCGATAGCTGATCTTCTGCGGATCGAAAATGATCTCGATCGCCTCGGCATGGGTGCCATGGTTGCGATAGGTGGCGTTGCGGACATCGCCGCCGCTGTAGCCGACGCGCGTCGAGATGACGCCATTGTAACGGCGGATGAGATCCTGCATACCCCAGAAGCAACCGCCGGCGAGAACTGCACGTTCCGTTGTCATCTTACATCCTCCACTTGATCGATATAGGCACCATAGCCCTCTGCCTCCATGCGGTCACGCGGCACGAAGCGGAGCGAGGCGGAATTGATGCAATAGCGCAGGCCGCCGCGATCGATCGGCCCATCCGGGAAAACATGGCCCAGGTGGCTATCGCCATTGGCCGAGCGTACTTCGACGCGGATCATGCCATGCGACTTGTCGGTCAATTCGCTGACATTGGCGGGTTCGATCGGTTTGGTAAAGCTCGGCCAGCCGCAGCCGGAATCGAACTTGTCGGCCGAGGCAAAAAGCGGCTCGCCCGAGACGATGTCAACGTAAATGCCCGGCTGCTTGTTGTAGAGATATTCACCGGAGCCAGGACGTTCCGTGCCGCTCTGCTGCGTCACGCGATACTGCTCAGGGGTAAGCTTGGCGATGGCCTCTGCCGTCTTGCTGTATTTGCCCATTGTTGTTCTCCTTGCCCCTTAGCACGCCTTCCGAGCTTGGCCTGACGCCCTCAATGAGGACTGGAGAAGGCCGGAATAAGCTCGATCAGCGCTAAGGGAGTGGTTGCAGAGCCAATATAGGCATCGCATGATCTATTTGCCATATCGATCACGACGGCGTGACGCCTCACCCTTCCCGCGCTTTACCTATTCGCTTCGCTTGAGGCAGCATAAATCGCGGCAAGCGCCTCGATGCCGGCCTGATCGTCACCATCAAAGCGGCCGGGAAGCGGGCTGTCGAGATCGATGACGCCGAAGACCTTTCCATTGCGAAGGAGAGGCACGACCAGCTCCGAGCGCGAGGCCGCATCGCAGGCAATGTGACCGGGAAAGGCATGCACGTCCTCGACGAGGATCGACTGCGCCCTTTCGACCGCCGTACCGCAGACGCCGCGACCGACGGCAATGCGGACGCAGGCTGGCTTGCCCTGGAACGGCCCCAGCACAAGCTCGTCTTCCCGCTGAAGGAAATAGAAGCCCGCCCAATTGAGGTCCGGCAGCATCTGGTAGATCAATGCAGAAGTATTGGCCGCGTTAGCAATCCAATCGTGCTCACCGTCAAGCAAGGCCTTCAGCTGATCCGCAAGTTCTCGATAGAATTCGGATTTGCTGTCGTGCTGGACCGCTTTTTCTGCAAACATTGACTTGGTCTTTCAAAGTTCCGTCCTGGAGAGACTATCAGTCCTTATCGTCGGGAGGGCAAGGCCAGCTGGACGGCGCCTTCAGCCAAGACGGCAATATGGTCGTATTGTCCCCGCAAGCCAGATTGATCTGGGCCTGCTGCAGACCGCTTGCGTTCGACAGATCGAGACCCTCGATGCGCGTCAGATACATGAAGGCGCCGCTGAAGGAGGTCGATCCGTCCATCACCGCACCGTTCAAGGTCGCGCGCGAGAGATTGGCGAAGGAGAAATTCGCCCCCGTCAGTACGGCCTTGTCGAAATCGGCGCGGCCGAGCTCCGCTTTCTGAAAATCAGCGTTCTTCAGCTGTGCGCCGGCAAATTCGGCCCGCTGCAATTCGGCATTGGCAAAGGACGCGCCGTTAGCGGTAGCGTTGCTGAAATCGGAGCGGTATGCCTCGATCTTGGCGAAGTTGGCGCCATCGGCCTTGGCATTCTTCAGCCAGGCACGCACGAGGGTAGCCTTTTCGAGATTGGCCGAGGTCAGGTTGGTGTCGCTGAGATCAGTGCTGTCGAAATGCGCGCCGGCCAGATTGGCGCCTTTCAGGTCGCTGCTCTGCAGCATGATATTGGCCTTGCTGCAGCCACTCCAATCCAGTCCCGGCCCGGCGACATTGCCGCAATCGCCGGCGCGCAGGGCAGTACCGCCGGAACCCAGAAGAAATGCGGCGCTCAACGCCAGCACCCCAAAGAAGGTTGCGATTCCCGATCTCTTCCCGACAGCATCACCGCGCAAAGCATCGTTACGCCGGCGCCACCCCATGATCGTCTCCCCAACCAATCTGGCCACCCCGTCCACAAGATCCATTCCGTTACTCCGCTCCAACACCTGCCAGCCGAACTCTCGCCCTGAGTCGGATGCACGTCCCTCTTCCTTGTACATGGTGCTTCGGGCGACAAAAAGAGCCGGTTTTGCAAAAGCATATCTAAGACGTGGTTTGGATGTGAGCCGATGGAGTGGGGAAACGGCCGACGGGCACCAGAAGAATTGTAGCAAAACTCCATACGGCCCGCAGCGGGGAGCGGGACGGCGTAATAGAAATGCCGCGACGATATTGGCGGAACCACTCCGGCCTTGCGCAAGCCAGCCAGACAGTATTCTTAAACGGGGGATTTTTCGGGAACAGGATCAGTATTTTAAGCTGGTCGGAGTGGAGTGATTCGAACACTCGACCCCCACGTCCCGAACGTGGTGCGCTACCAGACTGCGCTACACTCCGTGACCAGCGGCGCTTCTATAGACCAGCCATTTTTGATGCACAAGCACCAATCTCAAAAACCTTTTGATTTTTGACGAAAAAATTACACCCGCATCTGCCTAGAAAAGTGGCAGGAAACAACGGCCGAAAATGCCGGCGTGCAAAAGACGCAACAGATCAAGTAAAATCCCGTTTGTACACAATGATAGGAATTTTCTTTTGCCGGCTTTGGCGCTAAAGCCCTAAGCGGGACAGGTGGAAATGTCGTGGGACAGCGCGGCTTTTCCGCGACCTTTGCGTGACAGAAGCTCAAGGACGACACGATGAATATCCGCATGATCACCGCGGCTGGACTGTTGCTGGCGCTGGCCGGTTGCAGCACCACGACGACAACAACGACAGCAGCCCTGCCGCTGCTTGCGAAGAACCCCGTTCAGGATCGCTGGCAGGGCCAGTCTGCAGGCCGCTTCTTCGCGGCTTACGGACCGCCGCTCTCCGATCGCGACGAAGGCGGCAATCGCGTCTACACTTGGCGTGGCGGCTACAAGAACGTCACCGTCGTCAACAAGGAAGGCAAGAAAGCCGGCAAGCGCTCCCTCAGCTGCAAGGCCGACATCGTCACCAACCAGAGCTACGAAATCCGCTCGGTCAAGATTCTCGGCGACCAGCCGGGTGTCAGCGGTTCGTCCTATTGCGCCGAGCTCCTGGCGCCGCCGGAAAAGACTGCAAAAGCTGACCAAGCGGACTGAAGCCAAAAGCTTCATCCCGAGACAATATAAGCGGGCGGCCTGAAAGGTCGCCCGTTGCGTTTGGAGTCGCGCACCTAGCGACCACTGTCTCAGTACAAAGAGGATAGGATGTGGCTGGGGCGCCAGGATTCGAACCTGGGAATGCCGGTACCAAAAACCGGTGCCTTACCGCTTGGCGACGCCCCAACATGGGAAATGGCTGTCATGCCAGCCAAACCGGCGTCTGATTAGCAAAGGTCGCATCGCGCTACAATGACTAAGTGATGCACGGACGCATATTTCTGTGTGCTTTCCAGGCGGCTATGATAGGTCTTGTTGCACTGCATTCGAAATAAGGAGGCTTGATGAGCCAGTTTCGCGCCCGCCTTTCGGCTGTGCCTACCGTGCTTCTCGATGACGCGGTTTGCCGCATCACGCGCTGGGATTTCGAGCCGGGTGCCGATACCGGGCATCATGTCCATGGCCTCGGCTATGTCGTGGTGCCGATGACCGATTGCCAGTTTCTTCTGGAGGAGCCGGGCGGCGACAGGCGGGTCGATATCGCCAAGGGTGCCGCCTATCGGCGTGAGGCAGGCGCCGAGCACAATGTCGTCAATGCCGGCACCGAGCCGATGTCCTTTATCGAAATCGAATACAAACAATCATGAGTACGCCTGACTTCGACCTCGCCTTCGAACCCGCCTATGGCCGGGCCGTTCCCATTGCGCCCGGTATCGAGCGGATGACGGTCAACAATCCCAGCGCCTTCACGTTCCACGGCACCAACAGCTACATCGTCGGCGGCCCTTCCGTCGCCGTCATCGATCCCGGTCCGGAGAATGACGAGCATTTCGCTGCCCTGATGGCGGCGCTGAAGGGGCGCGAGGTCACGCATATCTTCGTCAGCCACACCCATCGCGATCACTCGCCGCTGGCCAAGCGATTGAAGGAGGCAACGGGGGCGCTGACCGTCGGCGAAGGGCCGCACCGTGCTGCGCGCCCGCTCCATCAGGGCGAGGTTAATCCTTTTGCCGAAAGCTCCGACACGGAGTTTCGGCCTGACATCGTGCTTGCCGATGGTCAAAGCGTCGCCGGAGACGGCTGGCAGCTGACGGCGCTGCTGACGCCGGGCCATACGGCCAACCACGCCTGCTTCGCACTCGACGGCACCGGCATCGTCTTTTCGGCCGACCATGTTATGGCCTGGGCGACCTCGATCGTCGCGCCGCCGGATGGTTCGATGGCGGACTATATGACCTCGCTGGAACGTCTTCTTGCCCGCGACGACCGGTTGTTTCTGCCCGGTCACGGCGGTCCGGTAAAGGAGCCAGCCTCCTTCATGCGCGGCCTCAGAACCCACCGCCGCATGCGCGAGCGCGCCGTGCTGGAGCGCATCAAAGCCGGTGACCGGCTGATCCCGGACATGGTGAAAGCCATCTATCGCGATACGGACCCGCGCCTGCATGGCGCAGCCGCCCTTTCGGTGCTGGCACATCTGGAAGACCTGGTCGAGAAGGGTCAGGTGGAAACCGATGGACCGCCGGCGCTCCTGGGCGCCTATCGTCCTGTGTGAGCTGAGACGGGTGATTATCGGCGATTTCAGAAGTTTGATGGCGGGCACGGTTCCCCCTCTCCCCTCGGGGAGAGGGCAGGGTGAGGAGGTGTCAAGAGCACGAAATTCCCGCATCCAAAGCGGCAAGCCCCCTCATCCGACCCTTCGGGCCACCTTCTGCCCGAGGGGAGAAGGAGAGATTGGGAAACTCAGCTTCCGGCAATGCCGAGCAGTTCCGCATCCAGTGCCTTTAAATAGTCATCGGCCAGATCGGCGCTGACGCCGAGATCATCCTGGCCGTAGCGGGAGGCGACGCGAATATCGACGAGCGTCGTTTCCGCCTCCTCGCGAATGCGGATCAATATATCGCATGGCAGGCCGAAAATGCGGGTTCGCGTTTCACCCTGCAGGATGACGTCGGTATTCTGGCGGATGAGTTCCGCAACTCCATCGCGGAAGGGACGCGGGGTCGGCACGGGAACAATGGCGGGCACATCACCGGCGGCGCTGCCGTCCTGCGCCGGATTGGCGGTCTGCGGGCGTGTACGGCGTTTCGGCTTCACGTTGCCGTTCGGATCCGCGACATCGGCGCCTTCAGCCTTGATGATGGTGATGTGGCGATCATGCGCGACCTTGCGCACCGCTTCCAACACGCGGTCGGACGCACCCTCGTAACGACGGCTGATCAAGGCGGGATAGGCCTCGAACTGCGCCTCGCGTTCCTGCTGCGTCACTAGATGGCGCGGCGGCAGCCACAGTTGCCGCGTATCCGGGGTCGCCAGCCAGTCAGGCGGATCGTTGAGGTCGGTCGAAATCTCGTAGATATGCGGGCGCGTCCAGTAGCGCTCGGTGCCGAGGCCTAGAATGGCGAGCGGCAGAGCGGCATAGACAACCGCCTTGACGGCGGAGACGCCGCCAATGGCAGCGCTCTGCCATAGTTGGGCCAAACCGACCAGCGCCAGTAGCACCGCCAGGATCGCGCAGCCGGCAGAAATCAGTAGCAGCAGGACGAAATAAGGCGTTTCCAGCGGCGCAAAACGGTGGCCGATCAGCGTCACGCCACAGAGCACCAATGCAAATGAAGCGATCAAACGCGCGGCACGGGCGGCATGTGAAACAGGACGGTCGAAACGAATGGTCATCAAGGGCTCGTCGGCGCGTCGGATCGGAAGCCGGATGCACCGAATCCCGGAAAGCGACTTATGTTTAGATCAAGAAATGCCGAAAATAAATCGAATGTCACGGCATCGTCGTCCAATGTTTTGTCGAAGCTCAAACCAGTAACGCCTAGACCAAAAACGTGAGCACTTGCTTAAATTCCTAAAAAAGGCCATTCTTTAGCGTTTTATCGAGGCTGTGAAAGGACTTGATGAGATGGAACCGATGCTTTCTCAAGACGTCGCGGCCCAGTCGCTGCCGGGAGCAACGATTACCGGAGCCGACGCGAGCGACCCGTTTCTGCCGCTGGAACTGCTGGAACTGGAGCTTTCGCTCGAGGGTTTTTCCGGTGGCGAGCCCGGCTTCTGCGAAGCCGTGCGCAAGGCAGCTTCGGCCGTACAGGGCGATTTCCTGTTCGATCTGCCGGCTGAAGGGCTGATACCGGATTGCCGCAGATTGGCGGTGCTGCGAATTCCGGAAGGAGACGCGACGATGCGCACCCTCTTTGCCGCGCTGGACGAAGATGGCGCGGAAATCCGCCTCCTGCAACCCGACGGGGAGACCGAGCACCTGCTGCGCTTCGCCGATGCCTTCGTCGATCTCTTGCAGCGGATGCCGGCAAAGCCGAGGGAAGCGGCGTAAGCAACCCTGCCTGCGGCGGAATACGCCTTTCGCGCCACCACGCGCGGCGCTATAGTTTTTGCCTGTAAATCCGCATTCAGGATAGCATGTCATGCGTATCGCAGCTTCCGTACTATCTCTCCTCGCCATCATGCTTGCGCTTTCCTCCTGCCAGACGGCCGAGCAAATTCGAGCAGCCGACGAGTCCAGATGCAGTGGCTATGGCTTCAAGCCAGGCAGTCAGAATTTTGCCAATTGCCTGATGAATCAGGATCTTAGCCGACGCGCGGATCAGCGAGCTTTCATGGAAAGCAACGATGATTTCTTCTGGGGTCCAACCATCGTCGTTGGCGGTCCTGGATATTACTATCATCGCGGCTACTGGCGCCACTGATCCACGAACATCCAGATTTGGAAAATCAAGCCCGCCCTTTGATCGCCGCCTGCGCCGCCGCAAGCCGCGCTATCGGCACACGGAACGGCGAACAGGACACGTAGTCCAGCCCGATATCCTCGCAAAAGTGAATCGAGGCGGGGTCGCCGCCATGCTCGCCGCAGATGCCGAGCTTCATGTCGTTGCGCGTGCGGCGGCCACGCTCCGACGCGATACGGATGAGTTCACCGACCCCATCGAAATCGAGCGAAATAAAGGGGTCATGCTCGATGATGCCCTTGCGCTGATAGGTCGGAATGAAGGCGGCGGCATCGTCGCGTGACATGCCGAATGTCGTCTGGGTCAGGTCGTTCGTGCCGAAGGAGAAAAACTCAGCAGCCTCAGCGATGATGTGGGCGCGCAAGGCCGCGCGCGGCAGCTCGATCATCGTGCCGACGAGATAGTCGATCTTCATCTTCGCTTCGGTCATCACGGCGCGCGCCACCTCGTCGATGCGGGCCTTGACGTAATCCAGCTCCGAGCGCAGGCCGACCAGCGGCACCATGATTTCCGGCACGACCGCCGCGCCTGTTTCGCGCGCAGCGAGAACCGCGGCCTCGAAAATCGCGCGTGCCTGCATTTCGACGATCTCCGGATAGGAAATCGCCAGGCGACAGCCGCGATGGCCGAGCATGGGATTGAACTCGTGCAGCGCATCGACCCGCTGGCGCAGCGCAGCCGGCTCCATGCCCATGATCCCGGCCACTTCGGCAATCTCCTCATCCGTCTTCGGCAGGAATTCGTGCAGCGGCGGATCGAGCAGGCGGATCGTCACCGGCAGGCCATGCATGATGGTGAACAGGCCGGTGAAATCGAGCCGCTGCATTGGCATGAGTTTGGCAAGGGCGGCACGGCGCCCCGCTTCGTCCTCCGCAAGGATCATCTCGCGCATCACATGGATACGGTCGCCTTCGAAGAACATGTGCTCGGTGCGGCAAAGGCCGATGCCCTCGGCGCCGAAAGAGCGAGCAGCCCGCGCATCGGCAGGCGTGTCGGCATTGGTGCGCACCGTCATGCGGCGCGAGCGGTCTGCCCAGGCCATGATGCGCCCGAAATCGCCCGAAAGCTCCGGCTGGATCATGGGCACTTCGCCCTTCAGCACCTGGCCGGTAGATCCGTCTATCGTGACGATGTCGCCCTTCTTCAAGGTGACGCCGATGCCGATCAGCTTTTCATTGCGAATGTCGATGCGCATGGTGCCGGCGCCGACGACGCAGGGAATGCCCATGCCGCGGGCAACGACGGCCGCGTGGCTCGTCATGCCGCCGCGGGTGGTCAGGATCGCCTCGGCGGCATGCATGCCATGAATATCTTCAGGGCTCGTCTCGATCCGTACGAGAATAGCCTTGCGGCCTTCTTCCTCGGCAACGATCGCCTCTTCCGCGGTGAACACGATTTCGCCCGTCGCCGCACCCGGCGATGCTGGGAGACCGGAGCCGATGACCTCGCGAGGGACGCGCGGATCGATCGTCGGATGCAGAAGCTGATCCAGCGACGTCGGATCGATGCGGGAAACCGCCTCATCCTCGGTAATCAGCCCCTCGTCGACCATGTCGACGGCGATCTTCATCGCCGCCTTGGTGGTACGCTTGGCATTGCGGGTCTGCAGCATCCAGAGCTTGCCGCGCTCGATGGTGAACTCCAGATCCTGCACGTCGCGGTAATGCGCCTCCAGCTGCGCGCAGATGCTGCGGAACTCGGCAAAGGCTTCCGGCATCAGCTTTTCCATCGACGGCTTTTCATAGCCGGAGGCGATGCGGGCGACTTCCGTGATGCTTTGCGGCGTGCGGATGCCGGCAACGACATCTTCGCCCTGCGCATTGACGAGGAATTCGCCGTAAAGCTCCTTCTCCCCCGTCGATGGATTGCGCGTAAAAGCAACGCCTGTCGCGGACGAATTGCCGAGATTGCCGAACACCATCGCCTGAATGTTGACGGCGGTTCCCCATGCCTCGGGAATATTGTGCAATTGGCGATAGGTGACGGCGCGCGCATTCATCCAGCTGGCAAAAACTGCACCGACAGCGCCCCAGAGCTGAACCTCCGGCTCCTGCGGAAAGGCTTCGCCCAACTCTTCTTCGATGACGCTCTTGTAGATCGAGACGACGTGCTGCCATTCGACGGCGGTGAGATCTGTATCGAACTCATGGCCGAACCGCGCCTTTTCATCCTCCAGAATCTCTTCGAAAACCTCGTTGTCGAGACCCATGACGACATCGGCATACATCTGGATGAAGCGGCGGTAGCTGTCCCAGGCAAAACGAGCGTCGCCGGCATCGTGGCCGAGGGCTTGCACCGTGGCGTCGTTGAGGCCGAGATTGAGGACGGTATCCATCATGCCCGGCATCGAGGCACGGCCGCCGGAACGCACGGAAACCAGCAGCGGCCGCGCTGTATCGCCGAACCTGCGTCCGGTAATGGCCTGCATCCGCTGCAAACCCCGCATGACCTGCGGCTTCAGCTCTTCGGGAATCTTGCGGCCGTTCTTGTAATAGAAGGTGCAGACGTCGCTGACGATCGTCAGGCCCGGCGGGACCGGCAGGCCGAGATTGCACATTTCCGCAAGATTCGCGCCCTTGCCGCCGAGCCGTTCAAAATCGCCGGCGCCCCCCTCGGCCTTGCCGTCGCCGAATGTATAGACCCAATTCGTCATCGTCTCCGTCCAACTCCTCCGGTTGAACTTAATTCACTGCAACACAAATGAAAATCGACAAATACGGCAAAATGTTGCACTGCACAATAAATATGACCTGAATGCTCCCGATTTCAATCGATTGATCGAAATCGAGAGCCTCCGGGTCCATCCAGAGCGACTTGATGGCTAAGCTTGCGGTTCGCGCCGGGCCAGAATCTTGTCGATGCGCATGCCGTCGAGATCGACGATCTCGAAATGCCAGTCGCCGAAGGAGAAGCTTTCGCCCACCTCGGGCAGATGGCCGAGCTGATAGAGTGCAAAGCCCGCGAGCGTATGGAAATTGACCTCCTCCTCGCTGAAGCGAAGCCCCAGCCGTGCAAAGGCGTCATAGACGGGCATCATGCCTTCCATCAGCAGCGATCCGTCGGCCCGCTCGACGACATCGGGCGTGTCGTTGTCCATATCGGGCAGGTCGCCGGCAATCGCTTCCAGCAGGTCCGTCTGTGTGACGATGCCTTCGAGGCTGCCATATTCGTCGATCACCATGGCGAGGCGGACTGGCGCGCGCTTGAAGTTTTCAAGCACCTTAAAGACGGCCGTGGATTCATGAACGACCAGCGGCTGGCGGATGACGGCCATGGGGTTCAGCGGTTCCCCGTTCAGAAGCTGGTCGAGCAAATCCTTCTTCAGGATCATGCCAATCGGCTCGTCGATCGAGCCGCGGCCGACGAGAAGCTGCTCGAAGCGGCTTTCGCGGATAGTCTTCTGCATTTCCTCCGGCGGGTCCTCGGCATCGATCCACTCGACCTCAAGCCGCGGCGTCATGATATCGGAGACGTCGCGGTCGCCGATATTGAAGACGCGCTCGACCAGATCCTGCTGAGCCTGCTCCAGTAAGCCAGCTTCCTGGCTTTCGGCAATCAGAAGCTTGATTTCGGCCGGCGAATGCAGCGAACCCTCGCCCGCGCCGGGACGCAGCCCGAAGAGGCGAAGCACGAGATTGCCGAGCCCATTCAGCACGCTGATGGCCGGCCGTAGCAGGAAGAGGAACAGGCCGAGCGGGCGCACGACACCAAGCGCCGTGCCTTCGCTGCGCTGCAATGCCAGGCTCTTCGGCGCGAGTTCACCAAGCACGATATGAAGCGCCGTGATGATGATGAAGGAAATGGCGACGGCGATCGCATGCGATCCGGCCGCGGCCCATGTTCCAGGCAGAAAATCGAGCAGGGGTTCGAGCAGATGAGCAAGAGCGGGTTCACCGACCCAGCCAAGCGCCAGCGACGAAATGGTGATGCCGAGCTGCGTGGCCGCGAGATTGGCATCGAGATTGTCGACCGCCTTTTGCAGCGCCTTGGCGTTCATCCGCCCTTCGGCAACAAGCTCCGTCACGCGACTGCGGCGGACGGACACCAGAGAAAACTCCGCCGCAACGAAAAAGCCGTTGGCGGCGACGAGCAGTAATACGGCAAGTATTCCGAGGAAATCGAAAATACCGCCAGTCGAACCAGACATACTTCCCTTCCGGGCGGATCAGCGCCCATGTTGTTGATCGAAAAACGAAACTAGCACGCTTTCATGAACCGCGGCAGCCGACGCAGCAATTTCTTGTCGAAACGGGAACAGTTTTCGCAATCCAGACGTGGAACGACGCTCAAGCGATTTCGCGCAGCCGTTCGGCGGTCTGCAGATCCACGGAGACGAGCTGCGAGACGCCCTGCTCCGCCATGGTGACACCGAAGAGCCGGTTCATGCGGGCCATGGTGATCGGATTGTGGGTAATGACCACGAAGCGCGTCTCTGTGGAGGCAGCCATCTCGTCCATCAGATTGCAGTAACGCTCGACATTGTGGTCGTCGAGCGGCGCATCGACTTCGTCCAGAACGCAGATCGGCGCGGGATTGGTAAGGAACACCGCAAAGATCAGCGCCATGGCCGTCAGTGCCTGCTCGCCGCCAGAAAGCAGCGTCATGGTCTGCGGCTTCTTGCCCGGCGGGCGGGCGAGGATTTCGAGGCCTGCCTCTAGCGGATCATCCGACTCGATGAGCTGCAGTTCCGCCGTGCCGCCGCCGAAAAGATGGGTGAACAGGCGCTGGAACTGCGCATTGACGACGTCGAAGGCAGCGATCAGACGTTCGCGGCCCTCGCGATTGAGGCTCTGGATCGCGCCGCGCAGCTTCCGGATGGCGTCGATGACGTCATCGCGCTCCTTGATCAGCGCCTGCAGCCGCTCCGTCAGCTCCTTGCTCTCCTCCTCGGCGCGCAGATTGACGGCACCGAGACGCTCGCGCTCGATCTTTAGGCGCTCCAGCTCGCGCTCCACCTCGCGGAGGTCAGGCACGCTCTGCGATGCCGCGAGACCGGTCAGACGCATGGCCTCATGCGGCTCGACGTTGAGGGACTGGCGGATGCGCAATTCGCTTTCCTGCCGCCGCTCGCGCGCCGACACAAGCCGCTCCTCGACACGACCGCGCTTCTCACGGCTTTCCGCCAGTTCGGAGAGGGCCGTGGTCGCATGACGATCGGCCTCGCGCTGAACGACCTCCGCTTCGGCAAGACGATCGGCAGCATGGCGTCGAGCCTCCTCCGCCTTCTGAAGCTCATTCATCAAGGCGCGACGCCTGTCATCGAATTCATCGGGTGCCAAATCGAGTTCGGCCGCTTCCTCGCGCGCTTCCTCCTCACGGTCGCGCAGCGTCTGAATGTGCTCCTCGGCGCTGGCAGCGCGCTGGCGCCAGGTATCGCGCTCCTGCCGGATCGCCAGAAGACGGCGCTGCCGCGCCTCGTTTTCGCGGTTCAGGCCTTCGTGGCGCGCCCGAGCTTCGGCCAGGACGCCGCGATCCGTCGCGACTTCAGCCTGCTGGTCGCGCAGCTTCAGATCGATAGCGTCGAGATTCGGCGCATCTTCCAGTTCGATGCGGGCATTCTCATCCTGCACGGCCACATCTTCCAGCTGCTCCCGCAGCCGGCTGACGGCCTCGACAATCACATCGCGGCGGCGGATAAGATCGCCGGACGCGCGCTCCGCTGCAGCAAGCGCTTCGCGCGCCTCGGCCAGATGCCGGGCGGCAAGGCGGCTGGCGTCGCGGGCGGTCGCGAGACGGCCCTCTTCGGCCCGGATCGCATCGGCGGCTGCCGCAAGGCGCTCCTCGGCCTCGGCTAGCACATCACGCGCAAGCTCGGCTTCGGCCTCTAACTCGGAAAGACGGTTCTTCTGGGCGAGCCGCAGGGCAGCCGCACTCGGCGCATCGGCGCCGGTTACATGACCATCCCAGCGGAACACGGCGCCGTCCCTGGTCACCAGCCGCTGCCCCGGCTTCAGCTCGGGCATCAGTCGCAGCGCATCTTCCACCGAAACAATGCCGATCTGACGCAGGCGCCGCGTCAATGCCGCCGGCGCGCCGACATGGGTAATCAGCGGCGCGGCACCTTCCGGCAGGGCCGGGTCGTTGGCACCGCTGCCATTGTCGGACCAATAGACCGGCGCCTTGGAATCGAGCGAGGACTCCAGATCATCCCCGAGCGCTGCGCCAAGTGCTGTCTCAAAGCCGCGGTCAACGCGCAGCTCTTCAGCCACGGATGAAAAAGCACCGGAGGTATCACCCGCCGCCAGCATCCTGGAAATGGTGCGCGCTTCGGTTTCCAGCGCATTCAGGCGCGCCCGCGCCTGCTCGACCGGACCGCGGGACAGCGCCTCGGTTTCGCGCGCCCTGGCGAGAACCGCTTCGATACGCTGGATTTCGCCCTCCGCATCGGCGACGACATTCTCAGCCGCCTCGACCATGTCGCGCTTTTCGCTTGGGTCGGGCAGATCCGCCATCTTTTCGTCGATGGCGGCAAGCTCGTTGTTTGCTTCGTCGACCTGCCGCTCGAGCCGCATCTTGCGATCGGCGAGATCGCGGATGGCGCGCTCAAGCTGATTGCGGGCGGCAGCGGCTTCGGCGCGTTCTGCGGTCAGAACAGTAAAAACCCGCTCGCTGTCGGCGAGCTTGGCAGCGGCTCCCTCGAAGGCGATACGCGTCTCTTCCGCGAGCCGGCCGGAATCGGCGAGGATGTCAGCAAGATCAGCCTCTTCGGCGTCCAGCTTGGCAAGGATGGACGCGTTATCGGCGACAAGGCGCTGTTCGCGGCTGATGTCCTCCGCCAACTGTGCCAAGCGACGGGTCAATTCATCCCGCCGCCGCAGGATGCGGTTGACATCCTCCTCCAGTTGCGAGCGGGCGATCTGCAGACGCTGCAAAGCGGCCGCAGCCTTCGCCTCTTCGTCGCGCAGTTCCGGCAGTTTGAAGCTGGCGATGCCCTGCGCCTTTGCCGCTTCCATCTGGATCTGCGCCTTTTCGGCGACCAGCACGGTTGCCTGGTTCAGCGCGCTATCAGCCTCGGCCTCGGCCTCCTTGGCCTGCACCCAGCGGATATGCAGTAACATGGCCTCGCGAGCGCGGATATCGGCCGAGAGCATCTTGAAACGGTTGGCCTGGCGCGCCTGGCGCTTCAGGCTTTCGATCTGGCTTTCCAGCTGCGACGTCACATCGTCAAGCCGCTCGAGGTTGCCTTCGGCGGCACGCAGGCGCAGCTCGGCTTCATGCCGGCGCGAATGCAGGCCGGAAATGCCCGCGGCCTCTTCCAAAAGCTGGCGTCTCGCCTGAGGCTTGGCCTGGATCAGTTCGCCGATGCGTCCCTGCCCGACCATGGAAGGCGAGCGGGCGCCGGTGGAAGCATCGGCAAACAGCAGCTGCACATCCTTGGCGCGCGCTTCCTTACCGTTGATGCGATAGACGGAGCCCTGCTCGCGCTCGATGCGGCGCGTGACCTGAATTTCGTCGCTATCGTTGAAGGCGGCTGGCGCGGTGCGGTCGCTATTGTCGAGATAGAGGCCGACTTCGGCGGTGTTGCGGGCCGGACGGTTGCCGGATCCGGAGAAGATCACGTCGTCCATGCCGGAGGCGCGCATGTTCTTGTAGGAATTCTCGCCCATCACCCAGCGCAGTGCTTCGACAAGATTGGACTTGCCGCAACCGTTCGGGCCGACGACGCCGGTCAGGCCGCGCTCGATGACGAATTCCGCCGGTTCGACGAAGGATTTGAAGCCGACGAGTCTCAGCCTGTTGAATTTCATAGGCTGATCTCCACCCTTCCCTTGAGAGGGCGGGTCGGACTGGAGGTGGGAGGTGGAACGATCAAGCGTTCACCCCGGAAATCATCCTCATTCGCGCGGTCCGCGCAACCTCCTCCGCAGAGGGGGAGGTCATAAAAAACAGGCGTGCGGCCCCAGCCGCCCGCCTGTGATGTAAAAAGGCGCGGATCAGAGCAGGCTGTCGATAAGCTTCGACATGGCAGCAATAGACATGTCCCCTGCATAGCGCTTGCCATTGATCAGGAAGGTCGGCGTGGCGTTGACGCCGAAATCCTTGGCTGCGCGTTCCCGTACAGAGTTGACATCATCCAGAAGCTTCTGGTTCGTCAAGCATTTCGTGAAGCTATCCTCAGTAAAACCAGCGAGTTTCGACATCTGGAGCAATGCGGCGCGGCCGTCGACGTCGGGCGAGGCCCAGGCGATCTGCTGCTTGAACAGCATTTCGACCATCGGCATGTATTGTTCCTGCGGGGCGCAACGCGCCAGCATGAAGGCGGCGGCAGCGCGCGGATCGAACGGGAATTCGCGGATGATGAAGCGAACCTTGCCGGTATCGATGTATTTCTGCTTGATCGTGTCGAAAGTCGTGACGGCAAAATGCGCGCAGTGCGGGCAGGTCAGCGACATGTATTCGACGATCTTGACGGGCGCATCTTCCTTGCCGAGCGCAATCTCCGGCAGCGGGCCGGGCTTCAGCACTTCGTTCATGTCGACATTGCCGTCGGACGGCGGCACTTCATCTTCGGCAGTCGCGGCGGATGCGGTGCCGGCAAAGGCGGAGAACGCCACGGAGAGGGCGGCAACGGCAGAGCCGCCCAGCAGGTGGCGTTTGGTCAAGAGCATGTCGGACATCGGCATAGAGTCACCCGTCGTTGAAAGAGGTCTTCGAATGTTTCATGCGATATAACGGCAGCTTGCCGCTAACAAGGCACGGTTGGCTAACTTTCTTCAAAGAATTGTGACCTGGGAAAGACAAAAAGCTAAAATTGTCATCGGAATTGATAGAGACGCACGCGAGTTCAGTGCTCGTCGAGCAAGGTCGATGGGATATTCTGACCAGCATAAAAGAGACGCAGAATAACGACTTGCTCGTTCTTGATATGGTAAGCGGCGGTAACCCGCCGCTCAAACACCAATATCCGAACACCCGGCCCTAAATTCTCACGTTGAGGACCTCGATCGGCCATCGTCTCAAGTGTTTTGCACTGCTGCTGGAGCCGTTGGATAAACGACAATGCGCGGCTCGGGTTATCTTTCGCTATGAATTCATAGATACCTACGAGATCGTCTTCGGCAAGAGCGCTGAAAACAATCCTATAATTCACGTCCAGCTGCTTTCATTCGTTCAGCATGTATTCTTTTAATTCTATCGAAAACCTCGTCGGCATCTCTGCCGGGCCGTGGGTCATCAAGCGCTTCCTGGATCTTTGCGCGCATGATTTGATTTATGACTTCTTCTTCGCGGTCCAATGCTCTCAAAGCAGCACGCAGAACTTCGCTGGCAGAATCGTATGCTCCGGATTCCAGTCTCGCATCGACGCCGCGCTGCTGATTACCCAGTGTAACCGTTATCGGCCTACTGCTTCGCATATCCAGTTCCCTTGCAAATACTCCGCCTGAGTATGACAGTGTCATTAACAAAAGCAAGTCTGGATCAGGCCTTACCCCGCTTCCACACCATGGCCGTGCCCAAACGCTGAACGGCGGCCCTGATCTTCTCATCCTCGATGCCGTCCATCATGTCGGCCAGCTTCCGCGCCGCTTCGCCTTTCAAGGGCGGCGGTGTGCGGGAACGCTTGGAGGCGACCGATACCGGCTTCTGCACGATGCGGATCTGATTGACGGCATAGAAGCCGAAGAAGCTGTTGATGCGCTGGATGAGTTCGCCTTGCGCATGGGTCAGGAAGAGTGCCCGCGCGCCCTCGCAGGCGATCGTCAGCACACCGGGCTGATAGCGGTCGTCCACGCCGGGGCCGGTTCGCTTCGCCCATGCGATCTTTTCCGGCCGCGTGCAGTCGGCAAAGTCCTCGCCGGCGATTTCGTCCCAGCAGCCGAGCAGCGTCGTGTTGATGCCGGCACGCTTTGCCAGCACCGGATCGACGATGCCGTTGGTCAGCTCGGAAATCTGCTTCTCGCCTTTTCGGGGATAACTCATCTCAATCGGCTTCCAGTGCATGCTTTGTACATCGCGGACCTTGATCGCCCGACGCATCTTGGCCAAGTATAGAGCACTTCCCCTCGACGCGGCAAATCATGACCACGACTTTAGAATCCCCCACGGCCGCACGCCTGCTTGCCTGGTACGACCGCCACCATCGCGACCTGCCCTGGCGGGTCTCGCCGCCGATGGCCGCGCGTGGCATCAAGCCCGATCCCTATCGCGTGTGGCTGTCGGAAGTGATGCTGCAGCAAACGACCGTGCCGGCGGTCAAATCCTATTTCGCCAAATTCCTGGAGCGCTGGCCGACGGTCGATGATCTCGCCGCCGCCGCGAACGAAGACGTCATGGCGGCTTGGGCGGGGCTCGGCTACTACGCGCGCGCGCGCAATCTGAAGAAATGCGCCGAGGCGGTGGCAGCCGATCATGGCGGCCGTTTTCCAGATACTGAGGAAGGCCTGCGCGCGCTGCCCGGCATCGGCGACTACACGGCTGCTGCCGTTGCCGCGATCGCGTTCAATCGCCAGGCAGCCGTGATGGACGGCAATGTCGAGCGCGTCATTTCCCGCCTCTATGCGATTTCGGCGCCTTTGCCCGGCGCCAAGCCGCTGATGAAACAGAAGGTCGCCCTGCTGACACCTGCCGGCCGGCCGGGCGATTTTGCTCAGGCAATGATGGATCTTGGCGCGACGATCTGTACGCCGAAGCGCCCGGTCTGCTCGCTCTGTCCCTTCAACGGCGCGTGTCAGGCTCTCGCCACGCATGATCCGGAGCAATTCCCGGTCAAGGCGGCAAAGAAGGAAAAGCCGGTGCGCCAGGGTGCGGCTTTCGTTGCCGTCAATGACGAGGGCGAGATCTTCCTGCGGCGGCGTGTCGAAAGCGGGTTGCTGGGCGGCATGACCGAGGTTCCGACCACCGGCTGGACGGCACGCATCGATGGCGAGACCGGCATCGAGGCAGCCCCCTTCCCGGCCAATTGGCAGCCGGCGGGCACGGTGACGCATGTCTTCACGCATTTCGAACTGCGGCTGTCGATCTGGCGCGCGAAGTCGGTCTCTCAGAATGACAACCATGACGGATGGTGGGCGCCGGTTACAAATCTTGAAGACCAAGCACTGCCTACAATCATGAAAAAAGCGATCGCGCAGGCTATTCCCAATGCGTTCGCAAAAATGCGTTTGGGCTAAAAATTAGGAATTCATTCATGACGACGGAAATACGGCATATCGTTTTCGATATTGGCAAGGTTCTCATCCACTATGATCCAAACCTTCCCTACAGCCGGATCATTCCGGACCATGCCGAGCGCGAATGGTTCTTCGCCAATGTCTGCACTCATGAATGGAACCTCGAGCAGGATCGCGGCCGCACCTGGAGCGATGCCGAGGCATTGCTGATCGCCGATCATCCGGAGCGCGAGGAACAGATCCGCAGCTTCCGCAAATACTGGCACGAGATGGTTCCGCATGCCTATGACGACAGCGTCGCCATTCTAGAACAGCTTATCGCTGAGGGACGCGACGTCACCTTGCTCACCAATTTCGCCTCGGACACCTTTCGCGAGGCGCAGGAGCGTTATCCCTTCCTCAAGAAGCCACGCGGCGTGACGGTTTCCGGTGATATCGGGCTGATCAAGCCGAATGTCGAGATTTATGATACCCACGCCAAGAGCTTCGGTCTCGATCCGGCCTCGACGATTTTCATCGACGATTCCTATCCGAACGTCGAAGGCGCGCGGGCTGCCGGCTGGCATGCAGTTCACTTCACCGGCGCCGAGAAGCTGCGCAGCGATCTCGCCGCCCATGGCATAAAGGTTTGAGCCAATGACCTTCGATCCCGCACAACGCATCGATCTGTTCCATGACGCAATCAATCGCCTCGACTATGTGGCGATCGAGAACTTCTTCGCCGAGGATGCCACCTATGTCTCCAACGGCGTCGGCAGCCTTGCCGGCCGTGCGGCAATCATGGAAGCCTTCCGCGGCTATTTCGACACCTATCCGGACCAGACGGCATCGAATTCCCTCGTGGAAACGCTGACGCCCCTGTCGGGCCGCGCCGTCTGGTCTGTCCGGGCCACCAACAGCAAAACGGGCAAGCCGCTGATTCGCGAAGGCGAGGAAACGATTACCTTTAACGAGGACGGCCGCGTCGTGCGGGTCGACGTCACGGATTATCAGGAGTTCTGAGATCCGAAGCTGAAAAACCCAGGGCCTTGCCGTACAATATATCCGATAAGGCCCTGGGTGTTTCGTCTTCTTCCCAACTGGAGGTACACGACGGAAGAAGACGGATATGTCGATCCGAAAGGCATCCGGCAGCCGCGAGGCGGCTTTGAAACCGGAACCGTCTAGCGGTTGAGACTATTCAACCTTGGCCAGATCGCTGCGGATGATGGCTCTGAGTTCGTCGATCGGACGCAGGGAACGGCCGTCGTCGAAATGCCAGAACATCCACCCATTGCATGCATCAAGGCCCTGGACTTTCGCGCCAAGGCGATGAATGGAGCCGGCCTCGCCACCAGAGGCAACCGTTCCGTCGGCGCGGACGATGGCGCTATGGCGGCGCTTGGCATCCGTCAGCACCTGGCCGGGCTTGATGAGGCCGCTTTCGATGAGCACATTGAACGCCACGCGGACTTCGGCCTTCTTGCCGGTCATCACGGTCAGTTCCGCCTTGCCGAGCGGTTCTACGGCGGCGATGCGGGCGCTTGCCGCGTCGATATAATCCTGCTCGCGCTCGATGCCGACGAAGTGGCGGCCGAGGCGTTTGGCAACGGCACCGGTCGTGCCCGATCCGAAGAAGGGATCGAGAATGATGTCGCCGGGCTTGGACGAAGCCATGATGACACGGGCCAGCAGCGCTTCCGGCTTCTGCGTCGGATGCACCTTCTTGCCGTCGTCGCCCTTCAGGCGCTCATTGCCATTGCAGATCGGAAACAGCCAGTCGGAACGCATCTGCACGTCGTCATTGGCGGCCTTCATGGCATCGTAGTTGAAGGTATAGCCCTTCGCCTTGGCGTTCGGACTCGCCCAGATCATCGTCTCATGCGCGTTCTGGAAGCGGCGGCCCTTGAAATTCGGCATCGGGTTGGTCTTGCGCCAGACGATGTCGTTCAAGATCCAGAAGTTCAGATCCTGCAGCGTCGCGCCGACGCGGAAGATATTGTGATAGGAGCCGATGACCCAGATCGTGCCCGTCGGCTTCAGCACGCGACGGCAGGCGAGCAGCCAGGCGCGCGTGAAGGCATCATAAGCTTCGAAGGAGGCAAACTGGTCCCACTCGTCGTCGACGGCATCGACCAGCGACTGATCCGGACGGTGCAGCGTGCCGCCAAGCTGGAGATTGTACGGTGGGTCGGCGAAGATGACGTCGACGGATTGATTGGGCAGTGCCTCAAGAGCGGCCACGCAATCGCCCTTGATGATCGTGTCGATCCAGGACCCCGGAACGGCTGAAGTCCTGAGGTCGGCAAGCGGGAAAACTGACGCCATGTGATACTCGCTGTTACACTTACTCGGTGCTCTTAATTGAGTGTTATGGTTACCTAACTTGGTTACCAAAGACTAAAGCGGCGTCATATTTTCTGCATTCCCGACGAAGCCGCCGAGAATGCAGGCCTCGTAAAAAGGCGCTATCGCGTTGAAAGCCCTAGATATCGTGCACTGCGTGGCTGTCGTCGGGCGCTTCTGCGCGTTCGCTCATCCCATAATCGCGAAGCACCTGCGCGACACGCAAACGATAGTCGACAAACACCGTCTTGCGCCCCGCTTTCTGGGCGGCGCGATGCGCCTCGCGGTTTCGCCATTCGCGAACGGCTCTCTCGTCGCGCCAGAAGGACAGCGACAGGATCTTGCCCGGCTGAGTGAGGCTCTCGAAGCGTTCGATGGAGACGAAACCGTCGATGGCCTCCAGTTCCGAACGCAGCCTTGCGGCAATGTCAAGATAGCGCTGACGTTCGTCGGAATGGGGAACGACTTCGAAAATGACTGCGATCATGGCGATATCCTTGGAGCGTGCGGCAGGGAGATATTTTTCAGGAAGATGCGATCCTCCTGCAAGATGAAACGCTCGCGGCGGGCAAAATCGAGATTGGCCCGCGCCAGCGGATCAGCAGCGAGGCTCTTGCGATAGGCCTCATAGGCGGCGAGATTCTCGATATTGTAGATGCTGTAGGCTGTCGTCAGCGATCCCTCGTGCGGGCCGAAATAGCCGATCAGGTCGGCGCCGTTGCGCGGGATGACCTGACCCCAGGCCTTGCCGTATTCCGCGAAGGCGTCCTGCTTGAACGGGTCGATCTGGTAGCGGATGAAACAGGTGATCATTGGCTTTCTCCTTTGCTGATGCAGAGGTTTTCGCACATTGCAGGACGGAGATGGTTCGGTTACGATCGAAGTATGAAAGAAGGTCCAGACATAGCACAGATCGGCTCGCTGATCGGCGATCCGGCGCGAGCGAATATTCTGACGGCGCTGATGGGCGGTCGTGCGCTGACGGCGACGGAACTGGCGGCGGCTGCCGGCGTGACGCTGCAGACTGCGAGCGCGCATCTTTCCAAGCTTGAAGCTGGCGGTCTGCTGGCACAGCGCAAGCAGGGCCGGCATCGCTATTTCACGCTGGCCGACGATCGGGTCGGCAAGCTGCTCGAGAGCATCATGGGCTTTGCCGCAAGCCGCGGCCATCTGCGCCATCGTCCCGGCCCAAAGGAACCGGCGCTGCGAAAGGCGCGCATCTGCTACGATCATCTGGCCGGCGACTATGGTGTGCGCATGCTCGATAGCTTGATCGAGGCCGGGTCGATCTCCGCCGTGGGCGAAGGTCTGAGCCTGACGGCGAACGGCGAAAAGCATCTGGGATCGATCGGCATCGACCTCTCCGGGTTGCGCTCGAGCCGCCGCCCGCTTTGCCGATCCTGCCTGGACTGGAGCGAGCGGCGCGCGCATCTCGCCGGCAGCCTCGGCAAGGCGCTGCTTTCGAATTTCTTAGACAAGGGTTGGGCACGACGAACGGAAAACAGCCGCTCGATCTTCTTCACGCCTGAGGGCGATCGCCGGTTTCTGGCGCTCTTTCCGCTTGAGCTAAGCGATGGCGCCCCGCAGCCTGAGCCGGATGATAAGCCCTAGGCTGCTTTGATCAGGACACCGCTGAAATTGGTTGCAGCAATGCGGCTGCAGAGCTCACCCCATTCGCAGCCGAGGCAGGCGTGACGGATTTCACCGCCGGCGAAATTGCGACGGAGTTTTGCAAGCAAGCCGGCATCAGGCACCAGCACCGCACCTATGCCGATCTCCTCGCCCAGCAATGTCGAGATATCGGCGAGAGCTACCGCATCCCGCTCGATGACCGAAGCCTTGAGGCAGTGCGGCTCTTCCTCGCCGAGCAGCGGCGCGCAGATGTCATCGGGGCCGGAGACCAGTTTGATCTCCTCCCCTTCCGACAGCCGCTCGGCGATGCGGCGATAATTGTCGGTGAAGGCCGAGGTATAGCCTTCACCGACGAAGGTCAGCATGCAGAGCAGATGATGGGCGCGAAGCCTGACGGTCAATTCAGACGCGCCTTGCCGCTATAGACCTGGATGGTCTTCAGCACGGCAGCTGCAAGCGCCGACTTGAGCACGGCGCCGAGGATGAAGGGCGCTACGCCAAGCAGCCAGCCCTTTTCCGCGCCGATCAGCGCTGCAAGCCATGCACCGCCGATGGCAAGGCAAAGAATGTTGGCCGAGAGATGGGCGATGAAGCTGCGCACGATGCGGTTGCCGCTCCAGCCGCGCTCCGCAAGCCAGCCGACAAGGGCTGCGATAATCGGGAAGGAGACCAGATAACCCGCCGTTGGACCCATGAAGGGCGCAACGCCGCCTGCCCCGCCGGCAAGCACCGGAAAGCCGATAGCGGCTTCGCCCAGCCAGGCAAGAACCGTGACCGCACCAAGACGCCAGCCATAGAGCGCGCCGATCATGGTGATTGCGAATGTCTGCATGGTGATCGGCACCGGCACCATCGGCACAGAGATTCGCGATGCGAGCGCCAGGATCAGCGTTCCGGCGAGAACGAACACGGTCTTGGCAACAAGCGAACGCTGGCCGAGACGGAGCGGATCGAAAGCGACTTCATCATGATGCTGCAACAGGGACATGGGCTCTCCTTTTAAAATTATAGATAATTTTTGAGTCTCATCTATTTTATGAGAGAGATCGCGAAATCAGGCAAGTAGCAGCAGTACAAAATCCCGATAAAGTTCGGGATTTCGTTGAAAAATAAGGCTAATTAAATTCGGGAGAGGCAGCGAACGACAACCGAGCATCGAACAAAATACCGGGACATTGACGCAGCAAACATTCCCTTGGAGCACCGCTTCCAGAGCACTTCCGGCTACTCACCTTAAAATTATCTATAATTTTTAGCCGACGATTGCGAAGGCGTCGCGTGTCGATCCCGAAGGCGTGCGCACTGGCGCACGGCCGATCCATTGCACATGCTTCTGCAGGATCGCGGCAGCCTCTTCGGCCCGCCCCTGACGGAGCGCGGCCAGAATGGCGCGGTGGTCGTGATCCGTGCGCTTCTCCCAGCCGGATTGCCAGGCGGAGAAGAGAAAGCGGGCGCTCACGGCATGCAGATCGTCGATCGCCGCGAGCAGACGTGCCATGCCGCAGGGCGCCAGGATCAGGCGATGGAAGCGCCGATTGGCCTCCTCCCAGGCGTGGACGTCACCGGCGGCATCGCCATCGCGCGTCGCCTGTTCCGCCTCATCCAGAATAGCTGAAGTCAGATGCGGGGCTGCATGCTTGAGTGCAAGACCTTCGAGGGCTGCGCGCATTTCCGCAACCTCGCGGACTTCCTTGAGATCGAAAGAGGCGACACGGACGCCACGACGCGGCAGGCTGATTGCCAGCCCCTGCGCCTCCAGCCGGCGGAACGCCTCGCGCACGGGCACGTGGCTCGTGCCGAACTCTTCGGCGATGTGATCCTGCCGCAGGCGGGCATCGGGCGCGATCTCGCCGCGGATGATGCGGTCGGCAAGCACCCGGCTGATGCGGCTGGCAATAGTGTCGTCGCGCTCCTTGGCCATGGCCGATCCTTAAAGGCGGCCCCATCCGATGTCGAGGGCCGATGTCGAGCGACAAGAAACCCTCGTCACCTCTTTTGTGCATTTCGACCCTTTCGCTCACTGCAGCGCAGCCATGCCCGCCAATTGGTTGAGCTTTGCCGACATATCGTGTAAAGCCCGGCGGTCGTTTTTCAGAGCACCTCCCGAAACACTGATGGTTTCCTGGAGCGTGCCGATCCCAGCCAGATCAAAGGCAGTAATTTCATGAGCAATGGTTTCGACCTCATCATTTTCGACTGCGACGGCGTTCTGGTCGATTCGGAAATCATCGCGGCCGAGGTCGAATCGAAGCTGCTGACCGATGTCGGCTATCCGATCAGCACCGAGGAGATGGGCGAGCGCTTCGCCGGAATGACCTGGCGCAACATCTTGTTCGAAGTCGAGCGCGAAGCCAGCATTCCGCTCTCTGCATCGCTGCTCGACAAATCCGAGAAGCTGCTCGACCTGAAGCTTGCCAGTGATGTCCAGGCTATCCCGGGCGTGCCGCAGGCGTTGTCGCGGCTGCCGATGCCGCGCTGCATCTGCTCAAATTCCAGCTCCGCCCGCCTCGAGATGATGCTGACGAAGGTCGGCTACATCAAGCTGTTTGCTCCGAACATCTTTTCCGCCAAGGACCTCGGTGCCGACCGCGTGAAGCCGAAACCGGACATCTTCCTGCATGGCGCCAAGCAGATGAATGTCAGCCCGGCCAATACGATCGTCGTCGAAGATTCCGTCCACGGCGTTCAGGCCGCGCGCGCCGCCGGCATGCGCGTCATCGGCTTTACCGGGGCATCGCATACCTATCCGTCGCATGCCGATCGCCTGACCGACGCTGGTGCCGAGACCGTTGTCAGCCGTATGGCCGACTTGCCGGGCGTCGTCATGGCGCTCGCCGAATGGGACGGCGTCCTCTAGGACGGATTGAAATACAGACCAAAAGAAAAGGCCCTGCCAATCGGCAGGGCCTTTTCTTTTCAACCGTCGCTCACCCTCGCATCGCGGCGCAAGGGTCGCAATCAAAAGCTTAGTGACGCTTCTTGCGCACCGGCTTTGCGCCCTTCACGGGCTTCTGCGGGCCTTGATCGAAACCGATCTGCACAATAGTGAAGCCGCCGGAGCCCCCGGCCACCTGGATATCATTATCGGTAAAGAGGAACTGCGCCGTCGTCTCGCCCGGCGGGATTTCCGCCGTATACATAACGGTCTTGCTATAGAGCGCGTTGTCGTTATCCATGACAGCAACATGGATAGGCAAGGTTACCTTGCCGGAGCTGCCCATGGGGCCAGCAACCAGGCGTCCCTGCGCCACGACGTGAATGCCGAGGCTGGTGCCGTCCGTGGTGCACTGGCGGGTCGCCTGAGCCAGCGAAGCTTGGTAGATCAGCTGGTTCGGGTCGTCCTTGGCGCCTTTGGCGTAGGTGCGATAGACGGAATCCTCGTCGCGGATAACGGCCTGCGGGCACTTGCCCGCGACGTAAGACTGGCCGCCGGTCGGAGCGGCGGTTGCGGCTCCCGTTTGCGGCGCCACCGTTACATCCGTTGCCGGCTGTTTTTCACTGTTGCCGCCGATGCCGAGAGTGCTGCAGCCCGTCAGCAATGCCAGAAGCGAAGCGGAGAAAAGACGACGCGAAACCTTGCCAAACACTATAATTCCACCCTCTCCATATATTTCACATTATCGGCCAGCAGCCTGTCAAACGGGCCTTTTATGACACTTGGCGATGGTCTATACCAGCGACGCAGCGAAAAATCGATTGGGTAGACACCGTTTTGGCTCACTTTTCGAGATCGACAGATTGCCACAAACGGCCTCCGCCCGGCGCAGATCCCACGCGCCTTGCGCAAACGCGAAAACCACGCGGCTGATCCGACGCAAAAAGACCGGCCGCCGTCGCTTCGTTCCTCTACCCTCTCAATCGATCACTCAGGCAATTTTGCGACCAAAGGAATTCTAGACCGTGGACTACATTTCAACGCGGGGAGAAGCCCCTGCCCTTGGCTTCTGCGACGCCCTCCTGGCCGGCCTTGCTCGTGATGGCGGGCTTTATGTTCCCCGTGAATGGCCTGTCCTGACGAAGAAGGAAATCCGCGCGTTCCGCGGCAAGAGCTATCAGGATGTCGCTTTCGCCGTCCTTTCGCCCTTCACCAACGGCGAAATCCCGGCCGATGTCTTTCGCGGCATGATCGATGATGCCTATGCCACCTTCCGGCATCCGGCCGTGGCGCCGCTCGTCCAGACGGGAGCGAACAGCTTTGTCATGGAGCTTTTCCATGGCACGACGCTCGCCTTCAAGGATGTCGCCATGCAGCTGCTGGCGCGGTTGATGGACTATGCGCTGGAGAAGCGCGGCCAGCGAGCCACCATTGTCGGCGCAACCTCGGGCGATACCGGCGGCGCTGCAATCGACGCCTTTGCCGGACGCGAGCGCACCGATATCTTCATTCTCTTCCCGCATGGAAAAGTCTCGCCGGTACAGCAGCGGCAGATGACTACCTCGACGGCAGCAAATGTGCATGCTCTGGCGATCAAGGGCAATTTCGACGATTGCCAGAACCTCGTCAAAGCCATGTTCAACGATGCAGCCTTCCGCGACACGGTCAAGCTTTCCGGCGTCAATTCCATCAACTGGGCGCGAATCATGGCGCAGGTGGTTTACTACTTCACGACAGCTGTCGCCATTGGCGGTCCTGACCGGAAAATCTCGTTCACTGTGCCAACAGGCAATTTCGGAGATATTTTCGCCGGTTACGTCGCCAAGCGCATGGGCCTGCCGATCGAAAAGCTGGTCATCGCCACCAACGAGAACGATATCCTGGCACGCATGCTGAAGACCGGCCGCTATGAGATGCGCTCGGTCAAGGCAACGACCTCGCCGTCGATGGATATCCAGATTTCCTCCAACTTCGAGCGGCTCCTGTTCGAAGCGAACGGTCGGGACGCCTCCAAGGTGCGCGCCGCCATGGAAAGCCTGAAGCAGTCGAACGGATTCTCGGTCAGCGAAGAGGCTCTGAAGTTCATCAAGAAGGACTTCCGCGCCGGCCGTGCCAGCGAGAAGCAGGTGGCCGAGACGATCCGCAAAACCCTTGCCGATACGGGGTATCTGCTCGATCCGCATACGGCGATCGGCGTCTTCATTGCGAACAAGAACGAGCGTCCCAGCAGCCCGATGGTGACACTGGCGACCGCCCACCCGGCAAAATTCCCTGCCGCAGTAAAATCCGCATCCGGTATTGACCCGGCGCTTCCGACGTGGCTTGCTGGTCTGATGACCAGGGAGGAGCGTTTCGACATTCTCGATCCGGAACTTAAAGCCGTCGAAAGCTTTATCGGCAAGCATATCCGGACCGGCGAATAGCAGACGCGGAAAGACAGGCGATGACAGTGGAGTGCACCCGGCTAGCGTCCGGGCTGACAGTAGCGACCCAATCGATGCCACACCTCGAAAGCGTGGCTCTCGGAGTTTGGATCAAGTCGGGTTCGCGTAACGAGACCGAAGCAGAACACGGTATCGCGCATTTGCTCGAGCATATGGCGTTCAAGGGTACGGCGCGGCGCACGGCCCGGCAGATCGCCGAGGAAATCGAGAATGTCGGCGGCGAAGTCAACGCCGCCACCTCGACGGAAACCACCTCCTATTATGCCCGCGTGCTGAAGGACCATGTGCCGCTCGCCGTCGATATCCTTGCCGATATCCTGACGGAGTCAGCCTTCGACGAGGAAGAACTGGCGCGCGAAAAGCAGGTCATCCTGCAGGAAATCAATGCCGCCAACGACACGCCCGACGATGTCGTCTTCGACAAGTTTTCCGAGGTCGCCTATCGCGGTCAGACGCTGGGACGCGCCATTCTCGGCACGCCGGAAACCGTTGTCTCCTTCTCGCCGGAACAGATCCGCCATTATCTCGGCCGCAACTATACGACCGATCGCATGTTCGTGGTGGCGGCGGGTGCTGTCGACCATGAAAGCTTCGTGCGTCAGGTCGAGGAGCGCTTCTCCAGCCTTCCGACCAAACCGTCCGCTCCGCCCGTTATCGAATCGGCGCGTTATATCGGCGGCAACATTCGCGAAACGCGCGACCTGATGGATGCGCAGATCCTGCTCGGCTTTGAAGGCCGCGCCTATCACACCCGCGATTTCTACTGTTCGCAGATTCTCGCTAACATCCTCGGCGGCGGCATGTCCTCGCGCCTTTTCCAGGAAGTGCGCGAATTCCGCGGCCTCTGTTATTCGGTCTATGCCTTCCATTGGGGCTTCTCCGATACCGGCATTTTCGGCATCCATGCCGCGACCGGTGGCGAGAACCTGCCGGAACTGCTGCCCGTCATCGTCGACGAGCTGCACAAATCCTCCCATGACATTCAGCAGCAGGAAATCGAGCGCGCCCGCGCCCAGATCCGTGCGCAGCTGCTGATGGGCCAGGAAAGCCCGGCCGCTCGCGCTGGCCAGGTCGCCCGGCAGATGATGCTTTATGGCCGCCCCATCCCGAACCAGGAGATGCTGGAGCGCCTGGAAGGTATTACGATCGAGCGTCTGACGGATCTTGCCGGCCGCCTGTTCTTCGATACAGTACCGACGCTTTCTGCGATCGGGCCGCTGGAGCAGCTCGCGCCGATGGAGGACATCGTCACTTCGCTGTCGTCGCCGGTCCCTGCTTCCAGAAGCGCAAGCGGCTAAGGGCACGCCGCAGGCCTATGGGTGCAATTCTCGGGGGAGTGCTTGGCGGCATGCAAAAATCTGTCTTTCGGTTTCTCTCACGTCATTCGGACGCGGTTGAACTCGAAAACGACAATTATTTGCTGCGGCTGCCGCGCTACTCCGATTTCAACCAATGGCACAGGCTTCGGGCTGAAAGCCGCCGTTTTCTGGAACCTTGGGAGCCTACCTGGCGACATGACGAGCTGACCGAAGCCGCCTATCGGGCGCGCATCATTCGGGGCAAGCAGGAATACAGCTCCGGCCAGGCCATACCGCTCTTCATTTTTCTCAGGGAAAACACGACGCTGGTTGGCGGCATCACGATCGGCTATATTCGCCGAGGTGCCGCGCAGAGCTGCATGATCGGGTATTGGATGGGCGAGCGCTACTCCGGTCAGGGCCATATGTTCGCCGCACTTCAGTTGGTTATACCCTATATCTTTTCCGGACTTGAGTTGCACCGAATTGAAGCAGCCTGTATTCCGGATAACGAGCGTAGCATGCGGCTTTTGCAAAAAGCCGGTTTCCAACGGGAAGGTCATTTGCGCGGTTATCTTAAAATCAACGGTCAGTGGCGCGACCATGTGATGTTTTCAAGGTTGGCATCCGACACCAACCCGAACCGAAGCTTCGACCAGCGATGATCGCCGGAATGATGCAGACGTGGCCGATGGCCCGGCGGCTATGCGCGCTGATCGCAACCCTCGCAGCCGTGATGTTGCTGCTGCTCACCGGAGTGGCTGACGCAGCCGAGCCTGTGAAGATCTCGCGCGACGATACCGCTCTCGACCTGACGGCGACGACGGAGATCTATACCAATCAGGGTGAAGCCTTTCAGGTCTCCACAGCCGCAGGCGCCGACGGCATCCGACGCCGCATTGAGGTACGATCCTCTTCGCCGAACCATCAGGGTGACTGGGCCGTCTTTGCACTGGCTAATGTGTCCGAAGAGCAGCTGGAGCGTGTCATCGTCGCCCCGCATTTCCGCCTGGTGAATTCGAAAGTCTTCTGGCCGGATCTCGGCTCGCAGCGCATCGTCGCGATCACGCCGAGCGAAGGGTTCGCGCTCGATCGTCAGCCGAGCGACGAAGCCGATGTCTTCCGCATCACGCTGAACCCCGGCGCGGTCGTCACCTTCGTTGCCGAACTTTCGTCACCAAACCTGCCGCAGCTCTATCTTTGGGAACCGAACGCCTACAAGGATACGGTCAACGCCTTCACGCTCTATCGCGGCATCGTGCTCGGCATTGCCGGCTTGCTGGCGGTGTTCCTGACCATTCTTTTCGTGGTCAAGGGAACCTCGATGCTGCCGGCGACGGCGGCGCTTGCCTGGGCGGTGCTCGGCTATATCTGCGTCGACTTCGGCTTCCTCGGCAAGCTCATCAGCATCACATCAAGCGACCAACGAGTATGGCGCGCCTGTGCGGAGGTGGCGCTCGCGTCGAGCCTGGTGATCTTCCTGTTCACCTATCTCAATCTCAATCGCTGGCACGCCCATCTCGGCTATGTGACGCTTGCCTGGGTACTCGGTCTCGCGCTGCTCTTCGGTGTGGCGATCTACGATCCGTCGATTGCGGCCGGCATCGCGCGGCTGTCGCTGGCGCTGACCGCGACGGCAGGCCTGCTGCTCATCATCTATCTCGGCTTCAGCCGTTATGATCGGGCCATCCTGCTCGTGCCCGCCTGGGCGTTGATCCTCGTCTGGCTGTTCGGGGCCTGGATGACCGTCATGGGCAAGCTCGACAACGACATCATCCAGCCGGCACTCGGCGGCGGCCTTGTTCTCATCGTCCTGCTGATCGGCTTCACCGTCATGCAGCACGCCTTTGCCGGCGGCGCATTTCAGCAGGGCCTGTTCTCGGATCTGGAACGGCAATCCCTGGCGCTCACCGGCTCCGGCGATACCGTTTGGGATTGGGACGTGGCGCGCGACCGCGTGGTGACGACGCCCGATATCTCGATGAAGCTCGGCCTTTCTCCCGGCACCATGCACGGCGCTGCGCGCAACTGGCTGCCGCGGCTGCATCCCGACGATCGCGACCGTTTCCGCGCGACGCTCGACGTGCTTCTGGAACATCGACGCGGCCGGCTGAACCATGAATTCCGCATTCGCGCCGAAGACGGGCATTTCCACTGGCTGTCGATCCGCGCACGGCCGGTCCTTGGTTCCAACGGCGAGATTATTCGCTGCGTCGGTACGATCGTCGACATCACCGAGCAGAAGAATTCGATCGAGCGGCTGCTGCACGATGCAGTGCACGACAATCTCACGGGACTGCCGAACCGCCAGGTCTTCCTCGATCGCCTGCAAGCGGTTTTAACACTTGCCTCGGATGGCAATCAGCTCAGGCCGACGGTCATCGTTATCGATATCGACCGGTATAAGCTCGTCAACGATACCCTTGGCTTTGCCGCTGGTGACAATATTCTGATCGCGCTGACGCGGCGTCTTCGCCGGCTGATGAAGCCGCAGGATACGCTCGCTCGCCTTTCGGGCGACCAGTTCGGCCTCATCCTCGTTTCCGAACGCGATCCAGCCAAGGTCGCCGACTTCGCCGATGCAATCAGCAAGGCGATCATGGTGCCGATCAATTTCGCCAACCGCGAGATCATCCTGACGGCTTCGGTCGGACTGACGTCCTGGGTCGATCAGCAGGAGAATGCGACTGGTATGCTGAGCGATGCGGAGCTCGCCATGTACCGCGCCAAGCGCGCCGGCGGCAATCGTGTCGAACCCTTCCAGCCGGCCTTCCGCAGCTTCGGTACGGACCGGCTGCAGCTGGAAACCGACTTGCGCCGGGCCGTCGAACGCAAGGAACTCTCGCTCGTCTATCAGCCGATCGTTCGGCTCGAAGATGCGGAGGTTGCCGGCTTCGAGGCGCTGATGCGCTGGGAGCATCCAAAGCGCGGCAATATTCCGCCATCGGAATTCATCCCGATCGCCGAGGCTTCCGATATCATTGGCCCGCTTGGCATGTTTGCGCTCGAGCAGGCAACGAATGATCTGATGGCATGGCAGCGACAGACCGGCGACCTGCCGCTGTTCGTCTCCATCAACCTTTCCAGCGTCCAGCTGCTCAACAACGAGCTTTACGACGATATCCGCGCCCTGCTCGCCAAAACCCATTGCGATCCGCACCGGATCAAGCTGGAGCTGACGGAATCGCAGGTGATGGAAAATCCGGAACAGGCACGGCTCGTGCTCGACAAGCTGCGAGATGCCGGCATCGGCCTGGCGCTCGACGACTTCGGCACCGGCTATTCCTCTCTTGCCTACCTCACCCGTTTCCCCTTCGATACGATCAAGCTCGACAAGGCGATGGTCCGCGACGATAGCGACAAGAAGGCGGTTCTGTTGCGTTCGGTCATCTCCATGGCGCGTGAACTCAACATGCGCGTGGTCGCCGAAGGCATCGAATCGGAAGAGGATGCGCTGGAGCTCGCCAAGATCGGCTGCAGCTACGGCCAAAGTTTCATCTTCGGCCCGCCGATGGGTTCGGATTCGGTGATACGCCTGCTGAAGGAACGCTTTCCGCTGACGAAGCGCGCCTGAGTAGTCGATCACGCGCTGTCGATCAATTCCCTGATATAGTCGAGCTTAGCGACCACCGGCGGCGAGAGGATGAAGGGATAGGAATCCGGCTGCCCCATGCTGCGCTGGATGGAATTGATCGCCACGCTCAAAGGGATCCAGGCGCTGACGAGCTGCTCGGCGCTTTCCGCCCTGTAAGGATTGAAATCTACCTCGGCCGCCATGTCGTGATAGCGATGGGGATCGATCACCACGCCGAAGGAGCGCGCCGTTTCTAGCGTATCGACGATGTGCAGATAATGCGCGAAGCATTCGGCAAAATCCTCCCAGGGATGGGAGCTGGCATAGGCGCTGATGAAGCTTTCCTGCCAATTCGCCGGTGGCCCGTTCTCGTAGTGAGCCTGAAGCGCTGCGCCATAATCGGCGCGCTCGTCGCCGAAGACAGCACGAAAGGCGTCGAATTGCCCGCGATCACGGACAAGCTTATTCCAGATGAAATGGCCTGTCTCATGGCGGAAGTGGCCGAGCAAAGTGCGATAAGGCTCGTTCATTGAGGTGCGCGCCTGTTCGCGCGTGACATCGTCCGCCTCGGCGGCACGGATGGCGATCAGTCCCTCCTCATGACCCGTCATCGCCGGGACCACGGTACCGCCCTGCACCTCGTCCTCGAGGAAGTCGAAGACGAGCCCACCTTCGGGGTCCTGCTGACGGTCGGGATGCGGCAGGTTCCAGCGCAAAAGCGAATAAAACAAATGCCGCTGCGCCTGACTGATGCGCCGCCAGCGGTCTATGCCCTGTTCCGTGCCGGTGTTCGGCACGAGACGATTGTGCCGGCAGGCGACGCAATAGGGTTGCGGGTCGTCCGCATCGATCAGCCAATTGCATATATCGAGTTCGGCATTCGCGCAAAACCGAACGTGTTGTGCCGGCTCGGACACCGGATGCCAGCTGACAGCATTTTCAGCTTCCAAGGCGTATATCGCCAAGCGGTCGGGGATAAAACCAAGCTGATGGCCGCAACGCACGCACTGCCTGTTATCGAAGTGGACGGGCTGGCCGCAATGGTCACAAGTGAAAAGCCGCATGTCTCCCCTCGAAAAATCATTGGCCGATAGTAAAGAGCCTGCCACGTTTCCGTAACAGGCCCTTCCTCCCAACATCGCCGCTACAACATCAATTCCGATGGAGCGGCGACCATGGATTTGAAAAATTCAGCAGTCACATCCGGTCGACTGCGCCCTTGACCTTATCCTTGGCCTTGCCAACGGCGGTCTGCACCTTGCCCTTAGCTTCCTGGGCAGCGCCCTTCGCGCGCATTTCCCTGTCATTGGTTGCCTTGCCGGCTGCCTGCTTTGCCTTGCCGGCGATTTCATTCACCTTACCGGATACCTTGTCGGTCGTGCTGCTCATATCTGGCGCCTCCTGGTCTGGCTCGGCGGAATTGCCGATGCTCTGTCAGGAAAACGTCACCACAGCTATTTCGTTCCAAAGTAACGCAAATCGGCTTAGCTATGGCCCGCCTGCAGCGACAGCATCGCAGGATTGATGCCCATCAGAGCCAGCGCGCGATCATATTTATTGTCGAGGCTGCGATCGAAAATCATTTCTTCGTTTGCCGGGCAGTTCAGCCAGCCATTATTGCCGATCTCGGCTTCGAGCTGGCCGGCCCCCCAGCCGGCATAGCCGAGCAACATGGTGGCGCGTTTCGGGCCGCTCCCTTTGGAAATCGCCCGCACGATGTCGAGCGTCGCCGTCAGGCTGATGTCATCACTGACCGGAATGCTGCTGTCGCTGATGTAATCGTCCGAATGCAGAACGAAGCCGCGGCCGCTTTCGACGGGGCCGCCGGTCTGGATGGGGAAATCGCGCGCCCTTTGCGGCAACACGATGGCATCGTCGTCCTTGATCATTTCGAGATGCAGCAGAACATCGGTGAATGTCAGCTTCTGAGACCGATTGATGACGAAGCCCATGGCACCGGCATCGGAATGGGCGCAGATATAAATCACCGTTCGATGGAAGTTCCGATCCTCCATGCCCGGCATGGCGATCAGGAACTGACCGTCGAGAAAACCTCTTTCGCGTCTATTCTTCAGCGTCGATAGGGACATCGTGCCTCCTGACCGCAGTCCGCAACTGCACCGCCTGTAATCAAGATGGGGCAATGTCATAAATCAATCAACTGAAAATGATCATTTGCTTCTTCGGCCGTGCTGGCTCCAGGCAGCTCAATCGGCTAAATCCTTGTCGCATGATCGAATTCAGTACCGTTGGCCGGCTGTCGGCCCTTCTCGCTACTTTGTTTTTCAGCGCCGCGGCAGTCCATGCCGCGACGAGCGACTGGGTAGACAATGAGGGCGGTAGGATGCGTCTGATCGCGCTGGCGCCGGACGCCGAAGGGCATATCCGCGCCGCCTTGCAGATCGAACCGGAGCCGGGCTGGATCACCTATTGGCGCGAGCCAGGTCAGGGTGGAATTCCGCCGCAAATTACGCCGGCACCTGGCAGTGGCGTGACATTGGAAAGGGCGGCCTACCCGGCACCAAAACCGATCAGCGTCGGCCCTATCCAGGAAATCGGCTACGACGCGCCGGTGACGTTTCCGCTCGATCTTCGCGTCGCCGGCAAGGCGCCGGAAAAGCTTGAGCTGACAGCTTTCATCGGCCTGTGCAAGGATATCTGCATCCCTTTCCAGGCCGAATACTCCCTGCCCTTGCCGATCAATGCACAGCCGACCTCGCGTGAGCTGGCCTTGCTCGATGCGGCAAAGGCGGTGCTGCCCCAAGCTCCTTCTGCGGATTTCGCCATCCAGAGCTATCAGATCTCCGCCGACGCCAAGAGCCTTTCGCTGCAGCTGACACTGCCGGAGGCGAGTGGAAAGGCACCTGAAATCTACGTCACGGGGCCGTCAGGCTATGTGTTCTTTCAGCAAGCGAATGCAAAGCGGGAGGGAACTGCCTTCTCGGCCGATATCGAGATCGGAAAGCTGCCGAAGGATTATGATCTGAAGGGCAAGAGCTGGGGCATCCTCGTCATCGATGGCGATCGGGCGATGGAAACCACCCTTGCACTTGAATAGGCGCGGCCTATAGTTCCCTGACCGTCTTCAAGCCATCGGCGGCCATTCGAGCGCCCCGAAACACGACCCAAGGAGAGAGCCATGACCATCGCGATCGGCGACACACTGCCTGCCGCCACCTTCAAGGAAAAGACCGCCGACGGCCCGGTCGAGATCAGCACCGAGCAGCTCTTTGCCGGCAAGCGTGTCGTTCTCTTCGCCGTTCCCGGTGCGTTTACGCCCACCTGCTCACTCAATCACCTGCCGGGTTTTCTCGAAAACCGCGACGCCATTCTTGCCAAGGGCATCGATGACATCGCCGTCGTTTCCATCAATGACTGGCACGTCATGGGCGCCTGGGCGCAATCGTCCGGTGGCCTCGGCAAGATCCACTTCCTCGCCGATTGGGACGGCTCCTTCACCAAGGCGCTCGGTCTTGAAGCCGACCTTTCCGCCGGCGGCCTTGGCATTCGTTCCAAGCGTTATTCCATGCTGGTGGAAGACGGCGTGGTGAAGACGCTGAACATCGAGGAAAGTCCCGGCCAAGCAACGGTTTCAGGCGCCGCTGCGATGATCGAGCAGCTTTAGGATTTTGAAGGACGGAAAAACAGGGCGCCTCAAAAGCGCCCTTAGTTTTATTCTTCCTCATTGAAATGAGTGTCGAAATCTCGATGTCCTTCGGGCACATTCAAAATTTCGAAGACGTCGTCGACATAGCGGAAAAAGATCACGTACCCGCGAAATGCGACGCTTCGCGTATCGTCTCTCAGCTCTGGGCGCAGGCGACCCATTTGACCGGGTAAGGCCGCAAGACTTGCGCATTTGCGGAGAGCGCCAATTACCGGTGGTCAAAACCCTCAATTCACCGCCCGCCTCTTTTTCGCCCCATTTCATCGGTTACAACGTGTTATGTTATTACATAATTGAAAGCCCCGAAATGCCTTTTGATCGTGATCCCTTCGCGTCGTCCCTCATGGGGCGCTCGGCCTTGATGCGCCTTGCCTATGTGGCGGTTGGCATTGCAGTGCTTTGGGCGGCTATCGGCTGGGCGGTGGCTCTGGCATGAACGATCTGATCCGCCTCAACAATCTCACCGTTACCTATGAACGCCATCCGGCCGTTCATCACATCTCGGGCGGCTTTGCCGCCGGCAGCCTGACGGCGATTGCCGGGCCGAACGGTGCCGGCAAGTCGACCTTGCTCAAGGCGATCGTCGGCGAATTGCGGCCGGCGGAAGGCTCGATCGATCGCGGGGCGCTAACGCGCAACGATTTCGGCTATCTGCCGCAAGCGGCTGATATCGTCAGACGCTTTCCAATTTCGGTGGCCGATACCGTCATGCTCGGCGCCTGGAAGAATGCTGGCGCCTTTGGCCGGTTCTCGCGCAAGGATGCCGAGCGGGCGCAAGAGGCGCTCGGCATCGTCGGACTTTCGGGCTTCGAAAAAAGGCATATCGGCTCGCTTTCAGCGGGCCAGTTCCAGCGCGTGCTGTTCGCGCGGCTACTGCTGCAGGATGCCCGCGTGATTCTCCTGGACGAACCCTTCACCGCGATCGACCAGCGGACAACGCGCGATCTTCTCGAACTCGTGCTGCGATGGAACCGGGAGGGACGCACGGTCATCGCCGTCCTGCACGATTTCGAGCAGGTGCGAAGCTATTTTCCCGAGACACTGCTGATCGCCCGCGAACTCGTGGGATGGGGCAGGACGGAGGATGTCATGAGCCCAAAGAACCTCATCAAGGCGCGCGCCATGGCCGAGCGCTGGGATGAGGAGGCCGCGACATGTCTGCCCGAAGAAGAGCATAACGAAGGCGGCCTCGTGAAGCGGGAGCCGGCCGAATGACCGTCTACGACATCTTCCTCGCGCCCTTTGCGGACTACGGCTTCATGCGCCGAGCGCTGATTGCCTGCGTCTGCCTCGGCCTTGGCTCCGGCCCGATCGGCGTCTTTCTGATGCTCCGGCGCATGAGCCTGATGGGCGATGCCATGAGCCATGCCGTCCTGCCTGGTGCCGCTATCGGCTATCTCATTGCCGGCTCTCTTTCGCTGACCGCCATGGGGCTTGGCGGTCTTGTCGCCGGCCTTTCGGTGGCGCTGCTGTCCGGCCTCGTCAGCCGCGCGACTGTGCTGCAGGAGGATGCGAGCTTTGCCAGCTTCTACCTGACATCGCTGGCGCTTGGCGTTCTTATCGTGTCGTTGCGTGGCTCCAATATCGATCTGCTGCATGTGCTCTTCGGCACCATTCTCGCAATCGATGCGCCGGCTCTCTACCAGATCGGTGCGATTACGACGGTCACGCTGCTGGCTCTCGCTGTCATCTACCGGCCGCTGGTCATGGAATGCTTCGATCCGGGCTTCCTGCGCGCCGTCGGCGGGCGCGGGCCGCTCTATCACTTCCTGTTCCTGCTGCTGGTCGTGCTCAATCTCGTCGCCAGCTTCCAGGCGCTCGGTACGCTGATGGCCGTCGGGCTGATGATGCTGCCGGCTGCCGTGGCGCAGCTATGGTCGCGCAGCCTGCCTGCCATGATGATAATCGCGACGGGTACTGCGATGGCGTCGGGCTATATCGGCCTCATCGCCTCTTATCACCTCGAATTTGCCTCCGGCCCGACCATCATCATCACCGCCAGCCTGATCTACGGCTTCTCCATTCTCTTCGCGCCCTCGGGCCTTGCCCGGCGGTTCTTCCCCCGTCCCCATCTCCGGGGCTAATCCGAACAAGGAGACTCGCATGAACAAACAGAGACTGCTTCTCTCGGCGGCATCAGCAGCCTTCGTCGCCTTCGGCGTCGCCGCACCGGCTTCCGCCGAAACCCTCAATGTGGTCGCGTCCTTCACCGTGCTTGCCGACGTGGTCAAGCATGTCGGTGGCGACCATGTGAAGGTCTCGAGCCTCGTCGGCCCGAACGGCGATCCCCATGAATTCGAGCCCTCGCCGGCCGATGCCAAGACGCTGAACGCCGCCAAGGTCGTCTTCGTCAGCGGCGAAGGGCTGGAAGGCTGGATGGACCGGCTGATCAGCGCATCCGGCTACAAGGGAACGCCTGTTGTCGCCTCAGACGGCATCAACACGCGCACCATGGTCGACGACGGCAAGACGGTCACCGATCCGCATGTGTGGAACAGCCCGGTCAATGTGAAGGTCTGGGTCGCGAATATCGAGAAGGCGCTTTCTGCGGCGGATCCGGCCGATGCGGCTGACTTCAAGGCCAATGCCGAGCGCTATACCAAGGTGCTGACCGAGCTTGATGCCTATGCCCACAGCAAGTTCGACAAGATCGCCGACGATCGCCGCAAAGTGCTGACGAGCCATGACGCCTTCGGCTACTTCGGCCGCGAATACAAGGTTAGCTTCCTCTCGCCGCTTGGCGTTTCAACTGAGACGGAAGCCTCAGCTGCCGACGTCGCCAAGCTGATCGAGCAGATCAAGACCGAGCATGTGAAGACCTATTTCTTCGAAAACTCGAACGATCCGCGCCTCGTCAAGCAGGTCGCCAAGGCAACCGGCGCCGAGCCTGGCGGTGAGCTCTATGTCGAATCGCTGTCAAAGGCCAACGGACCGGCTTCGACTTACGAAAAAATGTTCCGTTATAACGTTGATCAACTCGCCACAGCCATGGCCAAGTCGAGCTGACCATTCAATGATCAAGGTCGCAGGCGTACACTGCCTGCGACCACTCACTTAAATGTTGAAATCGAAGACCATCAGGCCGGCCAGACCGCCGTCCGTGGACGAAACGATCCGCTCGCCGACGGCGACATGATCGGGATGCACCAGATAGGCATCGCGCGCTTCGACACTCTCGAAGGTGACGACAAATCCATCGGCGAAGCCACCATGCAGACCCTCAGGCGAGACGTTCGGCCCATATTTCACGTCAACAATACCCGGAATGACCTTCTGCAAGGCGACGACGGAGTCGAAGAGCGCCACCTTCTCGTCCTGTGTCAGGGCGGACTTGAGTCTAAGAAAAACGCAATGCAGGATCATAAGGCAATCTCCCTGGAAGTCGGCGGCAGCATAGAGGGAAAGGGCAACCGGGCAAGGCATCAATTCGCGAACATTGCGTTCCGGCAGCCAAGCGAATGGCAACGCGTTCAGCTCGAATCACAGCTCACGCTGACAAATGGGCTTTGGCTGTGGCAGTGATTTCGCGTGTCAATTCCGCAAGCCGGTCGGCTGCGAGACGATTCACCTGCCAATATAATGGAATGTCCAGTGGCGTGTCGGGGATCAGCTCGACCAAGCGCCCGGCCTTCAGATGCTCCCGCACAAGCTGGATGGGATTCATGCCCCATCCCATGCCCGCAAGGCTGGCATCGACGAAGCCTTGTGTCGAAGGCAGCCAATGGCTCGGATAGGCAAAATCCTCTCCGAATGTCTGGCGTATCCAGCGGCTTTGAAGCCTGTCCTTCTGGTTGAAGGTCAGGGCTGGCGCGTTCTGGATCGCTTCCGGGGTAACACCTTTTGAAAAATGCCGGGCAATGAAAGCGGGGCTTGCCGTCGCATGGTAGCGAAGCGCGCCGAGGGACATACGCCGGCAGCCTTGAATTGGCTTTTCCAGGCCGGTGACGGCCGCGATCACCCGCCCCCGCTGCAGCCATTCGGCCGTATGATCCTGGTCGTCGATGGCGATATTCAGCAGATAGGAAGAGCGTTTGGCAAAACTGGATATGGCATCCACGAACCACGTCCCGAGGCTATCGGCATTCGTGGCAATGTGAAGTGTGACCCTTTGTTTGGGCTCGCCGGGATCGACGAGCGCCGGCAAACGTCCGAACAGCTCGTCTTCCAGCATGCCGACATTCTCCATATGGCGGCAGAGCCATTCGCCCTTTTCCGTCGCGGTGCAGGGATTGCCCCTGACGATCAGGACGATGCCCAGGCGTTCTTCAAGCTGCTTCACCCGCTGCGAGACGGCCGAAGGCGTGACGTTGAGAATGGCTGCCGCCTTTTCGAAGCTGCCGGTCTGGACGACCATGGAAACGGCACGGAGAGCGGAATAGTCGAGCATAGATTAGTTTTTCTTAATCTGGATTAGCAACATTAAGTAGCCTAAATCTTCACATGCGGATACCGGAGATGCTCATTCGTTTTGGAGCATTTCGCTAGAGCCTTTCGTTCTTGCGCAATTCCGGACGGAAAACCGCTTCGCACTTTTCCTGGAATTGCTCTGAGCATGAATTTTTCGATCTATATAACCGGCCTGATGATGGGGCTCAGCCTGATTGTCGCGATCGGCGCGCAAAACGCCTTCGTCCTGCGTCAGGGCCTTCGCAACGAGTATGTAGTCGCTGTGTGCCTCGCATGCGCGCTCTCCGATGCAACACTCATCATCCTCGGGGTGACGAGCTTCCGCCAGATCTCCGCGCTGCTGCCCTGGCTCGATCCAGTCATGCGCTATGCAGGAGCGGCCTTCCTGATCTTGTACGGAGCCAGGAGCCTCTACTCCGCCTTTCGTTCGTCTGCGGTGCTGGCCGCCGGAGAGGCGAAATCATCAAGCTTCCGGCAGACGCTCGCCATGTGCCTCGCGCTCACCTGGCTCAACCCGCATGTCTATCTCGATACTGTCGTATTGCTTGGCACGATCTCGACCCGATTTCCAGGAAACGAAGTTTCATTTGCGGCGGGTGCCATGACGGGCTCCTTTCTGTTCTTCTTTTCGCTCGGCTTTGGCGCGAGGTGGCTGAGGCCGATCTTCGCGAAACCCGCATCCTGGCGCATTCTGGAAACGCTCATTGCTCTTACGATGTGGATGATCGCCACCAAGCTGCTGCGCGGAGTATGATTTCTGCGGCATATTCATGGACAGTCACACGGCCCTCAGCGTAGGACGATTTCAGCTTCTGCTTTTCGAGCGCTATCGCTGGTCGAAGCCTGACAGAGAAGGAAACAATCGTGACACTCTTTACTGGCCTTTCGGCCTTTCCGATTACCCCCACCGATGCTTCCGGACACGTTGATATTGTAGTGCTCGCCCGCCTGCTCGAACGCATCCAACTGGCGGGCGTTGATTCCATCGGGTTGCTTGGCAGTACGGGCGGTTACGCCTTCCTGTCACGCGACGAGCGTCGGCGGGCCGTACAGGCGGCAATGACAAGTGTCGGCGGCAAGATCCCTGTCATCGTTGGGGTTGGAGCGCTGCGAACCGACGAAGCGCAGGCATTGGCGCGTGATGCCAAGACGGCTGGCGCAGATGGGCTGCTGCTGGCCCCCATGTCCTATACTCCACTCACGGAGGAAGAGGTCTACCAGCACTTCGTCTCAGTCGCGGATGCGGGCGATCTACCGCTCTGCATCTACAACAATCCCGGCACGACGAAATTCACATTCAGTCATGCGCTGATTACGCGGCTAGCAAAAGTGGCGAATATCACAGCGGTGAAGATGCCGTTGCCGCCGGAGAACGATTTCAAGGGAGAGATGGTACTTCTGCGTCAGGAAACGCCAAAGGGTTTCGCCATCGGCTATAGCGGCGACTGGGGAGCGGCGGCCGGACTGCTAGCCGGTGCCGATGCCTGGTACAGCGTGGTCGCTGGCCTTCTGCCCGTCGAAGCGCTGGCGCTCACAAGGGCGGCCCAAGCAGGCAACACCGCCGAAGCCGAACGGCTCGATCAGAAATTCCAGCCGCTATGGAGCCTGTTCAAAGAGTTCGGCAGCTTCCGCGTTATGTATGCGATTGCGGAAGCGCTCGATCTTTGCAGGATCGATCCACCCCGCCCAATCCTGCCTTTACCCGCCGCCGAAAAGCTGAAAGTAAGAAGCGCGCTCGATCACATTCTGATGTGATCGAGTCCTGTGCGACGCGGCAATCTCTGCCTTATATCCGCGCCTCTAGGGGTATCCACTCGATGACTCTCGCCGGGATTGCAGCGGAATCGTCATCTGCTTTGTTGCCGGCCTTCCAGATGCCATTTTTCAGCGCGAAGGGTTCTTTCACGAAGGCAAATTGATCAAAAACTTTCAATCGGTTCCGGGGATGGCATGAAGAAACTGATAGCCGCCGCGATCCTGTGCGTCTGCCTTGTCGCAGGAACACTCTATGCCACTGCTGGTGGCAACTATCCACCGCTCAAGGATGGTGATCTGATTTTTCAGACATCGACCAGCGACCAATCAAGCGCCATCATATTCGCGACCGGTTCAGCCTTTTCGCATATGGGCATCATAAAGAATGAGCATGGCGTTATCACGGTCATCGAGGCCGCAGCAAAGGTCAGGGAAACGCCCCTACACGCTTGGGTAAATCGCGGTCTGCTGAAGCGGGTTGCGATCTATCGTGATCAACGCCTCACGCCTGAAATAGCTCGGCAACTCCTATCCTATTCCAGCACGCTTTACGGCAAACCCTACGACCTTTTCTTCTCCTTCAACAACGACGCGATCTACTGCAGCGAATTGCCCTATCTCGCTTACAAGGCCGTAGGTATGGAGATCGGCAAGGTGCAGAAAATATCGGAGCTGAACATCAACAATATGCTTGTCAGAAAGCTGGTCCAGTCACGATGGAAGCGTGACAGCGAATGCACGGAGCGCGATTTTGATTTCGATCAGTGCTACCGATATATTCTCAACCAGAGCCTGGTCACTCCGGTCAGCATCGCCAATGATCCAAGTCTCAAGATGATCTATTCGAACTATCCGCTTTGATGGCTATGAGCGTGGAAAGTCGTGCCGTCCGCTCTGGTCACAGCCAGCATCAAGTCGCGCTGAAGCCCTCATGATAGTCGACGCGTCCCGAGAGCGCGGCGCGCCCATTCAGGACCAGCCCCATGAAATATTCGGCAGGTACTCCATTGAGTACCAGGCCGGGATCATTGTCGAAACCGAAACGCTTGTAGTAATCCGGATCACCAAGAACGACGCAGCCTCTGGCATCTATCTTCGTCAGACGCGAAAGACCTTCGCGAACAAGCGCACCGCCAATGCCGTGTTTCTGGCGACTAGGCGTCACCGAGAGCGGGCCAAGCCCGTACCAGCCGCAATCTTTTCCATCGATCGTAACAGACGAGAAAGCGATATGTCCGAGGACTTCTCCATCCTCGATCGCTACGAGGGAAATCGTCAGCGCCCCGGCGTTGCGAATAGCGTCGACGATTTGCGCTTCGGTTTGACTGCTGTGCTCGATCGAGGCGAAGGCCATCTTCGTTATACGGCGGATCGCTTCCGCGTCTTTCGGCTGCTCTGAGCGGATTTCCATTTTTCATCTCCCGTCGGTTGGCAATTCCGTACTTGCAGACGCGTAGGCGGCTGTGCACTTGCGAGCGGGAACGGAGGATACAAGAGACCTATTTCCGCTTAAACGGCGCCATGCCCTTGCGCGCCAGCTCGTCGGCCCGCTCGTTCTCCGGGTGTCCCGCATGGCCCTTGACCCAATGAAGCGTCACCTTGTGCCTGTTATAAGCCTCGTCCAGCGCCTGCCAGAGCTCGGCATTCTTCACCGGTTTCTTGTCCGCGGTCTTCCAGCCGTTCTTCTTCCAGCCGAAAATCCATTTGGTGATGCCGTCCTTGACGTAGACGCTGTCGGTATAGAGATCGACCTCGCATGGGCTCTTCAGGGCACCGAGTGCCGAGATCGCCGCCATCAGCTCCATGCGGTTGTTGGTCGTCTCCGCCTCGCCGCCGGAAAGCTCCTTCTCTACCTCGCCATAGCGAAGCACCGCCCCCCAGCCGCCAGGTCCGGGATTGCCGGAGCAGGCGCCATCGGTAAAAATATCGACGTGCTTCATGCCTTCAGCCCATATTCCGCGGCTGAAGCAATCTGGCGGTGGAAGCGCAGCTTGCGCAGATATTCGATCGGGTCTTTCTTCGTGACCATTGCGCCGGCCGGGGTCGTCAGCCAATCGTAAAGTCGGGTCAGGAAGAAGCGCAGGGCCGAGCCGCGGGCAAGCGTCGGCAATGCAGCGATTTCGGCAGTGCTCAGCGGCCGCACGCTCTGATAGCCTTCCAGCAGCGCCATTCCCTTGGTGATGTTGTAGGCGTGATCCTTCTCGAAGCACCAGGCGTTCAGGCAGATCGAGACATCGTAGGCGAGCTGGTCGTTGCAGGCGAAATAGAAGTCGATCAGACCGGACAGGGTGTCGCCGAGGAAGAAGACATTGTCCGGAAAGAGATCGGCATGGATGACACCTTCGGGCAGGTTCTTCGGCCAGTGCTTTCCAAGGAAATCGAGTTCGCTGCGGATTTCGTTCTGCAGACCGGCTTCGACTTCGTCGGCGCGTGCCTCGGATTTTTCCCAGAGCGCCTGCCAGCCGTCGAGCGATAGTGCGTTCGGGCGGCGGATGTCGAAACCTTCGCCAGCGATATGCATGGCGGCCAGCGCCTTGCCGACTTCGCGGCAATGATGTGCCTCAGGCTTGCGCAGCCACATGCCTTCGAGGAAGGAAATCAGCGCAGCAGGACGACCGGAGAGATGGCCGAGCAACTCGCCGTCGCGGCGCGGCAGAGGCAGCGGGCACGACAGGCCACGGCTCGCCATGTGCTGCATCAACCCCAGGAAGAACGGCAGATCGCCCTTATCGACGCGCTTCTCGTAAAGCGTCAGGATCAGCGGATCGCGGCTCGTGTGCAGCAGGAAGTTCGAATTCTCGACGCCTTCGGCAATGCCCTTGTAAGAGAGCAACTCGCCGACATCATATTCGGTCAGGAACCACTTCAAATCGTCTTCGGTAATATCGGTATAAACGGCCACGAAACAGTCCTGAACTTGAGCGCCTTGGGTCGGCTATTCGCCGTTGACGAAAGCCATGTCTGCTGTCGTCAGCTCTATACTGCGAAGCTCGCGATTGACGAGGAAATTCTCCGTTTCCTTCACAGTTTCAGCGAGTTCCACCACGGCATTATAGCGGGCGCGGAAAGCTTCGATGATCTCGTTGACGATGACTTCTGGCGCAGATGCACCAGCCGAGAGGCCGACCGTCTTGATATCGCCGATATTGTCCCAGTCGATCTCCGAGGCGCGCTGGACAAGCACCGATTTCTTCGCCCCTGCCCGGAGCGCTACTTCGACGAGGCGCTTGGAATTGGAGGAATTCGGCGCGCCGACGACGATGAAAAGATCGCAGCCGGGTGCCGCCTCCTTCACCACTTCCTGGCGATTGGTTGTGGCGTAGCAGATCGAATCGGCAGCCGGTGCCGTGAGATTGGGGAAGCGCTCCTGCAGCCGCGCGATGACGCCGGCGGTATCATCGACCGAGAGCGTCGTCTGCGTCACGAAGCCGAGGTTGTCGGGATCGGCAGGCTCGTAGACATCGGCATCCTCGACCGTCTCGATCAATGACACGGCACCCTCTGGCAGCTGGCCCATGGTGCCGATCACTTCCGGATGGCCGGCGTGGCCGATCAGGACGACGTGGCGGCCGAGACGATTGTGGCGCATGGCCTGCTTGTGCACCTTCGAGACCAGCGGACAGGTGGCATCAAGATAGAAGAGATTGCGCGCATCGGCATCGGCCGGCACGGATTTCGGTACGCCATGCGCCGAGAAGACGACGGGCTGGGCGCGATGTTCGGCCGGGATTTCATCCAGTTCCTCGACGAAGATGGCGCCCTTGGCCTCCAGCCCCTCGACGACATAGCGGTTATGGACGATCTCGTGGCGGACATAAACCGGCGCGCCATAGGCCTTCAGTGCCAGAACGACGATCTGAATGGCGCGGTCGACGCCGGCGCAGAAGCCGCGCGGCCCGCAAAGCCGGATAGTCAGGTCAGGTTTGGAAACAGCTATGTTCATATCTCTTCCGAAATGCGCGACAATGGCTGAGCCATAGATAGGGCTGCCCTGCCGCCTGCTCCATTCAGTCCGCATGGTCTTATCCAAAAACCGCTGCGCACTTTTTGGGATCATGCTCTAGCCGAATATTTCATCGAAATGAAGCTATTCTATTGCATGCCTCTATTGTCGGGGCGCGTCCGGATGATGTTTGCGCCACCAGGATATGGCGACGATCGCTGCCAGCGCCGCTGCCAGCCCATACCAGGTCACCGCATATTGCAGGTGATTGTTCGGCAGATCGATGATGGTGACACCGCCGATCGGCAGACCTACCGGATTGGGCGTCCTGTCGGCGTCGATGAAGAAGGGCAGCACCTTGTCCTTCGGCAGGCCGACGCTGGAGGCCATGGCTTCCAGATCCTTCCAGAAGAAGATGTTCTTGCCGAGATCATTGTCCGGCATGCCGTCGGGCCGGTCGACGAGTTTTGCCCGAGCGAGGCCGATAACGGTCTGTTCACCCATCAATTCACCCTGCTTGCGCTTTTCAGGGTCCTTGGCCTCGGTGGGAACGAAGCCTCGATTGACGAAAATAAAGCGGCCGTCGTTGAGCTGCAAAGGTGTGTAGATGTGATAGCCGGGATCGCCATCATGGGTGGCGAGGAAATGCCGCTCCTTATCGTTGAGGTAATGACCAGTCGCCGTGACGACGCGATACTCAATGTCGCCGCCGGATGCCGCCATGGCCTCGATCGCCGACAAAGGTATGGCGGGTGCATCCTTGCGCGCGGCGATATCGGCCAGCAGGCCTTCCTTCCACTGCAGTCGCTCCACCTGCCAGGTGCCGAGCCCGATCAGGATGACGAAGGCGACGAGCAGAAGCAGTGCCTTGGCGATCTGCCACAGGGGATTGGCGCGGCGCACAGGCATTGCCGACTCAATCACGGTGGACGCGCCCTTCGGCTGCATTATTGCGATATTGCAGGGCGATCAGGATGCCCTTGCACCAGCGCAGGGACAATAGCGAAAGAATGATCGTCAGCGGGGCGAACAGCACTATGTAGACCCAGATCGGCGGCGCATAATTGATTTGCATCCACAAGACCGAACCGATGACGATGAAGCCGACGATCAGGATGACGAAGACGGCTGGCCCATCACCGGCATCGGCGAAGGCATAGTCGAGATCACAGGCTGCGCAGCGCGGCTTCAGCGACAATAATCCATCGAAAAGCTTGCCTTGACCGCAACGCGGACAACATCCCTGTATGCCGACCTTGAATGGATCGACGGGCGCAAAGAGAGCGCTGTCGCTATGGGATGCCTCGTCCGGCATCTTGTCTTGCTCTGAGGTCAAAGTTCTGTCTCGATCGGTCTGCCATTGCGGGCGAACCTATCGATCTCGCCCCTGTCACTATCAGTAACCGCGATGTGCGCGTCCGTCCAATCGAAAAGCGCAGATACGCCGCGCCAGCAGCCCGGGAAAAGCATGCAGAAAGGATTGGATTCATGGCAACCAGCGAAGGCTCGCCTCTTGGTCAGATAATCATTCTCAATGGCGCGCCGCGATCCGGAAAAAGCAGCATTGTTGAGGTGATACAGGCTGATTTCGAGGGCGTTTGGCTCAATCTCGGCGTCGACACCTATGTGCGGCATGTCACGCCTCCACGCTACCGTCCTGGTATCGGCTTGCGTCCCGGCGGCGAGCGGCCTGATCTCGAGCCGCTGGTTGCGTGCTTTTATGCCGCACTCTATGCGTCGATCGCCGCGCATAGCCGCATGGGGCTCAATGTCATCGCCGAGTTCGGTCATCACGACAGCTATTCGCAACCGCTCGGCATTCTCCCCGACTGCGCCCGGCTTCTGGCAGGTCTGCCCGTCCTGTTCGTCGGCGTACGCTGCCCCCTCGATGTTGTGCTGCAGCGGCGGCTGGTGGAAGGACCAGAAAGACAGGGCACTTACGTTGCTGTCGGAGCGGATAAGCCCATCCCCGCGCCGGTCATTGCATGGCAGGAAGAGGTCCACCGACCGGGGATCTACGATCTGGAGATCGATACATCAGTAAAGAGCTCTAAGGCCTGTGCCGAGGAGATCCAGCAATTGCTCGCCAAGGGCCCGCCCCATCCCACTGCATTTGAAAGAATTGCCTCAATGTATTGAGGGTACAAAACAAAAGGCGGACGCTGAGCGCCCGCCTTTTGTTTTCGAAAGATCGATACCGATCAGCCCGCCGCAAGCGGTGCGCCCCAGCTGCCCCAGATGTAGATGCAGAAGAACAGGAACAGCCAGACCACGTCGACGAAGTGCCAGTACCAGGCGGCCGCCTCGAAGCCGAAATGCTGCTTCGGCGTGAAATCACCCCGGATGGCGCGGACCAAGCAAACCAGCAGGAAGATCGTCCCGATCAGAACGTGGAAACCGTGGAAGCCGGTCGCCATGAAGAAGGTCGCACCATAGATCGAGTTTTTGAAAGCGAATGGAGCGTGGGCATATTCATAAGCCTGGACGCAGGAGAACAACGCGCCAAGCAGCACGGTCAGCGTCAGACCCTGGATCAGCCCCTTGCGGTCGCCGTGCAGCAGCGCATGGTGTGCCCAGGTGACCGTGGTGCCCGACAGCAGCAGGATGATGGTGTTGTAGATCGGCAGGTGCCAAGGGTCGAGAACCTCAACGCCCTTCGGCGGGAACTGGCCGCCAAGGAAGGCCGTGCGTGATGCCTGGATCGCCTCGTTCGGGAACAGGCTGACATCGAAATAGGCCCAGAACCAGGCAACGAAGAACATCACTTCGGAAGCGATGAACATGATCATGCCGTAGCGCAGATGCAGCGAGACGACGCGGGTATGCGCGCCCTCATGTGCTTCCTTGATCGTATCGGCCCACCAGCCATACATGACATAGAGGACCACGGCGAGACCGATGAAGAACAGCCAGGGCTGGGCGAAATTGATTCCGAACAGATGCAGCGCGCCACCGTTCAGGTAACGCATGAAGCAGACACCGCCGAAGGTGATCACGAAGGCCCCAAAGGCCGCAATGATCGGCCACGGGCTGGGATCGATAATGTGATAATCGTGTTTTCTCTGATGCACTTCGGCCATATCAGCAATCCCCGAATAACTTTTTCCCATATTGCTTCCGGTCAGACCGAAAAGCACTCTCCATCAAAGCTTTTTTTCCACCGGCTTCGTAACGCCGTCATTGGATGCCACGGGCTTTGCGCCTTCCCGTGGATAATAGGTATAGGACAGTGTCAGCGCGTTGATCGTCTTGGTTTCCGGAGCCTTGGCGATCTCGGGATCGACATAGAAAACCACTGACATTTCGCGCTTTTCGCCGGGCGCGAGATCCGTCTCGTTGAAGCAGAAGCACTGGACCTTGTTGAAATAGACCCCGGCTTCGAGCGGCGTGACGTTGAAGATCGCCTGGCCGCGCTCCATCTTGTCCGACTTGTTCTCGATCTGGAACTTGACCTCGACCGTCTCGCCGATCTTCGGGCTTACAGATTTTTGCAACGGCTTGAAATCCCATGGCAGGCCGGGCGCGACGTTGGCATCGAAGGAAACCTGGATCTGCTTGTCGAGGATGAGGTTCGACACCTGCTCGACGCGCTGCGTCGTGCCGTTATAGCCCGTCACCTGACAGAACATGCGATAGAGCGGCACGGCGGCGGCGCACATGGCGCTCATGCCGACGACGAAGCTCAGGCACATGGCAACGATCATACCGTTGCTACGGGTGCCGTTCCTCGTGCTTTTTGTGACCTCCCCCTCCATGACGCCTCCTCAAACGTGTCCGGAACCGACCTTGATGATGGTGATCGCGTAGAACAGCACCACCAGACCGGCAAGTACGAGGCCGAGCGCGATGTTGCGCCCTCGCCGCGACTTCTTCTGCGCCTCGGTCAGCTTGACGAGCTCTATCATAGCCAGCCTCCGGCACCACCCGAAATCAGCACGGCAACGAGCCGGTCGATCAGCAGCGCGGAAAAGATCGCAAAGAGATAGAAAATGGAAAAGCCGAAGAGCTTCTTTGCCGGCACCATCTTCACGTCGCCATCGGCCATGCGCCAGACGGCGATGGAACAGTGCACGAAGATCGCGCCGAGCACCGCTGCAACGACGCCATAGCCGAAGCTCGCAAAGCCCATGAAAGCCGGCACGACGCCGAAGATGGCGGTCAGCACCGCATAGACGACGATCTGATTCTTCGTTGTTGGGATGCCGGAGACATTCGGCAGCATCGGTACGCCGACGGCCTCGTAATCCCCCATCTTGAAGAGTGCCAGTGCCCAGAAATGGGCCGGCGTCCAGAGGAAGATAATGAGGAAGAGCACGATGCTCTCGACTGGCACGCTGCCGGTGACGCAGGCCCAGCCAATGACGGGCGGGAAAGCGCCGGCAGCACCGCCGATGACGATGTTCTGCGGCGTCGAGCGCTTCAGCCACATCGTGTAGACGACGGCATAGAAGAAAATGGTGAAGGCGAGAATGCCGGCGGAAAGCCAGTTGATCGCAAGACCGAGGATCGTCACCGAAAAGCCCGACAGCACCAAGCCGAAGGCCAGGGCTTCCGAGGGATTGATACGGCCCGAAGGTATCGGCCGGCTCTTGGTGCGGGTCATGACGGCATCGATATCGGCGTCGTACCACATGTTCAAGGCACCGGATGCGCCGGCACCGACCGCAATGCAGAGGATCGCGATGAAGCCGAGAACGGGGTTGATATGGCCGGGAGCCAATACGAGGCCGGTAAAGGCCGTGAAGACGACCAGCGACATCACGCGCGGCTTCAGAAGCTCGAAATAATCGCGCGCACCCGCTTCTGACAGGCCGGTTTCGCCTTGCTTTGCGAGCGCTTCGTGATTGTCGATGACCGTCATTCTTTCTTCCAATTATCCGTTGAACCGGACGCCGCTTATCACGGCGTCCGGAAATGAGCTACTTGATGCGCGGCAGCTCTTCCCACTGATGGTGCGGCGGCGGCGACGACAGCTGCCACTCGAGCGTGGTTGCGCCCTCACCCCAGGGATTATCGCCTGCGACGCGCTTCTTTGCGAAGGCATCTATAACGCCCCAGAAGAAGAAGCAAAGGCCAACGGCTGCGACATAGGAGCCGATGGAGGAGACGAAGTTCCAGCCGGCATAGGCATCCGGATAGTCGATGTAGCGGCGCGGCATGCCCGCACGACCCAGGAAGTGCTGCGGGAAGAACACCATGTTCACACCGACGAAGGTGATCCAGAAGTGCCAGTTGCCGATCCGTTCATTGTACATGTAGCCGGTCATCTTCGGGAACCAGTAGTACCAGGCGGCGAAGATGGCGAAGACGGCGCCAAGCGACAGAACATAGTGGAAATGTGCCACGACGAAGTAAGTCGCATGCAGTTCGCGGTCGAGGCCGGCATTGGCGAGCTGGACGCCGGTGACGCCGCCGAGCGTGAACAGGAAGATGAAGCCGAGCGCCCAGATCATCGGCGTGCGGAACTGGATCGAACCGCCCCACATCGTCGCAATCCATGAGAAGACTTTGACGCCTGTCGGAACGGCGATGACCATTGTCGCGAAGACGAAGTAACGCTGCGTGTCGAGCGACAGGCCGGTCACATACATGTGGTGGGCCCAGACGACGAAGCCGACGGCGCCGATCGCGACCATGGCATAGGCCATGCCGAGATAGCCGAAGATCGGCTTGCGCGAGAAGGTCGAGATGATGTGGCTGATCATGCCGAAACCGGGCAGGATCAGAATGTAGACTTCCGGATGGCCGAAGAACCAGAAGAGGTGCTGGTAGAGCAGCGGGTCACCGCCGCCTTCCGGCGCAAAGAAGGTCGTGCCGAAATTGCGGTCGGTCAACAGCATGGTGATGGCGCCGGCAAGAACCGGGAGCGACAGAAGCAGCAGGAAGGCGGTGATCAGAACCGACCAGGCAAACAGCGGCATCTTGTGCAGCGTCATGCCGGGAGCGCGCATGTTCAGGATCGTGGTGATGAAGTTGATCGCACCGAGGATCGAGGAGGCACCGGCGATATGCAGCGCGAAGATAACCAGATCAATCGCCGGGCCGGGATGGCCGACCGTACCTGACAGTGGCACATACATCGTCCAGCCGCCGCCCGCGCCGTAAGCGCCTGCCGGGCCTTCGACGAACATCGAGAGGATGAGCAGCAGGAAGGCCGGAACGAGCAGCCAGAAGGAGATATTGTTGAGGCGCGGGAAAGCCATATCCGGCGCGCCGATCATGATCGGCACCATCCAGTTGGCAAAGCCGCCGATCATCGCCGGCATGACCATGAAGAAGATCATGATCAGCGCGTGGGCGGTGACGAAGACGTTGTACATCTGCTTGCCGCCATCGATGGCGGCATCACCCGAAAAGCCATAGACCATCGATGCCAGACCGCTGAAGATCTGGATGCCGGGCTCCTGCAATTCCATGCGGATAGCAACGGAAAGGAGGAAGCCGATCACGCCCGCAAAGATCGCGAAGATCAGATAAAGCGTGCCGATGTCTTTGTGATTCGTCGAAAACAGCCAACGATCAGCGAAAGATTGCTTGTGTGCGTGATGATCGTCGTGCGCGTGGGCGTCGTGAAGATCATGCGAGTGATCGTCGTGTGCCTTGGATCCAGCCATTGTTCTTACCCTCTTACTTCGCCGTGTTTTCCGCGACCTTGACGGTCGTCGGTTGATCGACGGCGGCCATTAGAGCCTTGTTCGCCTTGCCGACATCGGTTGCAGCAGCGGCAAGCCACTGCTTGTACTGATCGTCGGAGACGACACGGATGGCGATCGGCATGAAGGAGTGATCCTTGCCGCAGAGCTCGGAACACTGTCCATAGTACAGGCCTTCGCGGTCGGCATTGAACCAGGTTTCGTTCAGACGGCCCGGAATGGCGTCAATCCTGACACCAAATGCAGGCAAGGCGAAGGAATGGATGACGTCGGTCGGTGCGGCGGTGATGAGAAGGCGCACGTTCTTGCCGACGGGAACGACCATTTCGTTATCGACGGCGAGCAGCCGCGGATATTTCGACTTATCGTCCTTGCCGGCGGCGGCGCGGTCCTGCTCCTTCAGCATGAAGGAGTCGAAGGCGACCGGCGTCGCGCCACTGCCCTCATATTCATAATTCCACTGCCATTGCGTCGCCGTCGCCTTGACGGTGACATCCGTCTTTTCCGGGAACGTCAGCTGATCGGTCAGAAGATTGAAGGAGGGAATAGCCAGGAAGAGAAGAATGAGGACCGGTCCGATCGTCCAGACGACTTCGATCAGCGTGTTGTGGCTCGTCTTGGACGGAACCGGGTTCTTGGACGCCCGGAACTTGACCATGACCACCACCAGCAGGACCAGAACAAGCAGCGTGATCGGAATGATAAACCAAAGCGTGTATGCCTCAAACCAGCGGATTTGATGCATGTTGCCGGTTGCCGCCTGCTGCATACCGGTTTCCCAAGGTCTCGGCTGATCGGCGTAGCTACCTGTCGCAAAAAGCAGACAGATCATAGCCGCCAGAGCCGCGTAAGCTCTCTTAATCACGATGTCTCTCCCTCCAGCGTTTGATCCCAGATCTTCCTCAAACGCAGTATCCCTACAATCCATTGCGCTTCAAACCACAGTTTGGGGTGCTCCGCAACAACTCACGACATTTGTTAGTGCGGCATTTTTGCGCGAATATCCCCCCAAGCTTGTCGCGGACATGGCAAGCATTTCATCATCATACGAAAAATTGCATCGCGGTCCATGGCGCCGCCGGGACAAAATGGAGTAGAGGTCGTATTTCCGCCGTAGTCGGTTGGAATCCAGCAGCCGGGGCTTTTCATTTGCCGGCCTGGGCTTCAACAATAGCGGCACTGATTCGAATCTAGAGGTTTCCATGGGTTTTCGTTCCCTCGCCCGGCTTTTGCTCGTTACCGGCGGCGTCGCTGCCGCAGTTGCCGCACCCGCATGGGCGCAGCAGGGCCAGCAGACTCAGCCGCCGGCGCAGCAGACCCAACAGTTGCAGCCGGACCAGCCGGGCCAGCAGCAGCCGCATACGCAGCAGGTGCCTACAAGCCAGGTTCCGCAACCGCCGGGTACGGTCCGGTCCAGCCACGGTGCATGGTCCGTCGTGTGCGACAAGCCGGCAGGCGCGGCGACTGAGCAGTGCGCGCTGATGCAGAACGTGATCGCCGAGGATCGTCCGGAAATCGGTCTGTCCGTCGTCGTGCTGAAGACGGCTGACCGCAAGTCCAAGATCCTGCGCGTGCTGGCGCCGCTCGGCGTGCTGCTGCCAAACGGTCTCGGCCTCAATATCGACGGCAAGGATATCGGCCGCGCCTATTTCGTGCGCTGCTTCTCCGATGGCTGCTATGCCGAAGTTGTGCTGGAGGACCAGTTGCTGAAGACGCTGCGCAGCGGCGCCACAGCAACCTTCATCGTCTTCCAGTCGCCGGAAGAAGGCATCGGCATCCCTGTAGATTTGAAGGGCTTTGCGGACGGCTACGACGCCCTTCCCTGACCGGATGGGCTTGCTCTTGCGCGGTGCGAAGCCTACATCGGCTCTGAACGGAGCACCTGATCCATGAATACCGATCTCCTTACCCTTTTTGATGCCGATGAAGCCAAGCTGCGCGGCATCGTTGCCGAGGCGCTGTCCGGCGCCGATGACGGCGAACTCTTCGTCGAGCATGTCCAGGCGGAATCGCTGACATTCGACAACGGCCGGATGAAGGGCGGCAGCTTCAACACCGAGCAGGGCTTCGGCCTTCGTGCCGTCGCCGGCGAAGCGGTGGGCTATGCCCATGCGGGGGATCTTTCCGAGGCCGCATTGAAGCGCGCCGCCGACGCGGTGCGCGCGGTGACATCGGGCTATGCCGGCTCCTACGCGGCCGCGCCCCAGCGCACCAACAAGGTGCTCTATGGCGACGAGAACCCGATCGGCACGCCGAGTTTCGAGGAGAAAGCAAAGCTCCTGCAGCGGATCGACAACTATCTGCGCGACAAGAACGACAAGGTGCGCCAGGTGACGGTATCCATCGCCGCAAGCTGGCAGATGGTCGACATCCTGCGCGCCGATGGCCATCGCGTTCGCGATGTGAGGCCGATGACGCGTGTCAATATCTCCGTCATCGTGGGTGACGGCGACCGGCAGGAATCCGGCTCCTTCGGCACCGGCGGCCGGATCGGCTTCGGTGATTTCGTCACAGCGGACAATTGGCACTACGGCGCCGACGAGGCCCTGCGTCAGGCGCTTGTCAATCTGGAGGCGATCGAGGCGCCTGCCGGTACGATGGATGTCGTGCTCGGTTCCGGCTGGCCGGGCGTCATGCTGCACGAGGCCGTCGGGCATGGGCTCGAAGGCGACTTCAACCGCAAGAAGACGTCGGCCTTCGCCGGCCTGTTGGGCCAGATGGTGGCCGCTCCCGGCGTCACCGTCGTCGATGACGGCACGATCGAGAACCGCCGCGGCTCGATCACCGTGGACGACGAAGGCACGCCATCGGCCTACAACGTGCTGATCGAGAATGGCAAGCTGGTCGGCTACATGCAGGACCGGCAGAATGCGCGGCTGATGGGCATGAAGGCGACCGGCAACGGCCGCCGCCAGGGCTATGCCCATACGCCGATGCCGCGCATGACCAACACCTATATGCTCGGCGGCGACAAGACGCCGGAGGAAATCATCGCCTCGGTGAAGAAGGGCATCTATGCCGTTTCCTTCGGCGGTGGCCAGGTGGATATCACCTCGGGCAAGTTCGTCTTCGGCTGCACGGAAGCCTATCTCATCGAGGATGGCAAGGTCGGCGCTCCGATCAAGGGCGCCATGCTGATCGGTAACGGGCCGGATGCGATGAAGCGCGTTTCGATGATCGGCAACGACATGAAGCTCGATACCGGGATCGGCAATTGCGGCAAGGCCGGCCAATGGGTTCCTGTCGGCGTCGGCCAGCCGCATCTCAGGATGGATCAGATCACGGTGGGCGGCACCAAGACCTAATCGTTCTTGAGGCGCTTAGCACACCTCGGGACGAAAACGCCATTTGCGCTCCACCGCAGCGGTCAAATCCAGGCCGTTGCGATGCGCGAATAAAAGAATGTGGCCGAGCACATCGGCCGTTTCGTCGGCAAGTGCGGTCGCCAGTTCCGCATCGCTCATGCCCTTGCGCCGTCCACGGCCGGTGACCTTGTTCCAGATCTGGATCAGCTCGCCCATCTCCTCCTGGAGTTTCAGCACGAACCAATCGTCGTCACGCTCCATGCCGTTATCGGCAGCATAGCGCGCCGAAGCCATTTCGAATTGCTCCATCAGATCTTTCAACATTGCGATCGTTCCCTTTATGTTCCAGACATCAATGAACGATTCCCGCAAAAAAGTCGAGCCGGCGGAGATGGCTCCGCCGGCTCACCGTTATCCCGATCGAGATTATGCTCAACCCTTGCTGGGCAGCAGCATGCAATCGAAGTCCTTACGCTTCAAAGCAGAGCAGGCGGAATTCGCATCGTCGCGGCTTGCAAAGCCGGTGAAGCGGGCGCGATAGACCGTGCTGGCACCCTTGCCGACGGCCTCGGTATAGGGCGAGGCATTGGCGAGCGCATTGCCGGCCTTGGACTTCGCTTCCGAGAGAATATCCTTGGCAGCCTGGGCGGTCGGCGTCGCCGCGATCTGCACCTGCCAGCTTCCGGATACCACCGGCTTGCTGACGGCTGCCGTCTGCTTGTTGTCGACGAGGATCTCGTCCATCGCGGCCGGGCGATCCATCGGTACGGTAACGTTCGACGCTGCCGCAAATGCCATCGGAACAACCTCGGTACGCTTGCGCGCCGGCGCAGGTGTCGTCGTGGCAGTGGTCTGGGCATCAACATCGACAGCAACATCGTCCGATGCAGACGCCACTTCAACCTGCTTGCCCATCTTGCCGCCGCCGACGCTCGCCATCAGACGCGATGTCGCGACGGGGGCTGCCTTGGGCACATAGCGATCCAGCAGCGACGCCATCATCGCATCGCGGCCGCGCGCGGTGGCGCCGCCCATGACGACGCCGATCACCCGGCGATTGCCCTGGCGCACGGCGCTGACGAGGTTGAAGCCGGAGGCATTCGTATAGCCGGTTTTGATGCCGTCCATGCCTTCATAGCGATACATCAGGTTGTTATGGCCACGCACGTTATGGCCGCGATAGTTGAAGCTCGTCTGCGAGAAGAGCCGGTACTCTTGGGGATAGTTGTTGATGAGCGCCACGGCGAGCGTCGACATATCCCGCGCCGTCGTCCACTGCTGCATGTTCGGCAGGCCCGAGGCGTTCAGGAAGGTGGTGCGGCGCATGCCGAGTTCGCGCGCCTTCTGCGTCATCATCCGCGCAAAGCCGCTTTCGCTGCCGCCAAGCGCTTCCGCCATGGCGGTGGCGGCGTCGTTGGCGGACTTGATGATCATGCCATCGACGGCTTCGCGGACGGTCACCGTGCCGCCGGGCTTGAGGCCCAGCTTGGTGGGCGGCTTGGCAGAGGCGAAGCGCGAAACCGGGATCCGGGTATTCCAGCTCAGCTTGCCGCGGTGGATCGCTTCGAAGGTCATGTATAGTGTCATCATCTTGGTCAGCGATGCCGGATGGTTGAGGTCATCCGCATTGCTGGATGCGAGCACGTTGCCGGTCTTTGCATCCATGATGAAATAGGCGCTGCCAGCGAAGCTCGCCACGGGAGCGCTCAACAGCAAGACGGCCGCAGACAAAGCCATCAGAAGTCGTTTCATAATTGTCCCCAACCGAAAGAATGCCAACACACCGCATCAATCCCTGTACGATTTTGCGACAAAAAGCCTGATACCGGTGCGATATTGAGGCAACAGCCTCGATAGTTCTTCAATTTTGCCTTTCCTGGTAAAATAAGCATTAACGCATTGGAAATTATGACAAAGATTCAGTAAGGATTAACGGGGATGCGCTACAGCGTTGACATTGATCAACCGGGTCGAGCCGCATGGAACAGGGCATCAAGGTCCGCCTCAAGCGCACGATGATCTCAAGCGGACTGGAAGCCGCCGCAATCTTGAAGGGTGCGGGGCTAATGCGCGACGTTGCCGGCCTCGGCACTATCTTCACCCTTCATCACGTCCGCCCTGCCCTCCCCCGCCGTTTTGCGCCCAATGCGCATCTGGAGGTCTCGCCCGACTTTCTCGATCAGGCGATCGCACGGTTGAAACAAGACGGTTATGAGTTCATCGCACTCGACGCTCTTCCGTCACGGGCAAAAGAGGCTTCCGGCAGACCACCCTTCGTCGCCTTCACGCTCGATGACGGCAACCGGGACAATCTCGATTATGCCCTGCCGATCTTTGCGCGCCACAATGTGCCCTTCACCGTCTTCGTCGCCCAGGGGCTTTCGGAGCGGACCCATAGCATATGGTGGGAGACGCTAGCCGAGCTGCTTGGCCGGCTGGATCGGGTGACATTCGATTTCGGGTCGGGAGACGAGTTTCTGCCACTCGGCAAGGACAGCCAGAAGCATGCCGCATTCGCCCGCTTCGCCGCTTTCGTCCACAGCGACGAAGAAAGCGAAGCTGTCGGCCGGATCGATGAGCTTGCCCGGCGTCATGGCCTGGAACCACTCGACATCGTCCGCGCATCGATCATGGACAGGAACGAATTGCGGCAGCTCGCACGCCATCCCCTTGCCTCGCTCGGCGCTCATACGGTGAGCCATCGAGCGTTGGCAAGGCTCCCCGAGGCGGAGGCGGCCGCGGAAATAGCACTCTCGGCCGATTATGTCGCCGACATCACCGGAAAGCGGCCCACCACAATCGCCTACCCCTATGGCACGAACGAAGCCGCCTCGCCGCGCGAGGGCCGGCTTGCGGCAGAGCTCGGCTTTTCCGTCGGCGTCACCACGCGCCCCGGCACGATCACGACGACAAACAACAATGCACCGCTGCTGCTGCCGCGGCTATCGCTGAACGGCCATTATCAGAAGCCTCGCTATGCGTCGGCGCTTGCATCCGGCATCCCCATGCGGCTGATGGGGCGCCGGGAAACGGCATAAGGTTACGGATACATCCGCACCTTTTGCCAGGCGCCTTCAGGCATATCGCGACGAAATTCGATACGATCGTGCAGTCGGAACTGGCGATCGTGCCAAAATTCGATCGACAGCGGCCGGATGCGGAAGCCGGACCAGTAAGGCGGGCGCGGAATATCGCCGATCGCGTAACGGGCGGTATATTCGGCGACGGCCTTTTCCAGCGCGAAGCGGCCTTCCAGAGGGCGCGACTGCTTTGACGCCCAAGCCCCGATGCGGCTGCCGCGAGGCCTTGTCTTATAATACTCGTCGGCTTCCTTATCGCTCACCACTTCAACCAGGCCACGCAAACGCACCTGGCGACGCAGCGACTTCCAGTGGAAGCACATGGCGGCTTTCTTCTGGGAAAGAATTTCTTGGCCTTTCTGGCTCTCGAAATTTGTATAGAATACGAATCCGTCGCTATCGAAACCTTTCAGAAGAACCATGCGGACATTTGGCAAACCATCCTTATCCACCGTTGCCAGCGCTACCGCATTCGGATCGTTCGGTTCGGTGGTCTCCGCCTCACGCAGCCAGGACGCAAAGAGACTGAAAGGTTCGTTCTGCTCGGTGAAGTCACCGCTTGTTAACTCGTTTTCCGACATATTAATTCAAAAGCTCCGCAATTCCTAATAACCGCCGGCCCCTCTGGCTGGCCAAGAAGTTCGGGTGGAAGTCATAGCAAAGTCGATCGTTCATACAAAGCGCAAGCTTGCAAAAGGCGTGACGATGGCTGTCGCCCTCATCTCCCTTTTCACCCTTGGCGGCTGCGTCGGCGGCGGCATGGACTACCTGAGCTCGGCCAAAGTGGATCGCAGCGTATCGACGGGCACTGTGCCGACGGCACCGGTGACAGCGGACAGCATCTCCGACGAGACCACAGTGCGCAATGCCGTCACCTCGGCGGATCTCAATAAGCTCAACGGACAGCCCATACCCTGGGCAAACACCTCGACCGGCAGCGCCGGCGTCATCGACACGATTGTCGAAAGCAATGCATCCGGCGTGGTCTGCCGCCAATTCCGCACGAGCCGGCATTCCTATCAGGGCGTTGCCAACTTCTCTGGCAGGACTTGCCTTGTCGGCCTCGGCGAATGGCAGTTGCTGAGCTTCCAGCAGGCGGGCTGATCGCCTTTCTCCTGTTTCCATCGCCTCCAAAACATTTTTGCTTCCGTACGCGTGATGTTGACATCTACGCTCTCCGTCCGACTGCGATTTTGGCACCGCTTGTTAGCGATTGGCTAACCATGCCCCGAAATGGGGATCTGCTGCCCCTCTCCGCCGTAACGCCTGATTAGCAACTCTTCCCGCAGGATCGGCTCATCGGCGCATCACCCTTGCCTCCCATGACAGGAAGCAGGACGGCGAAGCGCTATCAATTGGTTCTTTGCTTGGGGTGCTGCGATGGGGCAGGGCACACCCACGAATGATGGCGGGAAAGATGCGGGATCCGTATAAGGTGCTGGGCGTTAGGAAGGATGCGGGGGCGGACGAAATCAAATCCGCCTGGCGCAATCTGGCAAAAACTGCTCATCCCGATCACAATCCGGGCGATCCAACGGCCTCGGAGCGATTTGCCGAAATCGGCCGTGCTTACGAGACGTTGAAGGATCCCCAGAAGCGCAGCCGCTACGATCAGATCGCGCGTATGGCCGAGGCGAAGGGCCAGAGCCAGGAACAGACAATCATACAGCAGCGGCAGGCGGCACGGGAGGCCGCCGAACGAGCCAAGGCCGCGCGTGCCAATGCCGACAAGATCATGGAAGAGCTCGCCCGGGCCAATGCCCGTAAGGCAGCAGCCTCGGCGGCATCCGGCCAACATGGTAATGCCGCCGAATCGCCGGAAGATATGGTCGAGCGTATTTTCGGAGTGAAGACCGGCCAGGCGCAGCAAGCACAAGCCACGGCTGATGTCGGCACACAACAGGCGGAAAAGCCGCGGGAACAGCCCACTACCGCAGCATCGGAAGAGCTGCAGATGGAAGAAGAGCAGTACGCAGCGGTCTCCGCGTCGGCCGGCTCGCGCTCGGCCTTCGGCATCCTCGGCTCTCTGGTGCGGCGCATCACGGGCGGCACTGTGCCCGAAAAGCCACCGGAAAAAACCCCGGAGGTCGCTGCCGAAGCCACGGTGACGCTCGACGACATGCTGAAGAGCCGTTGGATCATCGTGCCGCTGCCCGATGGCCGCGAGGCGCGCTTTCAGGCAACGACGGATATCTCCAACGGTCAGGTGCTGCACCTCAAGGGCCAGGGGCTGAAACTGCAGGGCATGCTGCGCGGCGATGTCGCCGTCACTGTGCATCTGTCGACCGACGGGCGCTTCACGCTCGAAGGCAGCGATGTGCGCACCATATTGCCTGTCAGCATCGAAAATGCGGTCCTTGGCTGCGAGACAACCGTCGAGGGATTGAACGGGCCGGTCAGGATCACGGTGCCGGCATGGTCCGGTTCGGATCAGATCATTCGCATTTCCGGTGAGGGATTGCCCAACGGCAATGGCGCAAAAGGCGATCTCATTGTCGAATTGCGGCTGATGCTCTGGGAAAAACCCGACGACAAGGTCACGGATCTCATGCGGAGTATGCGCGAAGGGTTTTTCCTGTGAAATTTTGGTGACAACAGCACCCTTTGTTACGATCCCTAACAGTTGATGATCTTTACGATGCTTGAACCGGGGGTCGGCCTATGCCATAGGCAGGTTCATCTAAAGTTCAAGGGAGCATAATATGGCTCAAGCCACTGGCCTCATGGCAGGCAAACGCGGCGTCATCCTCGGCGTAGCAAACAACCGTTCGATAGCGTGGGGTATTGCCAAGGCCTGCTCGGATGCCGGAGCCGAAATCGCATTGACATGGCAGGGCGATGCCCTGAAGAAGCGCGTCGAGCCGCTCGCTCAGGAACTCGGCGCCTTCATGGCCGGCCATTGCGACGTGACCGAGCCGGCAACGATCGATGCCGTCATGGACACGCTCGAGGCGAAATGGGGCAAGATCGATTTCGTCGTGCATGCCATTGCGTTTTCCGACAAGGACGAGCTGACCGGCCGTTATCTCGATACCAGCCGTGACAATTTCACGAAGACGATGGACATCTCCGTCTATTCCTTCACGGCGGTTGCACAGCGTGCCGAGCGAATCATGAATGACGGTGGCTCCATGATTACCCTCACCTATTACGGTGCGGAGAAGGTCATGCCGCATTACAACGTCATGGGCGTCGCCAAGGCCGCTCTCGAAGCAAGCGTACGCTACCTCGCAGTCGATCTCGGCAGCCGCGGCATCCGCGTCAACGCGATCTCGGCAGGCCCGATCAAGACGCTCGCAGCGTCCGGCATCGGCGACTTCCGCTACATCCTGAAGTGGAACGAGTACAACGCGCCGCTGAAGCGGACTGTCACGATCGACGAAGTCGGCAATTCCGCCCTCTACCTGCTGTCGGACCTGTCGACGGCCGTGACCGGCGAAATCCACCACGTCGATTCCGGCTATCACACGGTCGGTATGAAGGCCGTGGACGCGCCCGACATTTCCGTCGCGAAGGACTGACTAACAGGAATCTGACCGTGTCGCCCATCCTCTATGTGATACGCCACGGTCAGACCGACTGGAATGCCGAGCGCCGGCTGCAGGGGCAGAAGGATATCGATCTGAACGCCATCGGCCGCGAACAGGCGCGGCAAAACGGCGTCGATCTTGCGGAAATCCTTGCCTTCGAAAACATCCCCTTCGATTTCGTCGCCAGTCCGTTGCGGCGCACCCGAGAAACCATGGAAATTGTTCGGCAGGCCATGGGGCTGCCGCCCAAGGACTACAGCACTGACGACAGGTTGGTCGAAGTGTCCTTCGGGGCCTGGGAAGGCTTTACTCTCAAGGAATTGAAGGCGACCGAGCCTGACCGCCTTGCCGAGCGCAAGGCCAACAAATGGGATTTCATCCCGCCCGGCGATGATGCCGAAAGCTACGAAATTCTCTCCTGGCGCGTTGGCGCCTGGCTGACGTCCGTCGACCGCCCGACGGTCTGCGTCACGCATGGCGGCGTTATACGCACGCTGTTTCGCCTGATCGGGGATGTCGAAAAGGAAGAGGCGGCCGAAATCCCCATCCATCAGGACCAGATCCTGAAAGTCGATCCGGAAATGAAGATTATTGGCTGGATGTAACGCGGTTTGGGATTAGGCCGGGGACCGTTATTTCGGAGAACGCCTGAAATCGCTCGATCGAAAACTCTGGATTTCACCCGCACCGGGTGAGTGCCTGGCCAAGCCGGGATTTATTGGACGATATCAAGATCGTTGACGACGCGCTTGCCGTCGACTTCCGTATAGAAGACCACGACCTTCACACCGGCCTGGAGGCCGCTGAAATCGAAATCCTCCGGCACCTGATAGCTCTTGCCATCATCCAGCGTGATATTGAAGTTCTTCGCATCAACCTTCTTGATGACGGCCTCGACATCCGCGCTCTCAGCAAAACCAGCGACAGGAGCAAGCAGGCTTGCCGTGGCCAAAAGCGTCGCTACAAAGAAGCGCATCGTCGTCACCCTTCAGGTAAATTGATTATGATTTCTTATGCGGCCTAGAAAACACGTCGAATATGGCGGAAGTTGCCCCCAATAATGACTTCGCCCGCCCAATTGGTGAATGCATCGTCACAATCCACAATTCGGATTAATCTTTGTTTACCATGCCGATGCCTGAGGAAGAAAATGGCTGAGCGCCGTTTCCGAGGCAACTGAAAGAAAGATTTTGTCTTGTCGGCATTTTGGCCTATGAGTGGGCCGCAATTGCAAGTGACAAGACGCGGCCTGCCGTCAGGCTGCGCTAATCCGGTCGTTTTACATGTCGCATAACACATTCGGTCACCTCTTCCGCGTCACCACCTGGGGCGAAAGCCACGGCCCGGCGCTCGGCTGCGTCGTCGACGGCTGCCCTCCGGGCCTCCGTTTCAAACTGCAGGACATTCAGACCTGGCTCGACAAGCGCAAGCCGGGGCAATCGCGCTTCGTCACGCAGCGGCGCGAGGACGATCTCGTGAAGGTTCTGTCGGGCATCATGCTCGATGAGGACGGCGAGACGATGATCTCGACCGGAACGCCGATCTCGATGCTGATCGAGAATACCGACCAGCGTTCGAAGGATTATGGCGAAATCGCCCGACGCTATCGTCCCGGCCATGCCGACTATACCTATGACGTCAAATACGGCATTCGCGATTATCGTGGCGGCGGGCGCTCCTCGGCCCGCGAGACAGCAGCGCGTGTCGCCGCCGGCGGCATCGCCCGTCTCGTCGTGCCCGGCGTGACCATCCGCGGCGCGCTGGTGCAGATCGGCAAACATAAGATCAACCGTGCCAATTGGGACTGGGCTCAGGTCGACCAAAATCCTTTCTTTGCGCCGGATCCGGACATCGTGCCAGTGTGGGAAGAGTATCTCGACGGCATCCGCAAGGCTGGCTCCTCGATCGGCGCAGTTGTCGAAGTCGTGGCTGAAGGCGTGCCGGCTGGGCTTGGCGCTCCGATCTACGGCAAGCTCGATCAGGATATCGCCTCGCTGCTGATGTCGATCAACGCCGTCAAGGGCGTCGAAATCGGGGAAGGCTTTGCATCCGCCGAACTCACAGGCGAGGAAAATGCCGATGCCATGCGGATGGGCAATGACGGCAAGCGCATTTTCCTATCCAATCATGCCGGCGGCATCCTGGGTGGCATTTCCACAGGCGAGCCCATCGTCGCGCGCTTTGCCATCAAGCCGACTTCGTCGATCCTGACGGAACGCCAGTCGATCGATGCCGATGGCAACAACGTCGATGTGCGCACCAAGGGCCGCCACGATCCATGCGTCGGCATTCGTGCGGTGCCGATCGGCGAAGCCATGGTTGCCTGCGCGGTTGCCGACCATTATCTGAGAGATCGTGGCCAGACGGGCCAGCAGAGATAGGAATTTCGAGATGCCGTATGACCAGAAGCGCGTTGTCGATGCCATCCGGGCTTTCGAAGCCGGCGAGATCGTCGTCGTCATGGACGATAACGACCGCGAAAACGAAGGCGACCTGATCGTTGCCGCCGTACACTGCACGCCCGACAAGATGGCCTTCATCGTTCGCCACACCTCCGGTATCGTCTGCACGCCGATGCCGCGCGAAGAAGCCAAGCGGCTCAACCTCAATGCCATGGTCGCAGAAAACGACTCAGCACATACAACGGCCTTCACCGTTTCCGTCGACTTCAAGCATGGGACCACGACCGGTATTTCCGCCGACGACCGGACACTGACGGTGCGCAACCTCGCCAATCCGAATGTCGGCCCCACCGATTTCGTCCGCCCCGGCCATATTTTCCCGCTCGTTGCCCGCGAAGGCGGCGTGCTGATGCGTTCGGGCCATACGGAAGCTGCGGTCGATCTTTGCAAGCTTGCCGGCCTGCCGCCGACCGGCGTCATCTGCGAGCTCGTCAATGACGATGGCACCGTCACCCGTGGTCAGCAGGTGGTGAGCTTCGCCGAGCAGCACGGGCTGAAGCTTGTTTCGGTCGCCGATCTCATCGCCTATCGCCAGCGCAAGGAAACGCTGATCGAACTCGGCGCCAGCTTTGATGTCGAGACTCCGTTCGGCAAGGCGCGCGCCCATACCTATTCGCTACCCTGGGATCCAATGCAGCACCTTGCCGTTGTCTTCGGCGACATCCGCGACGGTATCGACATTCCGGTCCGCCTGCATCCGGAGAACGTTGCCGAGGATATTTTCGGCAAGAATAGCCCGGTCGATTTCTACATGAAAAAGATCGCCGAAGAGGGCCGCGGCATCATCGTCTATCTGCGCGAGGGCTCTGTCGGCGTCGGCCATTTCGACAACGGCCGCAAATCGCGCCAGGCCGGCCGCGAGGCGCATGCCGAAGCGCAGACGCGGGATAGCGAATGGCTGGAAATCGGCCTCGGTGCTCAGATCCTGAAGGATCTCGGCGTCAGCTCGATCAAGCTGCTCACCAGCCGCGAGCGGCACTATGTCGGCCTGGAAGGTTTCGGGATCAAGATCGCCAAGACGGAGATCTGCTGATCTTCGATCTACTCTTGAGTCGAACGGTCGGAGCGAAGCTCCGAGGGGCAGCGTGATGTCTCTTCGAACTCAGGATCATTTCGTGCCCCTCACTATGCGGCGACCTCCCTTACGGGGGAGGTGCCAAAAACTCGCGATCGAGCAGCCCCATCATGATGTCATCGTGCCAGCTGCCGTTGACATAGGCCGTCTCCCGCTCCCTTCCCTCGACAACGAAGCCGCATTTCTCATAGGCGCGGATGGCACGCCGGTTGTAGGCGAGCACGCGTATTCCGATGCGGTGCAGCTCCATATCACTGAAGGCATGGCGTAACAGGAGAGTGATCGCTTCCGTGCCAAACCCTTTGCCAAGCAAAGCGGGATTACTGATACCGATCGCCATCGTCGCGCGCTTGTCCTGAAGATTGATGTTGTCCAATCTGATTTCGCCGGCAAAGACGCCATTGATCTCGATAACCCATGCGTGAGGGTGATCGGCAATACCCTGAACCCATCTGACCGCAGCCTCCCGAGTGATGGGCTTGATATCCTCCTTGTTGACGCCATACATTTCCGCGATCTCGGCATTGGTGCCCAAGAGGAGGCGCTCATCGGCGTCCTCAGCACATGGCGGGCGGAGCCTGACATTGCGGCCTTTTAGAATCAGCGACGACAATGAACTCTTCTCCTCGGGTGCTCTTCTGCATATTGGACTTAGTTAGCCATGTCCTCTCAAGGAGGAGGTGACAAAGCTCATGATCGATCCGGCCATGTGAGGTTGAACACGCGAAGCCAATTGTCATACGCGAATTTTCGCAAGGTCAGCTCGTCGAAACCACTTTTGCGCATGGCGTCGAGGAGACGCGGCAAGCCGCCTGCGTCCTTGATCTCGCGGGGCATGACGGCACCATCGAAATCCGATCCCAGAGCGACTCCCTCGGGTCCAACGCGAGCGATGAGGTAATCGATCTGGCGAATAACGGCGTCGAGCGGGGTGTGCTCGTCAAGATTGGCATCCGCGCGGATATCGTTGACGGCAAGATTCAACCCGATGACGCCACCTGTATCGCGGATAGCATCCAATTGCCGGTCGGTGAGATTTCGCGTCGACGGACATATGGCATGGGCGCAGGCGTGGGTGGCGACGAGCGGAGCGGTACTCAATGCGGCCACGTCCCAAAATCCGCGCTCGTTCAGATGGGAAACATCGATCATGATCCCCAGCTCGTTGCACCTTCTGACCAGATCCTTTCCCAAATCCGTGAGGCCGGGTCCCGTGTCGGGCGATCTCGGATAGGCGAACGGAACGCCGTAACCAAAGATATTCGGGCGGCTCCAGACGATGCCCAGAGATCGAAGGCCGGCACTGTGCATGCTATCCAAATAGCCGAGATCGGGGCCGATGGCGTCGGCGCCTTCCATATGAAGCACGACGGCAAAGACGCCGGCATGTCGTGCCGCCTCGATCTCGCTAACGCTCGTTGCCAGACGGATTTTATCGCCCGAACGTCCAATCAGCTTCTTTATGGCCGAAAGCTGTCCGTCGATTTGCCGGCGGGCATGGTCCGGATGCAAAGCTTCAGCATAGCGAACTTCGTAGCCATCATGGGTGATCGTCAGGTCATCCACCGGCTCTTGGCCCGGCGCGGCGTACATCGCAAACAATCCGCCAGCCAAGCCACCTTCGAGCGCCCGCGGAAGATCGAGATGCCCTGTCTCGGACCGAACCAGAAAATCACGGCCGTCGGGTCTATAATCCAGCATGAATTGGACCGCATCATTGTGCCCGTCGAAGATCCGAACATTATCCATGCGATCGCTGTCCCCAAAAATCAGCGGCCGTTCCCCGGATGCCGCTCACCACCGATCTCTCGAAAAGCAAGGGTCATCCCCGCCAGCCTTCGAGAAACACGACCTTCTCGACGCCGGTGAAACGGGCGATACGCTCCAGTTCTGCCTCCAGCTTCTCCAGCCGGCCGGCCGATGCCTTGACGCCCGGTTCAAGCCACAGGCGCTTGACGTCAAGCGTTCCCGCCTTGCGGTCGGCCTTCATATCGATCCGTCCGATCAGACGGTCTCCTTCGAGGAGTGGAAAAACGTAATAGCCGTATTCGCGCTTCGGTTCGGGCACGAAGATCTCGATGCGGTAGAAGAAGCCGAACAGGCGTTCGGTGCGATTGCGATCGCGCAGCGTGGGATCGAAGGGGCTAAGCACCCGGATACGCGCCGGCGCTTCGGCGTGACTATCGAGCGTGTCATGAAAGTCGAGGAAAGCAAGCGAAGGGCGAGGCTTGCCGCCAGCGGCAGGCTCGATCAGCGCTTCGGTCAGCTCGTCGCGATGCGTCTCGACCCAGCTCTTGGCCTCCTGCGGTGTCACGAGATCCCAGAAGGCGGCGATCTCGCCTGAGGTCGCAAAGCCGAGACGCTGCAGCGCGCTGCGGCAGGCCCAATCGACAAATTCGTCATGCTCGACTTCCGGCTCATGGAAATGGGCCGGCAGCACACGCTCCACGAGGTCATAGACCTTCTGGAAATTGGTGCGGCCGGCGATCGCGAACTTGCCGGTGCGCCAGAAATATTCGAGCGCCGTCTTGTTGGGGTGCCAGTTCCACCAGCCACCGGAGACATGATCTTCCGCCTTGACCTCGCGGGCGGTGATCGCGCCGTTCTTCAGCACGCGCTCGTAGGTTTCCTCGAAAGCCGCCTCGAACCCCTCGCCGCGCCATTTCCGCCAGCGTTCGATGATCGCCGCTTCCTCGCGGCGAAAACGGTGCTTCCAATAGACGAAGAATGCGCTCGGTAGAATGGAGGCGTCGTGCGTCCAGTTCTCGAAGAGCGCGCCGTCCTTTTCCAGAAGTTCCGTCAGGTGCTCGCGCCGATAGGTCTGGTTGCGCGAAAACAGGATCTGGTGATGGGCACGCTCGACGGTGCCTATGCTATCGACCTGCACGAAGCCGATGTCATGGATGAGCTGCAACAGCCCCGCCTTGGTCAAGGCGCGGTTCGGCGGATTGGCAAGCCCCTGTTTGGCAAGGAACACGCGGCGGGCGTCACGATTCGAGAGCAGATTCGTCATGGGCGGATCATAGGCATAAATTCCCATGCTTTCAAAGAGGCCCTGATTTGATAAATCGAAGTGATGCGCTATAGCTCCGCGATAGAGCAACTCCAGGAAAAGTGCGTAGCGGTTTTCCGTCCGGGATTGCGAGACAATAAAAGGCTGGAGCGGCTCTGAGGTTCCGTGAAACGCTGAACCGCTCCAGCTTACCGAACAAGGAAGCCGCTTGGACATCCGCTTCGAAAATGCCGGCGTCGATTACGGCAAGCGCACTGCGCTGTTCCCGCTGAGCCTGACGCTTCAAGAGCGTCGTATTGCCATCATCGGCCTCAACGGCTCCGGAAAGACAACCTTTGCGCGGCTGATCAACGGGCTTGTCAAGCCGACGAGCGGGCGGGTCGTGGTCGACGGGCTCGATACGGTCGGTGACGCTGCCAAAGTGCTCGGCAAGGTCGGCTATATCTTCCAGTCGCCGCAGAACCAGATCATCCTGCCCGTCGTGCGCGACGACATTGCCTTTGGGCTCAAGGCGCGCGGATATGACAAGGCGCAGATCGAAACCGCGGTCGAGGGCATTCTTGACCGTTTTGGCGTTAGCCATCTCGGCGCGCGGCGGGCACATGAGCTTTCCGGCGGTGAGTTGCAGATGGCCGCACTCTGCTCGGTACTGGTCACCGGCCCGGATATCCTCATTCTGGACGAACCGACAAACCAACTCGATCTGAAGAATCGGGCGCTCGTTCAGAAGACCATGGCAACGCTTCCAGAGAATGTCATCGTCATCAGCCACGACCTGCCGCTACTTGAGGATTTCGACCGTGTACTGCTGTTCGACCAGGGCCGGCTTGTTGCCGATGCTCCGGCAGAGGAAGCGATCGCTCGCTACAGGGAGATTGCCGGCTGATGCAGACGCTGCATGTGGATGCGGATACATGGATGCATCGGCTCTCGCCGCGCGTGAAGCTGCTTGCGCTGACCGCATTCGGCGTATTGCTGTTTCTGACGCAGTCCATCGTGCTGCTCGCCTGCGCAAACCTTGTCGGCGCCGCCCTTTATCTTCGGTGCGGCCTGCCAGTTGCAGAGGCGCTCAAGCGGCTGCGACCTATCCTCGTTTCGATTGCCGTCCTGGCCATATTCGCGGCAATCGTCGGCCCGCTGCACGCAGCCATCGTTACGGCGCTGCGATTGACCGCGCTGGCGCTATTTGCCGCCACGGTGACCGCGACAACATCGATGGCTGCTTTCATTGATGAGATCACCGCCCTTGCCACGCCGCTCGAAAGGCTAGGCCTGCTGAAAGCCGCTGATATCGGCCTTGCGATCGGCCTCGTCATCCGTTTTGTGCCTGAAATTCTCGATCGCTACCGCTCAATCCGCGAAGCGCATCAGGCCCGTGGGATCAAGATTCGCCTCGCAACCACGCTCGCGCCGCTGATCATTCTGACACTGCGCGATGCGGACAATATTGCTGCTGCGATTGACGCGCGCGGCATTCGGCGTCAATGAACATGGGACTTTGTTGGAAGGAACCGCCATGAACACCCGCGATCTCGTGCTTTCAGCGCTGTTTGCCGCCATCATCGTGGCGCTCGGCCTCTTGCCGCCGATCCCGATCGGCATCATTCCGGTTCCGATCACGGCGCAATCGCTCGGCGTCATGCTTGCCGGCGTCGTGCTAGGCGCAACGCGTGGCGCGATCGCGGTATTGCTCGTGGTCGTTCTTGTCAGCATCGGCCTACCGGTGCTGTCGGGCGGACGCGGCGGCCTTGCGGTCTTTGCCGGCCCGACGGCCGGCTTCTTCGTCGGCTGGATCTTCGCAGCCTTCGTCACCGGCTATCTCTCCGAGAGATTGGTGAAGCCGGAGCAGAGCGGCCTATCTCAGGGAATCGGCTTCTTCATCGCTGCCGTCATTGGCGGTGTCGTGGTGCTCTATGCATTGGGCATTGCCTGGCTCGCCATCAATATCGGCTTCGGCAAGGCGTTTATCGGGTCTCTGGGCTTCGTGCCGGGCGATATCGTCAAGGCCGTGGTCGCGGCCCTGGTCGGCCGCGCCGTCATGGTCGGCTATCCGCTTCTGCCGCAGCGCAGCTAAAACTCGGCTCAGGCCAGATATTTATAGAGCCAGTCGCGCGTGTCTTCCGGCAGCGGCACGGGATCATGCTCGTCGCCGCGCACCGCAAGCCAGAGGATTTCCACCTCCGCCGCCAGTTCGTTGCCGGTTTCGACCGCCACGACGAAACCGACCGACTTGCCGCCGATCTTGTTGACACTGATCGAGTAGCGGGCGAGTTCATCATAGTGCAAGGCACGGTGCAGCGAACAGGATACCTTCTTGGCGATGTAGACGGGCTCGTCGTCGACAAGCGGCCTCGTGCGCCAGAAGTTCGAGAGTGCGGTCTCTGCCTGTGAGATATAGGATGCGATAAACATCTGGCCGTGCCGGTCGACATCGCGCGGCGGCACCCTTACCTCGATGACATCGGATCGTTCTACTCTTGCCATGACGCAATAACCCTGGCCGACGCCATACTGACCTTAATGAAAGCTTAACACCACGCTTCGATAAGTAAACGGGCGCCATTCCAAAGTGGTTAAGATGGATTGTTGACATTGTAGTGACATGGTCCATGTCCTGTAATAGGCGTCACACCTCATTTATAGATTGGCCCCATGAGCACACGTCTTTACGAACATCCGATCTTCCTTGAACACATCGTTCCGGCAGGTCACCCCGAACGGCCGGATCGGCTGCGATCGCTGAACATCGCGCTGGAGCATCCAAATTTCGAGCGGCTGGATCGGCGAAAAGCGCCTGCCGCGCATGAGGATGCAGTCCTGCTTGCCCACCCCGAGGAGCATCTGGAGTTCGTGCTGCGCTCGATGCCGGACAGAGGTGACGACGGCGAGATCAACCAGCTGGAAGCCGATACCTATGCCAGCCCGAAGACGCTGCAGGCGATCATGCACGGCGTCGGCGGCGCCATGGCGGCGGTCGACGACGTCTTCTCCGGTGCGGCCGACAATGTCTTCGTCGCGGCCCGCCCGCCCGGCCACCATGCCGAGAAGACCAAGGCCATGGGCTTCTGTTTCTTCAACAATGCCGCGATTGCCGCCCGCCATGCGCAAAAGGCCCACGGCGCCGAGCGCGTCGCCATCGTCGATTGGGACGTGCACCACGGCAACGGCACGCAGGACATCTTCTGGGACGATCCGTCCGTGCTCTTCTGCTCTACCCATCAGATGCCGCTCTATCCGGGCACGGGCAAGAAGGAGGAGCGTGGCGCGCACAACACCATCGTCAATGCGCCGCTGTCGCCCAATACCGGCGGCGATCATTTCCGCGAGGCCTTCAAGTCGCGCATCCTGGCGGCGCTCACCGACTTCAGCCCCGATCTCATCATCATCTCGGCCGGCTTCGATGCCCACCACCGCGATCCCCTGGCACAACTGAATCTGACGGGCGAGGATTTCGACTGGGCGACGGGACGGCTGCTCGAGATCGCTGACCGCAGCGCCAAGAACCGGGTCGTCAGCCTGCTCGAAGGCGGCTATGATCTGGAAGGCCTCGCCGAGTCGGCGGGGATGCATATTCTACGCATGATGAGAGGTTGACGATGAGCGAGAACGCCAAGGCAGATGTTTCGGGCTATTCCTTCGAGAAGGCCGTGGCGGAGCTTGAAAGCATCGTTGCACGGCTTGAGCGCGGCGACGTGGCGCTCGATGAATCCATTTCGATCTATGAGCGCGGCGAAGCGCTGAAGAAGCATTGCGAGGCGCTGCTTTCGGCCGCGGAAAACCGCATCGAGAAGATCAGGCTCGACCGCGCCGGCAAGCCGCAGGGCACGGAAGCTCTTGATGGCGCCTGAGACCCGACAGGAAAATTTGAGTTTGGGTGACATTGCCGGTAGGTTGGCCCGGTAGGTTGCGTTCCGACCGAAAGGAGAGCCGTTATGTCCTTCTTCCCAGGCAACGATCCGCAGGCCGGTGATGCCTTCGCCTGCGACGCGATCGAAAATCTGATTATACCGCGCACCAGCGACCTCGGCGGCTTCTCTGTGCGGCGCGCACTTCCGAGCAGCCGGCGGCGGCTGGTGGGGCCGTTCATTTTCTTCGATCGCATGGGGCCCGCCATTTTACGGCCGGGTCAGGCGCTCGACGTGCGCCCGCATCCGCATATCGGCCTTTCCACCGTCACCTATCTGTTCGACGGCGAAATCCGCCATATGGATAGCCTCGGCACCGCGAAGGTGATCCGCCCCGGCGACATCAACCTGATGACGGCCGGGCGCGGCATCGTGCATTCCGAGCGCACGCCGGAGAACCTGCGCGACCATCCGTTTTCCATGTCCGGCTTGCAGACGTGGCTGGCGCTGCCCGACGACAAGGAGGAGATCGATCCCTCCTTCGCCCATACGGAAAAGGATGACTTACCAACGATCGCCGATGGCGGCGTGAGCGGGCGCGTTGTCATCGGCGATTTCGAAGGCCTGAAATCGCCGGTGAAATCATTTACCGATACGCTCTATGTCGATCTTCAGCTCCAGCCGAACACGACGTTTCCTTTTGGGGCAGCGCATGAGGAGCGTGCCGTCTATATTCTCTCCGGTTCGCTTGTCGTCGCCGGCGACCGTTTCGAACAGGATCAGCTCCTCGTCTTCCGACCCGGCGATGCGATAACGCTGGAGGCCGCCGAAAAAGGCTGTCATCTCATGCTTTTTGGCGGTGCAGCGCTCAATTCGAAGCGCTATATCTGGTGGAATTTCGTCTCGTCCTCAAAGGAGCGTATCGAAAAGGCCAAGGAAGAATGGCGTACAGGCCACTTCGATATCGTGCCGGGCGACGAGGAAGAGTTCATTCCCCTGCCGGAGGGCTAACGGGTTCATAACATTCCCACATGTTTCTTGTTCGGGAGTACCTTGAATTCGGCGCCTTTTGTCGCAATCTGTTTTGACGTAAAGGCGGACAACCGCCCAAGAATAGCAAGAAAGAGGCTTCAGCCTTGACACACATGCCACAGACGCCGCTGCTGGACCGGGTCCAATATCCTTCCGACCTACGAAAGCTGGAGGACCGGGAATTGCCGCAGCTCGCCCGCGAAGTCCGCGATGAGATGATCGATGCGGTATCGCGCACCGGCGGACATCTTGGCGCCGGCCTCGGCGTGGTCGAGCTGACCATTGCAATCCACAGCGTCTTCAATACGCCGAACGACCGCCTCATCTTCGATGTCGGGCACCAGTGTTATCCGCACAAGATCCTGACCGGGCGCCGCGACCGCATTCGCACGCTGCGCCAGGAAGGCGGTCTTTCCGGCTTCACGCGACGGGCCGAGAGCGAATATGATCCCTTCGGCGCCGCGCATTCCTCGACATCCATTTCGGCCGGTCTGGGCATGGCGGTTGCCGCCGAGCTCGATAATACCGACCGCCGCGTGATCGCCGTCATCGGCGACGGCGCGATGTCGGCCGGCATGGCCTATGAAGCTCTGAACAATGCCGGCGCGCTCGATGCGCGGCTGATCGTCATCCTCAACGACAACGACATGTCGATTGCCCCGCCGACGGGAGCGATGAGCGCCTATCTCGCGCGCCTCGCCTCCGGCCGCACCTATATGGGCTTCCGGGACTTTGGAAAGAAACTGACCGCCTATCTCGGCAAGAAGGTTGACCGCGCCATCACCCGGGCGGTCGAGCACGCACGGGGCTATGTGACCGGTGGCACCATGTTCGAGGAAATGGGCTTCTACCATATCGGCCCGATCGACGGCCATTCCTTCGAGCATCTGCTTCCGGTGCTGCGCAATGTGCGCGACAATGCACAGGGCCCGGTGCTGATCCATGTCGTGACGCAGAAGGGCAAGGGCTATGCACCCGCCGAGGCGGCCGCAGACAAATATCATGGCGTCAACAAGTTCGACGTCATCACGGGTGCACAGACGAAAGTGAAGCCGAATGCGCCAAGCTACACAAGCGTCTTTGCGGACGCTTTGGTGCAGGAGGCGACCCTCGATGACAAGATCGTCGGCATTACCGCTGCCATGCCGAACGGCACCGGCCTCGACAAGCTGCAGGAATTCTTTCCGAAGCGCTGTTTCGACGTCGGTATCGCCGAGCAGCATGCCGTGACCTTCGCTGCCGGCCTCGCCGCCGAAGGTTACAAGCCCTTTGCCGCCCTTTACTCCACCTTCCTGCAACGCGCCTATGACCAGGTGGTGCATGATGTGGCTATTCAGGGCCTGCCGGTGCGCTTCCCGATCGACCGCGCCGGCTTCGTCGGCGCCGATGGCCCCACGCATGCCGGCTCGTTCGACACCGCTTTCCTGGCCACCCTGCCCGGTTTCGTCGTCATGGCCGCGGCCGATGAGGCGGAACTTAAGCATATGGTGCGCACAGCCGCCGCCTATGATCTCGGCCCCATTTCCTTCCGCTATCCACGCGGTGAAGGCGTCGGCGTCGATCTGCCGGAGCGCGGTCAGATTCTCGAAATCGGCAAGGGTCGCGTCATCAAGCAGGGCACGAAGGTCGCCCTGCTCTCCTTCGGTACGCGCCTGGCCGATAGCCTTGCCGCCGCCGAAGATCTGGACGCTGCCGGGCTTTCGACGACGGTTGCGGACGCACGCTTCGCCAAGCCGCTCGACCACGATCTCATCCGCCAGCTTGCCGCCCATCACGAGATCCTGATCACCATCGAGGAAGGCTCGGTCGGCGGTTTCGGCAGTCAGGTCATGCAGTTCCTTGCCAATGAAGGTCTGCTCGACAGCGGCCTGAAAATCCGCTCGCTGGTCATGCCCGATATCTGGATGGAACAGGCCAAGCCCGAGGCCATGAATGCCATGGCAGGCCTCGATCGTGCCGGCATCGTGCAAACGGTATTCCGTGCGCTCGGCCGCGGCCGCATCGTTGGAGCAGCGGGATAAGACGCGAAATTAGACAGCGCGCCTAAGCCTGCCTGATCCCAAGTATCTTCGCATATCAGGCATTGAGTGCATTGAAGACCGCTACGCGGTCTCGACCTTCTGCCTTCGCCCGATAGAGGGCAGAATCAACATTCTTCAGCAGCGTCACGCGCGTTGCGCCATCATGCGGCGCGAGGGCCGCGCCGATGCTGAGCCTCGCAAAAACGGATACTCCATCGACTGCGAAGGGCGTTCTGAAAGCGGCGAGCAGCCGCTCGGACAGGGACACAAGCGCATGCTTGTCAGGCGAATCCGGGACGAATATCGCAAACTCGTCGCCGCCCATGCGCACGACGATGTCGTCCGCGCGGAGGACCGAACGGATACGCAGCGATGCCTCGCACAGAACTTCGTCGCCGACATTGTGACCGAAGCGATCGTTGATCGATTTGAAGCCGTCCATGTCGAGATAGAGGACGCCGAAATTGCCGCCTTTCGTGATGGCAGTGCTCAATGCACCGTCAACGATAGATTCCAGCGCCGACCGATTGAAGAAACGGGTCAGCGGATCGGTCATAGCCGCCGCGCGCAGATCATTCTCGGCTATTCCCATCAGCAAGTTCGTTTTCTGCAGGCGCAGAAGCGCGCTTGCGATCTGGGCAAAGCGCCTCAGACTTTGCTCCTCACTCGAGGAAAACTGCCTCGGCCTCTGATCGAGGATGCAGAAGGCTCCTACCGGCAAACCGTTCTCCAGTCGCACTGGAGCGCCTGCATAAAAGCGGAAATAGGGATCATCGAGAACAAAGGGGGCAGCCTTCAGCTCCGGTTCTTCCATAAGGTCCGGAAGGACCAGCAGTTCGTCATCGAAAACCACCCGCGTGCAGATCGACATATCGCGCGAACATTCGGCGATCTTCAGCCCCGCCTGGCCTGCTATGCGTTGCCAGTCCTCGTCGATAATGTTGATTGCCGCATAGGGTGTCTCGAACACGCCTCTTGCCAATTCGGCGAGGGTCGCAAGCTCCGGCGTCGGACTGCTATGAACTCCATTCAGGGAGCGCACGGCCAAAAGTCTCTGTGTCTCATTGGCCGGAACTCGGACGAGCTGCCCCATTCAGATCTCCCTCAGCATCACCATGCGTTCTATAACAAGGAGGTTCGCCGCCCACGGCAACCCTGCCGCCGATCAAATATTTAATAAATCTTGACCAAAGGATGGTCCGCCGAGAAGCAGACGATAGCCAGGAGCCTTTTCCTCAAGAAAAGAGCGCTCTAGCGACAGCGCGCTGTCGCAAAGTCGGACAGGTCGCCGAAAATGATGCTCTTCTGAAAGCTGTGAAAAAAGCGGCCCGCCGCAAAGGGACGGGCCGCCGATAGGTCTACGAGGGTAATTCGCCGTGAAAGCCTCCGGGGGGCGCCACGAAGCCGCCGTGGAGCGATCAGAATTCTTCCCAATCATCCCGTGCGGCGGCAGCGTTAGCACTTGTCTTTCCGGCAAAAGCCTGGGCAATGGTGCGACCCAGGGCACGAGCCGGAGAGGCTGCGGGTTTAGAACGCACCGTCGCAGCAATGGGCCTGGCGGGTGCAGCCTTGGCGGTATTGCCGAGACGGAACTGCTGAAGCAGCTCGTTGAGTGCTGCAGCTTCGCGGGCGAGCGCATGGCTGGCCGCCGTCTGCTCCTCAACCATGGCGGCATTCTTCTGCGTGCCTTGATCCATGTTGTTGACGGCGGTGTTGATCTCCTGCAAGCCAGTCGACTGTTCGCGGGTCGCAGTCACGATTGCGCCGACATGGCGGTTGATCTCCTGCACCTCGGATACGATCAGTTCCAGCGCCTTGCCGGTCTCGCCGACCAGCGACACACCGGTATTGACCTGATCGCTCGACGTCGTGATCAGCGACTTGATTTCCTTGGCGGCATTGGCCGAGCGCTGCGCAAGCTCGCGTACTTCCTGGGCAACGACCGCAAAGCCCTTGCCTGCATCCCCGGCACGGGCGGCCTCGACGCCGGCATTCAGCGCCAGAAGATTGGTCTGGAACGCGATGTCGTCGATGACGCTGATGATGTTGCTGATCTCGCCCGAGGATTTTTCGATCTGCTGCATGGCCGAAACGGCTTTGCGAACCACTTCGCCCGATCGTTCCGCGCCGAGGCGGGCGCGTTCGACAAGATGGCCGACATCCTCGGCGCGCTTGGCGGAGTCGCGAACCGTGATCGTGACCTCTTCCAGTGCTGCGGCAGTCTCCTCGACGGCGGCGGCCTGCTGCTCGGTGCGGTGCGCCAGATCGTCGGCGGCCGAACGGATTTCGTCAGCACCGGCATTGATGGCGGAGGCATTTTGGCCAACGGACCGCAAGGCCGCTTCGAGCTTTTCGACCGCATTGTTGAAATCGGCGCGGACGCTGTCGAACTGCGGCGCGAGGCTATCATTAAGACGGGTTGCGACATTTCCCGACGACAGAGCCGCGAGGCCGCTGGCGAGCGCTTCCATGGCGAAACGGATTTCGCCCTCTTCACGCGCCTTCTGCTCGTCGTTCATCAGGCGCTGACGTTCGGCGTCGCCACGCATACGCTCGGTCTCGCCGGCAAGACGCAGCTTCTCGATGCCAGCCTGCTTGAAGACGAGGACGGCATCCGCCATGCGGCCGATTTCATCGCCGCGGCCAACAGCCGGGACTTCAACGTCATGCTCGCCGTTTGCCAGACGGCCCATGGCCGCCGTCATGCCGACGATTGGACGGACAATAATGCGCGAAAGCAGCCAGGCAAGTACAGCGGCGGCAAGCGAGGCGAAGACGCCGCCGATGATGAGGGTCAAGCGCAGATCGCCGTTGGCATCGTCCTGCATGGCTGCGAGACTGCTTGCCTTGGCGCGGGCAGCCTGCTTGATCTTGGCGGCGGCATCGCGAAAGCCGTCAAGCTGGCCCTTGGTTTCGTTCTGACCGATCTTGACGATCTGGTCGAGCGGCATCTCGGTTTCCTTACGCGCCTTGGCCTGCGGCTCCGCAAGCTGGTGGAAATAGAGATCGGCCGCCTTCTGCATATTGTCGATCGCCTGCAGCAGATCCGGCGAATCGGCAGCCGCCTGCTTTGCAGCAGCGATACTCTTCAGCATCCGCTCGCGATTGTTGAAGATATCGTCATAGGTGCTGTTGCTGCGCAGAAGCAGAAAGCCCCGCAGATTGACGGCCTGTTCCAGCATGGCCTGCAGCGAATCATCGATCAGGCTGACGAGCTGCTGCGACCTTTCCTGCTCGACGGCAGCACCGGCGGAAACCTCTTGCTTGGAATAGACGAATGCGGAAACGCAGGCGAAAATGGCAATCAGGGCCGTAAATGTGATGGCAAGCTTGCCATTCAAAGAGAGCTTTTTCGCGGACATAAGCGGGCGCCTCCGGAGCGCAGGTCCTGGCGAGCATGTTTAAGGACCGCGCGAGGAAGAGGCGCGGCTATGCTCGAAGAATTCAGGGAGGGGGCATGATTGGGACGCTGACGCGCGAAGCCTTCATGGCAGGCGGCGATCTTGAAACGGATCGCCGCAATCACGGGCATCAATAGAGGCTTCGGCTTTAAATTTATTTAATTTGAGAGACAGTGAGTGCGCCGCTAGTTCACGGCAGCTGCAGCTAGGATCAGGATATCCAGGTCGTGCTCCGGGTAAAAATTCTGCGCCGTCATCTGGAATGTCGTCGCGCCGATCTTCTTTACATTCGTACCGCAAAAGCTGATGTAGTTTTCAGGACTGCCCTTATCGACCGTCAACTCGAAATGCTTGATCGGACCGGACCAGTTGGCTCCGGTCGTCAGCACATAGGAGATCCAGCTCTCCGTATAGCCGCGGCCACCCTTGTCGGCCACCGCGGCAAGTTTCACCGCCGTCTTCAGAAAAGTCTCGTCGAGACAATATTTGCCACGATAGGCCTGGAGCTGCTGCTTCTGGTAATCTTCGTCGCCGGCGAAGGTGATGGCGACCGTGCCGCCGACACTTGGCTTGTAGCGATGCTCGACCGCAATCTTCGCCTTGGCCGGAAATTTCGTACGCCACCAATAGGTGGTATGCAGCGTCCACATCGGCGTCGGATGATGCTTCATGCCCTGGCCGTCATTGTCGTATTCGTCGTCGGCAACCAAACCGCGGGCAGTCCAGTCCTCGAGTAGATCGACAGGCAGCTTGGCGACGGCATCCATGGCCGCCTTGCTGAGCGGCAGCAGCGGCACGCCATGAGCCTTCAATTCATCCGTCATGTCGACGCCGGCCACCGATACGCGCTGCTGCAGGGTCGGCGTAATGGCCTTACCATCCTGGGTCACAGTGAAGCCGAGGAAATTGTCGGAATCAACATTTCCCGTATCGACCATGCTGTCTATGTCACCCTTGATATCGGGCATCGGGAAGGCGACGACGCTTTCGACATCCTTGTCGGAGGTGTTTTCGAACACATAATCGACGCGCACTTCGGTCTGCGAAATGAACAGTTTTTCCTGATCCATGCTGATATCGCCGGTGCGAACATAGGCAAGACCACCCGTCTTCAGCTCGGCCATCGTATCATTTGCCATAGCCGGAACGGCGATCGTCGCCATCAGCGCTGCATAGCCACAGATCGTTCGCATGGTGCCCCTCACCGTTGATGTCGGCGATTATCGCCTGTCGCAATCCTGCGTCAACGCCGATATCAGCATAAAAGGCTTGCAACACAGCCGATTGCCCGGCATGGACAGCCCATGTCAGAACCACAACGCCTCGACCAGCTTCTCGTCGCCCTTTCGCTCTTCGCCAGCCGCTCGCGCGCTCGCGATGCGATCCAGCGCGGCACGGTCACCGTGAACGGCAAGATCGTGACGAAGCCCGGGGCGCTCTTCACCGAAGACGCGCAGATCAGCATCGACGATCCGGCGCAGGATTATGTTTCCCGCGCGGCGCTGAAGCTGGTGGCGGCGCTTGATCATTTCGACCTCGATCCGCGCGGACAGCATTGTCTCGATGTCGGCGCATCGACCGGCGGTTTCACCGAGGTGCTGCTTGAGCGAGGCGCTGCCCATGTCACGGCGATCGACGTCGGTCACGACCAGATGCATCCGCGCGTAGAAGCCGATCCGCGCGTGACCAATATCGAAGGGCTGAATGCGCGCAATCTGACCGCCGGGGATATAGGCGAGCCCTTCTCCTTCATCGTTTCCGATGTCTCGTTCATTTCGCTCAAGCTGGCTCTCGCGCCGGCGCTTGCGCTTGCCGAACCGAGCGCGCGGGCGGCACTGCTCGTGAAACCGCAATTCGAGGCGGGCCGCGATGCGATCGGCAAGGCGGGTCTCCTGAAGGACCCCTCCTCCGCTCCGGCGGTGGCGTCGGAACTCGAGCGCTGGTTCACCGAAGACATGGGCTGGCAAAGCCTCGGCCTCATCGCCTCGCCGATTACAGGCGGCGACGGTAACCAGGAATTTCTTCTCGCAGGGATCAAGCCATGAGCACTGAAACCGTCACCATCCAGAAGCTCGGCGCCCAAGGCGACGGCATCGCGCAGGGCGCCGATGGCCCGATCTATGTACCCTTCACGCTGCCGGGCGAAAACGTCGCCATCGCGCGGGTGAAGAGCCAGGGCGCGCTGATGTCGATCGCGTCCGCCTCGCCGGATCGCCAGGAGCCACACTGTCGGCACTTCGGCCCGCATGGCGTCAACGGCGCCTGCGGCGGCTGCACCCTGCAGCATTATGCCGATGCGCCCTATCGCGCCTTCAAGCGCCAGCTCGTCGTCGACGCGCTTCGCTCCAAGGGCCTGACGCCCGAAGTGGACGATATTGTCGCCGCGCATCCGGGCGAGCGGCGCAGGGTCGTCTTCGCCGCGCGCAAGACTGAAAAGGATATGCTGATCGGCTTCAATCAAGCCGAAAGCCACCATATCGTTGCCATCGAGGAATGTCCCATCGCCTCGGCCGGCATCATGGCCCGCCTGCCTGCCATCAAGACGATTGCGGCGGCAATCGCTATCAATGCCGAGGCCTTCCGCATCTCCGTATTGGAGACGCAGACCGGCCTCGATCTCGCCGTCGACGGCATTAAGTCGCTTTCGGACAAGCAGCGCCGCAGCACCATCGAAACGGTTCTGTCGCTTCGCGGCATCGCCCGTGTTTCACTGAACGGCGAAATCCTGGTCGAACCGGTAAAGCCGATGATCGATTTCGGTGGCGTTCGGGTTGCGCCGCCACCTGGGGCCTTCACGCAGGCGACCAAGCAGGCCGAAGATACCATGGCCGAGCTGGTTGCAGGTCATGTCGGCAAGGCAAAGCGCATTGCCGATCTCTTCGCGGGCAGCGGCACCTTCTCGCTTCGTCTGGCGCGGATCGGACGCGTGCAGGCGGTGGAAAGCGAGGAAAAGCCGCTCGCGGCACTGGACCAAGCAGCGCGCACGACACAGGGGCTGAAGCCCGTCTCCATCGAACGCCGCGATCTCTTTCGCCGACCGCTGATGACGCAGGAATTGAAGGTCTACGACGCCGTCGTGTTCGACCCGCCGCGCGCCGGCGCGGAATTCCAGAGCAAGGAACTGGCTCGATCGCAGGTCAAGAAGATCGTCGCCGTCTCCTGCAACCCGCTGACCCTCGCCCGTGACCTCGCTATCCTCGTCGAGGGCGGCTACCGCATTACCCGGGTAACGCCGATCGACCAGTTCCTGTGGACCTCGCATGTCGAGGTGGTTGCGGCGCTAGAGAAGTAAGCCTTCACCGCTTCATGAAGGCCTCGAAAGCCGCGCGGGCTTCGGCGCTTTTCAGTTGGGCGGCGAAATGCTCGGCCTCTTTCTGGATGTGTTCGAGGACGGCATCCGGAGGTCCCCGCATCAGGTCGCGTGCGATCCGAAGGGCCTCTGGCGGCTTGGCGGCGAGTTTTGCGGCCAGAGACAGCGTTTCAGCCTCCACCGCGTCGGGTGACGTCACCTTCCAGATCAGGCCGGCTTCCTTGGCGTCAGCAGCGGAAAGGCCTTCGCCGAGCGCAAGCAGTGCGAAGGCGCGTTGATGGCCCATGGCGCGCGGTGCAAGCAGGCTCGAGGCCGCTTCGGGAACCAGCGCAAGATCAACGAAGGGTGTCTTGAACAGACTGCGGTCGGAGGCAACAGTCAGATCGCAATGCAGATGGATCGTTGTGCCGATGCCGATCGCCAGGCCATCGACGCCGGAGACGACGGGCTTCCTCGTGCTCGCCAGCGCGACGAGAAAATCAATGACTTCGCGCCCCATATTGCCGCTCATGGCGAAAGCGAGGAAATCGGCGAGATCATTGCCGGCAGAGAAGCAGCCTTCCGTGCCCAGGAAGGCATGGACGCGGATATCCGGCGCAGCTTCCGCCGCCTTCAGCGCATCGGTCATCGTCTGATACATGGCGCGGGTGATGGCGTTCTTCTTTTCCGGCCGGTTGAACCGGATGATCTGGATATGCGGCGCGGACTCGGGGCGTTCGATGAGGATGTGGTCAGTCATGGCTTTCCCTTAGGCTAGAGCATGATGCCGAAAAGTGTGAGCGGTTTTCGGACGACATCATGCTCTACTTCTTTGATTCTAGAGCGGATTCAGATTTTAGGTCGAATAGACCTAAAATCATCCGACTCTAGTGCGGCGCGGGCGGCTTCGAGGCTGGATGCGCCGGCGATGACCCGATCGGAGAGAGCGGCAGTCTCGGCCAGAAGATTTTCGGCAACGAAACGGCAGAGTGCGATGCGCTTGGCCCCCTCGCCGTCGCCTGCATCGGCAAGGCCACCTTTGGCCAGATAAGAGCCTGTTAGCACGAGGCCGAAAAGCCGCTGGTAAGGCGTGGCGCCCGCCAGAGCTTCGGCAACGGCGCCTTCTGCCTGTTTCGACAGGAGCCATTCGCTCGTCTTTTCCAGATCGGCAATGGCCGCCTGTAGCCGCGGCGCCGTTTCGCCGAAACCATCAAGATTGGACTTGGCGACGGAATCGGCGATCTCGCGCAGTTCGGTAATGAAGCCGCGCATGTGGTCGCCGTTGGCGATCGTCAGCTTTCGCGTCACCAGATCGATGGCCTGGATACCGTTCGTGCCCTCGTAGATCGGTGCGATGCGCGCGTCCCGCAGCAGGCGCGCGGCGCCTGTCTCCTCGATAAAGCCCATGCCGCCGTGGACCTGGATGCCAAGCGAGGCGACATCGACGCCGGCATCGGTGGAGAAGGACTTGGCAATCGGCGTCAGCAATGCGGCGCGCTCCTGCCAATATTTTGCTCTCTCGGGATCGCGATGCGACATGTCGATCGCCTGCGCACAGGCGTAGCAGATCGCACGCGAGCCCTGCGTCAAAGCCTTCATTGTCAGCAGCATACGGGCGACATCGGGATGCTCGATGATCGGGCTCATGCCCGAGGATGTCGTACCCGGCGCGCGGCCCTGGGTCCGCTCCTGGGCATAGGCGATGGCCTTCTGGGTCGCGGCTTCAGCAATCGCGACACCCTGGATGCCGACAGCCAACCTGGCATTGTTCATCATCGTGAACATGCAGGCGAGGCCTTTGTTTTCCTCGCCCACCAGCCAGCCGACGGCGCCCTTTTCCGCACCATGTTTGCCATCGCCATAAATCATCGTGCAAGTCGGTGAACCATGGATGCCGAGCTTATGTTCCAGCGAATGCACGAAAAGATCGTTGCGGGCACCAAGCGAGCCGTCCTCATTCACAAGGAATTTCGGCACGAGAAAGAGCGAAATGCCACGCGTGCCGGCAGGCGCATCCGGAAGGCGGGCGAGGACGAAATGGATGATATTGTCGGCTGCCTCGTGATCGCCCCACGTGATGAAGATCTTCTGACCGAAGAGACGATAGGTGCCATCATCGCGACGTTCGGCGCGGGTGCGCAAAGCGCCGACGTCGGAACCGGCCTGCGGCTCGGTCAGGTTCATCGTACCGGACCATTCACCGGAAACGAGCTTTGCGAGATATGTCTTCTTGAGATCGTCGCTGCCGTGGGCGTGCAAGGCCTCGATCGCTCCCATGGTCAACGTCGGGGCAAGACCGAAGGCCATGGAGGCGGAATTCCACATTTCCAGGGTCGCTATGTTCAGCATGTGCGGCAGGCCTTGACCGCCGAACTCCTCCGGTGCGGTAAGGCCATTCCACCCCCCGGCGATCCAATCGCGATAGAGCTTTTCCCAGCCATCGGGAAGGACCACCTTGCCATCCACCAGCCTTGCGCCTTGCTTGTCACCGTTCTCTGCGAGCGGCTCCACCGCCTCACCGGCGAAACGCCCCGCTTCCGACAGGATAGCGTCGACAAGATCGGTGCCGAGATCGCCGAGAATGCCCTCTTCCATTGCGCGTTCCATGCCCGCGACATGCTTCAGCGTGAATGCGATTTCTTCGACTGGCGCCTTGTACATGCTGCTTCCTCCGCACTTGTGCTGACAATGAGCCGCCTCACCCGGATCATCGATGATATTCTGGTTACAGCTAGTTTATTTTTACGTAAACGTCAATTTTCTCAAACCGGCGAAGTGTTGATTTCCATCCCCCGCGAACCCCACTCTCAGATAGGTCTTACGCGCGCCGCATCACTGTGACATTGCCGCCAATGTCCGCGATTATTCCATCGGAGCTCGGACTTGCATAAACAACCGTCATGAATGAAGACTATGGCAACTGTTCAGACAAAGCGAACGATGCCCCATGAACACGCTCACGTCAGTCAATATCATACCCGGTTTTATCTGGGCATACCGTCTCCGTTCCGGTGCAGCAAAGCCGGAGCGTCTGCCCGACGATACCCATCGCTCGACTCTCTTCAGCGATGACGGTTTTCTCTGGCTGCATCTCAATCTCGTCGATGCGCGCGTGCCCGCCTTTCTCGAGGATGCACCCGGATTGAACGAAGCCGCCCGCATCGCTCTGACCACGCATGAGACCCATGCGACCATTACGGTCGACGAGCAGATGCTTTTCGGCACGTTGGTCGATTTCCAGCGAGACTTCGCCCACAATACGCACGATATCGGCTGGCTGCATTTCGCCCTCACCGATCGCATGCTGATCACTACCCGGCTGCAGCCGCTGCGCAGCCTCGACCGGACCCGTGTGCTGATCGAGAAGAATGCTGCGCGATTTTCAGGCCCGATCGATATCTTCGAGCTGATCGTCGTCGAGTTCCAACGAACCCTGATCTCCGTCGTCATCGAGATCAGCGAAGAGTTGAATGCCATCGAGGATTTCGTGCATGGCAATACGACACACGACGAGCGCGCCAAGCTTCCGCCCATCCGCCGGACCATCGTGCGTCTGCATCGCCATCTGCGCACCGTCCTCTCGCTGATGCGCCATGCCGCCGCCTCGGACGATGAGGAAATGCCGCTCGGCTTCGAGGATGTCGCGGGCCGGCTGACCGGGCGGCTGGAAGCGGTCGAACACGACGTCTATGCGCTGCAGGACCGGGCGAGGCTGTTGCACGAAGAAATCGATTCCAAGCTCGCCTCCGAGATCAATCGGCATCTCTATATCCTGTCGATCATGACAGCATTTCTGCTGCCGCCGACGCTGGTGACCGGCTTCTTCGGCATGAATACATCGGGCCTGCCGCTGGCGGGCGGCGCAAGCGGCACCGGATATGCGGTTGGGTTCATCATCGCCTCCATGCTGCTGGCATGGTGGCTGCTCAAACGGGTCAATATTCTCTGACGTCAAAGCATGAAAAAGCCGCCCGGCGGGAAACCGGACGGCTGGCATTGGCAGTTCTGAAAGCGCCGCTTAGAAATACGGCGAGTAGCACTGACGGCGCGGGCCGGAGTTCGGCTGGAACGTATTGTCGTAAGCGCGGTAGGAACGATAGCGTCCCTCGCACCATTCGACATGACGCGGATTGATGCCGGCGCTCGGGGCCGGAGCCGGTTCGTAATAGCGCGGCTGGCTGGCAATCGCACCGCCGATCAGCGCGCCTGCGCCGAAGGCTGCCAGCGGAAACCAATAGCCGTCATGATAGCGATAACCATGACGATAGCCACCGCGATAACCGCGGTAGCCGCCATACCAGCCGCGGCGATAGTAACCACCATGACGCCACTGCACCTGTTCGACATTATCAGGCGCGGCCTGGGTGGGCGCGGACTGTTTTACGACCGGTGCGGCAGGCATCTGCATAGCGAAAGACGGTGTGAAGCTCGTCAGGGCGACTGCAGCCGTTAAGGCGACTGTCGCGATTTTTGCACGGAAACCAAGCATTTTCATCTCCATTCCCTGGTTCGGCTTGATACTCAAGCCTGTAGGCGTTTCATGTCGGGAATGCTTCCCGAGCAAGGTTTCGCTGCCTGCTTCGTCGCATATCCGAATAGACGACAAGAAACGCGGCAGCGCGTTGTTTAGTTCCTCAAATCCCTACCGATTTAAGGAGTTACGAGGGGCTCCACGACGAATTTATAGTGATTGCTTTCTTAACCCAAGATTAACCAGCAATCCTTACTATTATTTCATGAAAGGATACCGAAAGAGTAACCTCCTCATTTACAGCTTGCTGACGATCCTGGCCCTGATGGGGCCGGTCTCCAAGCCTTCGGCCGGTGAGAGCCAGCCCTGGGGCGACCCGAAAAACGCCCTGATTGTCGATGCTTACGAGCTGAACACCATCGACTGGGCCGCATTCCTGCAGGACAAGCGGATTGCCGGTTTCATCTCAAAGGCGTCCGACGGACTTCCTGAAAGCTTCAGTTGCACCGGCGACCATGGCGGCGATACCGTGGCCCATTGCAGGACGATGTGGCGCAAATACGCCGTCAGCCGCGAACTGTTTCAAACGCGCCGCATGCTGGCAAAATCGAATGGCCTGTTATGGGGCGCCTATCATCTGGGGCGGCCCGGCAATCCGATCGACCAGGCCAATCATTTTCTCGATTATGCCGATCCGCAACCCGATGAGCTGATGGTGCTCGACATCGACGGCATGGATGCGACGCAATTCATGTCGCTCGACGATGCGCAGATCTATGTCGCCCACATCAAGGTCAGAACCGGCCGCTACCCCATCCTTTACGTCAATCACAACACGGCGCGATACATAGCCGACCACCGGGGCACCTATCCGCTGCTGTCGCGACTGCCCTTGTGGTATGCGCGCTACAAGCCTGATGTCAAAGGCACTTTCCCGCTCGGCAATTGGGACAACTATGCCATGTGGCAGTTTGCTTCGTCGGACAATTGTTCGGCGAAAAGCTGCCCCTATCGGGTCCCGGGCACGCTTACCGATATCGACGTCAACGTCGTGCCGATGACGAAGGTTCAGCTCGCTAGGATCTGGCCGCAGGGCGATCTCCTGCCGGCGAAACCGCTGCCCGCACCGGACTTGACGATCGCGCTCGCACAAATGTGCAGCGGGCCGCGGCAGATGCTCGTTTCCCTCATGCTCGAGATCGACCCCGTCGTCACGGCCTCGACCCCGCAAACCAAGCCGGTCGAGATCAACGAGCTAAACTACCAGGATTTCTAAAGCGTGATGCCGAAAAGTGTGGGCGGTTTTCGAACGACATCATGCTCTACTTCTTTGGCGCTAGAGCGGATTCAGATTTTAGGTCGAATAGACCTAAAATCATCCGGCTCTAGGCCTCGATCTGCACATCCGTCTTCGGGCGCGAGCAGCAGGCGAGGATGTAACCCTCGTCGATCTCATCATCGAGGATGCCGCCATTGTGGCTCATCTCGACTTCGCCCGAAAGCTTCATGACCCGGCATGTGCCGCAGAGGCCGGATTCGCAGGCTGCACCGATGCGCACGCCGGCGCCCCGCGCCGCCTGAAGCACGGTCTGGCCCGCCGCACAGGCCACATCCTTGCCCGCCATCGTGAAGCGGATCGTGGTCGCCGCCTCGCCGGAAGCATCGTCGGAGACTTCCGCAAGCGGTGTCGCCGCATTCGCTGGCTGGAAGCTTTCCTGATGGTAGCGTGACATGTCGAAGCCATGCGCTTCCAGCATGGAGCGCACGGCATCCATGAAGACTTCCGGGCCGCAGCAGAAAATGGTGCGATCCATGAAATCAGGCGCCAGCAGGCCGATCTTCGCCTTGTCGATGCGGCCCTTCAGCCCCGACCAGAGATCGGTGCGGCCGCAGCCTTCGACGATGAAGCCGAGATCGAGGTTCGGCATGAAGCGGGCGAGATATTCGAGCTCGGAGCGGAAGATGATGTCCGTCGGGCTGCGCGAGCAATTGACGAAAGTAATGTCAGACAATGGTGCTATGTCCGACATATACCGCGTCATCGACATCATCGGCGTGATGCCGGAGCCGGCCGAGACGAAGAGATATTTCTCGCCCGGATGACGGATGTGGCTGAAATCGCCGAGCGGGCCGAAAGCCTTGATGCGCATACCCGGCTTCAGGTTCTCGAACATCCAGCGCGTGCCGATGCTATCTTTCTGCGCCTTCACCGTCACGGCGACCGAGAAGGGCCGCGACGGCGTGGACGACAGCGTATAGGTGCGCATGACCGGCTCCGGAGCCGCCGGCAGCTCCAGCGTCACGAACTGGCCCGGCAGATAGCGGAACCAGTTGTCCTTATCGGACCCGAAGGTGAAGGTCATCACATCGGGCGCTTCGGGCGTGACTGAGAGACATTCGAGCAGATGCTGCCTGTCGCTCCAAGGCTGCATTTGGTCGAGATGGCGATGCGGAAGGGAGACGGCCATGTTCATGCTCAGGCAACCGCCGACAGCTTGGCCTGGTCGCCTTGCAGCCGGTTGATCATGAAAGTCGTGTACCATTCGACGAACTGCATGACGCCGCCTTCATGGATTTCCGAATAGGGACCGGGCTCATAGGCAGGCGAGCGGATGCCGAAGGCATTTTCCTCGACGATCCGGCGGTCCTGATCGTTGGTTTCGGTCCAGACGTGCGTCAGTTCCTCGAGATTGTAGTCGACGCCTTCGACCGCATCCTTGTGAACGAGCCACTTCGTGGTGACGGCGGTTTCCTCGGCGCTGATCGGCAGGACACGGAAGGAAATCGCGTGGTCGCCGAGCATGTGGTTCCATGTCGTCGGATAGTGGAAGAGCAGCATGGTGCCGATGCCGTTGATCGTCACGTCGGGCGAGAGCGGCCGCCTGACGGCATTCTGGCCGGACATGGTGTAGCTTTCGGCGCCTTCGATCAGCGGCATGCGGGCGGTGCGGAACTGTCCGTCAGGAGAGATCTTGAATTCGCTCGGCAGGCCTGCGGCTTCGCAGCGCGCCCAGTGCTCGGTGATGACGGGATCGCTCATCGCGCCCTGCACGCCGGTAACCGTCGGAGCTTCCGGGAAGGTGCGGCAGAGTTCGGGGTGATTGGCCGCACAGTGATAGCACTCGCGGTTGTTTTCCCAGACGAGCTTCCAGTTGCCCTTTTCGATGATCGTGCTCTGGAAGGCGACCTTGGCTTCGCTGATGCGATGCGGGGCCATGTAGGGCTCGACCGTGGCGCGAACCGGCGCGAAATCGGGAGCGTTCTGCGCGAGGCAGATGAAGATGTAGCCGCCGACACTTTCGCAGTGAACCGGCTTCAGCGAATACTGGCTCTTGTCGAAATCCTCGGCCATCTGTCGGGCAAAGAGTAGCGAGCCGTCGAGTTCGTAGGTCCATTGGTGATACGGGCAGACGAGCTTTGCCGACGATCCGCGCTCGGTCGTGCAGACGCGCGAGCCGCGGTGACGGCAGCTATTGTGGAAGGCGCGGATGACCTGATCGCGGCCACGGACGATGACGACGGGATAATCACCGATCTGGACGGTGAAGTAATTGCCCGCACGCGGCACTTCGCAATCATGGCCGATGAACAGCCAGTCGCGATAGTAGATCGTCTCCATGTCGAGCTTGAAGTATTCCGGATCAGTGTAGAAGGGTTGCTCCAGGCTGAAACCCGTCCGGTGGTTCTTCAGTTGCCGCAGAACTTTGCTGCCGATATCCATTTGCCTATCCTTGCGCAATACCGGAAGACGAGCAGAGGACATGCAAGGCCGTTGGGAACGGCCGAAAGCAATCCCCCGACCGCCCGCCGCGGTCAGTAAACCATATGTGCCCAAGGCTGGTTTCCGGGCTCTGGAGCGGCCCTGTTGCCAGGACCCCATGGCACCTTCCCAGACCAATCGGCCCAGTGGCTTTATCCGCCATGCCTCACTCCACCACCGTTGCGGGGGCAGCGCCGGATTTTGACCGGCTTCCCAATTCTCCGTCTCCCTAGCAGACGGCACCTTGAGATTGATATCATCATAGCTCTCGGCCGCGTCTGCCGCTGCGCTGCAATGCGACATCGGCTTCGAATTTGACGACAGGTGAAACCGGACGATAGGACGGTTGCATAGCGTGAGAATATTGACAGGCAATTCAATTACTTGGGCGCTTGCATCGGAGATGGTCAAAGCATCGCATATCCATTCCGCCAATGACGCTTTATCCTGATTGCGACAGGTCAGCGAATGGCCGGCAATCAGGGGAACAATTGGGCGGCAGAAAGCGCCAACGGAGCCGCTATCGGGGCGCCTTCAATCCGGCACGATCAAGCTCGGCTCAAGCTCCGTGGTTCATCATATCGCCAAAGAGTTTTATAGCGAGATCCGGCATGGCCAAACTCAGATATTTCGACGCTGGGAAGCCCGCCGAGCCCGAACCGGCGCAGCCGGTATCGACGACGGGGTACACCGAATTCCTGCGCACCGGCCGTATCAACCGCAACAGGCCGCATTGGCTGGCGGAAGAGCGGGAATACCTCACCCACGAACAGGTGGCCGAACATACGGCGCTGAAGCTCAGGGACGCCGGCGAGAAGACCCACGACCGGCTCAACAATTTCCATAGGTCCATCCGCTTCCCGAAGCTCATCTTTCATCACACGCTGAAGGACACGCCGCATCTCGGCTATTGCCACGTGACCGCGGCGCGGACGCAGTTCGCGCATTATGAGGACGTGAACTGGGCTTTCTATATCGCCAACTTCTTCGCCCGGATCGGCCAGGAAGAGAACTTCTTCGAAGACATCAGCCTCAAATATTCGCGGATGTATTTCGCCGTCGCGATCCATCCGGACAAGGACACGGAAGACAAGAAGCTGACGATCAATCGCGACGTCAGAGGCAACGGCGTGCTGTTCCACACCCACGATCCGCAGATCGCCATCCGCAATGTTCTTCTCCTCGGCGCCCGCAACGAGCAGCTCCGCGACATCATTCGCCAGCTTTGACGATTGATCCGAAAACTCGAAGAGCATAAGAAACGGCCTGAACTGCAAGCAGGCAGGCCATGGCACGACACATAGACATTCTCGAACATCCGCAAATGGCAATAGAAGTGGCGACGGCGACCCTTGCCGAGGGTCTGCCGATCGGGCTGCCGACGGAGACGGTCTACGGGCTTGCCGCCGATGCCACTAATCCCGCCGCCATTACCCGGATCTACGAGACGAAGGGCCGGCCGCGCTTCAATCCGTTGATTTGCCATATGAGCGATCTCGCCATGGCCGAGCGCTATGCGATCTTCGACCCCATCTCGCGCAAGCTCGCGGAAGCCTTCTGGCCCGGGCCGCTGACGCTGGTGCTGCCGCTCCAGCCCGATAGCGGCATTCATCCGCTGGCAACCGCCGGCCTCGACACGGTCGGCATCCGCGTGCCCCAGGGCTTTGCCGGCGAGCTGATCCGCGCCTTTGATCGGCCGCTTGCAGCACCGAGCGCCAATACCTCGGGCAAGATCAGCGCCACCAGCGCCGATCATGTGGACGACGATCTCGGAGAGCGGATCACGCTCATCCTCGACGCCGGGGCTTCGGTCGTCGGCGTGGAGTCGACCATCGTCAAGGTTGAGGATGGCGAGATGCGCCTGCTGCGGCCCGGCGGGCTGGCGGCAAGCGAGATCGAGCGGGTGGCCGGCAAGGCACTGAAGCGCAAGAAGAAGGCTTCCGCTGCCATCGAGGCGCCAGGCATGCTTGCTTCGCATTATGCGCCGGGAGCGGCGGTGCGGCTCGACGCCACCGAGGTTTCCGCAAGCGAGGCCCTGATTCGCTTCGGCACGCCAAACATTCCCGGCAGTGAGAACGCCGTTGCCGTGCTGGATCTGAGCGCCAGCGGCGATCTTTCGGAAGCTGCCGCAAACCTTTTCGACTTCATGAAGCGCGCCGATGCCACCGGTGCAACGACAATTGCCTTTTCGCATATTCCCGACGAGGGCCTCGGCGAGGCTATCAACGACCGGCTGCGCCGCGCGGCCGCGCCCAGAGACTAAACCGGCCCGACACCATCAGGCAAAGGAAACGCCATGAGCAGCTCCGCCTCCTCTTCCGACCTCCTCGATCGCTTCGCCGCCATCGTCGGCGAAAAACATGCCTTGCGGGACCCGGCGGAAATTGCGCCGCATCTGGTGGAAAACCGCGGGCTCTATCACGGCGCCTCGCCCATGCTACTGAAGCCTGGCTCGGTGGAAGAAGTTTCGGCCATCCTCAAGCTTGCCAGCGAAACCGGCACGGCCATCGTACCCCAGACCGGCAATACCGGTCTTGTCGGCGGACAGACACCGCGCGAGGGCGGCTCCGACATCATCCTCTCGCTGGAGCGCATGAACCGCATCCGTGATATCGATCCCGTCGGCAATACGATGATCGTCGATGGCGGCTGCATTCTGGCTGATGTCCACAAGGCGGCAGCCGAGCATGGCCGCATGTTTCCACTCTCGCTCGGCTCGGAAGGCTCTTGCCGCATCGCCGGCAATCTTTCCACCAATGCCGGCGGCACGGCCGTTCTCGCCTATGGCAATATGCGCCAGCTCTGCCTCGGCCTTGAAGTCGTGCTGCCCACGGGCGAGATCTGGAACGGATTGCGCCGCCTGAAGAAGGACAATACCGGCTATGACCTGCGCGATCTCTTCATCGGCGCGGAAGGCACGCTTGGGGTCATTACCGGTGCGGTGCTAAAACTCTTTCCGCAGCCGCTTGGCCATCAGGTCGCCTTTGCCGGCCTACAATCGGTCGATGACGCGCTGACGCTATTCAAGAATGCCTCCAGCCTCTGCGGCACGGCGCTGACCGGTTTCGAGCTGATGCCGCGCATCGGCGTCGAATTCACCACGCGGCATATTCCGGGCGTGCGCGATCCGCTGGAGACGGTGCATCCCTGGTATGTGCTGATCGACATCTCCACCTCCGATTCGGCTGAGACGGCCGAGCGGATGATGACGGCGCTGCTCGAACAAGGCTATGAGGCAGGGCTGATCCAGAACGCCACCATCGCCAGCTCAGAGACGCAGCAGAAGGCCATCTGGCATATGCGCGAGAGCATGTCCGACGCGCAAAAGCCGGAAGGCGGCTCCATCAAGCACGATGTTTCCGTGCCGGTCGCGCAAATCCCCCAATTCATGGCCGAAGCCGAGAAAGCCGTTGTCGCCGCCATGCCTGGCGCCCGCGTCTGCGCCTTCGGCCACATGGGCGACGGCAATATCCACTACAACATCTCGCAGCCCGTCGGCGCCGACAAGGCCGAGTTCATCGGACGCTGGCGCGAGATCAACAAGATCGTGCATGGGCTTGTGCTGCAGCATGGCGGCTCGATCTCCGCCGAGCATGGCATCGGTCAGCTGAAGCGCGATGAACTGGCCTCCATCCGCTCGGAGATCGAGATCGACCTGATGCGCCGGATCAAGACGGCCTTCGACCCGGCAGGCATCATGAATCCGGGGAAGGTCCTCAAGGTCTGAGGTTTAGACCGTGACGACGACCCGCTCGGAAGCGAAGCAGCCGATCTGGCAGGAAATGACCGTGTCATCGGCATCGATGTCCTCGCCAGCATAGGCAAGTACCGGCGTCAGCCGCGATTGCTGTAGCAGGCGCGCTTCGGTCTCCGTCGGCATGCGCGCCGTGATGTCAGTGGAGCGGCGCCAATAGTCGGCCACGCCATACTCCTTCAACGCCGCTGTGAATGAGCTCGTTGCGGCGAACTTCTCCGTCAGGCCGGGAAAACGCTCAGCCGAGCAGCTGCGCATGACGACCGAGACGGGAAGCGCATCGGCATAGGCGACCACACACATTTCCAGCACCGTCTCGCCCGGCTGCAAATTCAGCCTCGCGGCGATATCGGCGGCTGCCGGAACCTCCTTCGCCGAGAAAATCTTGCGCGTGAGGTTTGCGTCCGTTGCGGTCAAACTCTTGCTGAACCGCACCTTATTGCCGAGTTTGAAGCGAACGGGCATGTCGGCGCGGACATAGGCGCCGCTTCCGCGCGCAATCCGTAGCAAGCCCTCCCCTTCAAGCTGCGCAATCGCGCGCCGCATCGTCACCCTGGAAACGCCGAATTGTTCGGATAAGGCCCGCTCGCTCGGCAGGCGGCTGCCAGGCGCATGTCTGCCCGCATCGATGGCATTTCGCAACTCCGCGGCAATGGTCGCCCAGCTTCCCGTAGCTTTTACGCCTTCGCCCTCTGGGTTTTTCTCTTCCATCACAAATCTGTCGCCTTGAAATTGGTATATACCAATTTATAAAGATCTCGATCGTTTATGAAAGGGTTCGGCATGGGCGGCAAGCGCATATATGTGACGGCAGTCAGCAGCAGCGGCGTGCATGAGTTCAGCAAGCAGACGAAAGATCATATTCAACTGCTGACAGGGCTTGGGGTGGAAGGCGACGCACATATGGGAGTGACGGTGAAACATCGCTCGCGCGTCGCGGTCGACCCGACCCAGCCCAATCTGCGTCAGGTGCACATCATCCATGAAGAGCTCTTCGACGAGCTCACCGAAAAAGGATTTTCCGTTTCTCCGGGCGATATGGGCGAGAATATCGCGACCCGAGGGATAGACCTGCTTTCGCTGCCGCAAGGCACACGCCTGCATATCGGCGCGGAAGCGATCATCGAGGTGACGGGCTTGCGCAATCCCTGCAAGCAGATCGACAATTTTCAGAAGGGCCTGCTGCATGCAGTGCTCGACAAGGATGCCGATGGCGGGTTGGTCCGCAAGGCGGGCATCATGAGCATTGTCGTGCAGGGCGGCCGCGTACAGCGAGATGACGCCATTCACGTCGAGTTGCCGCCGCTGCCGCATGTCAAGCTTGAGCGTGTTTGATAAAAAAGAAGCGGCCTCCGTTGGAAAGCCGCCTCATACCCTGGTTCCCATGTCGCGCCGGCTTTGCGGCGTGCCCGATCAATCGAAATCGTCCTGACCCGAATTGCCACCGCCATTGCGGTTACCGGAGATGATCTCGCGCTTGCCGACATGGTTGGCGGGGCCGACCAGGCCGTCCTTTTCCATGCGCTCGACGAGCGAGGCAGCGCGGTTGTAGCCGATGCCGAGGCGGCGCTGGATATAGGAGGTCGAGCACTTCTTGTCGCGCATGACCACCTTGATCGCCTGTTCGTAGAGATCGTCGCCGTCTTCCGAGGCAATCGCGCCCTTGTCGAAAACGGCCGTATCCTCTTCCTCGTCTTCTTCGTCCTCGTCGGCGGTGACCGTATCGAGATATTCCGGACGGCCCTGCAGCTTCAGGTGCGCCACGACCTTTTCGACTTCCTCGTCGGACACGAAGGGGCCATGGACGCGGGAGATGCGGCCGCCGCCGGCCATATGCAGCATGTCGCCCTGGCCGAGGAGCTGTTCGGCACCCTGTTCACCGAGGATGGTGCGGCTGTCGATCTTCGAGGTCACCTGGAAGGAAATGCGCGTCGGGAAGTTTGCCTTGATCGTCCCGGTGATGACATCGACGGACGGACGCTGCGTCGCCATGATCAGGTGGATACCAGCGGCACGCGCCATCTGCGCCAGACGCTGGATCGCACCTTCGATCTCCTTGCCGGCGACCATCATCAGATCGGCCATCTCGTCGACGATGACGACGATATAGGGCATCGGCGTCAGATCCATTTCCTGTTGCTCTTCGATCGGGGCACCCGTGCCCTTGTCGAAGCCGGTCTGGACCATGACATGGATCGTCTCGCCCTTTTCCTTGGCGGAGGCAACGCGGCTGTTATAGCCGTCGATGTTGCGAACGCCGAGGCGCGACATCTTCTTGTAGCGATCCTCCATTTCGCGCACCGCCCATTTCAGCGCCATAACGGCCTTCTTCGGATCGGTGACGACAGGGGTCAGCAGGTGCGGGATACCGTCATAGACAGAGAGTTCCAGCATCTTGGGATCGACCATGATCAGGCGGCACTGTTCCGGGGTCATGCGATAGAGCAACGACAGGATCATGGTGTTGATCGCGACCGACTTGCCCGAACCGGTCGTACCAGCGACGAGCAGATGCGGCATCTTGGCGAGCTCGGCGATAACGGGTTCGCCGCCGATCGTCTTGCCGAGACCGAGCGCCAGCTTATAGCCACTCTTCTCGAAATCGGGCGAATCGATCATCTCGCGGAAATAGACGGTCTCGCGGTTGACGTTCGGCAGTTCGATGCCGATGACGTTGCGCCCGGGTACGACGGCGACGCGCGCCGAGAGGGCCGACATCGAACGGGCAATATCGTCCGCGAGGTTGATGACGCGCGAGGATTTGACGCCTGGCGCCGGCTCAAACTCATAAAGGGTGACGACCGGGCCGGGACGGACATGGATGATCTCGCCCTTGACGCCGAAATCCTCCAGCACGCTTTCCAGAAGGCCGGCATTCTGCTCCAGCGTTTCCTGCGTCATGATCACGCCAGAACGAATGGCAGGTTCCTGTAGCAGTTCGCGCGGCGGCAGCTCGTATTCGCCGTCAGCGGAGCGGGCGATCGGCCGCCATTCGGGCGGCGTCAGCGATGCGGGCCGGCGCGGCGAGATCCGCGATGGCGGCGCGTCGATCAGGCGCTGTGCCGCGGCTTCGACCGCGGGGATCGTCGGCACAGCCTTGGCGACCGGTTGGGCAGCAGCCGGCGCGGTGGCCTTCGTCGGCATCGGCGCCACGACCATGACAGGTGCGGGCCGGATTTCGGCGTCGGCACCATAGACGGCGGTTACGAAAGCCGGCGGCACGAATGTTTCGGCTGGCGCCACCACAGTCTGCGGCTCGGCAGCAGGTGCTTCGACGATGACAGGGCCTGCCTCGACGACAGGGGCCAGAACGGCAGCCTCAAGCGCGGCAAGCTCGTCCATGGCCGGCGTGCTGATATCTACCATTGACGGTCTGCAAACGGTTTCGACGTGAGCTGCGATCTCGACTGCCGGAGGCTGCACGACAACGGGCTGCGGCTCGACGGTGGCAGCCGGGCGGCGGCACTCGACGACGCGGAACTTGGCGATGATCGATTCGGCGTCGACTTCCGGCTTGGGTACCGCCGGCTGCTTCGGCTCACGCTTGAGGGCAGAGACGAACTCGCCGTCGAACGGCATCGCATCCCAGAAAGCGAAATCGGAAAGATGGGCAAGACGCGACTCGACCACAGGCGCGGCTAGGGACTCGGGAACACTTGACTGAACAGGGGAAGCATCCAGCGCGATCGCAGGAGCTTTCGAGAATGCGGTAGCGATAACGGTCATCTCCAATGCGTCCGGCTCGGTTGCCGGGGAATTCTGAATTACTGTCGGAATATAGCCTTCCACCACCAGCGGCATGTCTTCGAGCGCTGGCAGATGGAACTCTGATGATTGCATCGGCTGCTGAATGACGGCGGCGATCGGAGCCTCGACGGCGGGCGGCTCCATGACCCGCATCGCGGCGTGCGCGGAAGCCTGCGGCCGGGTCTCAGCCTTCGGCTCGACAGGCGGACGGCGGCTGATAATTTCATTTTCACGGGTGCGGGTGAAGCGCACGTTCGGCCCCATCAGGAAGGCATTCTGCCAGCCGGGCGATGCGAGATCTTCCGCGGAGATTCCCTGCGGCAGAATCGGCATTTCCTGTTCGCTCGTAACGGCGGCAGCCTGAAGCGCCTCCACAACAGGCGGCGGGGCCGCGGCGGTGCGCTTCCTCACCTCTTCGGCAAGGCGCTTTTCCTCGGCGTGACGCTGCTCTTCAGCCTTGCGCTTGGCTTCGCGAGCGTTGCGGATCTTCTCTTCCAGAAACGCGCGGCGAGCCGCGATCTGCTCGGCGCGGCGCGCCTCTTCGGCCGCCTGCTCCGGGTCGAGATCGCCCTCCGGCTGGACGCCTTGCGAGGCATTGGAAAGTGTCGTTCGGGAAAGACGCATGAGACCTGCAACCCAGTCATTGATATTGCCGTTGGCTTCTCAAATCGAATAGGGCAAGGATGGTTAATAAGTTCCTTCCTGCGCTTGTGGAAAGCAGCCATTCCGCACCCGGAAAACATGTCCGAATATTCTCGAAATCTCTGTGGAAACAAGGGCATGACGCAGCTCAGCGCACGGAAGTGCGGCAATGAGACAGGTTAAATTTTTTGTCGGACCCGTTAGCGCGATGAGGACAGCTGCGCGATGGAAAGCAGCGTGTCGGCACTGATACCCACGCCCGGGGAGGAACTCGTCAGAATCGAAAGCGCAGGGGATGTCGAGGAGGTCGTATTGTTCTGCAGGTCGTACATGGCCGAGAATCGCTGCAGCAGCCGATTGAGCTTGTCGGGATCGTGCAGGTCGCTCACATTGATGAAATTGCCGAGCATCTTGGCCTGGGTATCGACGTCCATGTTGGAGATCGAGCTCGGCAGATTGAAGGTGGTCGTAACGACCTCATAAAGGGCGGCATCACCCATGATGTCGTAGATCGAGTTGATATCAGGCGCCTTGCGCTGGAAATAAAGCGCCAGGCGCACGCCGGGATTGCTGTCACCTTGCTGATCTTCCAGCGTCTGATGCAGGAAGAGATCATTGGTCGCTGAAAGCGCGCCCTGGTTTTGCGCCGTGCCGAGCTTGCTGTCGGTCAGGTTTCCGTCAGTGCCGAAATTGAACGCCTCGACGATACTCTTGAACTTGGCGCCGTCAGCCGTGTTGATGAAACTCTTCGCATCGGACGGATCGGAGGCAAAAGCTTTCTTCAGCGTCGCCGTATCGACCGTCTTCGGATCGATACCGTTAGCCGTCAAGATGAAATTCGTAAGTTTGCTGTCGGCGAGCAGATCCGTGACGCTGGTCACCTTGACGATGTTGGTGGCGAAATAAGTAGCGGCTGTCTTGGCGTCGTTGTTGGCCTTAGTCAGTTCGGCACCCGACAGCCCCGCCGTGCTGTGGCGGGAATATTGCGAGATATAGCTGTTGATCTGCGTCTGCGACAGAGCCTGCACCGGCGCTTTCAGATTGCCCTTGCTGTCGAAATTGAAGGCCTTGGCAAGGGCCGTGAACCGGGAATCCTTCAGCGAGTTGACGTAGCTCTTCGGATCATAGGGATCGCTTTCGAGGATCCTGGTCAGCTGTGACTTTGTGACTTCGTTCTCGCCGATACCGTAGGCGCGCAGCGCCATTTGATAGAGCTCCGGCGCGCTGTCATTGGCGGCGCTGCTGTCGGAGGTGTTGCTCGCAAAGAAATCCTTGATGGTCTTCACGTCAGCGATGCGGTTTTTATAGTTGTTGACCGCATCCGTATTCAGGTTCGACTGCGACGACTGGTAGTTGCTCATATAGGCCTTGGAGGCCGCGTCGATCTCGCTTTGGGACTGCGCCGTCTGGCCGGAAGCTAGCGTCCCGTCCGACTGGAAATTGAACTGGGAGACAGCGTCGGTCAGACCGAAAATGGCGGCGGTCGTCGGATCGGCGAAGGCATTCTTGAAGACGGCGGCGGGCGTCGTCGGATCGATGCCGTAAGCCGTCTTGACGTAATCGAAGAGACGCGTGTCCGATGTCAGCTGGTCGACCGACGTAATGGAGCCGATATGATTCTTGTAATAGAGATCGTTATCGGCCGCGCCGACGCTCGTAACGAACGAGGGCACGGTGAAATTATAGGCGCTCATCACATCGGCCTGCTGGCTGAGCGTCTGCGGCCCACCCGGGTAGTTCGCGGTATAGCCGGCCGTGGTGGCGCTTATCTGGCCGGACGTCTGCACCTGCGAGCCGGATGCGACGGTGCCATCGCTCTGGAAATTGAACTCGGCCATGACGGCGGTCAGTCCGTTCGAACTCGCGGTAGCGGCATCCTTGGCCGATGCATTGAACTGATCCGCGGTGATGTAGGACGGGATATTGAAAGCCGTCTTGACGTATTGAAACAGTTGCGGATTGGACGTCAGCTGATCGACCGACGTGATGCTGCCAATATTGGCCTGGTAATAGGCCGTGTCGCCGTCCGGCGTCGATGTCTTGACCGTGCCGTCGGCATTGAAATTGAATTCCGCCACCAGAGCCTTGTCGGCGGCGCTCCCGTTCTGATTGACGTAGCTGTTCGGATCGCTGGGATCGCTCGTCAGCATCTGCTTCAGAGCCGAATTCGATACATAAGTCGGATCGATGCCGTAGGCCTGCAGCACGTAATTGCGTAGGCGGGTATTGCCGAGCAGGTCATCAACCGTCTTAACCGAGGCGATGTTCTGGCTGTAATAGCTCGTTTCGGTCGCCGCCGACGTCTCCTCATTCGTAAACGACTGTTGGTAAAGCCCGATGAGGTCGTCTTCCTGCGTGCTGGTTTGCGCGGTATTCGTCGAGCCCGTCGCGCTCGTGCCGAAATTGAACGCCGCAGCGAATTCCTTATAGCGCGGATCGGTGAGCTTATTGGCGAAACTGCTGGAGTCGCTGAGGTCGCTGGTCAAGACCTGTTTCATAAAGGCCTTGGCATAGGTCATGTCGGAAAGCCCGTAGGCTTCCATCGCATAACTGTATAATTGATAGTCATTCAGGAAGCTGTCGACGTCTTTTACTTTGCCGATATTGGCATTGTAATAGTCGATCGAACGCTTGTTTTGCGACTGCTGCGCCACCTGATTGAGCGACGTCGTCATATCTCTGGTTGCGATCGTATAACCAAGATAAGTGGAAATCATCAGCAGAATCCCAATAGATCTCTAATAAAAGCGGCGAATCTGGCTGACATTATTTCATATAAACCTTACCTGAGACTTACAGGCACTCATCCAATGCGTGCACTATATTGATGCACCACCCTGCCCTGTATTCACCTTATGGAAACCCTGATGCATTCAACTTTGCTAACCATTTGAGGACGCAAAGTTTTCTTAACCTCGATTTTTAAGCTGTCTGGAAGGGACGGCGCCTAATCTGCCCAACAACGAGAGGACAAAAGTTCTCCGAGAGAAGACCGGAATAACCGGCTCTCAGGTAAAGCAAGGGTAGAGAAATCGATGACTAATACCGTCCTGAAGCCCGACTGGGCTGGAACCACACTGCGGCTTGATCCGGCGCGCTTCCCGCAACAGGTCAGCTATGCCATGCGAGGTGCCGAGGGTGACGTCACCATTACGATCGATGAGCGCGGCGCCGTGCTGCGCAAGATCCTGCCGTCCAGCGGTCTGCCGCTGTCCGTCGCCTTGCCCAAGCGTGCATTCAAGGGTGTTGCAGCCCGCGCCATCGACCATGGCGATGGCGAAGTCACCGTTACGCTGGAACTGCATCACTCCGATCCGGATCTCTGCATCCCCCTTCTCGTTGCTCATGACTTGAGCGATATCGCCGCCGACTGGCGCTCCTGGTCGGAAGCCTTCCGTATTCCAATGCTGATGATCGAAGCCGACGGCGTGGCCCGTCCGCTGGAAGAACATCTCGGCGGCGTCCGCTCGCAGGATAGCCAGCCGCGTCGTCGCCATTCCTACTTCGCAAACCGCCGTCCCCGCTTCCTCGTGCGCCGCACGACGGGCAAGCTTGGCATCAAGATGAAGATCCAGGGCCGCGAGATCATCGCCAGACATTAAGCCGATAGGGCTCGAAAACCGAATATCACCAAAAACCGGCCGTGGGAAACCAATCCCGCGGCCGAAATCTTTGCGTTTTCAGGGAGTAAGAAGCAGGAACGACAGGAAGAGCCCGGCAAAAATGATCAAGCCGACGCGGTTATTAGATTTGAATAGCGCAAGGCATTGGGCACCGTCGTTGATGTCGAGCACGGCGATCTGATAGGCGAACATGCCGCCGGCGACGATCAGGCCGAGATAGGCCAGCCAGCTTGTACCCACGAGCGCAAAGGACAGCAGCATCAGGAGCAACGTCACCCCATAGAGCCCGACCAGCCAGAGGCGCGTCTGATCGCCGAAAAGCCGGGCGGTCGAGCGCACACCGATCAGCTCGTCATCCTCCTTGTCCTGATGCGCGTAGATCGTATCGTAACCGATGGTCCAGAGGATGGCGGCGAGATAGAGCACGATCGGGGCAAGCGACAGGCTGCCGAAGAGACCTGCCCAGCCCATCAGGGCGCCCCAGGAAAAGGCAAGGCCGAGGAAGAATTGCGGCCAGTCCGTGAAGCGCTTGGCAAAGGGATAGAGCGCGACGATGCCGAGCGACAGAACACCGAGCACGACGGCAAACCAGTTGAACTGCAGCAGCACCAGCAGGCCTACCAGAGCCTGCAATGCGATGAATACCTTGGCCTGCAGGCGCGTTACGCGGCCCGATGGCAGCGGGCGCGAGCGCGTGCGCGCCACGGACATGTCGATCTCGTGGTCGACGAGGTCATTATAGGCACAGCCGGCGCCACGCATTGCGACGGCGCCGACGAAATAGAGGAAGAGGTGATAGATCACCACGAATCCGGGAGAGCCCTGCCCCGAGGCGACGGAGGCATTGGCCGCAAGCGCCACGGACCAGAAGCATGGCCACATCAGCAGCTGCCAGCCGATCGGCCTGTCCCAGCGTGCAAGCTGAGCATAAGGCCATAGCGTCGGGGGCAGAACGCGGTAGACCCAGTTGCCGGATGGCGCGTCAGCGACGCGCCCGTTGATGTCGCCTGTCTTTTGCATAGGCGAGTAGTAGTGACATCCGGCACCGGAGGTCAAGCGGCGAGGCCATAACGAAACATGACCTCGCCCGTTGCTCAGTTCATGGTGAAATTGAACTTGTAGCTGGCGGAAACGCCGATCAGCAGCTGGTTGCGGTCGCCGCGCTCGCGCACTAGGCTGCTGTCGGCGGCGGGACCAGTGAGCCGGGTATATTCGAGGAAGGTGCTGGTCGTCCAGTTCTGCGAGGCCTTCCAGGTCAGTGCGCCGCCGAAGCCGACGGATTTGACGCCGCCGCCCGGCTTGTAGCCGCTGAGGCCGGAGGCAGCCGATTGGCGTGCATTGACGCCGTAATAGGTGTCGAAATAATCGCTGCTGGCGAGTGTCACGCGTGGACCTGCGGAGGCGCGAAGCTCCGGCGTGATGTCGGTAAAGGCATCGACCGCGGCATCGGCGACGATGCCGCTATGGGCACGAATACCCTGGCGAACTTCGACGCGAGCGCGCAGCCAATCCGTGGGATAGGCTTCGGCAAAACCGCCGGCTTCCACACCCCACTTGACCTTCTTCAATCCCCTCAGCTCGCGGCCATCGCTGCTGTCGCGGCTCGGCACGAACTTGCCGACGATGCCGATGCGAAATGCATCGCTTTCGATCAGGGCAAAGGAGGGATTGTCGTTACGCGAGGAAAAGCGCGGGCCTGGGCCTTGCCGGCCGATGGACACAAGCGGCGACCATTGCAGCTTGTTGTGCTTGCCGCCTTCGAATTTCGGTGCCGAGAAACCGGCCGCACCGACGCTTAAGTACCAGTCACCCGACCACAAATGCTGGCCATCTCCCGCCTCGGCAGCGCCGGCATAAGCGACGGCGGAGAGGCCACCAATGAAAAGGAACCTTAACTTTGCAAACACAACGAAACTCCATGATACGCAATACAAAGGGCCGTCCGACCCAAGAGTTGCTGCAAATTATGCTGATCGCGTTACCGCTCCCTTAACCACAAGACGGCGAATTCGATCGGAACATCAAATTCAGGTTGCTCCAATCCGGCCCCCGCTCGACATGTGGCAGCCTATCGCGTTGATTTAATTTCTGTATAGATACTCAATCGTGGGTAATGGTCGCAATGACCAAATGCCCGCCATCTCATAGCCCCCCATTTCAAAAGATGAGAAACGAATGAAGAGCATATCCCTGATCTCCCTAGGTCTGATCCTAACCGCCAGCATGGCGCTTTCCGGCTGCGTCGGCACTCCGATCGGCGGAGCAAAGCAAAGCCAGTTTTCGGGAAGAGCGGCGCCTGGCAAAAAGACGAAGGTGACCACTGCTTCGCTTGTGAAACAAGACTGCACCTTTGCAGGATTTCCCTATACGGGCGTCATCAAGCAGCCTGCCCACGGCAAGGTTGACGTCGAGCACGGGCCGGTCACAGCGAAGTTTTCGAAAGACAGCACTGCCTACCTATGCTCGGGCAAGACGGTTCAAGGCAACATCGTCTACTACACGCCGAACCCTGGTTTTGCGGGCACCGATCAGTTCACCCTGCGCCTTACGGGACTGAATACGGATGGTACGGTGCAAGACGGCACCTTCACCGTCCATGTCGGCGGATAGCAAGTTTGACGACGTGCAGGCGTGAATAAAAAAGGCCGGACCGTAGTTTTCCACGGTCCGGCCCCGTCAAACGGCGCGATGACGGAGGCTCAGAACGTCACCTTCTCCAAAGGCGCGCGCCCTGCCTCGAATTCCTTCAGTTTCGCCTCGCGTTCCGCGATGTAATTGCGGTTGTCCGGTACGGCGAACTGGTTCTTGGTGATCTGGAGCTGCATAATGAACAGCTCGTCCCAGCGGAAGCCCATTTCGGAACCGGCCAGATAGAACTCCCACATGCGGAAGAACTTCTCGTCGTAGAGAGCGACGGCGTCGGCCTTGCGCGCCACGAAGCGGTTGCGCCAATGCCTCAGCGTATAGGCGTAGTGCATTGGCAGAGTTTCGACGTCCCTGGTGAGCAAACCTGCCTTTTCCAGTGGCGGCGTGGTCTCGCCGATCGAGGGGATGTAGCCGCCGGGGAAAATATACTTTTCGATGAAGGCGTTGGTGGCAAAGCTCGGCTTCGGACGTGCAATCGAATGCAGCAGCATGACGCCGTTGTCATCCAACAGCTCCGAAACCTTGCGGAAGAACTTGCCGTAGTCGCCGATGCCAACATGTTCGAACATGCCGACCGAGACGATGCGGTCGAACGTCTTGCCCGTCAGGTAGCGATAGTCCTGCAGCTCGAAGCGCACGCGATCGGAGAGGCCGCGCTTGGCTGCCCGTTCGCGCGATACCTTCAGCTGTTCTTCACTGAGGGTGATGCCTGTCACGTCGAGGCCTGGATAGGCTTCGGCAAGATACATGGCCATGCCGCCCCAGCCCGAGCCGATCTCCAATACCTTCTGGCCAGGCTCGACCAGCAGCTTGGCGGCGATATGGCGCTTCTTGGCGACCTGCGCTTCGAAGAGGCTGATGCCCGGCGGATTGAAATAGGCGCAGGAATATTGCCAGTCCTCATCGAGGAAGAGATCGAAGAGCTTCGCCGACAGATCGTAGTGATGCGCAACATTGTATTTGTTGCGATTGATTGGCGAGCGGCTCTTGATCTGCTGCCAGGCGATGCGGCCGAGCAGCAGCGCCGCCATGCGGAAATCGAAGATCTCATTGGTGGTATTCTGCTTCACCAGCGACAGGAACTCGTAGATGTCCCCCTGCTCGAGGATGAAGCGGCCCTCCATATACATTTCGCCGAGCTTGAGCGTCGGATCGCGGGCAACCGCATCTTCCGCCTGCTGATCGGCAAAACGGACGGCCACCGTCTCTCCGGTTCCGTCGCCGACCATATGGGTCTCGCCGGATGCGAGCGTAAGCCTGAGTGAACCTTTACGGATGATTTTCTTGACGAGAGAAAAGAGTGTCGACGCCATGGACGCCCCGAATGTTATGACATGACATTAAGGCAACTTTAACGCCTCACAGCATTGTGGCAAGCGCACCTTTCCACAGTCATTGGCACTCTGACAACAACGCTGCCAGAGTGTGACATTCTTGCACGAAGTTCCGCTAAGTCCTTATTTTCGTTTGAGTGCGTCCGCCAACGCTGCCCCAAAACTACCCTGTTGTTCGGCCTTCGGAGGGGTATTTCCCTTAACGCCAGCGCTGCGCGGACCACCCTGTTCGCGTGTGTCCCGCCCGGACGGGGCCGCCACAGTGCTGCCATCTTTGCGCATGGAGAGGCCGATTCGCTTACGCTTCGCATCGACTTCCACGACCCTGACCTTGACGACGTCGCCAGCCTTCACAACCTCATGGGGATCCTTGATAAAGCGATCCGCCAGCTGTGAGACATGCACCAAACCGTCCTGGTGGACGCCTATATCGACGAAGGCGCCAAAGGCGGCGACGTTGGTTACGGTTCCCTCCAGCAGCATTCCCGGCTTGAGGTCACCGATCTCGTTGACCCCCTCCGCAAAGGTCGCGGTCTTGAAGCTCGGGCGCGGATCTCGGCCCGGCTTTTCCAGTTCGGCGATGATGTCGCGCACGGTCGGCAGGCCGAATTTGTCGTCGATGAACTGACGGGGGTCGACCGCCTTCAGCGTCGCGGTGTCGCCCATCAGCGTGCGCAGGTCACGGCCACAGGCGGCTACGATCTTCTTGGCGACGCCATAGGCTTCCGGGTGTACCGAGGAAGCGTCGAGCGGCTCCTTGCCGTTCGGAATTCGCAGGAAGCCGGCGCATTGCTCGAAGGTGCGCTGGCCGAGACGGGCGACCTTCAGGAGATCGCGCCGCGTCTCGAAGGCCCCTTCGCCATCACGATGCCGAACGATCGCCTCAGCAATAGAAGGCCCGAGACCGGAGACGCGGGCAAGCAGCGGCACAGACGCCGTGTTCAGATCGACGCCAACGGCGTTCACCGCGTCTTCGACCACGGCATCCAGCGAGCGCGACAGCTTCTGCTGGTCGACATCGTGCTGGTACTGGCCGACGCCGATTGACTTCGGCTCGATTTTCACCAATTCGGCCAGCGGATCCTGCAGGCGGCGGGCGATGGAGACGGCGCCGCGCAACGAGACGTCGAGCCCGGGGAATTCCAGCGCCGCCGTTTCCGAGGCGGAATAGACCGATGCGCCGGCTTCGGAAACAATGACCTTGGTCGGCTTCGGCGCCGGCAGTTCGGCTAGCATGTCGGCCACCAGCTTTTCGGTTTCGCGGCTGCCTGTGCCGTTGCCGATCGCGATCAGTTCGACCTTGTGCTTGCGGATAAGTGCGGCCAGCGTCGCCTGCGTGCCACGCACATCGTTCTTCGGCGGAAAGGGATAGACGGTCGTCGTTTCCAGCAGCTTGCCCGTGCCGTCCACCACCGCGACCTTGACGCCAGTGCGGATGCCCGGATCGAGGCCCATGGTGGCGCGCGAACCCGCAGGCGCTGCCAGCAGCAGATCCTTCAGATTGCGGGCGAAAACATGGATCGCTTCTTCTTCGGCACGTTCGCGCAGTTCCCGCATCAAGTCGAGCGACAGCGACATCGAAAGCTTCACACGCCAGGTCCAGCTTGCGACCTCCGTCAGCCAGCGGTCGCCGGGTCGGCTGGTGCCGATATCATAGGCCGCGGTGATCATGCGTTCGACCGGCTTGTTGGGTGAGACGGCGTCGGTATCGATTTCGATATTCAGTGTCAGGACTTCCTCGTTCCAGCCGCGCAGCATGGCAAGCGCGCGATGACCGGGAGCCGTCGCCCAGCGCTCCTGATGGGCGAAATAATCAGAGAATTTGGCGCCTGCCTCCTGCTTGCCGTCGACGACGGCGGCCTTCAGTGTCGCGTTGGTCTTCATGTAATTGCGCAGCTTGCCGAGCAGGTCGGCATTTTCGGCAATGCCTTCGGCGATGATATCGCGCGCGCCCTCCAGTGCCGTTTTCACGTCGGGCACATCGGCCGTGATAAAGCCTTCGGCGAGAACCGCGGGCTCTTTGGAGCGATCCGCAAGGATCGTGTCGGCCAATGGGCCGAGGCCGCGTTCCCTCGCAATTTCGGCGCGCGTGCGGCGCTTCGGCTTGTAGGGCAGATAAAGGTCTTCCAGCTCAGCCTTGGTGCCGACGGTTGCAACCTTGCTCATCAGCTCGTCGGTCATCTTGCCCTGGCTGGTGATGGATTCGATGATAGCGGCGCGGCGCGCTTCCAGCTCACGCAGATAGACCAGACGTTCCGACAGAGTACGAAGCTGCGTATCGTCGAGGCCGCCGGTCACTTCCTTGCGGTAGCGGGCGATGAAGGGCACCGTTGCACCTTCGTCCAAGAGCTCGATGGCGGCCTTGGCCTGATCCGGGCGGGCATTGATCTCGGCGGCGATGGTAGCAGCAAGGGAACGGATATCGGCGGACATGTGTCTCTCTGAACTGGACAATCGTAAAGGGGACCATAAGCATGATCCCGCGGACATAAGAAGCGGTTTCGGCACGGAACACGCCAATCCGGGCGGGGAGATGGCGTGAGGCAGAAGCCGCCTCCGCTTTAACGGGATAAAAAGGCATGGCAATGTTAGCGGCCCGGGCTCCACAGGATTTGCCGCTTGACCTTTGGCTCATCCCCGCTTAACCGCGCAAAAGGACGCAACGAAAGGGCAAGCCATGAGAGTTCTGTTGATCGGATCGGGCGGACGCGAGCACGCACTGGCCTGGAAACTGGCGCAATCGCCTCTCATGACGGAATTCTACGCCGCACCCGGCAATCCCGGCATTGCTGAGCATGCGACGCTTGCGCCGATCGATATCGACAACCATGACGCTGTTGTCGCCTTCTGCAAGGACAAGGCCATCGACTTCGTCGTCGTCGGCCCGGAAGCGCCCTTGGTCGCCGGCATTGCCGATGCGCTACGCGCCGCCGATATTGCTGTTTTTGGCCCTTCTGCAGCCGCCGCCCAGCTCGAAGGGTCCAAGGGTTTCACCAAGGATATCTGCGCCCGTTACAATATTCCCACAGGCGCCTATCAGCGCTTCAACAATGCACCGAAGGCGAAAGCCTATGTCCGCGCTCAAGGCGCGCCGATCGTCGTCAAGGCGGACGGCCTTGCGGCGGGTAAGGGCGTCACCGTCGCGATGACGATCGACGAAGCGCTGGCCGCGATCGACGATTGCTTCGAGGGTGCATTCGGCGAGGCCGGCGCGGAAGTGGTAATCGAAGCCTATCTCGATGGCGAAGAGGCAAGCTTCTTCTGCCTTTGCGACGGTAAGCATGCGCTGGCACTTGCGACCGCACAGGACCACAAACGCGTCGGCGACGGCGATACCGGCCCGAACACCGGCGGCATGGGCGCCTATTCCCCTGCCCCCGTGATGACGCCCGAATTGGTCGAGCGCACCATGAAGGAAATCATCGAGCCGACGATGCGCGGCATGGCCGAAAGCGGACATCCTTTCAGCGGCGTCTTCTTCGCTGGGCTGATGATCACCGCCAAGGGTCCCGAACTCATCGAATACAATGTCCGCTTCGGCGATCCGGAATGCCAGGTGCTGATGATGCGGCTGAAGAGCGACCTGCTGCCAATGCTCCATGCCTGCGCCAACGGCACGCTGGATCAGGTGACGGCCGAATGGAGTGAGGATCCGGCGCTAACCGTCGTCATGGCCTCGAAGGGCTATCCCGGCTCCTACGCCAAGAACACACCAATCGCGGCGCTGCCCGCCGACGACGAAGGCGAGAAAGTGTTTCATGCCGGCACAGCCTTGAAGGACGGCGCACTCGTTGCGACGGGTGGGCGAGTCCTCAACATCACTGCAACAGGCAAGACTGTAGGCGAAGCAAAAGAACGGGCCTATGCCCTTGCCGGCGAAGTGAAATGGGACAACGGCTTCTATCGCAATGATATCGGCTGGCGTGCAGTGGAGCGCGAAAAGTAAACATCACTTCGGCTCTGCAATCGCAAGTCCATTAAATTTTTACCTAATCTCCTGACGGGATGGAAATAAAGCCGCACTAATGTCTTCGTCACTATAGGCGGAGTTCTTGGTTATGCGTTCCATCTTTGTGACCTTGGCGTGCGTACTGGCCGGCGGTTCCGCCATGGCCTCGTCGATCCAGCCGATCGACGGCACGATGATCGGCGGCAGGGGCAGCATTATCAACAAAAGCTGCGCCGAATGCCCTCCGCTGAAGCCTCCCGCCACAGAAAGAGAATACACCGTGCCGACGCTGGAGCCCGGCACGCAATCCGTCGTCGTGCGCAATATCGACGGACAGAAAAAGGTCGTCCGCACCGAAGCGTGGATGGGTGGCTCCCCCGTTAACTTCGTCAGCAAGCCCACGCCCGAAGCGCTTGCCGCCGCCGGTGAGCCCGTCGACGGCATCGACATCACGGCTCAGACGGCAGCCTTGCCCAATTCCGCCGCAGCTCGCGAACCTGCGCCGCTCGATACCTCCGGCTTCCAGCTTCGCCAATAAGCCCCGCCGCCGTCTTGGTAACGCTTGGCCGCTTGCGGAATGCCGACTATATTCAAACTTATGAATATATCCTCATAATATTCGATAAATCTAAATAATTGCCGGAAATCTCGAAGTCTCCTCGACGGCATAACCAAGTAAAATTTCGTATTACTTACAATTCCCGCACACATCTCCGGTTTAATTCCAAATTAAATACAACCAAATCCCTACAATTAAAGCTTTCTTAGACATAAACAGCGATTTTACTGCCACCGGACAGCAGCATGTCATTTAAGCGGCGGCAAACGTATTGAGTATCTCTCAGGCGATCGCACAGGCGGTAGGATACCGCACCGGTATTCAGCTACCTGTGGGAGACGTTATGAAGAATCTCAAGATTGCGCATCAATTATTTGCCCTGCTTGGCGTCCTGATGGCCGCCTTCGCCGTGGCAACCTATTTCCAGATCCGGTCGCAGGCCGATTCTATCTATAGCGACCGTTTCGACATGCTTCGCACGCAGGTCGAATCCGGCATCTCGGTTCTGAACCAGTATTATCAGCGCGAAAAATCCGGGGAGATGACCCATGAGGCAGCCCAGGCCGAAGCTTTCAAGGTCCTGTCGCATGTGAGCTTCGCGCCGGCAGGCTATCTCTTCGGTTTCGATTATAATGTGATCCAGCGCATTCATCCGAGCCCGGTCAATATCGGCAAGGACATGTCTTCGCAGGTCGACAAGAACGGCACCCATTTCAGCAAGGAAATGGTCGAGAAAGGCATCAAGGGCGGCGGACGCACCATCTATTACTGGAACAAGCCGGGTCGCTCCGAAAGCGAGTTCTTCCTCAAGGGCAGCTATTCGGCCGCCTTCGCACCTTGGCAGATCGTCCTGGGGTGCGGCGTCTACATGGATGACCTCGAGGCGCAGATCAACGCCACCATGTGGCGTGCGCTTATGATCTGCGGCATCGTCTTCCTGATCGGCATTGGCGCCGCCTTCTACTTCATCCGCGGCATCACGAAGCCGCTGACCGACGTCCATGCAGCCCTGAAGGCCGTGGCCGACGAAGATGTGAAGATGGCCATTCCGCATGCCGAGATGCGCAACGAAATCGGCCTGATGGCGAAAGCGACCCAGGCCCTGCAGGAAAAGATCCGCGAGCGCCACGTGCTGGCCGACCGCCAGGCTGCACAGGAACTCGAAATCAGCAATGAGCGCGAACAGAACCTGCGCCAGCAGCAGGACGAGGCCCACGAACAGGCGCGCGTCGTCTCGGTCATCGGCCGGGCGCTTGAAGACCTCGCCCAGGGGAACCTGACGATACGGTGCGGCGATCTCGGCGCCAGCTATGCCGGCCTTCGCAACAACTTCAACGAGGCGCTGTCGCACCTCGAAGCCGCGATGGGCCGCGTCAACGCCAAGGGCAATGACATCGGACTCAGCAAGGAGGAGATCCGTCGCGCCTCCAACGAACTGTCGCAGCGCACCGAGCGCCAGGCCGCCAGCCTGGAAGAAACCTCGGCAGCGCTCGATGAACTTACCGTCGCTGTCCGCCAGACTGCGGAAGGCGCCGGCGAGGCCAGCAAGCGCGTTCATGCCGTCAGCGCCGAAGCATCGCGCAGCGATGCCGTGGTTGCCCAGGCGATCGAAGCCATGAGCGGCATCGAGAAGTCCTCGGCGGAGATCAGCAAGATTATCGGCGTCATCGACGAGATCGCCTTCCAGACCAACCTTCTGGCGCTCAATGCCGGCGTCGAAGCAGCGCGAGCAGGCGAATCCGGCAAGGGTTTTGCCGTCGTCGCCCAGGAAGTGCGTGAACTCGCCCAGCGCTCCGCCGCAGCCGCTAAGGAGATCAAGGACCAGATCGCCCGCTCCTCCGGTCAAGTCGACCAGGGCGTCCGCCTCGTCGGTGAGGCCGGCGAAGCGCTGAAGCGCATTTCCGGTCAGATCAAGGCTGCCAACGAAATCGTCTCGAAGATCGCTCACAGCGCCTCCGAGCAGGATACGACGTTGCGCTCGATCTCCTCTTCGATGAACCAGCTCGATGCCGCCACGCAGCAGAACGCCGCCATGGCCGAAGAGACGACGGCATCGGCCGAGACGCTCGCGGCCGACACGGAAGATCTCCTCGCCCTCATCCGCGGCTTCCGTGTCAACGACGGCCACCCGGCTGCGGATCATCGTCGCCGGGCCGCCTGAGCCACATAAGGCAGAAAACACAAAACCGCCGGGTATGCGTCCGGCGGTTTTTTATTTGGCTATGATGGTTGTGTCAGTCGCCGCCAGCCGTTCGACCAACCTGTCGATCTCGCGATCGGAATAGACCTCGATACCGGCCTGCTGCAGCAGCGCCGCCGTGACGCCCCGGCCACTCTGCCGACCACCGGAAAACGTGCCGTCATAGATGAGGCCGGAGCCGCAGGACGGGCTGCCGTCGATCAGGAGGGCATAGCGGCAGCCGGTTTCCGTTGCGAGCGCCAGCGCGTTTTCCGCCGCCTGACGAAATTCCGCCGTGACATCACCGCCGGTGATCTCCATCACCCTTGCGGTGCCGGCAAGCACGTCCTCGCCGGTGGCGCCGCCAGCAATCTCGGCCGGCGGTCTTGGAACCGCCATGCCGGCGGACATTTCCGGGCAGATCGTCACCAACAGCCCCTCCTCGCGCCAGCGATCGATCGCCGAATGCACGAGTGGCTTGGAGCGGCCGTCATAGCGGACGGCATGGCCCATGAGGCAGGCGCTGACGAGGATCTTTCCGGTCATCGCGCCCCCATGTGTTATCCCGCAATCTTCGAGAAGTCGGCGACTGTGCCTGTTGCTTCGCGGATCAGGCGCAGCAGCGCCAGACGATTGGCGCGGATAGCGGCGTCTTCGTCATTGACGAGCACGTCCTCGAAGAAGCGGTCGACGGGGGCGCGCAGCTTGGAAAGGGCTGACATGGCCGAGCGGAAGTCTTCCTTGGCGATCGCATCGGAAGCCTCAGCCGAGGCAGCCTTGACGGCAGCGAAGAGATCCTTTTCCGCATCGAGCTTCAGCAGGGCTTCCGAAACGCTATCGGCAACGACGGTGCCCTTCTTCTCCTCGGCGGCCAGGAGCTGTGTGGCGCGCTTGGTGCCTGCCAGCAGGTTCTTGCCATCTTCGGAGGTGATGAAGGCGGTCAGCGCCTCGACACGGCGGGCGACCATCAGCAGATCGTCAGCCTCCGGCGTCAGCACCGCGTCGATCAGGTCATGGCGGGCGCCGAGATCGCGCAGATAGACCTTGAGGCGGTCATGGAAGAAGGCGAGCAGATCGGCATCCTTGGTGGTCGCAAGCAACGGCAGGCGTACGCCGCGCTCTAGGAGGATGCGGACGACACCGAGGGCGGCACGGCGCAGCGCGTAAGGGTCCTTCGAGCCTGTGGGCTTCTCGTCGATCGCCCAGAAGCCGACGAGCGTATCCAGCTTGTCGGCAAGCGCGACGGTGATCGCAACCTTGTCCTCGGGGACGCGGTCGGACGGGCCTTGCGGCTTGTAGTGATCTTCGATCGCCGTCGCGACCGAGACGTTCTCGCCCTGCAGCGATGCGTATTTGCGGCCCATGACGCCCTGCAGCTCGGGGAATTCGCCGACGGCTTCGGTGCGCAGGTCGGCCTTGGCAAGCACGACGGCACGGTCGACCAGGGCGGCATCGGCGCCGGTGATCTTGGCGAGGTCAGCGGCCAGCGCGCGGATGCGGGCGACGCGCTCGCCCTGGCTGCCGAGTTTTGCATGGAAGGTGACGTTCAGAGCGTCGAGCTTCGCCATGCGCTGATCGAGCGGCTTCTTCAGATCGAGGCCGAACTTTTTAGCGGAGGCTTCCAGCGTTTCGAGATCGGGCAGATCGCCCTGGTCACGCTTCCAGAAGTGCAGCGCGTCGGACAGACGGGCACGCACGACCTTGCCGTTGCCGTGGATGATTTCCTTGCCGCCATCCGTCGCCTGGATATTGGCAACGAGAATGAAGCGGTTGGACAGCGTCTCACCGGCCGATGGCCGCGTGACGAAACACTTCTGGTTGGTCTTGATGGTCAGGCGAATGATCTCCGACGGGATCGAGAGATAATCCTCCTCGAAGGAGCCCATCAGTACCTGCGGCCACTCGACAAGGCCGGAGACTTCCTCCAGCAGACCATCATCTTCGACTAGCTCGAGGCCATTGGCGAAAGCGACATCGCGGGCATCATGCAGGATGATGTCCTTGCGGCGTTCGGCATCGAGAACGACATAGGCCTTTTCCAGGCTCGAGGCATAATCCTCGAAACGCTTGACCGTGATCGGGCCGGGCGCGTGGAAGCGATGACCATAGGTCACGTTCGAGGCGACAATCCCGTCGATCTCGAAGGGGATGACGACAGTCTCTTCATGCTCGGTGCCGAAGGTGCAGACGATCGACTGCAGCGGACGCACCCAGCGCAGCGAGCCGGGCCTCACCGAGGCCTTGCCCCAGCGCATGGATTTCGGCCAGGGAAAGTTCCGGATAATATCGGGCATCACCGCAGCGACGATTTCCTCCGCGGCACGGCCGGGCTTGGAAATGATCGCAACGTAGAAATCGCCCTTCTTCGGGTCGCTCTGCACCTGGGCTTCGGCAATGGAGGAAAGACCGGCGCCGCGCAGAAAACCTTCGATCGCCTTCTCGTTGGCATCGGTACGCGGACCCTTGCGCTCTTCACGCACGTCAGCCGAGCGCGCCGTCAGACCGCGAATATCGAGCGTGAGGCGACGCGGCGTCCAATATTCCCTGGCCCCCTCATAGGAAAGACCCGCTTCGACCAAGGCATCGGTCACCAGCTTCTTCAGGTCGCCGGCAGCCTTGCGCTGCATACGGGCGGGAATTTCCTCGGAGCGGAGTTCGAGAAGGAGATCGGGCATGTCAAGGTTCCTCACCCTCCCCTTGAGAGAGAGGGTCGGCACGGCGTGCCGGAGTGGGGTGAAAACGGTCGGCCTCTGCTAGCAAAATTTGCCGCTGCTGCACAATGGCAAATATCATATCCAGGACAGCCTCGACCTCATCTATGACCTCGGCATTCCAGAATCGGACGACATGGTAGCCTTGGCCTTCAAGAAAGGCCGTCCGCTCGGCATCGTAGCGCCTTGCCGCACCCTCCGCATGCTGGCTGCCATTAAGCTCGATAATCAGACCGATCTGATGACAGGCGAAATCAGCGAAATAGCGCCCGATCGGAACCTGGCGGCGAAAATGCGTGCCTTCGATCGGGATGCGCCACAAGTGTTTCCAGAGCTTGGTTTCCGCATCGGTCGCATCCGCGCGCAGACGCCGGCTGTTGGCGATTTTGAAGCGGTCGAGCTTGGAGGGCTTTTGGGGCACTAAAGATCCATATCTCTTGGGTTTGCAAAGTCGCTGTTCACACCCTCCCTTGAGGGGGAGGGTCGGCACAAAGTGCCGGGGTGGGGTGATCATGGCAAACTCCGCAGCCAAACAATTATCACCTCCACCCGCCGCTGCGCGGCGACCTCCCCCCTCAAGGGGGAGGTGGTTAACTACCATCCGCCGCCGCCTCCACCGCCTCCACCCCCACCGGAGAAGCCGCCACCGCCGCCTCCCCCACCGCCGAAAGCGGAGGACGAGCTGGAGACGGGTGCGGGGATGGTTGAAGCGATGGTGGACGCCATGGAGGACGAGAAGTCGCCGATCGTTCCGCCGATATTGCCGGGGTTGAAATTGCCGGAATACCAGAGCGGTGCGTAGGCGGCCGCCGCGCCACCCGCAGCGGTGGCGAGCCAGGTTTCAAAGGCGCTGGACCACGGCTTTTCGACACCGAGTGCGACTGCATAGGGCAGCAGCTTTTCGAAATGCTGCGGCGACATCTGCGGCGCGCCCTGCATGTTCATTCGGTCGCGCTCGGCGAGCGTCAGATATTGCCTGAGGCCGGCGATGCCATCCATCATCTTGCGCCCGAGCGGCGTCGGCGCACCCATCAGAAAATAGAAGACAACGTTGAGCGCGAAAATGCCGACGATAGCGGCGACCAGCGGCAACAGGCCCGCTTCCCACAACGGCACGACCGCGGCGGCAAAGCCGCTAACGGCAATCGAGACGAAGACGAAGCCGAAGAAGGCGAAAATCAGCACCGAAATGATGCGCTGGGCGAGGCTGGCACTATGCCTGCGAAACCTGCGGCCGATCGAGCTGGCGAAAAGCGTTACGAAAATCGACAGGAAGCCCGGCACGATAATGAGCGGCAGGGCATTTTCATGCAGGCGGCCGAAGATGACAATGGAAGCCAGGATGAGGATCGACAGTGCGATACCAGCAATAACATAGAGCGCATTGGCCTTGTAATATTCGTCGCGATGATTGCGCTCGATCGCGCTGCGGAATTTCGCACCGAGTCGCTGCACCGCCTCGCCATTTTCCTTGTCGATGACAAGTGGAGAAAATGGCCCGACGGCTTGCATGATCACCTTGTCGCCGCCACCGAGATCGCTGCCTGCCTTGCCCGAGGGGCGCATGACGACCTTTTCCTTCAGGTCGTCCAAGATGACATATCCGCGCACGGCGAGATCGATCGCCGTCGCTGAGAATGCCGTCCAGCCGGAGCTGGCAAAGCCCCTATTGTCGATATAATTGACGAGCGCGGGAGAGATGCCTTCGGGTGGGTCCCAGCGCGGAACCATGACACCCGGCGGAGGATCGCGGCCGACGGCGATCCAGCTTCGCAGGTAATATGCGAACAACAGGATCAACCCGCCGACGGCAATGATCGTATCGAGATGATCCCGAAGGAACCAGCCCCATTGCTGGCTGTCGCTCGGCGGTGTAATTGCGCCCTTCGCGAGCTTGATGGCAACCGTCAGACCTTCGCCGGCTGCGAGCGGCCTTGTCGTCGCAAAAGTAACGATATTGCCCTGTTGGCTTGCGCTTGCGTTCTTGCCGGTAGCGCCGAGCGGCCCCGTAAAGAAGGCAAGCTGCTGCGGCTGTACGCCCTCCGGCAGGGTGACGGCCGCCTTAGCATTGATGATTGGGAACAGCCAGCCGTTGCCCGTCACGTTCCAATAAAGTTCGTCATGATCGCCGAAATAGCGCATTTGACGATTGGTGTCGTAGGTGAGGCGGAATGTATGCGGGCCTGGGTTGAGACTTCTGTCGGCGTTACCGATGTAGATGCGCTCGCCGCCCTTGATGCGCTCGCTATGCCAATCCTCCGGCTGCCCATCGCGCTCGACGGAGACGACCTTGAAATCCACCTCGATCTCGCGGCCGTTGGCATCGGTCATTGTCAGCGGGAAATCCCGGAAGATGCCGCGGCGGATATCACGTCCCTCAGCGTTCACCGAGATCGTCTCGACCACCCGCATCGAACCGTCGCGATGCAGGGCGATGGCCTGATCGAAATTCGTGATGATCTCGGCCGCCGTTACCGCCGTCGCGCAAAGCAGCAGGCACAAAGCCAGGAAGAACCCGCAAAGCCGTGTCATCACTCCCCCAAAGGATGGCCGCGACGCCGTTGCCGGCGCCGCTTCACGTCAGGAACATGCCTGCGCTCAGCCTCCCTTGAGATGGCGGAGCGTCAGTCTTCGTAAGCGACACCAAGAGACGCCAGCACGTTCCAGTAGGACGGGAAGGTCTTGGCGACGCAATCAGGGTCGAGAATGGTGATGCCGCCGATCTTCAGGCCGGCGAGCGCAAAGCTCATGGCGATGCGGTGATCGGCAAAGCTGTCGATTTCTGCCGGCAGCACCTTGCCGGCGAGGCTCGGATCGGATGCGACGATGAGATCATCGCCCTCTTCAGTCCCGAGGTTCGGCACGATGCGGGACAGGCCGCTCGACAAGGCGCGGATGCGATCGCATTCCTTGACGCGCAGGTTCTCGATGCCGACGAAGCGCACCGGCGTTTCATTGAAGGCGGCGAGAACGGCAAGCGTCGGGATAGCATCCTGCATCTGCGAGCCGTCAATGACGGCGGGCAGATGCGGAAACTTCGAGATCAGATCATAGGCCTTCGCATCAGGTTGCGAGAACTGTTCCGCCGGCGTGCCGAGATCGATCTTGCCACCGCTCAACACTTCAGCTGCCCAGAGATAGGTCGCAGCGGAGGCATCGGGCTCGATCACGAAGTCGGCGGCATGATAGCCGGTGGGCTCGACACGCCAGGCAACCGGGCTCACACGCTCCACCTTGGCGCCGAAAGCGCGCATGGCAGCAACCGTCAGATCGATATAGCCGAGAGCCCCGATATGCTCGCCGAGCAGTTCGACGTCGACAGCGCGGTCACCGCCGGCAGCCATCATCAACAGAGCCGAAACATACTGGCTGGACAGGCCGCCATCGATCTGCACGCGGCTTGCCTCGAAGCGGCCGGTACCGTTGATGGTAACGGGCGGGCAGCCGGTTTCCGTGGAGGCATCGATGCCGAGCGAGCGCAATGCGTCGACGAGCGGGCCGATCGGCCGCTTGCGCATATGGGCATCGCCATCGACGATGACCTTGCCGTCAACCAGCGCTGCAGCTGCCGTCAGGAAGCGTGTCGCCGTGCCGGCATTGCCGAGGAAAAGCGGGGCAGCCGGCGCCTTCAGCTTGCCGCTGCCGGTCACGATGAAGGTCGTGTCGTCGGGCTCGTCGATGACTACGCCCATGGCGCGCAAAGCCTCGGCCATATAGCGGGTATCGTCGCTCTTCAGCGCGCCGGTCAGCCGGCTCGTGCCCTTGGCAAGGCCTGCCAGCAGCAGTGCGCGGTTGGTGATCGACTTCGATCCCGGCGGCATGGCGCGCCCGGTCAAAGGCTTGCCCGGCGGGATAATCGTGAGTTTGGCTCTACCCATCATCATTCTCTTTGGTCAGTCAGGAAAGCGGCCGATGGCCAGCGGTCGGCATCCTTTACCGCCTCACATGAAAAACTGATAGCGGAAATCTCAGAACTTTACCGTTGGAACGGCACGGTCCGCTTCGTTTGATATCTCGAAATAGGCCTTCTTGGTAAAGCCGAAGGGGCCGGCGATGAGGTTGTTTGGGAAGGTCTCGACCTTGACGTTCAGATCGCGCGCAGCACCGTTGTAATAACGGCGCGACATCTGGATTTCGCCCTCGACGCCCTCCAGGGAGCGCTGCAATTCGAGAAAGTTCGTGTTGGCCTTGAGATCGGGATAGGCTTCGGCGAGCGCGATCACGCGGCCCAGCGCCTGCGACAACAAACCCTCCGCCTGACCGCGGGCGGCGACATCCCCAGACGGCACGGCCTGCGCCTTGTTGCGCAGTTCGACAACCTCTTCCAAGGTCTGGCGTTCATGGCCGGCATAGCCTTTGACCGTCTCGACCAGATTGGGAATGAGGTCGGCGCGGCGCTTCAACTGAACGTCGATGCCGGACCAGGCCTCCTCCGCCACCTGGCGTGCACGGACGAGCCCGTTATAGGCGAAGACGACATAGAGCGCGGCCAGCACTATGATCGCTAGAAGAATAAGCATCTGAAATCCCCCGTGGCGACTGCAACCCAAGGGACACTAGGCAGATTCCCCGCCAATGTCACCCAGCTTTAACGGCGGCGCAGAGCCAAGATAGGCTGTGGCGGTGCCCAATCCCGCGGAAGCTTGCCTTAGGCGGCCTGCTGATTCCAGTTGACGCCGCCGGCATCCGTCAGCAGAAAGGCTTCGCCACAAGCTTTGGCCAGCGTGCGCACGCGCAGGATGTAGCTCTGGCGTTCCGTGACCGAGATGACGCCGCGGGCGTCGAGCAGATTGAAGACGTGGCTCGCCTTGATGCACTGGTCGTAAGCCGGAAAGACGCATTTGTGCAGGCGATGATTTTCACTGTCGCCGGGCGCGCCGGCTGCCAGTAATGCCTGACATTCCTTCTCGGCATCGATGAAATGGCGGTGCAGCATCTCGGTATTGGCATATTCGAAATTATGCCGGGAATATTCCTGCTCGGCCTGGAGGAAGACGTCGCCGTAGGTGATCTTGTCTTCACCTTCGAGGCCGTTGAAATTCAGGTCATAGACGCTGTCGACGCCCTGAACATAGGTCGCAAGACGCTCCAGACCGTAGGTCAGCTCACCGGCGACGGGTGCGCATTCGATGCCGCAAACCTGCTGGAAATAGGTGAACTGCGAGACTTCCATGCCGTCGCACCAGCATTCCCAGCCGAGACCCCAAGCACCAAGCGTCGGGCTTTCCCAATCGTCCTCGACGAAGCGGATGTCATGCAGCAGCGGATCGAGGCCGATCGCCTTCAGCGAGCCGAGATAGAGCTCCTGCAGGTTCGGCGGATTGGGCTTCAGGATGACCTGATACTGATAATAGTGCTGCAGGCGGTTGGGGTTCTCACCGTAGCGACCGTCGGAGGGGCGGCGGGACGGCTGGACATAGGCGGCCCGCCAAGGCTTCGGCCCGAGCGAACGCAGGGTAGTTGCCGGATGGAACGTGCCGGCGCCGACTTCCATGTCGTAGGGCTGCAGAACCGCACAACCCTTGTCGGCCCAATAATTGTGCAGCGTCAGGATCAACGCCTGAAAGGAGCGCTTCGGGTTCATATGGTCGGGCACGTTGGCAGTCATGGGAATTGATTTCTTCCGCTAGCGAATTGTTTGGCGGACAGGTGCCACGGCGTGGCGAATGGGTCAAGGCTTTGCAGCATAAACGGCGCTGCAGCCTGCCTCGCCGAGGCACATGGGTTTATTCATCCTCGCGCTTCACATGATACTCGCCGGTCTTCGGATCTTTCACCAGCGTTCCCATAGCGCCGGTGCGGCGTTCCGTCTCGGCACGGCGAGATTTTTCGGCGAGCCGCTGGGCATCGCGGACGAAACGCCGATACAGGAACCAAATCCCGCCGACGGCGATGATGAAGAAGATGATCCGGGACATTAGCCAGCGCTCCCGCCTACAATCCGTACCGGCCCCACAATGCCTTTTCCTCTGCCGCTTCCGCAAGCCCGGATGCAATCCCGGCGCCGAGGCCATCCATGCCGCCAAGCGAAATGCCGGGAGCCTTGCGGCCGAAAAGGCTGCGCGGCGCGGTGATCAGCGTTGGTTTGACCTTATCGCCGAAACGCTTCCTCAATTCCTGACGCATGTCTCCCAGGCCGTCGATCAGGCCAAGCTCCAGCCCGCGGCTGCCGGTCCAGAACAGGCCGGAAAATACCGTTTCGTCCGCCGAGAGCTTTCCTGTGCGACGCTCGAGCACCATGTCGATGAAGACCTTGTGGATTTCGAGCTGCAGGCTCTTCAGATATTCGATGTCCTTTTCCTTCTCCGGCTGGAACGGATCGAGGATCACCTTGTTCGCACCAGCTGTGTAGACGCGGCGCTCGACGCCGATCTTCTTCAACAACTCCGGAAAACCGAACCCGCCGGAGACGACGCCGATCGAACCGACGATCGAGGTGGCATCGGCAATAATCTCGTCTCCCGCCAGCGCGATCATGTAACCTCCAGAGGCTGCGACATCCTCAACGAAGACCAGGACCTTCTTATCTTTCTCGGCGGCCAGATCGCGTATGCGATTGTAAATCATCCGCGACTGCACCGGAGAGCCGCCCGGCGAATTGACGATGATGGCGACAGCCGGCGCCGTCTTTATTCCGAAGGCTTTTTCAAGCGACTGCGAAACGCCGGCGAGATTAAGCGATTGCCGCAGCGGACCACCACCGGCAGAGATGACGCCGCTCAGACGGACGACGGGGACGATCACCTCCTCCTTGCGGAAGCGCTTCGGAAGCATGCGTCTCAAGAACCCAACCATTCGTCATCCCTGAATCATGATGTTTGCTGCCCCGTGATGTATGCACGGAAACGACAAACGCAATATTGCGGATCGTATTTGATGCTCTGATGCTGAGCGCGCCGAATGGCTAGCGGCGCGGATACGAAGTGCGGCCGTTGTTCATGTCATCGACGAAATCGGTGAATTTATGCGTCCCCTGGCCATGCATGATCAATGGCGCCCGAAGCGCCAGTCTGGCCCTCGAACCCTTGATTGCCGTCACCAGAATGCGCACCGCACTCTCACCCTCGCGGGGATGGATCGGCGTGATTTCAATGCCGCCGAAGCGGCGGCCGCAGGCGGCGATGATCTCGCCGATCGATTCTGGCCGGGCGATCAGCGAGAGCTGGCCGCCCGGGATCATGATCGCGCCTGCCGTGCGGATCCACCGTTCGAACAGCCCGTCGGTCATGGCATGCGCTTCGGCTTTCAGCGCGTCCGGTGTCAGCCTGTCACTGGCATCGTTGAAGGGCGGGTTCATGATAACGTGGTGGAAGCTGTCGTCGACAAGACCCGCTTCATTGCGATCCTTGCCGGTCAGCGTGACATCGGCTTCGATAACCGAGACGCGGTTGGCAAAACGCGCATTTTCCGGCAGCAGGAGGCTTTTGCGCGCGAACTCGGCCATATCAGACGAGCGCTCGAACAGCACGACCTCCGCCCGGTCGAGTCTCGAGGCCACGGCCATTCCGGCGGCTCCGGCGCCCGCACCGAGATCCGCCACCCGGATCGTACGCTCATCTGCGACAAGCGCTGCGAGCAGCATGGCATCCATGCCGGAGCGGTGCCCCCTGCCCTTCGGCTGCACGACATGGAAGGCGCCGCGGTGGAAGGCATCGATGGTTTCGGAGGGGCTTTCGGTCATGGCGAACCTTAGGACCGGGCCGGGCGCAACTCGTCGCCGAGGCCGGCATCGATCAGGATACGCCGGGCCAGATCGGCACGCTCTTCCTCCACCAGAAAGCGGCGCGGCAGCATCCCGAGGGAGCCTTCCAGAATGCTCATGGCCTGGTCCGCAATGAAGCAATGAATTCCCGCATCCTTCATCAGGCTCTCAGCGAATGAGAGAAGGACCGGGTCATTGGTACGGATCAACTCGTGCATAGGCCTTAGAATTCCTGTCAAATTTACGCGACGAGACAATTCGCCTCTTGCCGCCCGTTTCGCCCCTTCTTATTGTGCTTTGCAGAAAATGAACAGGAGTCCGGATCGTTGGGCGTCGTGATACCGCTGGAAGAAAGCAAGAATAAACTGGCATCCATCAAGCCGTTGGTGGACCTGACCAAGGCGGATATGGAACGCGTCAATCAGCTCATCCTGTCCAAGGCCGGCTCTGATGTGCAGATGATCCCGGAGGTTGCAGAGCATCTCATTTCCTCTGGCGGCAAGCGTTTGCGGCCGATGCTGACCATCGCGTCTGCCGCTCTTTACAGCTATCAGGGCGACAATCACATCAAGCTCGCGACATCGGTCGAATTCCTGCATACGGCGACGCTGCTGCATGACGATGTGGTTGATGAAAGCGATCTGCGTCGCGGCAAGTCCACCGCCCGGATGATTTGGGGCAATCAGGCAAGCGTGCTGGTCGGGGATTTCCTGCTCGGCCAAGCTTTCCGCATGATGGTGGAAGTCGGCTCGCTCGAAGCTCTCGACGTCTTGTCCTCGGCTGCCTGCGTCATAGCCGAAGGCGAGGTGCTGCAGCTTTCCGTTTCCAAGAACATGGAGACGACGGAAGACGATTATCTCTCGGTCATCCGCGCCAAGACTGCAGCGCTCTTTGCCGCTGCAGCTGAAGTCGGCCCGATCGTTGCCAATGCCGGCAAGGCGGAGCGCAATGCGCTGAAGTCCTATGGCACCAATCTCGGCCTCGCCTTCCAGCTCGTCGACGACGCGCTCGACTACGGCGGTAAGGCCGCCGATCTCGGCAAGAATGTCGGCGACGATTTCCGCGAGGGCAAGATCACGCTACCGGTGATTCTCGCCTATCGCCGCGGCACGGAGAAGGAGCGTGCCTTCTGGCGCGAGGCCATCGAAACCGGCAACAACAGTGACGAGAATCTCGAGAAGGCTCTCGGCCTGATCACGAAATATGGCGCGCTGGCCGACACAATTGCCCGTGCGGTCCATTACGGCACCATCGCGCGCGACGCCCTGGCACCCCTGCCGGAAACGCCTTGGAAATCGGCACTTCTGGAAGTGATCGATTTCTGCATCGAACGCGTTAATTGATGGCGGCTGCCTGAATTTGTTGCAGGGCCGCTTCAAAAAAGCCATCCTGTTGTGAATCAGTTGACACGAACGCTTTATGCCGCCGGCGTCTTCGCCGGCTGTCCCTTGATGAAAGGCTTTCTAATGCGGCAGAGACTTGCCATCCGTTTCCTCTCGGGCGTAGCCTTGGCGGCGGTCCTTTCGGTGTCCGCCCTGAATGTCGCGCGCGCCGATGATAAGCCGGCGGCAGCATCGGAGGCCAGCGCCCCGGTCGCCTTCGATACGGATAGTGTCGATACCTTCGCAGGCGCGTTCCTCGCTGCCCGCACCGCCGATGTCGATCACGACTACAATACTGCCATCGCGCTCTACAAAAAGGCGCTGATGATCGACCCGAGCAATCCAGAAATCCGCCAGCGGCTGATGATCTCGCTGCTGCTCAACGGCAATCTGGAAGAGGGCGTCAAATACGCCAACGAGCTGAAGAGCGACCCTTCCGTCGAACGCGTGACCACCATCGTGCGCGGCATGGATGCCATCCGCCGCCACGAATACCGTACCGCCCAGGAAATCCTCAAATATAGCGGTCCGAACGATCTCGACCGGATGATGACCAATCTGCTCGCCGCCTGGGCTCGCGCCGGATCCGGCCGCGGCAAGGAAGCCATCTCGATGATCGACAAGATGAAAGGCCCGGATTGGTTCAACATCTTCAAGAACTATCATGCCGGCGCCATTGCACTGACGATGGGCGACCTGAAATCGGCACGCTCGCACCTCAACGATGCGATCCTCGACAAGACGGGCGGAGCGACGGCTCCCGATACGTTCATGCGCGCCGTCATGGCGCTCGCGCGCCTCGAAGCCAAGGCCGGCGACAAGCAGAAGGCCCTGGATGCAATCTCCGTCGGCGACAATCTTGTCAGCAATTATGCTCCGTTGAATGCGCTGCGCGACAGCATCAGCAAGGGTGATACGCCGGACCAGCAGGTCACCAATGCCAGCGAGGGTGCGGCCGCCGTTCTCTTCACCATCGGTGCCGCGCTGAACCGCGACGGGGCCGAGGATGTCGTCTCGCTTTATCTGCAGATTGCCAATTCTCTCGACCCCAAAGCGGCCGATACGCTGGTGTTGCTCGGCGGGCTGGCCGAAAAGCAGGAGCAGACCGATCGTGCGATCGGCTTCTACAGGAAGGTGCCCGATAACTCGCCGATGGCCCGCATCTCCGAGCTGCAGCTCGGACTTGCGCTCGCTCAGGCAGGGAAAGTCGACGATGCACGCAAGCATCTGAAGGCGTTGATCGATTCCGATCCCAACGATGTCCGCAGCTATCTCGCCTATGGCAGCGTCCTTTCGGATGCCAAGGACTTCCAGGCCATGGCCGACAATTACGACAAGGCCGTACAGATCATCGGCCCCGTGCCGAAGCGCAGCGACTGGGCGGTGTTCTTCCAGCGCGGCATTGCCTATGAGCGGCTGAAAAAGTGGGCGGATGCCGAGCCGAACTTCAAGAGGGCCCTTGAGCTCAATCCGGATCAGCCGCAGGTGCTAAACTATCTCGGCTATTCCTGGGTCGATATGAACATGAACCTCGACCAGGGTCTGGACATGATCAAGAAGGCCGTCGATCTGAGGCCGGACGACGGCTATATCGTCGATTCGCTTGGCTGGGCCTATTTCCGCCTCAACCGCTTCGACGATGCCGTGAGCGAACTGGAGCGGGCAGCACAGCTCAAGGCCGGCGACCCGACGATCAATGATCACCTCGGCGACGCCTACTGGCGAGTCAATCGTAAACTCGAAGCCGTCTATCAGTGGAATCGGGCGCTCGCCTCGAAGCCGGAAGAGGCCGATATTCCGAAGATCAAGGAGAAGGTCGAGAAGGGCTTGCCGCCGCTCGACAACGATCCGAAGACCGTCGACAAGAGCAAGCAGCCTGATCCGGCGCCCGCCCCCTCGCCCGACACGAACGCTCCGGCGCCGGTCGACAAGAAGTCCTAAGACTTCCATGAGTACGATCTTGGCAGCGGGTGATTTCGACCTTACGGAAGAAGCGCCCGCAAAGATCAATCTTGCGCTACATGTCACGGGGCGCCGCGCCGACGGCTATCATCTGCTGGACATGCTCGTCAGCTTTGCCCGCCACGGCGATCGTCTTTTCTTTCGCGCAAGTGCGGATGACGATTTCAGCCTTTCGGGACGGTTCGGCCCGTTGCTTTCGGCCGATGCCGAGGCCGGCGACAATCTCGTGCTCAAGGCGCGCGATCTCTTGCGCCAGGCAGCCAATTCATCCGGCCTCGATGCTCCCGCCGTCCATATTCATCTGGAAAAAAACCTGCCGATCGCATCGGGCATCGGCGGCGGTTCGGCGGATGCGGCGGCGGCATTGCGTGGGCTCATGCGGCTCTGGCGCCTCAGCCTGCCTGAAGGCACCCTCAAAATGATCGCCCTGAAGCTTGGCGCCGATGTGCCGATGTGTCTTTCGAGCCGGCCGCTGATTGCGCGTGGAATTGGCGAGGCGATAGATTTGCTGCCTTCCTTTCCTTCTTTTCCGATGATTCTCGGCAATCCGCTCGTCGGCGTCTCCACGCCCGACGTGTTCCGCCAATTGTCGCGCAAGGATAATCCGCCATTGCTGTTTCCGTCGCAAATGCCGCAGGGGCAAGGCGAATGGATCGACACGATCAAGGCCCTGCGCAACGATCTCGAACCGCCGGCGCGCTCGATCTGCGGCGAGATTGGCGTGCTTTCCGGCCTGATCGAAAGCGAATCCCCGATCCTGACGCGCATGTCCGGCTCGGGCGCCACCTGTTTCGGCATCTTCGCCGATGCCGAACGGGCGAAGAAAGCCGCCGCCTCGCTTCACAGACAGAGACCGGACTGGTATTTCCAGGTAACGGAGACGATCGCGGGAGAGGCATGATGGCAGGTCCGGTCAACGAAAGATCCTTCATTCCCGTCGGCATCGCAGTATTGACCGTTTCCGATACGCGCACGCTCGCCGACGACAAATCCGGCGATACGCTGGTTGCCCGCATTGCGGAAGCCGGCCACAGGCTTGCTGCCCGCGCCATCGTTCCCGACGACAGCGAGCGCATCCGCGCGCAGGTGGAAGCCTGGACCAAGGATGATGCGGTCGACGTCGTGATCACCACCGGCGGCACGGGCTTTACCGGCCGCGACGTCACGCCGGAAGCGCTGGAGCCTTTGTTCGAGAAGCGAATGGATGGGTTTTCGGAAGTCTTCCATCGCATCTCCTATGACAAGATCGGCACGGCGACCATCCAGTCGCGGGCCACAGGCGGTGTGGCCAATGCCACCTTCATCTTCGTGTTGCCGGGCTCTCCCGGTGCCTGCAAGGATGCCTGGGACGGCATCTTGAAGGCGCAGCTCGACTATCGCCACATGCCCTGCAATTTCGTGGAGATCATGCCGCGCCTTGACGAGCATCTAAAGCGCGGCGCCGGCTCGAGATAGGTCTTCTGCTCGCTGCGATATTGCGTGGCGGTCATGCCTTCGGCAGGACAGGAATTGATTCCCAGGAATCGCCGCTGAGTATGATGCAGCTCCGGCCGGATATGTCGCTCATCAGCAGTGTCCAGTTGCCGCTCTCAGCAGCATAGATTTCAACGATCGTGCTTTGATCGAGCTTGCCGACAGCCGAAAGCTTTTCCGAAAGATGGTCGCCAAGAAACGCGACGATATCGACGCGCTTGGCACAGGCCAAGGTTACCTGAGCGGCGGCATTGCCGGGGAAAAGAATTGCACTTGCAACGAAGAGAGTTGCCATGAGGCGGTAGAGCATCGTGCGTTTCATAACGCACCTCCTTTCGCCGAAATCCTGGCGAAAAAGGAGAATTCCGCTGACCAGTTCCGCCTGATATCGGCATCTTCATGGTCGGTCACCAACGCGACACGCGTAAGGTGCCGCCACACACGAATTATCGCAGCTATTCCCGCGTTTACAAATGGAATCTGCGGAACGTGAAACCCTATCGCGCCGCGCGCGCCACCCAGGAGGGAATGAGTTCGCTTGAAAGCCTGCGGCCCTTCTGGCCCTTGGCAAATTCCGCGAGCTGCATGTCCGACCTGGCGATCGCGATGGCCTGGTGCTTCGAAAGCAGCAGACCCAGTTCCAATGGCGGCGAACGGCGGCCGATCCGCTTCAGAAAGGGGCGCCGATAGCCCCGCGACGCCGTAAACCGCGCCGGGCCTTTGTTCAGGGAGACATATTCGGCGACCTCGTCGATCCAGCCCGCTTGCGGCCGCGCGCCCGGCTCGACCAGCAACAGCCATTCGCCGCGGGCCGCCCGCAATATGTCCTTGATATCCCACTGCGAGTAAAAGCGGCAGCCGGCAGCATCCGCCACTTTCGATGTGCCATCACTCGAACCGTGATCGAGCACGATCACGTCGCTGACCAGCCCCTCGACCGCGCCTGCCACCAATGCCGCCAATGTCTGCGCCAGCTCGGGTTCGTGATCCTGGCATTCGATAATGACCGTCAACATTGCCCATTTATAGAGCGGCGCATAATTTATTGCCAGCACCCAACCTTCGGCTCCAAACGTTTAAGAAAAGCATCATATGCCGCCGGAAACGCTCACCGCCGGTATCGCCAAACACCTCCTCTCAACGAGGTGGAAAATGGTGATTTCGGATTTTTGTTCTTGCAATGTTCTCATTTGTCGGATAGGAATTTAATCATCTTAGACGCGGCGTGCGATGGCATGAGCCGCCCCGGAGCTACCGATGAACGAGCAGTCCCTTGCAGGGCAGGCCGCTTTCGCGCCTGCCAATACGGCAGACGTTGCCAACGCTTTGATCGCCGATTCCGGTCTCAGGGTCGATGTCGAGCGTCGGCGCGGACGCGGCGCCGGATTGAACCCGAGCGGCCGGTTCGAGCCGCAGCAGCGCGAGGCCTTCGACGACGGCTGGCAGAGCTGGGAAGAGCTGCCGCCTTTCAAAACCGAAGTGCAGGTGGAGAAGCCGCGCACGGCCATTACCCGTAACGAATCGCCCGATATTCCTTTCGATCGATCGATCAACCCTTATCGCGGCTGCGAGCACGGATGCATCTACTGCTTCGCGCGGCCGACGCATGCCTATATGGGCCTGTCGGCAGGGCTGGATTTCGAATCGAAGCTGTTTGCCAAGCCGGATGCGGCCAAGCTGCTGGAACGCGAACTGGCAAAGCCCGGCTACAAGCCGCGCGTCATCGCCATAGGGACGAATACCGATCCCTACCAGCCGATCGAGAAGGAATGGCGGATCATGCGCCAGATCCTCGAAGTGCTGAACCGGGCGAACCATCCCGTTGCTATCGTCACCAAATCGGCGCTGGTCATGCGCGATATCGATATTCTAAAGGAGATGGCCGCCAAGAACCTTGTGCGGGTGGGATTGTCGGTGACGACGCTCGACCGCAAGCTCGCGCGCACCATGGAGCCGCGGGCAGCGACGCCGCCGCGGCGGCTGGAGGCGATCCAGGCTTTGAACGAGGCCGGCATTCGCACCGCGATCATGGTGGCGCCGATTATCCCTGCCCTCAACGATCATGAAATCGAGCGTATCCTCGACGCCGGCAAGGCCGCCGGCGCGCAGGAAGCAAGCTATGTCATCCTGCGGCTGCCGCTGGAGGTGAGCCCGCTCTTTCGCGATTGGCTGCTGCAGCATTATCCGGATCGCTATCGCCACGTCATGTCGCTGATCCGCTCGATGCGCGGCGGCAAGGATTACGATGCGGAGTTCGGCAAGCGCATGAAGGGCGCCGGGCCTTATGCCTGGCAGATCAGCCGCCGCTTCGAAATGGCGACGCGCCGGCTAGAGCTTACGCGCCGCAATATCGCTTTGCGCGACGATCTGTTCGTGCCGCCAGACGGCAGCGGCGTCCAGTTGTCGCTGCTTTGATATTCCTTGCGGGTTTTCCCTGACCCCGCTGGAAAAGCCCCCCGGTTCGCCGCCCTGATCCACCGGGGGCTTGCAGGAGATCGGGTGGTGTGCGAGCTTCGCCGCATGAAACGCAGCACACCACCCGATTCTCCAATGCTTTTCGAGGACGCCCCGCTCGTTCCCACGTTTGAGCTGGAGCTGATTGCGCGCCGGGCCGGCCATTGGCCTGTCGCCGGAGCCGATGAGGCTGGCCGGGGGCCGCTTGCCGGACCGGTGGTCGCCGCCGCCGTCATTCTCGACCCTGAGCGGATCCCGCAAGGGCTCAACGATTCCAAACAGCTGACCGCGGCCAGACGCGAAGAGCTGTTCGTGGAGATTCTCGCAACAGCAACGGTCTCTATCGCCTCGTCGAGTGCCGGTCGTATCGACACGACCGATATCCGCAAGGCAAGCCTCGATGCAATGCGCCGCGCCATTTGCGGACTTGCCGTGCCGGCAAGCTATGTGCTGACCGATGGGCTCGATGTGCCAGCCGGGCTTGCATGCCCGGGAAAGGCCGTCATCAAAGGAGACGCGCGCTCCTTCTCCATCGCTGCCGCATCGATCGTCGCCAAAGTGACCCGCGACCGGATGATGGCGCGCGCGGGCATTGTCTTTCCAGCCTATGGTTTCGCAGCCCATGCCGGCTATGGCACTCCTCAGCATCGCGCTGGCATCGAGGAGCATGGTCCCTGCCCGCTGCACCGCATGAGCTTTCGTCCGCTGCGCAAAGAGGCCGTTTGAAACTCAGCCCGTCAGTCCGGCGACGATTTCAGTCGAGTATTTTCTGATATAGGCGATGTCTTCCCTGTAGATGCGATCATGTCCTTCCTGGAGATTCCGGCGATATCTCTCGATGCCGCGGGCAGCTTCCCGTTCCATGAAAACCAATAGCGCCTCAAGCCGCTCGACGATGACGTCAAGCAATGAGCTACGCTCGTTAACGGACAGGCCATAGGCATCGATAAAGATACGGGTGCGACCGACTTGGGCGGCAAGAGTGTCCATTCCCTTGATAGCGGCGCCGGAGGACAGCGGCGCCCAGCGATAGACGGCATAAGCCAGATCCCACATTCGCGGACCGGGATGCGCAGCCTCGAAATCGATGATCCCGGTCACTTCGCCATGGTTCAGGACGACATTGTAGGGGGCAAAATCCCCATGGCAGATTACCTCGCAAGGCGAGCGGGCCGGCAGTTGCCATGCATAGCTGGCCGCGAGGCTTTTTGCGAACAGGGCGGAGCAATCGTGATAGCGACGCAGTAGCGATGCAGCCGACCGCAGCGCCTTTTCGCCGCGCATAGCGGCGCGGCCATCGAGATCGCCGGTATCTCCGGGCAGATAGGTTACCTGCTCCCAGACCTCGTCATATCCAGCCGGATGCGGAGCTGCATCGAAACCATACCTATGTAGCGCAGCTAGCAAGGCATGGACGCCCGGTGTCCAGGTGGCCGCCGGTCTCACGATGAGATCGTCTTGACGAAACGGTTCGCTGCCAGTCGTTGACTGCATCCACTCTCCCCTCATGCACTGATCTTGCCTCCCACTGTGGCGATGATCAATCATGACTGAGCATGAAACAAAAAAAGCCCCGCGGAAGCAGGGCTCTTTCGAATTCGATATTGCGAGGGCTTAATTCAGCCGCGTCTTCACTTCCTTGACGGCGTCGTTGAAGAGGCCGGACTGAACGCTGCCATCGGCCTTCTTGGCAAGCACCGATTCTGCAGCGGCGATTGCCAGATCGACGGCAGCGGAGCGGACCGCCTTCATCGCATCGGCTTCGGCCTGCTTGATCTTCTGCTCGGACAGAGCCGTACGGTTGGCGACGAACTCCTCGGTCTTCTTGCGAGCCTCGGTCGTCAGCATTTCCGCTTCGCGCTCGGCTGCGGCAACAATATGTGCTGCTTCAGCCTCGGCTTCCTTGCGCTTGCGCTGATATTCGGCCAGCAGGTGCTGTGCCTCTTCACGCAGGCGCTTGGCTTCGGCCAGCTCGTTACGGATCTGATCGGCGCGGTCGTCCAGCGACTTTGCCATCATGCCGGGAACCTTGAGGTAAACGATCAGGCCTAGGAAGATGAGAAGGCTGACAAACGCGAAGAAGGTGTTGTCGAAAGAAAATTCCATGGATCAGCCCTCCTGCTTTGCGGCGGCTGCCGCAACCGCAGAGGCGACATCGGCCTTGCCGGCGACATTTCCGACCAACTGCTCGACGACAGCACCTGCGGTCTCTTCGGCAATTGCACCGACATCACCGAAGGCTTTCGCCTTGATTTCAGCAATGCGGCCTTCTGCGGCCTTGAGCTTCTCAGCCAGGCTCGCCTCGATTGTCTTGCGATCCTCTTCGGCCTTGGCCTTGGCGGCATCGCGAGCGGTGGCGCCGATGGAATTTGCCTTGGCGCGCGCAGCAGCCAATTCGCTTTCATAGGTCGCGACGGCGGCGTCGGCTTCAGCCTTCAGACGCGAGGCTTCCTCGATATCCTGGGCGATCCGGTCGTGCCGGCTTTCCAGAATGGTGCCGACGCGCGGAATAACGATCTTCTGCATGGCCACGTAGAAGATGACGAAGGTGATTACCAGCCAAAGCAGCTGTGATGGATACGTCGTATGGTCAAACGGCGGGAATACGCCGCCGTGATGGCCTTCATTCGGCGCACCCGTTTCCGTGTGCACCGCTCCGGCGGCCGGCGGTGCTTCTTCAGCATATGCCGGGGTCACAAACATGCTCACCTCCAGGTGGTCTGCAAATACAAAGAATCACGGCTCGCTGCTCGCGAACCGTGATCTATGACGCCGCTGATATCAGACGGCGAAGAGCAGGAGGAGAGCGACGAGCAGCGAGAAGATGCCCAGAGCTTCCGTAACGGCGAAGCCGAATACCAGACGGCCGAACTGGCTGTCAGCAGCCGACGGGTTGCGCAGTGCGCCGGACAGGTAGCTGCCGAAGATATTGCCGAGGCCGAGAGCCGTGCCGGCCATACCAAAGCAAGCCAAACCTGCGCCGATGAACTTTGCTGCTTCCGCGTCCATGTTGAACTCCTTTGAAATGGTTGTGCGGTGAATGACTGACGCCATTAGACGCCAATGTCTTTATCCTTAGTGGCCGCCCGGATGGATTGCGTCGTTGAGGTACATGCAAGTCAGCACCGCAAAGACGTAAGCCTGAAGGAAGGCGACAAGGAACTCGAGACCGGTGAGGGCGACGGTCATGATAAGAGGAAGAACTGCTCCGCCGATACCAAGCGCGCCGAGGGCTCCGAGCGAGGCGACAAAGCCTGCGAACACCTTGAGCGTGATATGACCGGCCAGCATGTTGGCGAAAAGACGAACAGAGAGTGAAACCGGGCGGGAGAGGAACGAGATGATCTCGATCGCCACTACCAGCGGCAAGAGAACTCCCGGAACACCTTCAGGAACGAAAATCTTGAAGAAGCCGAAACCATGCTTGATCAAGCCGTAGAAAATAACGGTGAAGATGACGAGCAATGCGAGCGCCAGCGTGACGATGATCTGGCTGGTGACGGTGTAGAAGTAAGGAACGAGGCCGAGCAGGTTCGCCGTGAGGACGAACATGAAGAGAGAGAAGACCAGCGGGAAGAATTTCATTCCCTTCGTCCCCGCCCCCTCTTTCAACATCGAGGCGATGAACTCATAGGCCATTTCCGCAACGGACTGCGAGCGCGTCGGGACAACGGCGCGTGGCGCGCTGGCAAAATACAGAAAGCCCGCGGACAGCACTGCCGAGGCAACCATGAACAGCGAAGCATTGGTGAACGAAAAATCAATTCCACCGATATCGATCGGGATAATCTTAAAGATCAGGAACTGATGGGTAGGATCGTTTGCCACCGCTTGTTCTCTTTCATTATTCCGCTCCACCGAGCAGATGCTTCTCATCTGGAAACAACGCCGCTGCGTCGCTTCCGCTCATTTCTTACCAGGCTCACGTCCCTGCGGCTCCGGCGTCGCCACCTTGCCTGCAGAGCGTAGCACATTCAGCACGCCGGCACAGAATCCGAGAAGCAGCAAAATAATCATGCCCCACGGCGTCGTACCGAGAAAACGGTCCAGGACATAGCCCAGAACGGCTCCAACGATGATTGCAGCAATGAACTCACTGGAAAGCTTCATCGCCTGAGCGTAGCCCTTGCGGCTCTCCTCGGCGCGAACCTCCCCGCGTTCATCCTCTCTCACCGCAGCGCGCTTGTTCGCCAATTCGGCTCCCAGCTGCGCCCGCCGCTGTTCCAGACCCTCGTCGCGGTCATCCGTCATGGTGGCATCCTCCCCATTTTCGTTGCGCGTAATCCCTGTACCCCGGTCAACGCGTAAACGAACAGCAGGTTTCGCCACCTTTCGGCCCGTTTTGAAGTCGCGCGCAACATAGTTTTAGGAAAAAGCATAGTCAAGGCGTAGACACCATCTGTCCAGCCATAAATTAGCCCAATTAAATCATGAGTTTAGAGCGAAAGAGCCATATTGACCGAAAACTGAGCTGAAGAATCCTCTTCAGCCCATGCTTTCCCGTGGCTTTTTTGCCGGGGGAAGCGGCCCTGCCGCTGGTGTCAATCTGCCGGAACCAGTCGCCTCAGCTCCAGCCGCCGCCATAGGTCCTATAGAAGATGTGCATACCTATGCGGCCGACCTTCACCATTTCGGCTGCCCATTTCGGCCGGACATAGACAGCATGATAGTGAGTGGCGGAACCAACTTCCGGCAGCCAGATCTTGCCGGCGGTGACCGCCATGGCGACCTGGCGGGCAATACGCCAGTGTTCTGGCGAATTGACGCGCTCCTTGACGTTGTCACAGGCGAAAGAGAACTGGCAAGCGTTGGTCCAATCCTCATTCTGGTAGACGACGCCGCAGATGGTCCTCGGATAGGCGGGATTGCGAACGCGGTTGAGAATAACCTGGGCGACAGCGGCCTGTCCTTTCACGGACTCGCCGCGCGCCTCGAAATAGATGCCGGTGGCAAGGCATTGCTGCTCGTCGGATGAAAAGACCGATGGCGGCAGGACATTGGCGGCCCAGGCATGATCCTTCGGGCCGATCTGCGGCACGAAGCGCCCCTCGTCGTCCTGATCCTTGGCCAGAATGGAATCGAAGGGCGAGACACGGGCATAGTCCGGAGCCGGCGAGGCATAGGCGGCGGCCAGAACATCGGCATTCTGGTTGGTGACCAAATTGGCGATATAGGCCGGCACGCTGTCGTCCGGCTTTGGCGGCTCCTTCTTGTAGAAGGCGGTCGCAATCTGGATTTCCTTGCCGCCGAGGTTCGGCTTCAGGAATGCCGTGCGTTCGCCGGTTGCCGATTCCGGCCGAAGCAGCAGACTTTGACGCTGCAGCACGGAGCCTGCGGAAAAATCCTTCGGCGGCAGCATCGGCGTGATGGCCACCACTCTGCCTTTCTTGTCCTGCCGGTTAATGCGGTCCTCATCGGGCCGGGGATCGCTGCCCTTGGCTTCGGATTGGAACGCGACGCGCCGTCCATCCGGCAATATCAGACCGCCGTCTCCAACGGCAGGCGACGCCTTGACATCGCCAAAGGCCAGCTCCGCCTGATGGGTGGAGCCGGCCGGCGAGTCTGTCATCACCATGCGCCAGTTGGCGCCTTCCCTATCGATACCCGCAAGCAGGCCGGCAAGATCGCCATAGGCGGCCGTCGACGGAAAAATAAGCCAGGCGCAGAGCCCGAAGACGGCTGGAGAGGTCCAATTTTGTGGCAGGAACCGCGACTTGCGGCTGACATAACGCGAGCGAGACAACACCGGACTCCAAACGGCACTCGAAACCAGGAGCCGGAATAATCTCCCATTAACCTTGATGGATGGTTAATTCGGGCGAATCTATGGTCATGCAGGCGGTGAACCGAAAACAAAAGACCCGGCGGAATATCCACCGGGTCTTCTGAACCAATTGCAAGAATATCCGCGTCAGATGATAACGTGCGAGCCCAGTTCCACCACGCGGTTGGCCGGCAGGCGGAAGTAGTCCGAGGGATCGGTCGCGGCGTTGGCGAGGGCGATATAGAGCCGGTCCTGCCAGTGCGGCATGCCTGATTTCGCATCCGGCACCAGCTTGCGGCGGCCGAGATAGAAGGAGGTCGACATGATGTCGAACTTCAAGCCGGTCTTGCGCAAGGTCGCGAGCGCCTGCGAGACATTCTGTGATTCCATAAAGCCGAAGCGTAGCTCGACGCGCGAGAAACGGTCCGAAACCTTCTCGACGGTATAACGATCTTCCTGGGCGACGCGCGGCTTGTTGATGGTGCGGATCGTCAGGATGACGTTCTTGTCGTGGAGGACGTGATTATGCTTCAGATTATGCAGCAGCGCGGCGGGAGCCGATTCCGGATCGCTCGTCAGGAAGATCGCCGTACCCGGCACATGCGCCGGCGAGTGATCGCTCTTGCGCTCGATCGAGCTGACGAAGGATGAGAGCGGGATATCGGTATGGCGTGTCTTTTCCATAAGGATCGCGGTGCCGCGGCGCCAGGTCCACATGATGACGGTAAAGGCCGTCGCGATCATCACCGGCACGTAGCCGCCATCGTGGATCTTCAAGAGGTTGGCGCCGAGGAAAACGAATTCCAGCAGCAAGAGCGGCGTGAGCACGGCAACCGCCATCGGCAGCGTCCAGTTCCAGCGGACACGGACGAATTCAAAGGCCATGATCGAGGTAACGACCATCGCGCCGGTCACTGAGATGCCATAGGCGGTCGCCAGCGCATCTGAGGTCTTGAAGGCCAGCACCAGGAAGATGACGCCGAAGAACAGGACCGTGTTGACCGACGGCAGGAAGATCTGCCCGGTATTGGTCTCGGAGGTGAAGAGGATTTCCATGCGAGGCAGGAAGCCGAGGTGAATCGCCTGGCGGGTCAACGAGAAAGCACCCGTGATGACGGCCTGGCTGGCGATGATCGTCGCCATCGTGGCAAGAATGACCACCGGCAGGATCGCCCAGTGCGGATACATCAGGAAGAACGGGTCCGACATAGCCATGGGGTCACGCAGCACCAGCGCGCCCTGACCGAAGTAGTTCAAGGTAAGCGACGGAAACACCAGCACGAACCAGGCCCACTGGATCGGGCGGCGGCCGAAATGGCCGAGGTCGGCATAGAGCGCTTCCGCGCCCGTCACCGTCAGGAACACAGCACCGAGAACGACGACGCCGAGGAAGCCCTCGCGCATCAGAAAGGTCACCGCATACCAGGGATTGAGCGCTGCCAGAATGCTGTAATCATCAGAAATGTGCATGATGCCGACAAGACCCATGACGATGAACCACAGCGCCGTGATCGGGCCGAAGAAACGGGCGACGGCACCGGTACCATGCGACTGGATCGCAAAAAGCAATGCCAGAATGGCCACCGATATCGGCACGATATAATCCGACAATTGCGGGGTCACGAGCTTCAGGCCTTCGACGGCCGAAAGGACCGAAAGCGCCGGCGTAATCATCGCGTCGCCGAGGAAAAGCGCGGCACCCAGCAATCCCAGCAACATCAGGATGGCGGTGTGGCCGTTCGCCGTCTTCATCAACAGCGCCAGGAGCGAGAGCGTGCCGCCTTCGCCGTCATTGTCCGCGCGGAGCAGAAAAAGGACATATTTGATCGTGACGATGATCGTCAGCGTCCAGAACATCAGCGAGATGACGCTGATGACTTCGCCGCGCGTCAGACCATCAGCGGCTACCGGCTTCAATGCTTCGCGAAAGGCATAGAGCGGGCTCGTGCCGATATCGCCATAAACAACGCCGATCGAACCGAGGGCGAGGTAGGCGAGCTTGCGAGCGTCCATTTTCCCGTCGGGAGAATGATGGGTTTCGTTAGACATTCAGGATCACTAGACTCTCAGAGCCAGCCTTTCCAGCGAAAAAAGAAAAACGGAACGATGGCGGAAACCACCATCAACAACAGCGATGCAGGGTAGCCGAAGGCAAAATGCAATTCGGGCATATGTTCGAAATTCATGCCATAGACGGAGGCGACAAGCGTCGGCGGCAGGAACACCACGGAAGCGATCGAGAAGATCTTGATGATGGCGTTCTGCTCAATGTTGATCAGCCCCAGCGATGCGTCGAGCAGGAAGGTGATATTGCCCGCCACGAACGACGCATGCTCGGAAAGAGATTGAACATCCCTCGAAACATTGCGGCAGAGATCCCTTGCTTCGTGGTCCTGCTGCATGGCGGGGATAGCTTGAAGGAAGGTCAGCAGGCGCGACAGCGAACTCAGACTGTCACGTATCTTGCTGAGCGTACGGTGATAGCGCGCTATGTCCTTGAGCTTTTCCTCGAGATAGTTCCCCGGCCGGCGGACCTTCTTCACGCGATCGCCAAATACATGCACCGACAATATATCGACACCGGCAACCGTCTGTTCAAGGACCTCGGCGGTCCGATCGACGATCGTTTCGAGCAGCTTCGCCAGGAGCGCCACGCCTGTGCGCCGATCCTGCGGGATACGCTGAAGCGCCGCGATGAAAAGCGCGAAGGACTTCGGTTGAGCGTAGCGGATGGTGATCAACCGAGGTCCCGCCAGGATAAAGGCGACATCGGTCAACATCGGTAGGCTGGTATCGGCCTTGCACAGGAGCGAGGCCGTCAAAAAGACCGAACCGTCCTCGATATAGAGCCGGCTCGAGGGTTCTATATCCTTCATGTCCTCACGCGTCGGCACTTCGAGCCCAAGCAGCCGCTCGATATTGGCTTCCTCTTCGCGCGACGGATCGACCATGTCGATCCACACGGCGTCGTCGGGCAACCGATCGATGGCCGAAAGATCGGGAAGCTCGAGCGGCTTCGAACCTGAGCAATAGGCAGTTATCAACTGCGCGCTCCTGCGGCGGCACGGATGCAGGCGGCGTCAGGACACCTTGCCCGCATCCCCTGCGATCTCACCAATGGCCGACAAAAAAAGCTCATAAAACCCCGGTCATATCCCGCCCGTCCGGCCGGGAATCCGTGTTCATGTTCCATTGCGCTGCTGTACCAATCCCTCGTCCGTCCGGGCGAAGACGCCTGCGCGGCCGAAATAAAACCACCATTTGGCGGAGATTGGTCATCGGAAACGACCGACCAGTTCCACGCAGGCGGCGCATATGCAGCAAAGCTCGCAAAGAATCAAGTCACAACCTCTTCATCGCATGCTTCGCCGCAGTTTGGCCAATCCTGCGAAGTCATAGCACAGGATGCCGCCAAGACAATCCGCCGCCACAGGGAAAGCAGATCCGTCCTGGTGAATTATTCAAATACGATCGCCGGTGCCGCGCGCTGTGGACTATCCGCGACTTGCTTCCAGACCTTGGCCGCGATTTCGCGATAAATATTTGCAACGACCCCGTTCGGCTCGGCGGCGACAAGCGGCGTTCCCGCATCCGAGGTCTCGCGAATACCCATGGTCAGCGGCACTTCGCCCAGGAAAGGCACGCCGATGCGCTCCGCCTCCTTGCGAGCGCCGCCATGGCCGAAGATATCATAGCGCGCGCCGGTATCGGGGGCGATGAAGTAGCTCATATTCTCCACGATGCCGAGAACCGGAACCTCGACCTTGCGGAACATGTTCAAGCCCTTGCGCGCATCGATCAGCGCCAGATCCTGCGGCGTCGAGACGATGACGGCACCGGCAAGCGGCACCTGCTGCGCCATGGTGAGCTGCACGTCGCCGGTGCCGGGCGGCATATCGACAACAAGCACGTCGAGCTCGCCCCAGGCGACCTCGCGCAGCATCTGCAGCAGAGCGGATTGCACCATCGGCCCGCGCCAGATCATGGCGGTTTCCTCCTCGACGAGGAAACCCATCGACATGACCTTGAGGCCGTAATTCTCCATGGGATTGATGATGCGCCCATCGATCTGGGTGGGGCGTCCGGAAATCTTCAGGAGGCGCGGCATCGAAGGGCCGTAGATATCGGCATCCAGAATGCCGACCTTCAAGCCATTGGCAAGCAGCCCCAGCGCCAGATTGACCGCCGTCGTCGATTTGCCGACGCCGCCCTTGCCCGAGGCGACCGCGATGATGGCTTTGACGCCCGGAACACCGATCTTGGCGGCGCGGGGCGGCTGTTGCGGCGCGTGCTGATGAGGATGCGAATGGGAATGGGCGTGCGGGGCAGCCTGTGCAGGCGCGGGCCTCGCCGCCGGAGCGCCAGCCTTCTTGTCGGCCGTCAGCGCGACAAGGGCGCCCTTGACGCCGGGCATGTCCTTGATGACACGCTCGGCCGCCAGCCGCAGCGGCTCCAACTCCTTGGCACGCTCGGCGGGAACGGTGATGGAAAAATAGACCTTGCCGTCGGAAATGAACACATCGGAAACCATGCCGAGCTCGACGATATTGTGCTCCAGGTCCGGGCCGCGAACCGTCTTCAACGTTTCCAGCACCTGTTCCTTGGTGATGTCTGCCATTTCATCCTCACTGCAGAATCTTTTTCGGCAGCGCGGCATAGACGGGCGCTTTCCGAAATCATTCTGGCTTAGATAGTGGAGAGGCGTGGCTTCGCCAAACGAAATTCGGGACGCCGTTGATAAAAACGTCTTCGTTGCGGCCGGCAGGTCCGCCGGGTCCATAAAGAAAAACCCTTACCAGCCGCAACGCTCTCCCAATTCGGGAAGACATGGTCGCGGGCCGACATAGATCATTCATTTGAAATATATAGGGCAACGGCGCGAAAATCGTCTCGAAACTGCGTCGGAACCTAATCAGCGTGCCAAATAAGTAACAACCGCCGCCGATCCCTTCGCCGGGAGAAGCTATGACGAAGGTGTCGGCGGCGGTCGCTTGATCCGCGCACGTTTTCATCGGCGCTGTTATCAAAGTCCCCTCTGGACCTCTGTTTCTTAAGAAGCAGGAAGCGTGCCAGTTTCCAAAAATCCGGAAAGCGACGAGTCTTCAGCATGTTATCTGAATCGCACCTGGAACAGGAGAGCGGATGGTCGCTGCAGACTTCATCATATTTTATTTGCAGCGCACAAAAATTATTCACATGCTGCGCAAATTCCCATCACCGCCGTATCATGGCATCACCGCAATGGAAGGCCTCGCTATTTTATCAATCCGACACGCAGGGCCTTGGCGACGGCCTGCGTGCGGTTGACAGTGTCGAGCTTCTTGGTTGCGCGATTGAGGTAGTGATTGACCGTATGCTCCGACAGGGAGAGGATTTCCGCGATTTCGGCGCTGGTCTTTCCAGCTGCCGTCCAATTCAGGCAATCGATCTCACGGTCGGTAAGGGTGTCGACGACGCGAACATCCAGGTTACGAATTTCAGCAAGCCGGTCGAACACGTGAACCGCAATATAAAAGAGATCCTTGATCTCCTGCGGCGAAAAGTGTTCGCGATCGCCAGCCAAAGAAACAGCGCCGCGAAGACCTGAGGCATCATGGGTTGGAAAATAAGCGAAACGCGTCATGCGGAAACGCTCAAACAAAGCCACGACAAGCTGCGATTTGTTTTCTTCGCGATTGGGATTTGCCACCACATCATAAAGAAAAGGCAGCGTGGAGGCGCGCAGCCGCAGCAACACGGGACTGGTCGACAGCAGGCTTTCCTGATCGTAGATCGACAGCAGCTCGGCCGGCCAGTTGTTGATTACCGAGCTGCTTTGCAGGTCGGAGGATGTGATCGGCGGAAGATTAAGGACCATGAAGGCGCGGCACCGGTAGGCCTCCGTCAATCCCTTCATGAAACGGAACACATCGAACTGCGTTTTAAGCCTGGTGATTTCCTCGATCAGATCCTCGTCGCGAGGGGACGTTCCTGCTTGTACCAATGCCGCCATCATCAGTCTTCTTTATGTAAAAGAGGGCAAAAATAGGAAGCTTCCGCTCGCTGCCCTTTACGATTAACGTCCCGGCGCCACTATCGGCAGCTCGGCAAAATATAAGTTTTCCAAAATCGTGATTGCGTCGACGCCCGTTACTATTATCTCCCCCTCGTCACCTCGCTAAATCCTCTACGGCTTCAGCAATCACCTGAAGATAATGGCAGTTCTTTGCCATATCTCAACAGTAAAATTCAAGATAAACGAGCAATTGCGCTAAGATCCCGCGCCGGCAGCATTAAATCCCCCGGAGTTCCCGCAGTCGTTGCGCCAGATCTGCTGGGATCAGCGTTTGGGGCCCATGCGGTTGCGCATGTCCATCATGATCGAATCAGCGGCAACGACCACCCGTGGCGCCCATGCCTGCAGCCTCTGCTGCGTGACGCGATAGGCCGGGCCGGTCACCGAGACTCCGGCAAGCATATGACCATCATCGGACCGGATCGGCGCAGCGACGCAGCAGATACCGTTTTCGTGTTCCTCAAGATCGAAGGCGTAGCCGCGCGCCCGGATTTGCGAGATATCGGAGAGCAGCTCCGAGGGGGAGCGAAGGGTATGCTCTGTGTAGGGGCGATATTCGAGACCTGAGATTCTCTCTGTAAGCTCGGCATCGTCGAGTACAGAGAGTGCTGCCTTACCGACACCGGTACAATAGGCGGGAGAAGCATTGCCGACCTGCGAATACATCCGCACGGATTGCTGACCTTCCACCTTGTCGAGATAGATCACCTCCGCGCCCCGCAGGACGCCGAGATGCACGGTCTCACCCGTCACCTCCTGCAAACGGTGAAGATGCGGCTCGGCAATCGCCCGAAACTCGTTGCGCGCCCAACTGCGCGAGGCAAGGGTCAGGAGCCGCAATCCGATCCGATAGCGCCCGTCGCGGTCGACCTCCAGAAGCCCCTCCTCGACAAGATGCGACAATTGCCGATGCAGCGTGCCGCGCGGCTGATCGGAAAGCGAGAGAATGTCGGTAAAGCGCATGGGGCCATCAGCCAGCGCGACGAAATCGAGCAGGGAGACGAGCTTTCCGAGCGTCCCCGTTTCCCGATCGCGATGCCTTTTATTTTTTCCCGCCTCTGAACCCAGACCCATACTCGTTCATTTATCTCTGGCAAAACCGCACTGTCCTTGACACTGTGCAAGGGTAGTCCGATAATTCCATATAGTCAAATTACGTTCCGAATAATGGAACTTTTTATTGATCTTGGGAGGAGACATCTTGGCCGATATTCAGGCGCAATTTCCCGATCTGAAAGATCGCACGGTTCTCGTCACCGGCGGAGGCTCCGGCATCGGCGCAAGCCTGGTGGAGGCTTTTGCCCGTCAGGGGGCGAAAGTCGCCTTCATTGATATAGCCGAGGAACCCAGCAAGGCGCTGGCGGCCAAGCTTTCAGGTCAATTTGCCCATCCTGTTGCCTTCTACCATGCCGACCTGCGCGATGTCGGCGCGATCAAAAACACAGTTGCGGCCATCGAGGCCGACCTCGGGGCGATCCGGGTCCTCGTCAACAACGCGGGTTGGGACGACCGGCACGACATCGACACCACGACCGAAGAATATTGGGACAACAATCAGGCGATCAATCTGAAGCAAGTCTTCTTCGTCTCACAGGCGGCGGCACCGGGCATGCGCGCAGCCGGCGGCGGCGCGATCATCAACTTCTCCTCGATCGTCTTCAAGATGAACCCGCCGCTTCTGTCCTCCTACGCGACCGCGAAGTCCGGCATCATCGGGCTGACCAAGAGCTTTGCCGGACGCTTCGGGCCGGAGAATATCCGCGTCAACGCCGTTCTGCCTGGAATGATCGTCACACAGCGCCAGCTCGACCTCTGGCTGACGGAGGACGGCATGGCGAAGATGATGGACCGGCAATGCCTGAAGCGCGTGCTGAGCCCCGAGGATCTGGTCGGTCCAGTGCTCTTCCTGGCTTCGGACTGCTCCGGCGCCATGAACGGACAAGCCATCACTGTCGATGGCGGTATTTTCTAATCTCAAGATTTCTGACGCAAGACTTGGAGCATTTCTTATGACGAAACCGGCATATGTCGCCGTGGACTGGGGCACCAGCAGTTTCCGGCTGTGGCTGATCGGCGAAGACGGCAGCATTCTCGCGGAGCGCCGTAGCGGCGAAGGCATGACCACGGCTGCGCAAACCGGCTTTGACAAGGTCCTGCAGGCACATCTCGACGCCGTATCGGCGCCGGACGCCATTCCCGTCATCGTCTGCGGCATGGCCGGCGCGCGCCAGGGCTGGGTGGAAGCCGGCTACATCGACACGCCGACCTCCCTTGCCGCAATCCTCACGGCCGCTGTTTCCGTGCCCGGACAATCCCGCGACATTCGCATCCTGCCCGGCCTGGCGCAACGCAGCCAACAGGTACCGGACGTCATGCGCGGCGAGGAAACGCAGCTGCTCGGCACGATTGCGGCCGATGCCACGGGCGAACAACTCGTCTGCATGCCGGGAACCCATTCGAAATGGGTGCGCGTGCTGGATGGTCAGGTGACAGGCTTTTCCACCTTCATGACGGGCGAGCTTTTCGACGTCATTACCAAGCACAGCATCCTGTCGCATGCGGTTGCCGGTGCTGCAGACATGCCGGCCGACACAAAGACATTCGAGACCGCCCTCAAGGCGGCCCTGGATAAGCCGGCGCTCCTCACCAATCTGCTGTTCACGGCTCGCTCCGGCCAGCTTCTGAACGGGCTGACGGCAGCCGGTGCGCAGGCGCTCATATCGGGCACACTGATCGGCGCGGAAATCGCCGGCGCGCGCGCCTCTGCGGGGCAGAATGCGGCCATCACGCTCGTTGCCTCCGGCCGCCTCCAGGCGCTCTACGAAGACGCGTTCCGCGCCCTCTCCCTCCCCTTTAAGACGATCGACGCCGATGCCGCCGTCCGTCGCGGACTTTCCGCTGCGGCCGAAGCGATCTGGTTCAAGAAAGAAAGTAAAAGCTGATGACAACTCGCACCCCCTTTCCGCCCATGAAGCGCCCGCTCATTGCCATTCTTCGCGGCATCAAGCCCGAGGAAACGGCTGACATTGTCGGCACGCTGATCGAGACAGGCTTCACGGCAATTGAAATCCCGTTGAATTCGCCGGAGCCGTTCCGCTCCATCGAAATCGCTGCCAAGATGGCGCCGGCCGATTGCCTGATCGGCGCCGGCACGGTGCTGACGGTCGAAGATGTCGACAGGCTTGATGGCGCCGGCGGCAAGCTCCTGGTGACACCGAATGTGGAGCCTGCGGTCATCAGCCGCGCCCGCGACAAAGGCATGGTGACAATGCCCGGCGTCTTCACCGCCACGGAAGCGCTTTCGGCCGCGCGCGCCGGCGCCACCGGGCTTAAATTCTTCCCCGCCGGCGTGCTCGGCGCCTCCGGCATCACGGCCATTCGCGCTGTCTTGCCGCCCGAACTCGTCATTGCGGCGGTCGGCGGCGTTTCGGACAAGAATTTCGCCGATTACACCAAGGCCGGCGTGCTCGCTTTCGGCCTCGGCACCAGCCTCTACAAGCCGGGAATGACGGCTGCAGAGGTTGCCGAACGTGCCAAGGTCACCATTTATGCCTATGATGCAGCCGTAGGAGCCTGATCTATGACCGATATTCATGATTTTCAGGGGAATATTCTCTGCAACACCTCCTCCGTCCTCGGGGAAGGCCCAACCTACGACCCTGATACGGATACAGTCTGGTGGTTCAACATCCTCGGCAAGGAATTGCACGAATTGCACCTGCCGACCGGCAAGAAGCAGGTTCACGAGCTGCCGATGATGGCGAGCGTGCTGGCACGCGTCGATGCGGAACGGCAGATGATCGCGACCGAACAGGGTCTCTTCCTGCGCGATATCGCAACTGGCGAATTGAGCTTCTATGCGGCCATTGAAGCCGACAAGCCCGAAAACCGCTCCAATGACGGACGCACGCATATTTCCGGATCGCTCTGGATCGGCACCATGGGAAAACGCGCCGAGATGCAGGCAGGCGCGATCTATCATGTCGCCGGCGGCAAGGTGACCAAGATCTTCGACCAGATCAGCATTCCGAATTCCATCTGCTTCTCGCCCGATGGCACGATCGGATATTTCACCGATACCCGCGTCAGCCAGCTCATGCGCGTGCTCGTGGATCCCGAGACGGGGCTTCCGGCGGGCGAGCCGATCGTCATGGTCGACAGCATGGAAGATCCAGGCGGCCTCGACGGCTCGGTCTGCGATGCCGACGGCTATATCTGGAACGCGCGCTGGGGCTCCGGCTTCGTCGACAAATACAGCCCGGATGGCCTGCGCATCGAGCGCTATCGCGTACCCGCCATGCAGCCGTCCTGCCCCGCCTTCATCGGCAAGAATGCGGACCGGCTGGCCGTGACGACCGCCTGGGAAGGGTTGGATGAGGAGGCCCGCTCGATGCAGCCGCAGGCCGGTGCTCTTCTGGAGCTTGGCCTGACCGTGAAGGGCGTTTTCGACCCCCCATACAAGCTTTGATTGAAGGCCGCCCTCAACCGATCTGGCTGAGGGCGGTATTATTTTGACGGATCATGCAGGGCGCAAGACACGTTCGGCTTCGAAACAAATTGAAATCTAAACTCAATCGTTCTCTGCGATCCTAATAATCTTTCCGGTTGTCTTTTGCTGCAGTAGCCGTTGATTCCCCAACATATTCCTTTTGTTTCCGAGCTGCACGACGCAATTTCTGCAACTTTTGACGGAACCAATACCTCCCTGAGCCATTGCTTCTAGGACCGGTCCGACAACGGCCGGCATTACAAAAGTTCCACTCGCGCTGGTAAGCATGCGCGTATGACGAAGCATGCCCATCAGAATGAAAGGTAGGTTCACGATGACTGGGAAACTCTTTACTTCCGTTGCCGCAGGCGCCATCTTTGCTACGGCGTCCGTGCTTTCACCCATGGCTTTTGCCCAGGCGCAACAGCCATCGAACGGCGGCGCAGGCAATAACGCGCCAGTGACGCAAAGCGCACCGGCAACGCCTGACGTCACCAAGCCTGCTGGCTCGGCAGCACAGAAAAGTGCTCAGGCTCCTGCCCCCGCAACGGGCGGCCAAGCTGGCTATCTGACCACACAATCCGCGGATCAGATCAGCGCCAAGACCTATATGGGCCAGTCGGTCTATAACGGTCAGAATGAAAGCATCGGCAGCATCAACGACCTGATCCTGCAGAAGCAGGGCGGCGTCGTTGCCGCCATCGTCGGTGTCGGCGGTTTCCTTGGCTTAGGCCAGAAAAACGTCGCGGTTCCTTTTGATAAGATCAGCGCCACCCAGAACCCTCAGGACGGGACGGTGAAGCTGACGACGACTGAAACGGCCGATTCCCTGAAGGCCGCACCGGAGTTCAAAACCCTCTCGATGCAGGCTTCCGAAAAGGCTGCTCAATCGTCCGGAACGTCGACAATGCCGGCAACCGACAACACGACAACTTCGTCGACCACCAACAAGTAAATATCGACGAAGTCTGGCGAAATATAGAAGCGGCGACCCTTACGGATCGCCGCTTTCTTTGACCTTTTTTTCAAACTCAAGCAATTTCGCGTTCGTGGCTGAGATCGAAATAATGGGTCTGCAGGTAACGAAGCGTCGCAGCGCCGTCGACCGGCTTTCCGAAATAATAGCCCTGCCCCATGGCGCAGCCCAGCGCCTTCAGCTTCGTCGCTTCGGCATGGTCCTCGATACCCTCAGCGACAACACGCAGATCAAGTCCTTCGCACATGGCAAGAACAGCCTTGATGATATGTTCGGAAGCCCTATCCGAATTCATGCGGGAGACGAACGCCCGGTCAATTTTCACCTTGTCGAAGATGAACTCCCGCAAGCGTCCAAGGCTGGATTGCCCGGTGCCGAAATCATCCAAAGAGATGCGCACGCCGACCGCGCGCAGGTCGGTGATAATGCGATGGGCCGTCTCGGCTGAGCTCATGACCGCGGTTTCGGTGATTTCGAGTTCGAGACGATGCGGATCCAGGCCGGCGCGCGTCAGGATCGCGAGAATGCTGCTGCTCGTGCCGGGGTCCATCAGCTGTGCCGAGGAGAGATTGAAGGAGAGGAATAATTCGCGCGGCCACGAGAGTGCTGCCTCCGCTGCTTTTCGCAGCAGGGTTTCGGACAGCGCGTCGATGAAGCCTCTCTCTTCGGCAAGCGGCACGAAGACAGCGGGAGAGACGAAGCCGAGATCCGGATCGTTCCAGCGCGCCAGGGCCTCGAAACCGAGAACCATGTTATTGGCAAGCGAGACGATCGGCTGGAAGTGCACGTCTATGGAATCGGAAATGATGGCATTACGCAGCGCCTGCTCGAGCTGCGTCGCCCGCCTCATTTCCTGTGCAATCTCCCGGGAATAGACGGTGATCTGGCCGCGGCCGCGACGCTTTGAGCGATAGAGCGCCGTATCCGCATTTTTCAGGAGATCGTCGAACTCCTCTCCGGCGAAAGGATGGATGGCGAAGCCGAAGGACGCGGAAAGGCGGACATTGCGATCGCCGAGATCATAGGGTGCCGACAGCACTTCGCGGATCATCTGTCCGAATTTCTCGGCACCGACCCGTTCGAAAACAAGCGGCAGCACAAAGGCAAACTCATCGCCGTCATGACGTGTCACCAGCGCGCCATCGGGTATGCAAGCCTTGAGGCGATGGGCAACCTGACAGAGGATCTCGTCACCCGCTTCGACGCCGAACAGGTCGTTGATCGGCTTGAAGGCATCGAGATTGACGATTCCGATCGTAAAGGGTGCCGGATCGTCGGCACGTTCCAGCGAAAGCGCGCGCGCGCGTTCACGCATGCGATATCGATTGCCGAGCCCCGTGAGCGGATCGGTATAGGCAATTGCTTGCGGTTCTTGACTGGCTGGCCCCGGCAGCATCTCAGTCGACTTCATATTTGGTTCCGACCTTTTCTCCACCCGGGGGAAAAGCATGCCGGGGAAGTCTTAATAAAGGATGCCAACAAGACGGTCATTCGGCACCGGCGATAAGTTGCCGTCGGTGGTGATATCATCGTAGCATTTATCTATTTTGCGCCTTCAGGGCACCGCGCATGTATTTCTGGAAGACGGTCTCGATGATGTCGGGGCTTACCGGCTTCAGAATGACGTCGTCCATGCCGACCTCGGCGCATTCCTTGCGGTCCCGCTCGAAAGCCTGGGTCAGGACGCCGATAATCGGGGTATGGGTGCCGCTGCCCTTTTCCGCGCCGCGGATCAGCCGGGTGGATTCAAAACCGTTCAGCCCCGGCAACGAAATGTCCATCAGGATCAGTTCCGGACGATGCTCCTGCCACAGGCGCACCGCCTCATCACCGGTTGCGGCGATCACATAGCTGTATCCCAACCCTTCGAGGATCTGCGAGAAGACGATCTGATTGATGTCATTGTCTTCGGCGACCAGGATTTGCGCCCGGCGCTCCTCACCGGCCGCGCGCCGCCATTCGGATGCAAGCCCCGGCTCGACGATCTCGCCCAGTTCGCCACGGATATTACGATTGAAATGACGCGCGATCAGGAAGGCAAGCTCGGTTGCAAGCTGCGATCCGTCCAACGACAGCGCGGTAAGGTTCTGCCGTTCGGCCAGCTCAATCCCGCGCTTGCCGAGCTGGTTGTCGACGATGACCAGGTCAATCTTGACGCCATGCGCGCTCGCCACGTCCAGAAAAGCCGCCTCCTCATTCTCGTTGTGAACGACGCAGGCTTCGAAGCCATATTTCTCGAGCGTCTTCAGAGCCGCCGTTTCGGCAGCGAAATCCGGCGTGACGACGAGCACCTTGCGGCCGTTGAAATTCTCCGGAACGAAGGTTTCCATGGCGGCCGGGCGGCGCGAAATGGTCTGCAGCGCAACCATCGGAACATAGGCGCGGCGATAGGAGCGATCACTGTTTTCCCGGATGCTCGATGCCAGCGCGAACTCGTCGAAATCACCGCCATCCTTGGGCAGGTCCTGCATGGTGCTGACCAGGAAATAGCGGCCGGGCTTACCGATGCGCTGCTTGCGGGTGACGATATCGCGCTCGACGCCGTCACGCGCAATCTGGCGCTGCCGCGAGATCGACATTTCGCCGGTCTCGATCACATGCCGGTCGCTCTCATGAAAGCGATTGGCGAGGTCGGTGGAGAAGATATCGATGCTCTTGCGGCCGCGCACTTCGTCCGCCGCCGTCTGGTACTTGTCGCAGAATGCCCGGTTGACCGCGACATAGACGAGATTCTGGTCCTTGACGAAAACCGGAAAGGGCAGATTGTCGAGAATATCCTCGGTCAGCTGCACGCGCTCCATATCGACGCGCCATTGCTCTTCGCGTTTCCTGGCTTCGGACACATCGGAAATGATGCAGAAGCCGATACCCGAGGATAGCCGTCGGTTGAGGACGCGCACCCAGCGGTCGTCGGCAAAGTGCTCGGTGGTCTCGAAGCGTTCGCGCCAATGCGAGGCTATGCGCTGCGATATCCAATCGTCACGGCTGGCGGCCGTTTTTGTCTGATGGCGTTGATAGCGTACACCGGTATCGAAGACGGCACCCAGAAAATCGCGCAGCCGCGTGGAAGGCTGCAGGAATTCCGGAGCAATCGGGAAGAAGTTCAGAACCTGACGGCTGGCAAACAACAGCTGGTCGTTCTTGTCATAGGCGAAAAAGGCGCTGGAAAGACCATCGCAAAGGGCACCGAAGAACATCGTCTGCAGACTGCCGCCGAAAGGGGCATCAGCCGTCGTCATTGCCAAAGCTGCCTTTTCAATCTCGGCAGTCATTCGTCGGATTCCTACGCTCAACTAGTTTCACAACACGGCAAATCGACAAAGCGGCATTCGCTCTGCAAGGCAAATTCGTGGAAGTTGCATGCTGGCCTTGGCACTTGAAGCAGATGGCACCTGGCTCATGAAAGTTGACGGCCACCAACCTGCCATCGAGAGCCGTCAGCATGCACGAAACGCGCCACCTGCGGTCATTTCAAGTTCTGTCTCGGCAACCTGTCATCATTCCCTTAAACATTGATTAAATTTCTCAACAAAGCACGGGCGGGAAACGAGTGGGTAAGCGCGTGCGGATCGCCTTTCCTCTTTCCACACCGGCGCGAATCCACGAGAATGCAGCCATGGCCATCAAGCAACTTTCCGAGACCCTGATCAACCAGATCGCCGCCGGCGAAGTCATCGAGCGCCCGGCAAGCGCGGCCAAGGAGCTGATCGAAAATGCGCTCGATGCTGGTGCGACCCGCATCGAGATCGCCACCGCAGGCGGCGGCAAGGCGTTGTTGAGAGTGACCGACAACGGCTCGGGCATGGAGGAAGCCGACCTCGAACTCGCGGTCCGGCGCCACTGCACCTCGAAGATTTCCGACACGTTGGAGGATATCCGTACTCTCGGTTTTCGCGGCGAGGCCCTACCCTCCATCGGCTCGGTGGCGAAGCTTTCGATTGCAAGCCGCAGAGCGGGAGCAAGCAGCGGCGCCGAGATCGCCGTTGCCGGCGGCAAGGTTCTGCATCTGCGCCCAGCGGCCGCCAATCCCGGCACGATCGTCGAGGTGCGCGACTTGTTCTTCGCGACGCCCGCGCGTCTCAAATTCCTGAAAACGGAGAAGGCGGAGGCAGCAGCGATCACCGAGGTCGTCAAGCGAATGGCGATCGCCTTTCCGCGCGTGCGCTTCGTGCTGTCGGGCAGCGACCGCTCGACGCTCGAATTTCCCGCGACCGGAGATGATCATCTCGCCCGCATGGCGCAGATACTGGGGGCCGATTTCAAGGACAATGCCATCGCGCTCGATGCGGTGCGAGAGGATGTGAGCCTCACCGGTTTTGCCGGCGTGCCGACCTTCAACCGTGGGAATTCCGCGCATCAATATGCCTTCGTCAATGGCCGGCCTGTGCAGGACAAGCTGATCCTGTCGGCAATCCGCGGTGCCTATGCGGAAACCATCCCCTCCGGCCGTTATCCTGTCGCTGTCCTTTCCTTGACGCTCGACCCCGCGCTGGTCGACGTCAACGTGCATCCGGCGAAATCCGATGTACGTTTCCGCGATCCCGGTCTCGTGCGCGGCCTGATCGTCGGTGCCATTCGCGAAGCTTTGGCGCGCGAGGGCGACCGGGCCGCCACGACAGGCGCGGACGGCATGCTGCGGGCGTTTACCGCTGGCCGCTCCGGCTTCCAATCGGGCTGGCGACCCGCGCCGGCAGCGGCTCCATGGACGGCGGAAACTTCGCCATCTCGTCCCTATGAGCGAGCAGCGGCACCGGCGAGCTACGGATTTGCCGAAAGACCGCAGGCCGCCTTCGACGGACTTGCCATGCCGACGGCTCGCGCGGAAGTCGCACCGCCGGTGGAGCCGGTACGGGCCGAGGAACCCGCTCGCTTTCCACTGGGCGCTGCCCGCGCTCAGCTGCATGAAAACTATATCGTCGCCCAGACGGAAAACGGGCTCGTCATCGTCGATCAGCACGCGGCGCATGAGCGGCTGGTGTTCGAAGCTATGCGCAAGGCCCTGCATTCGAAGCGCCTGCCCTCGCAGGTCCTGCTCATTCCTGAGATCGTCGAGCTGCCCGAAGAGGATTGCGACCGGCTGATGGTGTTTGCCGAAGAGCTCGGCGAACTCGGCCTTGCCGTCGAACGCTTCGGGCCAGGCGCGGTCGCCGTTAGGGAGACGCCGGCCATGCTCGGCGAGGTCGACGCACAGGGCCTGGTCCGGCAACTGGCCGACGAGATTGCCGAATGGGATACGGCCTTAGGCCTTGCCGCCAAGCTGGAATATGTGGCCGCGACCATGGCCTGCCACGGCTCGGTACGGTCCGGCCGGCGCCTGCGCCCGGAAGAGATGAACGCGCTTTTGCGTCAGATGGAGGCGACGCCGGGCTCCGGACAATGCAATCACGGCAGGCCGACTTATATAGAGTTGAAGCTCACAGACATCGAGCGGCTGTTCGGGCGCAGCTGACCTAAGCTATTTCCAAAAGGAACTTTTCCGCGAAATAATAGTCAGGAAAGTCACGCCCGCCGTAGCGACCTTGCGCGTCATATTTGACGCATGGCGCTGTAGTGCGGTATGGCAAACGGATGAGACAGATCAAGGACGGCATCAGATGAATCTTTTCGAGGGACATGGAAATCGCGAGGCGAAAATTCGCTACCTCGACGGCGATTTCCAAATCCTGATGCCGGGTTCTTATGTAGTCTGCGCCATGACCGGCAAGCATATTGCGCTCGATGAGCTGCGCTATTGGAGCGTTGCCCGGCAGGAACCCTATGCGGACGTCATCACCTCGCTCGAAGCCGAAAAGCGCGCCGGCGCGCTGCCCAATCAGAAGCGTTGATTTCTCTTCCTGAATAACCAGACGTGGCCCTAGGCCACTTTGCTATTGCGCTTTTCCCGCAAGCGCCGCTCTCGCGCGGCTGCAATGGCCCTGTCGATAATCAGGGCTGGGGCCTGAGGATCGTCAAAGACCATATCGATCTCGATCACCCGGCAGCGCTGCAGCAGTTCGTCGGCGCGGCCATGATGGCCGATCAGGCGCACGTAGTCCTTCGACGTGGTGACGATCTCCAGCCCTTCGCGCGCGGCTATGTCGAGCATGTCGGAAACGTCATCCTCACCGGGATGTTCGTGGTCTCCAAAGCTGCGCCGGACGGCGATCTCAGCCCCCAGCGTCTCGACCGTGCGGAAGAACTTGGCGGGATCGGCGATGCCGGCGAAGGCAAGCACCTTGCGGCCGCGCAAATCCTCCTGACCGCGCACTCTGACGCTCGCTGAAAAGAAAGGCTTCCCCGCCCTTGCCGCAAGACGCACAACGCGATCGGCGGCGGTGCCTTCACCGACTTTCAGCAGGCCGGACGCATAGAGGAGCTGTGTGCGCAGCGGTGCACGCACCGGACCGCTGGGAACCAGATGACCGTTGCCGATGCCCCTGCCTGCATCGACCACCACAAGGGCATAGTCGATCGCAATCTGCGCGCTCTGGAAGCCGTCATCCATGATGATGAGATCAGCCCCCTCGCGCACGAGCCTTTCCGCACCATCGGCACGGCGACGGGCAATGACCGTCAGCGCCTCGCGGGCAAGCAGTAGCGGTTCGTCGCCGACGGCCGTGGCATGATGATGCGAGGGATCGACAACCGTCGTGACATCGAGCGAGCCGCCATAGCCGCGGCTGAGGAACCCCGGCTTCAGCCCCTTCGCCTTCGCGGCCTGGGCGAGCGCGAGCGCCGTCGGCGTCTTGCCGGCGCCGCCGACCGTAAAATTGCCGACGCAGATGACCGGCACTGGCACGGAGGTGCGTTTGCCATGCACCATGCGATGTCCGGCGATACGGCCATACAGGAAAGAAAAGGGTGAGAGCCCCCAGGCACGCCAATCCGGCTTTCGCCACCAGAAAGGTGGGGCTTCCGATACCATGCGTCTAATCCAGCCCTATTCCTGTGCCTGCGACCAAGCGGCAAGAAAGGGCAGATTGCATGAAAAAGCAAGCCATTGCCGGGATCAGGCCGATTGCGCCACAGGCATGAGCAGGTTTTCAAGCTCGGTAATGTCGTTGAGGCAATAATCCGATGCGGCCGTCAACGTCTCGCGCGAACCGGTGCCCGTCAGCACGCCGACGGTCAGGCCGACGCCGGCGTTGTGGCCCATGTGGAGATCATGATTGTTGTCGCCGACCACAGCGACCTGTGCCGGCGAAAGGCCTGTCGCGGCGTAGAAGCCGAGTACCATGCCCGGCTCCGGCTTGGTACCGAAGCCGCTATCGTAGCCGGCGATGTAATCGATATAGTCGATGAAGCCGAAGCGGCGCGCTGTCTGGCGGATGGAGCGCTCATTGTCGCTGGAGGCAACGCCGAGCCTGTATCCGCGCTCATGCAGGCGCTGGAAGAAGGCCGCAAGATCGGTGACGGGCGAGGAGAAATCGGCCGCATGCGCAAAAAGCGCGTCGAGTTTTTCCACCAGCTCCGCGACATCCACTTTCGAGCCGGCAGCCACCAGGCCCTCGGAAATCTGCCGAGTATTACCTGCCGCAAGCAGGCTATCCGGCACGATGTGGCCTGTGATCGGGTCCATGCCGCAGGCGGAGAGAAGATGATCGGCGAGAATGGGATCGTCCTGAGCGGCGATCCTGGCAAGCTCACGATTGACCGGCAGCCAGCTCTGGTCATAGTCGAGCAACGTGCCGTCCTTGTCGAAAAGAATGCCCGCAATCGCTCCCAGCTTCGCCGCTGTCATACCCTTCCCTTCTTATCCGTTCGCCATCGTTTTCGGCATCAGCCGCGCCTTGACCGAAAGCGGATTGATATAAGGCTCCAGCCCTTTCACCGTTGCTGCCAGTGCACCACGCATTTCATGCACGGCTGCGAAGCCGGCGTCGATCATACCGCGTCGTGCCGTGTCGTTAGTGAGCAAATAATGCACGCCGCGCGCCAGCATCTCGGTATCGCGCACCATGCGGGCGCTGCCGCGGCGGGCCAGCAACTGATAGGAGTCGCGAAAATTCTGGACATGGCCGCCCGTCAGGATCGCGCAGCCGAGCATGGCGGGCTCAAGCGGGTTCTGGCCGCCTTCGTTGAATAGCGATTTGCCCATGAAGGCGACTTCCGTCATCCGCAGGTAAAGCCCCATCTCGCCGATCGTATCCCCAAGGAAGACATCGACGTCGGGCGAAAGGATGTCATTGCGGGTACGGCGCGCCACTTTCAGGCCCTGTTCGACCAGCATCGCCTCGATCGTATCGCAGCGCTCAGGATGGCGCGGCACGATGATGGTGAGCTGACCGTTATGCTCCTTGAGCATCGAATGGACGGTGGCTGCAGCACCCTCCTCGCCCTCGAAGGTGGAGACGGCTGCCCAGGTCTTGCGGTCGCCGACCTGCTTCATGTAGCCGGCAAGCGTCGGCGCATCATAGGACGGCGCGTCGGTATCCACCTTGAGATTACCTGATTTGAGAACCTGCAGTGCGCCGAGATCACGGAAGCGCTCGGCGTCGAGGTCGGACTGTGCCACGACCAGCGCCAGATTTTCGAACAGCGCCTCGGCAAGCGAGGGATGCCGGCTCCAGCGCGCGAAGGATCGATCCGACATGCGGGCGTTGACGAGGATCTGCGGAATGCGCTTGCGGCCAAGCTCCATGATCGTTGTCGGCCAGATCTCGGATTCGGCGAAAATGGCGCAATCGGGCTGCCAATAATCGAGGAACCGCTTGATGGCAGGCTTGAGATCAAGGGGAACGTATTGATGGATTACCTCGTCGCCAAGCCGCTGATGCGCGACCTTGGCAGAGGTGATTGTGCCCGTCGTCAGGATGACGTGAATGTCTCGGCGACGGATTTCTCGGATCAACGGAATGACGGCCGAGGTTTCGCCGACGCTTGCGGCATGGAACCAGATCAGCGGTCCCTGCGGGCGGTTGGCGCTGGCATAGCCTGAGCGCTCCAGCCTGCGGGAGCTATCTTCCTTGCCCTTCGCCGCGCGCACGGCGAGATAAGGCCCGATGAACGGATAAACGGCAATTCCGCCGAAACGATAGGCGCTCAAGGCAAGACGCGCCCTGAGGCTACTCATTTCGACCGCCTCCCATCCCAGCTGATCATCATCTATGCCAAATCCCGATAACCACGCGGCCGAATAAGCAGCCGAATTTTCGTTCTTATTGTGTCAAAGATACTGCTTCATGGCCGGATTTAAAGCGACAACGCTTTCCCGGATAGAGATATCAAATGCAAAATTCGGAGTAATGCGACCTCAGGATGCCGCTTTTTCCTGCGGATCAAGCAAGCGATGCAGGTGGACAATGAAATAACGCATATGGGCATTGTCGACAGTCTGCTGTGCCTTGGACTTCCACGCCACCAGCGCGCTCGCATAATCGGGATACATGCCGACGATATCGAGCTCATTGAGATTGCGGAACTGAACCTCTTCGAGGTTTTCCAATTCGCCGCCGAAGACAAGGTGCAGGAGCTGCTTTTTGCCGCTGGTATCAGTCATTTTCGTCTCTTTCTACTGTCGTCCCCCTCCGTCCTTCATCTGCGGGATTTTGACGGAAAGGTCAACCGTCTCGTCGGTTCGATAGTTGACGGAGGAACTCCGGTAATTGTGCTGCCGACGCACCGCAAAGTTCGTCATGGGATACTTCGGCGCGATTGTAGCGCAAGGTCTTGCCGGAGAGATCCACGAGAGCGCCGCCGGCTCGCTCCAGAATGAGATCGGCGGCGGCGAGATCCCAGTCGTGGGAGTTGCGTTTGACGATTGTTCCCTCAAGCCTGCCGTCCGCCACCATGGCAAGGCGGTAGGCGAGCGACGGCACGTGCTTCACCCGCTCGACCGTCTTGCGAAAATCCGGATCGAAGCCCTTCAGCATCTCCTCGCCGGTCGCAAGACGATTGATATCGTCGCCGACCCTCTGGGAAACGCTGATCGGCTCGCCGTTCTTCAAGGCCTGCCCGCCGGCCGTCGCCACAAAGAGCTCGTCCAGCGCCGGCGCATAGAGGACACCCGCCACCGGCCGGCCGTCAGTGACGACGGCAACGCTGACGCACCATAGATCCAGGCCGGAGAGAAAACCTCTGGTGCCGTCTATCGGATCGACGACGAAGACGGTCGCGTGCTTCAGACGCTCGGCGTCATCATCGGTTTCCTCGGAAAGCCAGCCATAATCGGGCCTTGCGGTACGAAGCGTAGCGGCCAGGCTTTCGTTCGCGGCAAAATCCGCGGCGCTGACCGGGGACTGGCCGTTATTCTTCCACCAGACTTCCGGCGATTGCCGGAAGAAACCGAGAGCGATTTTGCCCGCCTCGAGCGCGGCACCCACGATCAGGTCCACGTCGCTCAATTGGCCGGCCTTGCTATCGATCATTGACGAATTCCAATCTCCGCTCGTTTTTAGCGGCCCGCGAGCGTCATGCCCTCAATGGCAAGCGTCGGAGCGGCGATGCCGAAATCGCGATCGATGTCGTTCGCCGGCGTCACGCGCATGAACATGTCCTTCAGATTGGAGGCGATCGTCACCTCCGAAACCGGGAAGGTCAATTCGCCGTTCTCGATCCAGAAACCGGTGGCGCCACGGCTATACTCGCCGGTGATCATATTGACGCCCTGGCCGATGAGCTCGGTGACATAGAAGCCCGCACCGACGCTGCGGATCAGTTCCTCGGGTGAAATATCGCCGGGTTCCAGCGCGAGGTTGGTGGAAGCAGGCGATACGGACGTGCCGCCGCGCACACCGCGACCGTTGGTCTTCAGCCCGCCACCGACTTCCCGCGCCGTCGCCGTCGACAGGAACCAGGACTTCAGCACACCGTCCTCGATCATGACGAGCCGCTTGCCAGACACGCCTTCGCCGTCGAAGGGGCGCGAGGACGGGCCGCGCACGATCAGCGGATCGTCCGTGATCGAAAGGCCTGATTTCAGCACCTGTTGTCCCATCTTGTCGCGCAGGAAGCTGGTCTTGCGGGCGACGGACGCGCCATTGATGGCGCCGGCGATATGGCCGACGAAGCCGCGCGCGACACGTGGATCAAAAACGACCGTGACATTCTTGCCGGTCGGAACCTGCCGCGGATTGAGGCGTTTGACCACCCGCTCGCCGGCGCGGCGGCCGATCTCCTCAGCCGCATCGAGATCGGCAAAATAGAGACGGCTGTCGAAATCATAGTCGCGCTCCATGCCGGTGCCCTCGCCGGCAATGACGCTGACGGAGCGCCCGAAGCGCGAGCCCATATAGTGGCCGGAAAAACCATGCGAGGTGACGAGCACAAGCCCGCCCATGCCGGCCGAGGCGCCGGCGCCGGAAGAATTGGTGACGCCGGAAACGGCAAGAGCTGCCGCCTCGGTCGCAAGCGCCGCTTCGCGTAGCTGCTCCGTGGAAACCTCGGTCGGATCGAACAGTTCGAGATCGGGATAGCTCTTGGCGAGATACGCCTCATCGGCAAGGCAGGCGAAGGGATCCTCCGGCGAAACCTTGGCCATGGCGACCGCGCGCTCGGCAAGAGCATTCAGATCGAAGCCTGGATTGGCCGAAACGCTGGCGACCCGATTGCCAACGAAGACCCTCAGCGAAAAGTCGTCGCTCTCGGAGGATTCCGTGCCTTCCACCTTGCCGAGGCGTACGCTGACGGAATGGGCCCTCGATCGCACCACGACAGCATCGGCCGCATCCGCGCCGGCTTTACGGGCAAGATCGATCAACTGGCTGGCGCGGGAAAGCAGAGCGGCGGAATCGATTTCAGAGGTCATGATTTAGCCTTTCCTTCGCGTTCCATTTATTGTGCACTACATAAAGCATCAAGTGCGGCAAAGCCGATTCTTGTACTAATCCCTTCACGCATGGTTGTTTATCATGGCCAAGCGTCGCAACACCGCCTGCCCCACGGAAAGAAACAGACGATGTCCGCCCCCAATACGCTTTTCACCGAAACCCTGCTGCTGCTCGGCGGTGCCGTCGTCACGGCGCCTATCTTCAAGAAACTGGGGCTTGGCACCGTGCTCGGCTATCTCGCCGCCGGCGTCGTCATCGGGCCGATCCTCCATAGCATCGGCGACAGCGAGGCCGTGCTTGCCGTTGCCGAACTCGGCGTCGTCTTCCTGCTCTTCATCATCGGCCTGGAGTTGAAACCATCGCGTCTGTGGCAGATGCGTCGCGATATTTTCGGTCTCGGCACGGCACAAGTTGTTCTCAGCGGACTTGCACTGATGGTAGCCGCCTATTTCGGCGGCATTGCCGGCTGGAAGGGTAGCATCATCATCGGCTTCGGCCTGGCGCTTTCCTCGACTGCCTTCGCAATGCAGATCCTCGAACAGCAAGGCGACGTCAACACGAAATACGGCCAGCGCTCCTTCTCGATGCTGCTGCTACAGGATCTCGCCATCGTGCCGCTGCTGGCGCTGATCACTGTGCTCGACGGCGCGCAGGAAACCGCCAATCCCCTGCCGAGCCTGGCAATCGCCGTCGGTGCGGTGGCGGCAATGATCATCGCGGGGCGCTATCTGCTGACGCCGCTGTTTCAGGTGATCGCTCGCACCGGCGCCCGCGAGGCGATGATTGCGGCCGCCCTCTTCGTCGTCATGGGATCGGCAACGCTGATGCAGCTTGCCGGCCTTTCCATGGCGATGGGTGCCTTTCTCTCCGGCGTAATGCTGGCCGAATCCTCCTATCGGCATGAGCTGGAGGCGGATATCGAGCCCTTCCGTGGCGTGTTGCTCGCCATTTTCTTCATCGCCGTCGGCCTGTCGCTGAAACTCGACGTGATCCTCGACAACTGGGTGCTGATCGTGCTCGCTGTTCCGATGATGATGTTCATCAAGGCGATCGTGATCTATGCGCTCTGCCGCGTCACAGGCTCCCCGCATAACGATGCCGTGCGTATTGCCGGCCTCCTGCCACAAGGCGGCGAATTCGGATTCGTGCTCTTCAGCGCGGCCAGCGCCAGCGGCGGGCTCTTCTCCGCCAACACGGCATCGACGCTGATCGCCATCGTGACGCTATCAATGGCGCTGACGCCGCTGAGTTCCGCGCTGGCGAAGCGGATGGTCAAGGGAGACGCGCAGGAAGAGCTGGACGAGGATTTCGAGGGCGCAGGCTCCGACGTGCTGATGATCGGCTTTTCACGTTTCGGCCAGATTGCCGCGCAGATCCTGCTTGCCAGCGGCCGCGACGTCACCGTCATCGATTTCTCCGCCGATCGCATCCGCCAGGCATCGAGCTTCGGTTTCCGCATCTATTTCGGCGACGGCACCCGCAAGGACGTACTGCGCTCCGCCGGCATCGATCGCGCCAAGATCGTCGTCGTCAGCACGCATCTGCGCGAGGTGACCGACAAGATCGTCGAACTCGTGCAGACGGATTATCCGCACGCGCGCATCTTCGTGCGCTCCTACGACCGTATTCACTCGATCGAGCTGCGACACAAAGGCGTGGATTACGAGCTGCGCGAAACGCTGGAATCCGGTTTGCTCTTCGGCCGCCGCACCCTGGAAGCGCTTGGGGTCAGCGAGGCGGAAGCTTATGAGATCGGCGAGGATATCCGCAAACGCGACGAGCAGCGGCTCGTGCTGCAGGTCAGCGAGGGGCTGCAGGCCGGCACCGACATGCTCTACTCGCGCCCCGTCAAGCCGGAGCCGCTGGTCAAGCCGAAGCGTGCGGCCGAAACCTACAGCGATGCAGACGATCTCGTTGCCTTGCCGCAGGAGGAGCCGGAGCGGGCTTAATCTTCGTACGGTCCCGGCGGAAACACAGCCAGCGGCTACTGGCTAAATACTAATTCTTCGCTGTCATCACCCGGTCGAGGGCGAATTTCAGTTCGTCCTTGACGCCGGCCGACATGGCGAGGATATCGCGTGCCTTCAGGAAATCGAGAACGCCGGTGCGGCCGACGGCGGGGCGCAGGAAGATTTGCGGTGCCTGCAGGCGCAGCTTCAAGGCAATATTGGACTGCATTGTCAGCTGGCCAGCACCGAACAGGCTCTCGATACGGTTCGGAACCTGTCGGCCACTGCCTTCCGGCCCGCCGACGACGTCGATGCCGATGATGATATCGGCAAGCCCGGCCAGATGTTCATAAGGAACCGGATTCATGATGCCGCCGTCGATCATCACGCGGTCTCCGAGCTTGACCGGCATGAAGACGGCGGGAATGGCGGCAGAGGCGGCGAGCACAGGGAAGAGCTCGCCCTTCTCGATGACGACCTCCGCCTGGTCGTAATAATCGGTCGTGACCACCTTCAGCGGGATGTGCAGCTCGGAAAAGCTTTCCGGAATGGCCGGCGGCAGGAAGGTGCGCAGAATGCGTTCGAGATTGAACTGACCGAAGCGGATGCTGCGCATGCTGACCGGCCGCAGGCTCCAGATCTTGTTGAGAACGGCCGGACGATTGCCGACGGTTGCCAGCGTATAATCGCGGATCTCAGCGCCACTCATGCCGACGGCCATGGCCGCGCCCATGATCGAGCCGATGGAGGAACCTGCTATGGCGACGGGGCGGATACCGAGCTCGTCCAGCGCCTCGATGATGTGAATATGGGCGAGACCGCGCGCACCGCCGCAGCCGAAGGCGACTGCGACGCTCGGCGTGCCGGAAGCGGCGAGCGGATAGTCGCTGCCGACGAAATCAGCATAATCGCCCATATTGTTCTCCTTCCTCCGTCAGGCCGCCAACGGCTGGTAACGGAAGAAATGCATCTTGCTGTCACCGAAGGTTCGCTCCTCCAGAAACAGGAAATCCGACGGCGCGGCAACTGTGACATCGGCGCGCTCCTCGAGGATCGCCAGAGCGCCCGGCACCAGCCAGCCACCGGCTGCAGCGGCCGCGAAAGCCTTCTCACCCAGCCCCTTACCGTATGGCGGGTCGGCGAAGAGAAAATCGAAGGGCTCGAGATTGCCGACACTGCCGAGATCCGTCGCGTCACGGCGCAGCATACGCGTGCGGCCATGCAGGCCGAGGGCATCGATGTTTTCCCAAAGGAGACCCCTGCCCTCGACGCTGCTTTCCACGAAGAGCACATGCCGGCAGCCGCGCGAGGCTGCCTCCAGCCCGACGGCGCCGGTGCCGGCAAACACATCCATCATCCGCGTGCCGTCGATGGCTTCGGGATAGGCGTGGTTCAGAATGTTGAACAGGCTTTCGCGCGTGCGATCCGCCGTCGGACGAATGTCGTTCGACTTCGGCGTTGCAAGCGAGCGACCGCGAAACTCACCGCCGACGATCCTCACCGCGCGTCAGCCCCTGCCGCCCTTGGGACCGCCCCTGCCGGGGCCACCCCGACCGGAACCACCGCGCGGACCGCCAGACGGGCGACCTGCGCCGCTGGGCTTGCCGCCAAAGCCGCGCGAACCACCGGGTTTTCCACCCGGCTTGCTGCCAAAGGATTTGCCGCCGCCTGGCTTCTTGCCGAAGGGCTTGCCGGCCGGCCGATCGCCTTGCGGGCGATCACCGAAGGGTCGGTCACCACGGGGCGGACGATCACCAAACGGACGATCCCCCTGCGGGCGAGCGCCGCGGGGACGTTCGGAGCGCTGCTCGCCGCCGAAAGACTTGCTGCGCGGACGCTCGTCTCCCTCGGCGCGCGGACGTCGATCACCACGGGGCTTATCGCCGAAAGGCCGGTCGCCACGCGCGGGCCGATCTCCGAAGGAGCGCTCGGAGCGGGCCTCCCCCTGGAAGGATTTCCCACGAGGACGATCGCCACCCTCTGGCCGCGAACCACGTTCACCACGCGGACGATCGCCAAACGGACGATCTCCGCGGGGACGATCACCTTGCGGGCGATCGCCGCGAGGGCGCTTGCGGTCAAAACCTTCATCATCGCCACGCGACCGGCGCGGAGCTTCCTCGCTCGAACGGATCCACTCGCCATCGCCCTCGTCGACGCGGTTGATGCGAACGCGCGGGCCTTCGTCCGGACGGTCGAAGCCGCTGCGCTGCGGGCGTTCGGGCTCGCCGCGCCGGAAGGCGGTCTTTGCATTCTTGGCCGCCTTCGCGGCTGCCTTTTCGCCGAGCGGGCGGGCGCCGGGCGCCATCCAGACATTGGCGCTGCGGCGCGGGCCGAGCGGCTGGCGCTTCTGACGGTCATCGTCCTTGTGCCCAACATCGCGGCCGCCTTCGCGACGATCGTCGCGCTTGGCATCGCGTTTGGTATCGAGACGGCTGAGCGCACGTTCGCGCTTATCCTCGGGACGCTCCCGACGCGGGCGCTCTTCCTTGCCCGCGCGAACCGGGGGCGTCCGCGCCGGCTTGGCATCCGCCTCTTCGGGCTCGGCAATGGCCGGGGCGTTATAGAGCGGCGCATCGAAATTCGCCTTGGCATCTTCGACCAGGCGCGGGCCGAGCTGGTCGCGCAGCGTGCGGCCGCGCACCTCGAGCACATGGCCTTCCGGCAGCTCGCCGAGCTGGAACGGGCCATAGGAAATGCGGATCAGGCGGTTGACCTCGAGGCCGAGCGCGCCGAGCACGTTCTTGATTTCGCGGTTCTTGCCTTCGCGCAAGCCCATGGTGATCCAGACGTTGGACCCTTGCGTGCGATCGAGCGTCGCGTCGATCGAGCCATAGAGCACGCCGTCGACGGCAATGCCTTCCTTCAGCTTGTCGAGCGCTTCCTGATCGATCTCGCCATGGGCGCGCACGCGATAACGGCGCAGCCAGCCGGTGGTCGGCAATTCCAGAACACGGGCAAGGCCGCCATCATTGGTCAGCAGCAGCAAGCCTTCGGTGTTGATATCGAGGCGGCCGATCGACATAACGCGCGGCAGCTCTTCCGGCAGATTATCGAAAACGGTCGGGCGTCCCTCAGGATCGGCATTGGTGGTCACCAGGCCGGCCGGCTTATGGTAGAGCCACAGTCGCGTGCGCTCGATGCCACGTATCGGCACGCCGTCGACCTCGATCTTATCAGTCAGGGTCACGTTGACCACCGGCGTATCGAGGAGCACGCCGTTCAGCTTGACGCGGCCATCGAGGATCATGCGCTCGATATCGCGGCGCGAGGCCACACCAGCGCGCGCCATCACCTTGGAAATGCGCTCGGCCTTTCCATCCTCGACTGCGGTTTCATCCGCAGCCTTGACGGTTGCGGCCTTCGCAGGCTTCGCGCCATCGCGCTTTATCGTCTTCTTGTCGCCAGCAAAGGGTTTAGACCCAGGCCGCTTGGGCTTGTCATTCATCGTCATTTGTTGTTTGCCTGAATTTTTAACGCGTGTTCCTATCAGGTCACGCCCTTGCGGTTAAGTGGAAAAACTTGAATGGCGGCTACAAATCAATTCATGGAGCTTGCTTTGACCGAAGCGCGCCGTGCCGGAGAGCGTGGCGAAGTGCCGATCGGCGCCGCAGTCGTGCTCGACAGCAAAGTCATCGCCACTACCGGCAACCGTACCCGCGAGCTCAACGACATCACCGCCCACGCCGAAATCGTCGCCATCCGCCTGGCCTGCGAGGAATTGGGCCAGGAACGTCTTGCGGGCGCCGATCTCTATGTGACGCTGGAACCCTGCACCATGTGCGCGGCGGCCATTTCGTTCGCGCGCATCCGACGTCTCTACTATGGCGCCGAGGATCCCAAAGGCGGCGGTGTCGACAATGGCGTGCGCTTCTATCGCCAGCCTACCTGCCATCATGCGCCGGAGGTCTATTCCGGCCTCGGCGAGACCGCATCCGCCGACATCCTCAGAGGTTTCTTTCAGGCGAAACGCTCCGAAGACTGAAAAGCGGCGGTTTTGATACCGCCGCCTTGAGGGCTTTTATTGGAAAGGCTTCCACCAGCTGCTGTTGCTCGTCTGCTGCGCGGCCTCGGCGTCCTTCTTGCGCTTCTTTTCCTTCTTCGACTCGGGTGTACCGAGATCGTTGAGGGCAGCCTGGTCGGCAACCTGACGATATTGCTGCGGCGGGTCGATCAGGTAACGGCGCTGATCGATATAGCTGCCGGCCTGATCCTGGCGCGCGGCACGATAGGCTGCCGTCTGCTGTGCTTCGCTCATGTGATTCTTGGCGCTGTCAGCCTGAGCCAGCGGCGAGCGATAGTTGACGTCGTTCTTCTTCTCGTCGGCTTCCGCGGCAAGGCGCTTGCGGGCGTCTTCCGGCGATTCGAGCCAGGCCGGGTTGTCCTTGCTTGCCAGGGACTGCTGTGGAGCGGTCAGAGTGTCTTTGCTTCCGGCAACGACCAGACCGGGGCGGTTCGGATACTTCACGCCCTTGTCCTTCGGCGTTGCAGCCGAAACGGAGGCGATGTCGCCGAGGTCATCCAGGAGCTGGACGCCGGCCGTCTTGTCGGTGCCGTAAGTAGGGCTGCTAAGGCAACCGGACATGGCGCCGCAGCCAACCACAAGTGCCGCCAAGCTGACGCCGACACGAACCTTATGCATCGCTCTCATGAAAACCCTTCCCAGCCATGCCGGAATAAACGCAATAGGACCCCATTCAACGGCAACTGCCGTAAAATTCTGGCCATTTTCAGGCAGCTTTTACCGGATGAACGCCGCAAAGGCAATTCATCCGGCAATTTTCTTCAGTTGACAGCGGCAAGTTCGCGCAGTGCCGCGGCGTCACGCGCCGAGACATCCGGGTATTCCGGATCGGAGCCGACGTCGGTCGTGATGCGCCAGGACCGGGCGCACTTTCGGCCCTCCGCGAGCTTGGGCACGACACTGACCTTGGCATCGTCGTCGAGGCGGAAGGCATCCGCAGGGCCCTGCTCCCCCAGGATGGTGATATCGGAGGTGATGCAGATTTCCGAGAAGTCCTGGCCCTCGAGCACCTTCAGCAGCTCGGGGTCGGCGACGTAGACGACCGGAGCAGCTTCCAGAGAGGAGCCGATCCGCTTGTCCTTGCGCTCGATTTCCAGCGCGCCGGTGACGACGCTGCGCACAGCGCGGATCTTCTTCCACTTCTCGGCCAGCGCCTCGTTCTTCCACTCGACGGGAATGGTGACGAACTGCTCGAGGTGAACAGAGACTGCCGACGGATTGCGCGAGAGCCATGCCTCTTCCGTGGTGAAGGGCAGCATCGGCGCCAGCCACGTCACCATGCAGTCGAAGATCGAGCGGATGACGGCAAGCGAGGCGCGGCGGCGCAAGCTCGACGGCGCATCGCAGTAAAGCGCATCCTTGCGGACGTCGAAGTAGAAGGCCGAAAGCTCGACATTGGCGAAATCGATCAGAGCGCGGGCGATGCGCTTGAAGTCGAAGGCATCGTAGCTTTCGCGCACCAGTTCATCGAGTTCGGCGAGACGGTGCAGCATCAGCTGCTCCAGCTCCGGCATGTCGGCATAGGGGATGACTTCGCCCTTGTCGTGCGCCAGCGTGCCGAGCATCCAGCGGATGGTGTTGCGCAGCTTGCGATAGGCATCGACATTGGTCTGGATGATGGCCTTGCCGACGCGCAGATCTTCCGAATAGTCCGACGTCATGACCCAAAGGCGGAGGATGTCGGCGCCCGCATCCTTCATCACCTCTTGCGGCGAAGTGACGTTGCCCTTGGATTTCGACATCTTCTCGCCCTTCTCATCCATGGTGAAGCCATGGGTGAGGACGGCATCGTATGGCGCACGGCCACGCGTCGCGGCACTTTCGAGCAGCGACGAATGGAACCAGCCGCGATGCTGGTCGGAGCCTTCGAGATAGAGGTCAGCCGGCCATTTCAGGTCCGGGCGGTCTTCCAGCGTGAAGGTGTGGGTCGAACCGGAATCGAACCAGACATCAAGGATATCCATGACCTGCGTCCAGGCCTCGTTGGCCTTTTCGCCGAGGAAGCGTTCACGCGCACCTTCGGCAAACCAGGCATCGGCGCCTTCCTGCTCGAAAGCCTCGAGGATACGGGCGTTCACACGATCGTCCTGCAGGATGTTGCCCTGCTCGTCGACGAAGATCGCGATCGGCACGCCCCAGGCGCGCTGGCGCGACAGCACCCAATCAGGGCGCTGCTCGATCATGGCGCGCAGGCGGTTCTGGCCTGCAGCCGGCACGAAACGGGTGTCGTCGATCGCCTTCAGGGCGCGCGAACGCAGCGTCGAACCGTCGGCAAAGTCCTTGTCCATATAGACGAACCATTGCGGCGTGTTGCGGAAGATGACCGGCTTCTTGGAGCGCCAGGAGTGCGGATAGGAATGCTTCAGCCTGCCGCGCGCAAACAGCGTGTTCGTCTCGATCAGCGCCTTGATGACGAGGTCGTTGGCATTGCCCTTCTTGCCGTTGTCGTCCATGACACGGCCACCTTCGAAGCCCGGGGCATCGGCGGTGTAGAAGCCCGCGTCGTCGACAGGGAACGGGATGGCGGAGGAAATCCCGCGCTTTTCAAGATCGCGGGCATGCGACGTCCAGGCGTCAAAGTCTTCGCGGCCGTGGCTGGGCGCCGTGTGCACGAAGCCGGTGCCGGCATCATCGGTGACGTGATCGCCATCGAGCAGCGGCACCTTGAAGCCGTAGCCGAGAGAGGCGAGCGGATGAGCACAGGTGAGTGCGGCCAGGTCGGCGGCGGTCACGTCGCTCACGCGCTTGTATTGCAGCTTTGCCTTGGCGAAGGATTCCTCGGCGAGCTTGTCGGCGAAAACAAGCTTTTCGCCGGGGCGTGGGCCGAAATCATTGGCAGCTTCCGTGACCTCATAGAGTCCGTAGGACACGCGCGAGGAGTATGCGATTGCGCGATTGCCGGGGATCGTCCAGGGGGTGGTCGTCCAGATGACCACAAAGGCGCCGGCGAGATGCGCCGGGCCTTCAGCCACCGGGAACTTTACCCAGATCATGTCGCTCTCGACATCGGCATATTCGACTTCGGCTTCGGCGAGCGCAGTACGCTCGACCACCGACCACATGACCGGTTTGGAGCCACGATAAAGCTGACCGGTACGGGCGATCTTCAAAAGCTCGCCGGCGATGCGGGATTCCGCATGGAAGTTCATGGTCAGATAGGGATTGTCGAAATCGCCCGTGATGCCGAGGCGCTTGAACTCCTCGGACTGGATCTTGATCCAGCCAGCGGCAAAGTCGCGGCATTCCTGGCGAAACTCGTTCACCGGGACCTCGTCCTTGTTCTTGCCCTTCTCGCGGTATTTCTCCTCGATCTTCCATTCGATCGGCAGGCCGTGGCAGTCCCAGCCCGGAACGTAATTGCTGTCATAGCCGCGCATCTGGAACGAGCGGGTGATGACGTCCTTGAGGATCTTGTTCAGCGCATGGCCGATGTGGATGTGGCCATTGGCATAGGGCGGGCCATCATGCAGCACGAACTTTTCGCGGCCAGCGGCGGAAGAGCGTAGCTTCTTATAGAGGTTCATCTCCTCCCAACGCTTCACCAGTTCCGGCTCCTTCTGCGGCAGCCCGGCGCGCATCGGGAAATCGGTTTCCGGCAGGTAAAGGGTCTTGGAGTAATCCATCTTTTCAGCGGTATCGGTCATAGTCGTGACAATTGCCTCGGTGTCTCGGGCGTCTTGCGCCTCAACTGGCGCAGCCATACGGGGATTTTTCGGCGGCGGAAAGCGCCTCGTGAACGAGACGCCAAAAACCCGGACCTTCCGGCAGCTTAAAGCGCGCGGAAGGCCGGGCCAATAATTCGTATCGCGTGGCTCAGCCGAAATTGGGTCATGGTCGCCGGTTCATAGGCGTTTTTTCCAGGGAAAGGAAGAGGAAACAGTTGCGGCAATCCATAGAAAAGCCGCGGACGTTTCCGCCCGCGGCCAATTTGAGGGTCTATCTAATTAGGCTCGTGCTGCTGCCCGTGCCGGCACGACCGCATTGACGATAACGGCCACGACGATATTGGCGAGAAGCGCCAGCAGCCCCGTATAGACGGTGAAGCCGGTTTCGCCGAGCGGAACCATGTGCAGCGGCTTCCAGCCGGCATCCCATACGAGATAGGTGCCGCCAAAGAAGCCGACGAACCAGCCGGCGAGCAGAGCGGGTGCACGAAACCACTTGGTATAGAGACCGAAGACCAGAGCCGGCAGCGTCTGCAGGATCCAGATGCCGCCCAAAAGCTGGAGATCGAGCGCGAACTGCGTCGGCAGGAAAATGATGACGAGAAGCGCGCCGACCTTGACGACAAGCGATGTCATCTTGGCGACCTTCGCCTCGCCAGCATCGGAAACCTGCGGATCAATGTAAGCCTTCCAGAAGTTGCGGGTGAAGAGGTTGGCAGCGCCAATGCTCATCACGGCCGCGGGAACGAGCGCGCCGATGGCGATAGCCGCGAAGGCGAAGCCAGCAAACCAACTCGAGAACAAGGTCTGGAACAGTGCAGGCACCACGTCATTGGCGCTGTCCAGCTTCAGATTTGCCGCATGGCCCATATAGCCGAGCAGCGCCAAGAGACCGAGCAGCAGCGTGTAGGCCGGCAGCAGCACCGCATTCTTGCGGATGGTATTGCCGCTGTTGGACGCGAAGATGCCGGTCAGCGTATGCGGGTACATGAAGGCCGCCAGAGCCGAGCCGAGCGCCAACGTCGCATAGGCGACGTACTGGTTGCCGCCGAGCAGCAGACTACCCGCCCCCTTGGCTTTGAAATCCGCATCGGCCGCGGCAAAGACATTCGCATAGCCACCGAGTTTCGCCGGAATGAGCGCGATGGCCGCGATCACCACGATGTAGATCATGATGTCCTTGACGAAGGCGATCAGCGCCGGAGCGCGAAGGCCGGCCGAATAGGTATAGAGCGCCAGGATGATGAAGGCGACGGCGAGCGGCAGTTCACCATGAAGTCCGAGCGCCTTGAATACCGCCGTCATACCGACGAGCTGCAGGGCGATATAGGGCATCGTCGCGATAACGCCCGTCAGAGCGACTGCCAGTTCCAGCGCCCGCGAGCCATATTGGCCGTGTACGATATCGCCGGCCGTGACGTAACCATGATCCTTCGCACGCCTCCAGAGAAGCGGCATGACCATGAAGACGAACGGATAGACGACGATCGTATAGGGCAGCGCGAAGAAGCCATAGGCGCCGACCGTGTAGACCAGCGCCGGGACGGCGATCACGGTGTAAGCGGTGTAGAAATCGCCGCCGACCAGGAACCAGGTGATCCAGGTCCCGAAGGTGCGGCCGCCGAGGCCCCATTCGTCGATATGAGCAAGGGTCTTCGGCCTACGCCAGCGGGCAGCTACAAAGCCCATGACGGTGACGAGCGCCAAAAAGAAGATGAAGACGGCAAGCGCAGTCGGATCGATATCAGTTATCATGGCGCATGCTCCGATAGGCGATCCAGGTCAGAATAGCGGTGATTGGCACCCACGCCAGCTGATACCAGTAGAAGAAAGGGAAACCCAACAGCACAGGATCGTGGCTGTTGTAGAAGGGGACCCAAAGCAAACCAATATAGGGAATAACGAGCAGCCAGCAGGCCGCCGTCCCGAAACGTTTATCCATCTCGTGCGCCTTTCGGAAAATGGGCGCGGCGACTCGCACCCGGCTATATGAGCATTGCAACATCCTTCCCACCCGCTCAAGGCAAAAAGATATTGCAGCGCCGCAATCCCCGCGCGCAATTCGGCGAGTAAAATCAGCTGAAAGCGATGACCCGGTCGAGTTCGCTGAGCGGCTGGACACCGGCGAGCAGCGCGCGTGCCTCGTCCTCATCCTTGCGGATCTGCGCGACCAGCGGATCGAGACCGTCGAACTTCAGTTCGGGGCGGAGATAACCGAAGAAGGAGACCGAACAGATCTGGCCATAGAGATCGCCGCTGAAATCGAAAACGAAGGTTTCCAGCAGCGGCGCCCCGTTGTCCGTTACCGTCGGACGCCGGCCGTAACTGGCGACGCCATCGCGGATGGTGCCATCGGCCGTTCGAAAGCGAACCGCATAGATGCCTGCCCTCAGCGATGTCTCGGGTGGCAGCTGCATGTTTGCCGTAGGGAAGCCGAGCGTGCGACCGAGCTTTTCGCCACCGATGACAGGCGCCTGAACGGTATAGCGATAGCCGAGCAGACCGGCGGCTTGGGCAACGTCGCCGTCCGCGAGCAGCGTACGAATGCGGCTCGACGAGATGACCTCCGTGTTTTCGTCGCGGAAGGCATCGATCAACGTCACGCCGAAGCCGTTGTGACTGCCGGCATTCATGAGGAAGGCGGGGCCTCCCTGACGATCATGGCCGAAATGAAAATCGAAGCCGGTGACGACTTCCGATGCGTGCAGCCAGTCGATCAGGATCGAATGCACGAATTCATCCGCCGAGCGCTGCGAGAAAGTGCGATCGAAAGGATATTCGATAACGGCGTTGAAGCCGAGCGCTTCCAGCAGCAGCGCTCGCAAAGGCGCAGGCGTCAGGCGGAACACGGGTTGATCGGGCTTGAAGACCGTGCGCGGATGCGGCTCGAAAGTCAGCACCAGAGCCGGAATGCCGCGCTCTCTGGCGATCTCCAGTGCGCGCGTCAGCACCGATTGATGGCCGCGGTGCACGCCGTCGAAATTGCCGATGGCGACCACGCCGCCCTTCAAGGCATCGGGAAGCGGCTCGCGGGTTTCGTTGCGGTGGAAAACGGTCATCGACTGCCACCCTCCTCAGACAAGGCGCGGCATCCACCACTTCGGCGAGGCCTGTTCGCGCGCCAGGAAGGCGCCGAGAGCGGCCTCATCCGTATGCCCCTCGACGACATATTCGCGGGCGTGGATGCCATGGCTGATATAAAGAAGATCGAGGCCGTAATCGAGTGCGCCGCGCACGTCGGTCGGCATGCCATCACCGATTGCCACCACGCGCGACAGCGGAAATTCGCTCTTGACCTCGCGGGCGGCCGCGATCGCTGCATCGTAGATCGGCTGGTGCGGCTTGCCGGCGATGCGCGTCTGGCCGCCGAGCCGCTCGTAATAGGCGGCCATGGCGCCGGCGCAGGGGATCATGCGATGGCCGCGCTCGACCACCAGATCCGGGTTGGCACAGATCAGCGGTACGTGGCGGGCCGCCCAGGCCGTCAGCATCTCGGTATAATCGTCAGGCGTTTCGGTCTCGTCATCGAAGAAGCCGGTGCAGACGATGCTTTCCGCTTCGCCGGCATCGACCCGCTGAACGTCAAGACCTTCGAGGATACCAATGTCGCGCTCCGGACCGAGCAGAAACACCTTCTTCGGTCCCTCGGCAATCAGCTTGCGGGTGACATCGCCCGAGGTGATGATGCGATCGTAGACGCTGTCGGGAACACCGATCGCACGCAGCTGCTCGACGACCTTCAGAGCAACGCGCGGAGAGTTGGTGATGAGGACGACCGCAAGGCCTTCGTCGCGGGCGGCTTCGAGCGCGATGGAGGCTTCCTTGTAGGCCGTGACGCCGTTATGGAGCACGCCCCAGACATCGCAGAGCGCAACATCATAAAGTCCGCCGATGTCGCGAAAGCTCTCGATCCGTTTGCCCATGCCGTCCTCGCATCAAATAAATCACGGGCTGACATCGCAAACCGGCCGGCAAATTACAAGAGCGCCATGCAAGGTTTTTGCGTCGCACAAGGCCTGAGCAGCAGGCGTGGGCAAGGTCGGCGAGCGGCAAGATTGCGCAGCGGAAGCAACGGGATGACGCTCTGGAAAAGGCTTGACCTGACCCTGTCTTCACGAGGGCAAAATGAGAGAACCTTTGCAACTACATGCTACGCGGCTTCGCCATGGGCGTTAATCATCCTCAAAACAAGCCGAGGCGCGCCGCAAAAAATTCACAGTGCTGTCCTTGACTCGTCCGGAAGCCACCCCTAAATCACGGTCGCTAGCACTCTCTGAGGATGAGTGCTAACAAAATCCATACGGATCCCCGCTGATCCGTGAATGTCATTTGATCGAGGGATTAGACAATGGCAAGCACCAATTTCCGCCCCCTTCATGACCGCGTCGTCGTTCGTCGCGTCGAGTCGGAAGAAAAGACCAAGGGTGGGATCATCATTCCCGACACCGCCAAGGAAAAGCCGCAGGAAGGCGAAATCGTCGCCGTCGGTTCCGGCGCTCGTGATGAGGCCGGCAAGGTCGTAGCACTCGACGTCAAGGTTGGCGATCGCGTTCTGTTCGGCAAGTGGTCGGGCACTGAAGTCAAGCTCAACGGCGAAGACCTTCTGATCATGAAGGAAGCCGACATCATGGGCATCATCGGCTAATTGGCCGGTTCCCTTTTCCGATAAAGCTGACGGGTCTTAAAGCCCGGAAAACGCGAATTCAGGAGTTTCAAACATGGCAGCTAAAGAAGTAAAATTCGGCCGCAGCGCCCGCGAAAAGATGCTTCGTGGCGTCGACATCCTCGCTGACGCAGTGAAGGTCACGCTCGGCCCGAAGGGTCGTAACGTCGTCATCGACAAGTCCTTCGGCGCTCCGCGCATCACCAAGGACGGCGTCTCCGTCGCCAAGGAAATCGAACTCGAAGACAAGTTCGAAAACATGGGCGCCCAGATGGTCCGCGAAGTTGCTTCGAAGACCAACGACGTCGCCGGTGACGGCACCACCACCGCAACCGTTCTTGCCCAGGCGATCGTTCGCGAAGGTGCCAAGGCTGTTGCAGCCGGCATGAACCCGATGGATCTGAAGCGCGGTATCGACCTCGCTGTTGCAGAAGTCGTCAAGGATCTCCAGGCCAAGGCCAAGAAGATCAACACCTCGGAAGAAGTTGCCCAGGTCGGCACGATCTCCGCAAACGGCGAAAAGCAGATCGGTCTCGATATTGCTGAAGCCATGCAGAAGGTCGGCAATGAAGGCGTCATCACGGTTGAAGAAGCCAAGACCGCCGAAACCGAACTCGAAGTCGTCGAAGGCATGCAGTTCGACCGCGGCTACCTCAGCCCCTACTTCGTGACCAACCCGGAAAAGATGATCGCCGACCTCGAAGACGCGTTCATCCTCCTGCATGAGAAGAAGCTCTCGAACCTGCAGGCCATGCTTCCGGTTCTCGAAGCCGTCGTTCAGACCGGCAAGCCGCTCCTCATCATCGCTGAAGACGTCGAAGGCGAAGCTCTTGCGACCCTCGTCGTCAACAAGCTGCGCGGCGGCCTGAAGATCGCTGCCGTCAAGGCTCCGGGCTTCGGTGATCGCCGCAAGGCCATGCTGGAAGACATCGCCATCCTGACGGGCGGCACTGTCATCTCCGAAGACCTCGGCATCAAGCTTGAGTCCGTCACCCTCGACATGCTCGGCCGTTCCAAGAAGGTTTCGATCTCCAAGGAAAACACCACGATCGTCGACGGCGCTGGCGCCAAGTCCGACATCGAGGGCCGCGTTGCCCAGATCAAGGCTCAGATCGAAGAGACCACCTCCGACTACGACCGCGAGAAGCTGCAGGAACGTCTTGCCAAGCTCGCTGGCGGCGTTGCCGTGATCCGCGTTGGCGGCTCGACGGAAGTCGAAGTGAAGGAAAAGAAGGACCGCATCGACGACGCTCTCAACGCGACGCGCGCTGCTGTTCAGGAAGGTATCGTACCGGGCGGCGGTATCGCCCTCCTGCGTTCTTCCACGAAGATCACTGTCAAGGGTGAAAACCAGGATCAGGAAGCCGGCGTCAACATCGTTCGCCGTGCCCTGCAGTCGCTCGTTCGCCAGATCGCAGAAAACGCTGGTGACGAAGCTTCGATCGTTGTCGGCAAGGTTCTCGACAAGAACGAAGACAACTACGGCTACAACGCCCAGACGTCTGAATATGGCGACATGATCGCCATGGGCATCGTCGACCCGGTCAAGGTTGTTCGTACGGCTCTGCAGAACGCAGCTTCGGTTGCTTCGCTGCTGATCACCACCGAAGCCATGATCGCCGAGCTGCCGAAGAAGGATGCTCCTGGCGGCATGCCGGGCGGTATGGGCGGCATGGGCGGCATGGACATGATGTGATAGGCCAACGGCCTCATCACAGGAATGTCCATAAAGCTTCGCCCATGCACTTTTAGTGCTTCAGGCCGCAAAGCGGCCTGAAGTGGCGGCATGGACATGATGTGATAGGCCAACGGCCTTATTACGATTGTTCAATCCGGCATTCCGGAATTGACGAAGGGCGGCCCTCGGGTCGCCCTTTTCGTTTTAGGCCTTACGACTTCAGCCCAAAGCCGCCAAGTTTTGCGGCAGCGCAAATTTACGCAAATTGCCCCATTGTCGTTTTCGAAAAAGCTCTTATAAATCGCGGCGCAGCGATTTTAGAGGGTTAGCTGCAATGCACGCAAATTTTACTTATATTCGGCACGATTAATCGGCGTCTGCACGTGGCTATGATCTTAAGGATTGAGGGGCGCGCGGATTTTTTACTTGAAATGACTTCATAGATTGGATCGCCAAGTCGGACCAAGCATGACGGAAAATGGAAGCAGCAGAGCCGAATGCTCTGCTTTTGATGCGGCATGCGGGAAGACATTCAATCCGGAAGACGCAGGGAAATTTGAATAAAGCGCAAGGGGGGACCTGGCGCTCAAATGGGGATCATCTTGTTCAAGATTGCCAAGGCCGATTTTTCCGCACCGTTTGCGCCGGGCTCATTGGAGTTCGAGGGCCATTACCCCGATCTTCTGGCTCAGTTCTGTGTTTCCGAGGGATGGACGGGCGATCTTTCAAGCGGCATCATCAAACTTGGGCAGTGGGGCACAATGCTGCATGGGCTGAGTTCTTCAGAATGCGGCCTGCTAAGCCTCATGCATTGCTATGATCTGCAGGATCGGGCCCGTATCCTCGATCTTTTCGAGCAGGCGGCTACGGCCAATTCCTGCTTCTGCTATTCGACGACCACGCTCGGCGCAGGTGGTCATCGCCGGCCGGTCTTCTGTGTCGGTGAGTCCGTTGCCGCGGATAAGCAGCATGCCGGCAGCATGGTCGGCGTTTTTCTGTTTCCGCGCTTCAAGCTGGAGCCGGGCAGCCAACTCGCCACCCGGCAGTAAATCACTATCGGCCATGGTCGGCCAAGTTCGCCCGACCAGCTACCGAGTTCAAGCTGATCAATCCCGCTTGGGAATGCTGAGGCCGCGCTGGCTTGCCGGACGTGCCAGAGCGCGATCCAGCCAGGCCATGACGGAGGGGAAGCTTTCGAACTCCAGCACCTCGCGGCCGCCATAGAAAACGTCGACGCCGCGAACCCAGGGAAAGGTGGTGATGTCGGCGATGGTGTATTCATCGTCCATGATCCATTCGCGTCCTTGCAGGCGGCTCTCCAACACGCCGAGGAGGCGCTTGGCCTCATCGCGATAACGCTCGACCGGATAGGAGTTATTGGCGACCTTCTCGGCGGCGAATTTGAAGAAATGACCGAACTGGCCGAACATGGGACCGACGCCTGCCATCTGGAAGAAGACCCATTCGAGGGTCTCGTAGCGCCTGGCAGCATCGCTCGGAATGAGCTTGCCGGTCTTTTCCGCCAGATAGACCAGGATCGCGCCGGATTCGAACAGGCCGATCGGTTTACCGTCGGGGCCATTGGGATCGATGATTGCCGGAATGCGGCCATTCGGGTTCAGCGAAACGAATTCCGGTGATTTCTGATCATTGGTGCCGAAGGAAATCAGATGCGGCTCATAGGGCAGGCCAAGCTCCTCCAGCGCAATAGAGACCTTTACGCCGTTCGGTGTCGGCAGCGAATAGAGCTGGATAATATCCGGATTGCTAGCGGGCCAGCGCTTCGTGATCGGAAAGGATGAAAGATCGGCCATGGGCTTACTCCTGAAGGCTCTGATTTGGCAACTGATTTGCCGCCACAATAGCCGATGGGGCTTGTATGGGAAGAGCTATCTCGGCGGATCATTGTTCAATGATTGTGAACTAATTGTGCGCAGTTGTTTATCTTTCCAACTCCTCAAAAATCACGAATATCCATTTCCAGAGAATAACTGCCACGTGATCCTATTTACTGGAGACCCCTCATGTCCAATAGCAACAACATCATCATTCTTGTGGCGCGCATCCTGCTCGCCTTCATGTTCATCTTTGCCGGTTTCGGCAAGCTGACCGATCCGGCCGGTACTGCGGGCATGATTGCCGGAGCCGGTATGCCGGCCGCAACGCTGCTCACCTATCTTGCCGGCACGTTTGAATTCGTCACCGGCGTCTGCGTCCTCATCGGCTTCCAGGTCCGCATCGTCGGCTGGCTGCTCGCCCTCTTCTGTGTCTTCACCGGCATCGTCTTCCACCTGCCGACGGTCAATGTTCCGGACTTCCCGGCGGCCGCCAATGGTTGGATCAACGGCCTGAACTTCGTGAACTTCCTGAAGAACGTCACGCTGGCCGGCGCTTACATCATGCTCGCCACCAATGGTGCAGGCGTCTACTCGCTCGACGCACGCCGCGGCGCCTACGCCGCCGCCTAAGCGCTGCCTGTCTCCCAAGACAAAAAGCCCGCCGGAATTCCGGCGGGCTTTTTTTTGCATGAACAGGAAACTGAAAAATCAGAGTGCGCTGCGAACGGCCGAGATGATGCGCTGAACCATCGGATCACCCTCGTGGCCTTCCTTGCGTGCCCGCACCAGACAAGCCTGCGAGCGCAGGATGATGCCATCAGACAGGACCTTCAGATGGTTCGCTCTCAGAGTCGAACCGGTGGAGGTGATGTCGACGATGATATCGGCCGAGCCGGCAGCGGGTGCCCCCTCCGTCGCACCCAGACTTTCGACGATACGGTAGAGCTGGATGCCGTGCTGGCTGGAGAAGAACTGCTGCGTCAGCCGCCAATATTTGGTGGCGACCGTCAGCCGGTGGCCATGACGGGCGCGGAAATCGGCGGCGACATCGCCGAGATCGGCCATGGTATCGACGTCGAGCCAGATTTCCGGCACCGCGACGACGACATCGGCGTGACCGAAACCGAACCTTGCGCAGAATTCGACCCGGCGATCGACTTCCGCCATGCCCTCACGCACGAGGTCTTCGCCGGTAATGCCGAAATCGACGCTGCCATTGCCGATCTCTCGCGAGATTTCCGAGGCTGACAGGAAGGCGATCTCGACTCCGTCCCAACCTTCGACACGGCCGCGATAGGAGCGATCGTTACCGACGGCGACGATCGGCATGCCGGCACGCTCGAAGATCGCGGCGCAATCGTCCTTCATCCGGCCCTTGGAGGGAAGCGCTATCGTGATTGTCATCAGGCTGCCCTCGCGGTTTCGATACGGTCGAGCCAGAGCGCGAAGCCGACGGCCGGGATATGATTCTTGGCCCCGAGCAGGGTCATCAGCCGATCGAAGCGACCGCCACCGGCGAGCACCGCGCTCGATCCCTCCACCGTTACTTCGAAGACGAGATCGGTGTAGTAATCAAGCGGACGACCGAAGGCGGCGCGATAATCAATCTTCGAAGCGTCGACGCCGGCTTTGGCCAGCGCCGCCACGCGGGCATCGAAGCTCTTCAATGCGCTCCCGAGCTTCAGCCCTGCAGCGTCGGCAAAACCTGCCAGCGCCGCGGAAGCATCTGCCAGCGGCACGCTCAAGGACAAAAACTCCTCCAGCACGCGGAAGGCCGCATCGTCGAGCCGCGTTTCGGACAGGACCAGCTTCTCGCGAAGGCGCCGGGCGATCTCCTGCGGCGAACGGCTGGCATTGGTGGAATAGCCGGTCGCATGCATAGTGGCGTCGATGTGCTTGATCAGCCCCTGCTCATCGCCGCGATTGAGGAAATCGAGTACGTGCGCATTGAGCCCGGTAACCGGCTGCGGGCTTGCGAGCCGTGCGAGCAGTGTTTCGAGCTGCATCATGTTGCCGAAGGCATGAATCAGCCGCTTCTGCCAGCCCGACGGCAGGCCGAGCGCCTGCACCACCGCCTCGAATACGGCCTGATCACCCAAGGTCACCGAAAGTGCCTTACCGGGCACTAGCCGGCTCAGGATACCGATGGCATCGCCGATGGCGCGAGCGTCAGCGCCGGCCGTGTCGCCATCGCCGAGATCTTCGATGCCGGCCTGATAGAACTCATGACCGCCTTCGCGGCGTTGGCGAAAGATTTCGCCGAGATAGGAATAACGCTTCGGCGTGCCGGTGGCGGTTTCGATATGCTGCAGACAGACCGGAATGGTGAACTCCGGACGCAGGCAAAGGCTGGCGCCGGTGTCGCTTTCGGTCATGAAGATGCGCCGGCGAAGATCTTCGCCGGCCATATCGAGAAACGGTTCGGCCGGCTGGATGATGGGCGTATCCACCCTCTCCGTTCCGCGAACGGAGAATTCGTCCAGCAGATCGCCGGCAAAATTCGGGAGGTTAATCAGGGGCATCAGCCCGCCCTCTTCCGGTCTTCTGCCTGCGCCGCCAAGATAGCCTTGACCTTCTCGACCAGTTCGTCCTCCGGCGCAGTTTCCTGCGCCACGCGAGCCTCACGCCAGCTGGCATTGTCCTCGATCTCGCCGGAAAGCCGCTTGCCCTCGATCAGATCTTTGATCTGGACGACGCCCTGGGCACGCTCGTCGCCGCCCTGGATGATGGCGATCGGGCAGCCGCGGCGGTCGGCATATTTCAGCTGATTGCCGAACTTCTTCCAGTTACCCTGGAACATCTCGGCGCGGATGCCGGCGGCGCGCAGCTGTTGCGTGAGGCGCTGGTAGCGGCCCATAGCATCGACGTCGCCATCCATGACTGTGACCAGCACGGGCTCGATCACTTCGTCCGTGCCGAGCTTGCCGAGGTTCTTCAGCGCCGTCATCAGGCGCGACACGCCGATGGAAAAGCCGGTGGCAGGCACCGGCTGACCCATGAAGCGCGAGACGAGCCCGTCATAACGGCCGCCGCCACCGACCGAACCGAAGACGACCTTCTCGCCCTTCTCGTTGGTGACGTCGAACAGCAGCTCGGCCTCATAGACCGGGCCGGTGTAGTATTCGAGGCCGCGCACGACGGAGGGATCGATCTTGATACGATCCGACTGATAGCCGGCGCTGGTGACGAGGCTGCCGATGAAATTCAGTTCCTCGACGCCTTCGCCGCCTTTGGATGTGCCGGCGACAAGCTCGGCAAGCTGGGCGGCACTTTCGGCATAGTCCTTGATGCCGACGAAGAAGAGCACCTTCTCGATCTGGCCTTGGTCGAGGCCGGCACCCTTGGTGAAGTCGCCGGACTCATCCTTGCGGCCGGGACCAAGCAGCAGCGCCACGCCTTCGGGGCCGAACTTGTCGAGCTTGTCGATGGCGCGCAGCACGTTCAGGCGTTGGGCAGCCTTGTCATCGCCGCCGAGGCCGATGGCTTCCAACACGCCGTCGAGAACCTTGCGGTTGTTGACGCGGATCACATAGTCGCCACGCTTTATGCCCAAGGCCTCCAGCGTGTCAGCCATCATCATGCACATCTCGGCATCCGCCTGCACGCCCGGCGCGCCGACAGTATCGGCATCGAACTGCATGAACTGGCGGAAGCGGCCCGGACCCGGCTTCTCGTTGCGGAAGACGTAGCCGGCGCGATAGGTGCGATAGGGAAGCTGGATCTCGTTGAAATTCTCGGCGACGTGACGGGCAAGCGGCGCCGTCAGGTCATAGCGCAGCGACATCCACTGCTCGTCGTCATCCTGAAGCGAGAACACGCCTTCATTCGGCCGGTCGCTATCGGGCAGGAACTTGCCGAGCGCATCGGTATATTCGAACAGCGGCGTTTCGATGGGATCGAAACCATAATGCTCATAAACGGCCCGGATCTTGGAGGTCATCTCGTTGACGGCGCGAATGTCGGCGGCCGAACGATCGACAAAGCCACGCGGCAGGCGGGCCTTGAGCTTCTGTGGTTTCTTTTGTTTGTCGCTCATCTCTAGGATAATCCGGTATGGGAACAGTCGCGGTTAACTAGCGGATTGGGCCGAATGCGGCAAGGATTGTTATAAGTTAACGGCCGACAAAACCGACAAAAGCCAGAGAAGGCGGCATAGGAACCATGCCATACGCGATCGTCTTGAAATGCACGGATGAAACGGTCACGCCGGTTCTGGATCTTTGGCGGGAGGCAAGCCGCTTCGAAACCGCGCCATCGATGCAAGCACTGAACTATCCGCCGCATCTGACCTTCGCGGTCTATCAGGATATCGCCCTGCCTTCACTTTTCACAGCGGCCCAGAAGGCTTTCGCGGGTGTGCCACCCATATCGGTCGAATTCTCCGGGATCGGCCATTTTTCCAACGAGATGCTGGTGCTTTGGGCACGCCCTACCGACGATCGAGTGCTCAGGCAGATACAGCGCGTCATTCACGACGAGATCGACCCTGCCCTGTGCGACGAGCATTCCCGCCCGGATTGCTGGCAGCCGCATTGCACCGTTGCGATGAAGATCCCGACAAGCGCGAGGGAGGAGGCGCTAGCATGGGCAAAGGCGACGCCTGCGAAGTTCACGCTCATCTTCGACGCGGTGGATTGCGTCAGCTTTCCGCCGGTCGAAATCCTGCAGGACGTTAAACTGCTGTCTTGATCGCCTTCCCATTGTCCTCCGCGGTTGAATTTGCGCTTGCCTTCGCGGCCGGCGCCGCTAGGTTCCCCTTCATGCGCTTGCTTGCGATCCTCTCGATGGTAATTGCTTGGCTGCTCTACGGTGCCATGCCGGTGCTGGCGAGCTGTCCAATCTGTGATTCTGTCGGCGCAATGCCCGCCGCATCAACCATGAGCATACATGAGACCATGGCTGATATGCCTGGCATGGCCAGCCATAGCGATATGGCGCAGCATCAGGAAAAGAAGCCGCAAAACCCTTGTGCAGGTGGCATGGCGCATGTGGCGTCCTGCGCCGCCTGCCTCGCCCTGACATCGACGCTTATGGCGGAAGAAGGCAAACGGGCCTTCTCCTATCCGGCACCTGAGCCCGGACAGCGTCTTGCCGACTCCCGGCCACAACCGACAGCACCCCCTCCCCGTCTCGCCTGACGATCATCTGTATTCAATCGACGAGCGGCTATTCGCTCAATTTCAGATACCGTTCAGAAACGGAGAAAATACCTATGTCCACCTCAAAATCGCTGATGCTTGCCGGCGCATTCGTCCTTGCCATCAGCCTTCCTGCCTTTGCCGACGACATGAAGGGCATGGATATGAGCAAGCCGATGGAAGACCAAGGTGCTTCCAGCAAGGCTTTCAACGACGCCATGAGCAAGATGCACAAGGACATGATGATCCACTACAGCGGCGATGCGGACGCAGATTTCGTCCGAGGCATGATCCCGCATCATCAGGGCGCGATCGATATGGCCAGGATAGAGCTGAAATACGGAAAAGATCCCGAACTGCGCAAAATGGCGGAAGGCATCATTACCGCGCAGGAAAGCGAGATCAAGGAAATGAAAGCCTGGCTAAAGAAGCACGGCAAGTGAACCATCCGGCAAATGGGAGGCGGCATTCGTGCCGTCTCTCTCACGGCTCCCTATGCAATTTGCGGAAGACTCCATCCAGCCAATCGGAAACTGTACGGATACGAACAAGCTGACGAAGTTCGGCATGGATAAGCAGCCACATCTCGCGCGTCGGCGGATTTGTGTCACCAGTGTCGACGCGGCAAAGATCTCCCGCATTCTCCGCCAGGATTTTCGGCAGGAGCGCGCGCCCTAATCCTGCAGCCGCAGCCTGGAGCAAGGCTTCGGCATCATTGACCGCAACCGGGCTAGAAAGGTCTGACTTTTTTGCCTGTGCGGCGATCCAGCGGGCATGCGGCAGATGCGACATCGCCTCCTCATAGACGATCCAGGGTAAATTTTCGACGTGGCCCTCCCGTCCCGCGGCGACGTAAACGGCATAGTCCAGGGTCGCGATCCGTCTCGCGACGACCCTGCCATTCGTCATATCGGCCGGCCTTGCGAGGCGCAAAGCCATATCCGCTTCGCGCCGAGTCAGGTTGAAATTTCTGGAATCGCCGATGAGTTCCAATTGCAGCCCGGAATGCTGCGCCAGCAGGCTGGGCAGCGAGGGGATCAACAACCGGCTGATGAAGGATGGCGCTGCGGTAAGCCGCACCTTGCCGAGCGCCATGGGATTTGCCGCATCCAGCGCGCCTGACAGCGCCATGACTTCGGCCTCGATCGCCTCGGCCTTTGCGACCGCGATCTCGCCCGTCGGCGTCGGCGACAGGGTGCCGCCTGCATCGCGCGAGAACAGCGCCGCGCCGAGGCGGTTTTCCAGAATACGCAGACGGCGACCGACCGTCGTCGCATCTGTGCCAAGCACCCTGCCGGCAGCAGCGAAGGACCCACCCCGCGCAAGCGCCAGAACGTGGCGCAGATCGTTCCAGTCGATATCGTGCAATTTTGCAGCTCCTGACGGCAAACTTACTGCGTGTATCAGCACTATTGCAGCCGTAGACTGGAAATATCCAGCAAGGAGATGACGATGACCCTGTTCGCAGTTCTGTTCGAGGACGACCAGCAAAACGCGGCCGCGATCCGCAAGGAGTATCTGCCGCGCCACTTCGCCTTCCTAAGGGCGAATGCCGCGTCCATCCGAACGGCCGGACCGCTCAGCCGCGAGGGTGACGCTTTTGCCGGCGGCCTGTGGCTTGTCGAAGCTGAGACCGCCGATACAGTCGACCGTCTGGTGAAGGAAGATCCATTCTGGGCGGCAGGCCTACGCAAATCCGTGCAGGTCTTCATCTGGAACCGGGTATTTGCGGAGCGCGCACTTCTTTGACAGGAGTATCGCTACCAGCTCAACCCATGACCGCAGGCAGTCGCGCGGCGAGCAGATCGATGACCACGCGCATCTTCAGCGAAAGCTGCGGCACCTGCGGCCAGACGGCGTAGACGTTGACGGGCCGGCTGGAGACATTGAGCACCTGCATGAGCTTGCCTGCGTGCACATAGCCTCGTACCAGCCAGCAGGGCAGCCACGTAATGCCCATCCCGGCGGCGGCCGCATCCGCAATGACCTCCAGGTCATCCAGACGTAATCGCGTCTGCGGAAAATAGTCGACGGCCGCACCGTCGTCCTGCAGAAAGGTCCATCTCTTGGCTTCCCCCGATCTCGCATAGACGACGAGATCGTGGCTATCGAGATCGGCAATGGTCTGCGGCGTACCTCTAGCAGCGAGATAATCCGGCGAGGCGCATAGCGTCATGCGATGGAGGGCGATCTTGCGGGCAGCAAGGCCGGCTTCGTCCCGCAACACGCCATTGCGAATGGCGAGATCGAAGCCCTCGTCGAAAAGGTCGACCACGCGATCACTGAAGGAAAGGTCGAGTTCAAGCTTGGGATGGACACGCGCCAGTTCCAGCAGCAGCGGTGCAGCACAGCGGCGACCGAAGAGCACCGGCATGGAGATGCGCAGACGTCCCGTAACCTCGCGCTTGCCCGATTCCAGCATCGCCTCGCCGGACTGTATCTCGTCCAGCGCCCGGCGGCAGCGCTCGTAGAAAGCTTGCCCCTCATCCGTCAGACTCTGCATGCGGGTCGTGCGGTGAAACAGGCGCACATTCAAGCGTCCCTCCAGCTTCGCGATCGTCTTGCCGATCGCCGAGCGCGAGAGATTCATGCGCGCCGCCGCTGCCGAAAAGCCGCCGGCCTCGACCGCCTCCACGAATTCGGGAATGCCATTGAGCATATCGTTCATGATGATTGCTTCCTCTAAGGAACCAGTTAGCGGAAATAATATCGCCACTGGCGACCAGAAAGCAACGATATGTTCCGTCCATTGCTTTCAATTCCTCTCAGGAGATCATGATGACGAAGACCATGAAGCGCTGGACCCTCGAGACGATCGCCGTCGGCGCTCCGTTAAACCTTGCGGAAACCGCAATTCCCTCGCCTGGGGCTGGCGAGGTGCTCGTGCGGGTGAAGGCCGTGTCTTTGAATTATCGCGACAAGCTCGTGCGCGAAACCGGCATGGGTCTACCCATCCAATTTCCCTTCGTGCCGGCTTCCGATATGGCCGGTGTGATCGAAGCGGTGGGAGACGATGTCACCAGATTTGCCGCTGGTGATCGGGTCATGTCGACCTTCCATCCCGGCTGGATCGATGGCAAGCCGCTCGGCGATGCCCGCACACCACCCTACAGGACGCTGGGCGGCTTCTATCCCGGCGTGCTCTCCGAATATGTCGCCATGCCGGAGGACTGGCTCGTCTCGGCGCCCCAGAGCCTTGATTATGCCGAGGCAAGCACCTTGCCTTGTGCCGGTCTCACGGCCTGGTTCGCGCTGGTGGAGCGCGGCAAGATCAAGCCCGGCGATAGCGTGTTGGTGCAGGGAACGGGCGGCGTTGCGCTGTTCGGGCTGCAAATCGCCGCAGCACAAGGCGCCGAGGTGTTCGTGACTTCCTCCGGAGAGGAAAAGCTCGAACGGGCCAAGGCTTTGGGCGCTCATCACGGCATCGACCGCAACAAAAGCGATTGGGTGGAAGAGGTCTATCGCCTCACCAACGATCGGGGCATCGATCATATTTTCGAAATAGCCGGCGGGCCGAATTTCGCCCAGTCGCTGAAGGCGGTGGCGCCGCAAGGCCGCATTTCCGTCATCGGCGTCCTTGAGGGCTTCGACATCTCCGGTCCGGTGGCACCACTGCTGTTGAAATCTCCCACCGTGCAGGGCATCAGCGTCGGCCACCGCCGCTCGCTCGAAGATTTCGTGCGTGCCGTCGACAGCATCGGCCTGAAGCCCGTCATCGACCATCGCTATGCCCTCGGCGAGGCATCCGCCGCCTTCGATCATCTCGATCGCGGCCCCTTCGGCAAGATCGTCATCGAGCTCTAACGTGGAGTCGGGCCGCTGCGAAAAGCTGGCGGCCCGACCTATGATGTCAGCTGATATCAACCCTTCGGCTCGAAGGGCTGCGGCACGCGCTGGGCGCCCTGGCGAGCCAGCATCCAGCCGGGATATTCGGGCGCTAGCGCGCTGACGTCATCGAGCTTGGCCATGTCGTCGGCATCGAGCTTCAGCTTGACGGCGGCAAGATTCTGGTCGAGCTGATCGAGACGCTTGGCGCCGATGATGATGCTGGTGACGAAGGGCTTCGCCAGGATCCAAGCAAGCGCCACGGTGGCGACACTGGAGCCGTGCTTTTCCGCCACTTCGCGCATGGCGGCGACGCAAGCCCAGGCGCGGTCCTTGTCGACAGGCGGGAAATCGAAGCTCGCACGCCGTCCCTCGCCATTGCCGGGAGCGCCCGGACCATACTTGCCCGAGAGCAGACCACCTGCCAGCGGCGACCAGACCATCAGCCCCAGCTTTTCCTCAGCCATGACAGGCACGATCTCGCGCTCCAGATCGCGGCCTGCGATGGAATAATAGGCCTGCACCGTTTCGAAGCGGGCAAAGCCGCGGCGTTCGGAAATACCGAGCGCCTTGGCGATGCGCCATGCCTGCCAGTTGGAAACGCCGATATAGCGAACCAGACCGCGCGAAACGAGATCATCCAGCGCCCGCAGCGTCTCGTCGATCGGTGTCACGATATCCGTTCCATGGATCTGATAGAGATCGATATGATCGGTCTGCAGACGATCCAGGCTGGCCTGCACGGAGTCCATGATATGACCGCGCGAGGCGCCGCGATCGTTCGGCTTGTCGCCCATGACGCCATAGACCTTGGTGGCGATGACGACATCCTTACGGGGAACGCCGAGGTTCTTCAGGGCCTGGCCGAGCAGCTTTTCGGAATTGCCGAAGGAATAGACGTCGGCGGTGTCGATGAAATTGACGCCGGCAGCAAGCGAGCCTTCTACGATCTTGTCGGCCAGCGCCTGGTCAACATCGGCGATCGAGCCCCAGGGAGTGTTGGGATTGGCTTCGCCGAAGGTCATCGTGCCCAGGCAGAGTTCGGAGACGAACAGGCCGGTATTGCCCAGTTGATTGTAACGCATAGGAGAAATTCCCTTGTGGTCAGCCGGAAGACGCTTCCGGCCGGTGAACGCTTATCTTTTAGCTATGGATTGGCCTCGGCACGGCAGCCGCTGTCGGCGCTGCCCTGGGGAGGTCATAAGACAGTCGTCGAGGCCGGGGCTCTGGCTCCGCGGCAATCGAGACAACAAGCACATAATGCACCCGAAACCATTTTCAACGCGAGACCTCGGGCCGATCACGATGCGGTGACCGACGCATGCTCTTGCGTCGAGGCGCGCGCGGATTAGACTCCGGTTTTTATCTGATGCGCAAAACGGACACACCCGATGACGCAACGCCCCCTAACGACAATTGGCTTCGACGCCGACGACACGCTCTGGCAGAACGAACAGTTCTACCGGCTGACGGAACTGCAATTTACCGAGCTACTTGCCGATCACGCCCCAAGCGACGTCATCTCCGCACGCCTGTTGGAGGCGGAGAAGCGCAATCTTCGTCACTACGGCTTCGGAATAAAGGGCTTTACCCTCTCCATGATCGAGACGGCCATTGAGATCACCGAGGGCGAAGTGCCATCGACCGTCATCGCCCAAATCCTCGATATCGGCCGCGATCTCCTTGCCCATCCCGTCGAGACACTGCCGCATGTGCGCCAGACGCTGGAGGCCCTCTCGGGAAAATATCTGCTGGTGCTGATCACCAAGGGCGATCTTTTCGATCAGGAGCGCAAGCTTGCGCAATCCGGGCTCGGCGATCTCTTCGATGCCGTCGAGATCGTCTCAGACAAGAACGCGTCGACCTATCGCCGCATCTTCTCCAAGGTGGGGGACGGGCCGGAGCGGGCGATGATGATCGGCAACTCACTGAAATCGGACATCGTGCCGGCGCTCGCTGCCGGCAGCTACGGCGTCTTCGTGCCGCACGAGCTCACATGGTCGTTCGAGCATGTCGAGGAACCGACAGACGCACCGCGTTTCCGCAAAATCGGTCATCTCGGCGAGCTGCATGACGTGATCGAAGCGTTGCAGTAATCCCTACTGCCCCTGCTTGGAACGGGGTGGAAACAGCATCGGCCCCTGGTCCTTCTGCTGATCGGCCGGCGCCTGCTGCGCGGCCGGCGGATTGGGATCGATGAGGATCTCGTATGGCGCGCCGAGACCGCGCCGGCGCGTGACGCGCGAATAATAGGGCTTGAGCAGCCAGGTCGTATCCTCATTGAGGGTCACGTCGGCGGTATTGCCGTCTTCATCCGTGCCGAAGAAGGATTCATCCCCGCTCGACGAGAGATCGAAGATCGCCATATAGGCGTACTTGCTCTTGGAGCTGAAAGTGATCCGCACATGCTGACCCTTCTTCAGCGGCAGCATGTAGACCTTGCCCTTGCCGAACTTCGTCCAGCCCGTCAGCCTCTCGAGAACGGCCGGCAGGGCGATCTTCTCAAGCTTTTCGCCACGGTCGAGCTGCGGCAGCTGCTGTTGCTGGGTATCACTTTGAGCATGGGCGCCTGCGGCGCCAAAAAGCGCAACCATCGTCAGCGAAAGACCGAGAAGCACAGCTCTCACGGCCGCACCAATGCGCAACGCATCGCCTCCACCTCTTTCCGGCAATAGCAGCCTTCGATGTGGTCGTTGACCAGGCCCATGGCCTGCATGAAGGCATAAACTGTGGTCGGGCCGACAAAGGTCCAGCCGCGTTTCTTCAGATCCTTCGAAATCCGCACCGAAGCCGCCGTCGTCGGATTTGCGCGAAGATGGGCAAGGTCAAAGATCTCCGGGCGCTCGGCAGCGGTCGGCTCATGGCTCCAGAAATAGCGGGCGAGCGAACCGAATTCGTCGCGCAGCTCGATGGCGCGATTGGCATTGTTGATGGTGGAGACGATCTTGCCGCGATGGCGGATGATGCCGGCATCGGCGAGGCAGCGCTCGATATCCGCATCTCCGAACTTGGCGACCTTCTCGAAATCGAAGCCGGCAAAAGCGGCGCGGAAATTCTCGCGCTTGCGCAGGATCGTCAGCCAGGAGAGGCCCGACTGGAAGCCTTCGAGGCAGATTTTCTCGAACAGCCTGATGTCGTTGACGACGGGCCGACCCCATTCCTCGTCGTGATAGTGCTGATACTCCGGCAGATTGCCGTGCCAGAAGCAGCGGTCCTTGCCATCTTCACCGGTGATGATGCCCGTTTCGGCCATTTTCGCGATTCGTCCCCTATTTCAGCACGCGCTACCGGAAACCGGTAAGCCACTATCGGATAAATTGAGATCAATCAAATGCTTAAATTCATAGACTGACTTCGACGACCGCGCATTCCGATTCATGATTTACCACTTGCAAACCATCTTTCCAAACCAGGCGGTAACCCTGACAAAGCTTTATCGGCTTCGCGGCATTTTGATGAATAGATGTTTACCATTCGCTCGCGTGCAAGTGGCACCATTGTTTCGACCGGGTGCTTCGCGCCCATCTTCGGCCCATGTGTAGAGAGTTTGTCCGATGATGAAACATGCCGTTCTGTGTGCCGCCGGCGCCCTGAGCCTGCTTGCCTCCACCGCCTTTGCCGACGATCGCTATCAGTCGCGCCCGCCTGTCATCGTCAGTCCCGATCTGACCGCCCCCTGGGTGATGCAGCTCGGTGGCGGCAACGTGCAGCCGGTCGTCTATCCCCGCCCAATGGCGCGGCGCGCAGTCGATCCCAGAATGGAGCAGCCGGCCAATCCGCAGGTGCGTCAGGTCGTGCAGCCGCGCGGGCTGTTTGCGCGCCCGGCTGTGCAGCAGGTCGCCATGGCCCGCCCGCAATATCCGGCAGTCCGGGGCCAGATCGATCCGCAGTTCCTGCCGCAGATCGTCGACTACCAGACCAAGGAAAAGCCCGGTAGCATCGTCATCGATACCAACGACCGCTTCCTTTATCTGGTGATGGATGACGGCAAGGCGCGGCGCTATGGCGTCGGCGTCGGCAAGCCGGGCTTCGAATGGGCCGGCGCCCACACAGTTACCCGCAAGCAGGAATGGCCGGATTGGACGCCGCCGGCCGAGATGATCTCACGCGAAGCCGCCAAGGGCCATTATCTGCCGGCGCACATGGAAGGCGGGGAAGGCAATCCGCTCGGCGCACGCGCCATGTATCTCGGCTCCACCCTCTATCGCATCCATGGCACCAACGCCCCCTGGACCATCGGCAATGCCGTCTCCTCCGGCTGCATCCGCCTTCGCAACGAGGATGTCATCGATCTCTACAACCGCGTAAAGGTCGGCACCCGCGTCACCGTCATGTAATCTCGAAAAAAGTCCCACCCTGTGCGCGATACTACTCCATTGGAGGGGCAGTATTCGCCGCATGGGAAAACCCTCCACTATAGTTCAGACTATAGTCTGATCGGCGACAGACAAGAGGGCAGTTCTTCCTGAACGTACCCAACATTGGTCATTTTGATCTTGATCCCTTCGTTGGTTCCGGTAATTTCCTACCGGATTCAACGAGGGGAATGCCAATTATGAAAGCAGCATTGTCGATCGTGACGGCAGGTGTCGTCGCGGCGTGTCTTCTTGCAGCATCGAACGCAGCAGCCTTCACCGCTTCGACACCTATTACGGCGCCGGTCGCCCGCACCGACGTGATCCGGGTCGCAATGGAGCCGCAGGGCCAGGTGAAGCCGCAGTTCCAGCGGCGGATGGTGCGGCTGGCGACGAACGAGGAGCCGGGCACCGTCATCGTCGACACCAACAACAAGTATCTCTACCTCGTCGAAGGCAATAACCGCGCAAGACGCTATGGCATCGGCGTCGGCCGCGATGGTTTCGGCTGGTCCGGCGTCGTCAAGGTCGGCCGCAAGGCGGAATGGCCCGGCTGGACGCCGCCGCCGGAAATGATCGTTCGCGAAGCCAAGAAGGGCCACAAACTGCCGGCCTACCAGGAAGGTGGCGAGGACAATCCGCTCGGCGCACGCGCCATGTATCTCTATCGCAACGGCAACGACACCGCCTTCCGCATCCATGGCACCAACCAGCCCTGGAGCATCGGCCTTAACATGTCCTCCGGCTGCATCCGCATGATGAACAAGGACGTGATGGATCTCTATGATCGCGTCCCCGTCGGCACCAAGGTCATCGTCGTTGGCCCCGGCAACAAGCAAGGCGAAGTCAGCTATCAGGATCGCGGCGTCGATGTGCTGAGGACGCTGTTCGGCGGCTGATAGAATCCGACCCGAATCAGGCACCAACATAGCGGGCGCTCTTCCCTGGCATGACATCATTCGCGCCGGGGAAGGCGCCCGTATCGCTTGCAATAGTTTATTGCGTGCAGGCGCGGATGGAGACACTGTTGCGCCGGTGTTACAGCCTGAAACTTATCACGATGTCCCGCCGAAAAATGGCTCGTCGCCTTCAGTTTACCGTCAGTTTTCCCGCCTAAGCCGTGCCTGTTCACCCATGACTGCAATAGAAGTGTCATGGAAGCACGCTTAGATGGCAGCACTTTGGCATCCGGGGATTTCATATGCATCGTGCATTTCGCATCAAGCAGCCGGCCCTCGCCGCGCTTGCGACTTCCGCATTCATCTTTGCCGCAAGCTCTGCCTCGGCCGAGATGCAGTTTTCCGCTTACGGCGGCATACAGGGCGCAACGGGCAGCAATGTGACCACGTCGGACGGCGCTGATTTCGACCCCAACTGGTCCGGAAAATCCTTCAAGATGCCGCCCTATTTCGGCTTCCGCGGCATCTGGTGGCTTGACCAGTTCGACAAGCCGAACTGGGGCGTGTCGCTCGATTATACCCATGCGAAAGTCTATGGCGATCTCGGCAATACGCCCGGCTGGTCGCATTTCGAGTTCACCGACGGCCTGAACATGCTGACGCTGAACGCGCTCTACCGCTTCCAGGATCCGAGCCGCAACTGGACGCCCTATGTCGGCCTCGGCGCCGGCATCAACGTGCCGCATGTCGAAGTCACCCGCTCGTCGGGCACGACCTTCGACTACCAGTTCGGCGGCGCTTCGCTGCAGGCGCAGGCGGGCGTCAGCTACCAATTCGCCAAGCATTGGTCGACCTTCGTCGAATACAAGGGCAACTACAACTTCGTGAACAACGTCTCGATCGACAGCGGCGACACGCTGAAGACCAAGGTTTTCACCCACGCTCTCAACTTTGGCGTGTCGTTCAACTTCTGACGTTCCTCAGGCTGAAGTCGCAATCGATCCCTCAAACCGGTTCAGGCATGGGGGGTCTTGTGCTATGATCCAACGCATGAGCTTCTCTTACTATCGTTGCGACTGGATCCATCCGGAAAACGAGGAGCCGGTCATCGTTTATTATGAGGTCGATATCGCCGGCGATGTTCCGCGGCTGATCGATGTGTTTGCCGATGGTCGCCGGCAATGCATGTCGGTTGTCGATTTTACTGCAGTGGGACGTGACATGCTGGAGATCACCAGCCTCGTCGAAGGCTCATTTTACGATGGCATTACCGGCCTGGTGGATGGCATTTTCTTCGAGGAAGGGCAGGATCGCATCAGCATGACGCGCATTGCCGCCGATCGGTTCGAAGTCGAATGGCAGGCTCATCGCCTACCCGCGCCGGACAAGCTGCATTAGTACGCAATTCCGGACGGAAAACCGCTCTACACTTTTCCCGGAAATGCTCTAAGCGGCGGCCGGCTGCAGGCCCTTCAGTTTCACAGGCATTTCGCCGCCATAGGCCCAATCCAGCAATTCCACCGTATGCAGGATGGGAATGCCCGTTCCCGTCGCGATCTGCGTGATGCAGCCGATATTGCCCGTCGCGATGATATCGGCTTTCGTCGCCTCGATGTTTCTGACCTTGCGCGCCTTCAACTCGGCCGAAATTTCCGGCTGCATGATGTTGTAGGTGCCGGCCGAACCACAGCACAGATGCCCTTCCGCCGGGTCGCGCACCGTAAAGCCCGCGGCTTTCAGCAAGAGCTTCGGCGCCATGGTGATCTTCTGCCCGTGCTGCATGGAGCAGGCGGAATGATAGGCGACCGCGATGCCGCGCGGCATATGCGACGGGAGATCCAGGCTTGCGAGATATTCCGTGATGTCCTTGGCGAGAGCTGAAATCCTCGCAGCCTTTTCCGCATAGGCCGGATCGAGGCGCAGCATATGCCCATAGTCCTTGATCGTCGTGCCACAGCCCGACGCGGTGATGATGATCGCGTCCAGCCCTCGGGCCTCGATCTCACGCAGCCACACATCGACATTGGCGCGGGCAGCTGCGAGCGCCTGTTCCTCGCGGCCCATGTGATGAACCAGCGAACCGCAGCAGACCTCCCCTTCCGGCACCACGACCTCAACGCCGAGGCGCGTCAGCAGGCGGATGGTGGCTGCGTTGATTTCGGGATCGAGCACCGGCTGGGCGCAGCCCGTCAGGATCGCCACGCGACCGTGGCGCTCGGCCTGCGCTACATGCAGCCCCGGTTTTGCAAAAGGCGACGGCGCGGGAATGCTGCGGGGCGCGAGATCGAGCATGGCGGCGAAAGCCTTTAAGGCCGGAACGCGTCTCAACAGCCCCTTGAACGGCCGGCCAAAATTCGCAAGCCGCAAGGCCAGCCGGAAACGGCCGGGATAAGGCAAGACGGCTGCCAGCACATTGCGGGTCAGCCGATCCATCAGCGGGCGCTTATAGGTGTTCTCGACATGGACACGCGCATGGTCGATCAGGTGCATATAGTCGACACCGGACGGACAGGTCGTCGTGCAGGCTAGGCAGGACAGACAGCGATCGATATGCGTCACCACCTCGGCATCGGCTGCCCGACCGTTTTCTAGCATGTCCTTGATGAGGTAAATGCGTCCACGCGGACTGTCGAGTTCGTTGCCGAGCGTCACATAGGTAGGACAGGTGGCGGTGCAGAAGCCGCAATGCACGCATTTGCGCAGGATCGCCTCGGATTCGGCCACATGCGGGTCGGCAAGCTGTTCGGGCGTGAAATTGGTTTGCATTTACCCATGTCCCCGTTCGAGCAAGACCGCGCCCCTCATCTGGCCTATCGGCCACCTTCTCCGCGTTTTGACGGGGAGAAGGGGATTGGCGCATCCTCCGTCACTTCTCAACCTCTCTCGAGCCGATAAGCCGCCGCAAACGAGGTCGTCCCCTCGTCCCGCCCGCGGGGAGAGAGTTAGGGTGAGGGGCCATCGCCGGCAGGAACCAGATTTCATTACGCCATCTTCCCCGGATTGAAAATTCCGGCCGGATCGAATTTTTCCTTCACGCGCGCAGACAGCAGGGCCACGGCTTCGGGTTGCGGCTGGAAGGCCTGCGTCGTCGCACGGTGGGCAGGGGTGGCGCGCATCAAGGTGGCATGTCCGCCGCCCAAGGCATGAATGTAGCGCCTGAGCACATCACCTTCCGGTCCGGCTTCCATGCGCATCCAGACGAGCCCGCCCTGCCAATCATAATAGGCATCCACGCCTTCTTCCAGGCGAAGTGCTGCGACGAGCTGGTGGCCGATACTGGGTGCCACGGACACACGCCAAACGGGGCGCGTCGTACCATCGGCATAGGGCTTCACATTGCGGATTTCGCGCCAGAGCCTGCGGCTGTCATCCTCCTCAAGGCGCTTCACCGAGCCGAGCCGGCCCATGGCGGCAGCAAGCTTTTCACCCCGGACCGAGACGGAACCCGGAAGACCCTCGACGCGCAGCACAGTCGCCTCCCCCTGCGGCAGCTTGCCGTCGAGAAAAGACCAGGAGACGGTCAGCGGCAAATGGGCGGCGCCCGATACCTCGAGCGGCAGAGCCATGGCCGCGGCCATCGCATTGGCGGCCTCCGCATCGTTGAGACCGGAGAGAACGACCGTCTCCTCTGCCTTCGGCTTCGGCGGCACGCGGAACGTTACTTCGGTCAAAAGGCCGAGCGTTCCGTGCGAACCGGCCATCAGCTTGACGAGATCGAGACCGGTGACGTTCTTCATCACCCGCCCGCCAGCCTTGACGATCTCGCCCTTGCCATTGACGAAACGGACGCCGAGCAGGCTATCGCGCGCCGCACCGCTGACGAAACGGCGCGGGCCAGAGACATTGGCTGCGAAAATGCCGCCGATCGTCGGCTCGCCTTCGGTTGCCATCAGCGGCCTGTGATCCATCGGTTCGAAGGCCATCATCTGGCCGGCCTCGGCAAGAGCGGCCTCGATCTCGGCGGCCGGCGTGCCGGCGCGGGCCGTCATCACCATCTCCCCTGGATTGTAGGCGACGATGCCGGTCAGGCCAAGTGACGAGAGCACCGCTTCGGACGGGACCGCATTGCCGAAGCCGGATCGCGTGTTGCCGCCGACGATTGCTAGGGCCGCGCCGCGTGCCATATGATCGCCGATGATGGAGGCGGCTTCCTCCTCGGTTCTCGGATGAAGTTCGGTCATGCGGCGTTGCGTCCGTCGAGCGGGAAGACCTTGGATGGGTTAAGTATCCAGCCGGGATCGAAGGCTGCGCGCACCGACATCATCTGCGCGAGATCGACATCGGCATATTGGTGGCGCATCAGGTCGCGCTTCTCGATGCCGACGCCGTGCTCGCCGGTGAGGCAACCTCCGGCATCGACGCAGAGCCGCAAGATATCGTTGCCCGCCGCTTCCGCCTTGGCGGCATCTTCGGCGTCGTTGGCATTGAAGAGAATCAGCGGATGCATGTTGCCGTCGCCGGCATGGAAGACATTGGCGACACGCAGACCATAGCCCTCAACGATCTCGCCCGTCTTCTTCAGCACATAAGAGAGCTGGCTCAGCGGCACGGTTCCGTCCATGCAGATGTAATCGGCAATGCGGCCGGTGGCGCCGAAGGCCGACTTCCGGCCCTTCCAGATCAGGGCCGCCTCGGTTGCCGACTGGCATTCGCGCACGGTCCTGACCTTGTGAGTGCGGGCAATGGCGACGATGCTCGCAAGCATATCGTCCATTTCCGCCTCGGAGCCTTCGACCTCGACGATCAGGAGAGCTTCGACATCGAGGGGATAGCCGGCCTTGGCGAAGGCCTCGCAGATTTCGATCGCCGGCTTGTCCATGAATTCGATCGCGACAGGCACGATGCCGGCAGCGATGACATCGGCGACGCAGGCGCCCGCCTCTTCGGAACTGTCGAAACCGAAGAGTACCGGCCGGGCGCCCTCCGGCTTGGCGATGAGCCGCACCGTTGCCTCGGTGACGATGCCGAGCTGGCCTTCCGAGCCGCAGACCAGACCGAGCAGATCGTAGCCCGCCGCATCTAGCCCCTTGCCGCCGAGATCGATGACGGTGCCATCAGTCAGGACAAGCTTGACGCCGAGGAGATTATTGGTCGTGACGCCGTATTTCAGACAGTGCGCACCGCCGGAATTCATGCCGATATTGCCGCCGATGGTGCAGGCAAGCTGCGAGCTCGGGTCAGGCGCGTAAAAGAATCCGTCGGCCGAGACGCTTTCGGAGACATGCAGGTTCGTCACCCCCGCCTGCACGGTCGCCGTGCGATTGGCGTAATCGATATCGAGGATGCGGTTCATCTTGGAGAGGCCGAGGACGACGGCATCTTCCTGGGGTATCGCGCCGCCGGAAAGCGAGGTGCCGGCGCCGCGCGGAACGACGGGAATGCCGTAGCGATGGCAATATTTCATGACCGCAGCCACTTCCGCTGTCGAGCGCGGCAGGGCAACGGCGAGCGGCAGGCGGCGATAGGACACGAAGGCGTCGGTTTCGAAGGGCACGAGTTCGCGCGGCTCGTGGATCAGACACTCCGGGGCCAGCAGATCGGTCAAATCGGCGACGATCGCACCTCGGCGCGCCAGAACATCCGCACGCGGCTCCAGAAATGAAATGGCCTCGGCCATGCCGTCCTCCTCCTGCACCCGTCGGATACAGCCCCTTTTAGAGCATGCTGCCGAAAAGTGTGATCGGTTTTCGGACGACATCATGCTCTACTTTTCTATTCTAGAGCGGATTCAGATTTTAGGTCGATCCGACCTAAAATCATCCGGCTCTAGGTGCATTATAGGCTTAGCGCTTTCCCAAGTTTGGAGCAAATGATAAGCACTTATTCCAAAACAGGGAATAATTCTGCATGACCAATTTGGGAGATCTCGAAATCTTCGCCAGCGTCGTGGCGACCGGTAGCATGTCGCTGACGGGTCGTGCTCTCGGTTTTTCGCCGGCCGTCATTTCCAAGCGCATCAAGCGCCTTGAAGACAGGCTCGGCACCCGGCTCCTGCAGCGCACCACACGGCAGATTTCGCTGACGGAAGCGGGCCAGGGCTTCTACGACCGCGTGCTCGCCATCCTCGCCGGGCTGGAAGAGGCGGAAGCCTACATTGCCGGGCGCTCCTCCCAGATGCACGGCACGCTGAAAATCTCCGCCCCGACGTCCTTCGGCCGTCTCCACATCGCGCCGCATCTGAAATCCTTCATGCAGGCCCATCCCGAACTGGCGCTCAACCTCGTTCTCAGCGACGAATTCGTCGATATCGTCGGCGGCGGTTTCGATCTTGCCATCCGCATTGCCGAGCTGACGGATTCCAGCCTTGTCGCGCGCAGGCTGGCGCCGGTGCGCCGTGTGCTCTGCGCCTCCCCTGCCTACATCGATGCCCATGGCATGCCCGAGGATATCGACGATCTGCGCCGGCATATCTGCCTACCGGCGCACAATCTCGATCCGTGGCGGTTGGAGGGGCCGAAAGGCAGCCTGATCTTTCGGCCAGAGGGCAGGCTCATCACCAATTCCAGCGAGGTCGTACGCGAAGCCGTCATTGCCGGCCTCGGCATTGCGCTGCGCTCGACCTGGGATATCGGGCCGGAACTGCGCGACGGCCGCCTCGTCCAGGTGCTCCCGGCCTATGAGGGCTCGCACAACGTCACGCTTTCGGCCGTTTACCCCAGCCGACAATTCCTGCCGGCAAAAGTGCGCGTCTTCATCGATTTTCTGGCGGAACTTTACGGGCCTGTTCCCTATTGGGAGCGATGAGAACCCTTTTGAGGATCGAGGAGACCGTCATGGCCGCGCCTGAGATCATTCGTTCCGATGTCGCGCCGAATTCGAAGGTGCGCTTCACCGTCGTTCTTGGCGATATCACCAAGCTTCCGGTCGATGCCGTCGTCAATGCAGCCAACAGCACCCTGCTGGGCGGCGGGGGCGTCGATGGCGCGATCCATCGTGCTGCCGGATCGGATCTCCTTGCCGAATGCCGGAGCCTGAACGGCTGCAGAACCGGGCAAGCGAAGATCACCATGGGATACCGCCTGCCGGCACGGCATGTGATCCACACCGTCGGCCCTGTCTGGAACGGTGGCGATCATAACGAGGAAGAGCTGCTTGCCGGCTGTTATCGCAACAGCCTTAGCCTTGCCCGGGAACGTGCGCTCAAAACCATTGCCTTCCCGGCCATCTCCACCGGCGTTTATCGCTTTCCCGCCGAGCCGGCGGCTGGGATTGCGATCCGCACCACCCTTGCCGAGAGCAAGCATGGCGCTTTCGATGAGATCATCTTCTGCTGCTTCAGCGACGAGATGGCGGCACTCTACGACAGATTGCTGCCGCAGGTGCTGTCCAGAGCCTGATGCCTATCGCGCCAGGTCGAGATAGGCCGACGCAACCAAGGCGTCGATCTCGGCGGGAACGGGGATGACGCAGGCCTCCTTGCCGAGGCCGCCCTTGGCGACCCGCTCCAGGCATCGCGCCTGCAGGGCGAAGCCGAGATCCATGGATTCGACGGTATTCCCCAGCGGACGCGGGCCGGCCAGATTGGCCATGTGACCGCCGCCGAGAATATGGAAGGCTCGGCCGTCTCGCATGCAAACAGTCTCGATCTGCTCAGCCTCGTAGCGATCGACGCCGACAACATCGGGACTGCTGCGGAAGCCTTCGACATCGATCTCATGCGGAAAGTGGCCGCCATTCATCAGGATCGCACCGTCCTTGATCGAGGGCAGATCGGCAACCGTGATAATGTCCGGATAGCCCGTCACGGTGACCAGCACATCGGCAGAGCGGATCGCTAATTCACGCGGCGGCGTTGTGAAGCCATCGAGATGAGCTTCGAGTGTGGTCACCGGATCGATATCGACGACGCTAACGGCGGCGAATGCGTTGCGGAAGCACGCCGCCGTGCCCTTGCCACAAGCGCCGTAGCCGAAGACGGTCACACGTTTACCGTTGGTGGAACGGTTGGTGAAGCGCAGATAGCTCTCGAACAGACTTTGCCCGACGGCATGCCGGTTTTCGGCGAACTGTTTGATCGGGCTATCGTTGATGACGAGGATCGGTATGTTGAGCTTATCGCGCATCGGCATCAGGCGGGTGCGGCCGGATGTGGTTTCCTCGGTGCCGCCAAGCAGGTTGGCATGGGGCCTATCGGCCACGCGGGCGAAGAGATCGCCGCCATTGTCGAGCAGCAGGTCAGGCTTTTCCGCCAGGATCGCATCGAGGCTTGCACCATGCTCCTCTGCGTCGCGGGTCTGCGTCGCAAAGACCTTGATGCCCTGAGCGCGCAGATAGTCCACCGTTTCCGGCTGGGTGCTGTTGAGATTGCCGGTGCAGACGAGATCGGCGCCGCCGGCACGCAGCGTCATCAGCAGCGCAACCGTCTTCGGCTCGAGGTGTATGCCGGTGCCGATGGTGAGGCCGGCAAAGGGTTTTGTGTTACGAAACTCCGCTGCTGTGGCCGCCAGCAGACGACAGCTGCGCGCCACCCAGTCGATACGCGAAAGAGAAGAAGACTGATCCATGATGCGCTCCTGCCGGTTGGTTCGATGCCGCGATCTGGCATGATCGCAAAGGATGTGTCGATGGACATTGCAATGCGCTGTATGGCAGAAAATCTGCCATGTCGATGCGCTTCGTTTTGATGTTTTGCTAAGCCGGTTCGGCCCCTGTCTCGCTTAGCCAATCCGCCAATCGTACCAGTGCCGGGTCCTTCACGTCGCCGCTGCGAATGCTGAGGCTGTAGCCCGCCGGCCTACGGATGAAGCCGAAGGGGGCGACCAGAGTACCGCGATCGATATCCTCGCCAATGGCGGTGCGTGGGGCGACGGCGACCCCGAGGCCCGAGCGGGCGGCGCCGATTGCAAGCAGCAGATCCTCGAATTCGCGATCGACGGCAAAGGGGATGGGCGCGCGACCGCTTTCGGCAAACCAATCCTCCCACAGGCTCGGGGCGGAACGGCTGGCAAGGCCGACGGCTCCGGCAAGTGCCGAAACCCCACTGGCAAGCCCGAGGCGATCGGCGATATCTGGCGTTGTGACGGGACCGAACTCATCCTCCATGAAACGAATGGCCGTGATATCGCGCATCGGCCGGTATTCGCCGCCCATGATGACCGCTTCCAGGTCGGCGCGCTTGGCAAGCGGCTCGACCGTAGCCATCGGCACGATGTCGATATCGATATCCTGAAGTGCCGCCTGAAGCGCCGCGAGACGCGGCATCAGCCACCAGACGGCAAAGGCCGAGGGAACGCCGAGCCGGATCGACCGCCGTTGGCCAACGGAAAGTTCGGCGGAGGCCCGCGTCAGGATGCCAAAGGCGACGCCAACGGAATCGGCGAATGCCCGGCCCTTCGCTGTCAGCACCAGCCGGCCATTCTCCCGGTCGAACAGGGGCACACCAAAATGTACCTCCAGCAGGGTCAGCTGCTGCCTGATAGCCCCGCGCACGACGCCAAGCTCATCAGCCGCCTTCAGAATGCTGCCGCAGCGCGCCACCGCATCGAAGGCACGCAGCGCGTTCAAAGGCGGCAAGCGTCGAGGCGGGATGCGTCCGGACATAATAAATTTTTTCTCTCTTTCCAAAACGATAGCAGCCACATCCAAGCAATTGCGCCATCTGCGGCACGGAAACGCTGTGGAATGTCGCTTTCAGCATAAGCGTTGGCGAATATCAGAAGGCAAATCTTTGTATTTTTATCTACGTAGCACTCAATAAATATGTGGGGAAATACCATATAGCGTTCTGTGGAACGCAAAATTTTTCCCCAAAGTGATAATATAGAATCAAGCCGTCACTCCAACTCCTAAAGGTGAACCGACAATTGGCCTTTCTCAGCCGTATAGCAAATGATGTGCAACTCATGTTTCGGCGTCCGCCGCGACAGCAATATGCTGCGCTCTGCTATCGGGTGAAGAAGAAGACGGGTCAATTTGAGATGCTGTTGCTGACCAGCCGCGACACCGGTCGTTGGGTCATCCCCAAGGGATGGCCGATGCCGGGCAAGCTCTCCCACGAGGTCGCCGCCCGTGAGGCCTATGAAGAGGCAGGTGTGCGCGGTGTGGTGGAAACCGAGCCGCTCGGCTCGTTCGGCTATGACAAGCTGCTGAAGGACGGCATTCAGGTGCCGTGCCGGGTGCAGGTCTATGCCCTCGAAGTCAGCGAACTCGTCAAGAACTTCAAGGAAAAGGGCGAGCGCTCCATGGAGTGGGTCTCCTTCGAGGAAGCCGCCGAACGTGTTCGCGAACCGGAGCTGCACGATCTCATTCTTGCCTTCGCCGAGCGGATGACGGCAGCTTCCGCTGCGATCCAGGCGAAATAAGCCACATTCGTCACAAAAAACTGTGCCAGTGTGCCTGGCAGATATTGCGCGCCTCATCGGTCAGCGCAATACGAGAGTTTTGATCCAGGGAATTGAATGCCCGACCGACCGGCCACGCCTGCAAAAAGGACGCTCGACAAGGACCTCGACAAATTCACCTATGTCGAGGACGCGACCCATCACGTCACGAGGCGCCTGGTGGCGCCGGGCATCGGCCTGATCTTTCTCGGCCTCGCCATGGTCTTTGCCGGTATCTACGTGCTCGACCAACCGGGGGCCACACTGATCTTTGCCGCGGTGGCGCTTGCCGGCTACATGGCCATGAACATCGGCGCGAAGGACGTCGCAAACAATGTCGGCGCCGCCGTCGGTGCGCGGGCGATTACCATGGCGCAGGCGCTCGTCATGGCGGCGATTTTCGAGATTCTCGGCGCGACGATCGCCGGCGGCCCGGTCATCAACACAATCTCGACCCATATCGTCGACACCAACCGCATCATCAGTGTCGGCAAGCTTGCCTGGCTGATGATGGCGGCACTTCTCGCCGCAGCCCTATGGATCAATTTCGCCACCTGGCTGAAAGCGCCCGTTTCGACCACGCATACGATCGTCGGCGCCGTTGTCGGCGCAGGTTCAGCCGCTGTCGGCCCCGAGCTCGTGAACTGGAACACGCTGGCGGCCATTTCCGCAGGCTGGGTTGTAACGCCCTTTCTCGGCGGTGCCATCGCCGCCGGCATCCTCTATTTCATCGAGACCTGCATCATCTATCGCGACGACAAGATCGCCGCCGCCAGATACTGGATTCCCATCCTGATTGGGCTGATGGCCGGTGCCTTCTCAGGCTATCTCGTGGTCCAGCTCGAACCCAAAGGCGCGATACCCAGTATCCTCAATCTGACGATCGGCCTCGCGGTCGGCATCATCGTCGGGCTCGGGGCGCGACCGCTGGTAAAGGCGCAATCGGTCGGGCTGGAAAACAAGAATAGCTCGCTGCGCAAGCTTTTCCGCCTGCCGCTGATCTGTTCGGCAGCCCTGATGTCCTTCGCGCATGGCGCCAACGACGTCGCCAACGCGATCGGGCCACTGGCCGCGATCGTCCGCGATATCGGACTTGGCGGCTCGCTGAATGTCTTCGCTGAAACGACGACCCAAAAGGCTCCCTTCTGGGTGGTCATGATCGGCGGCTGCGGCATCTCCGTCGGCGTTCTGCTTTACGGCCCGCGGCTTATTCGTCTTCTCGGCGAGCAGATCACCAAACTCAATCCTATGCGGGCCTATTGCGTCGCCGTGTCTGCGGCCCTCACCGTCATCGTGGCCGCCTGGTTCGGTTTCCCGGTGAGTTCGACCCACATTACCGTTGGCGCAGTCTTTGGCGTCGGCTTCTTTCGCGAGTGGTCAACCGTCCGTTCCAAGCGGCGATTTGACTATATGCGCAAAAAGGCCGAGGCGGCGGGCATACCCTGGAGTGAGCCGGAAGCCACCGATGAGCGCAATCCCGATGAGATTCATCGCCGCCGGCTCGTGCGCCGCTCGCATTTCATGACCATCATCGCCGCCTGGGCAATCACCGTGCCGGTCGCAGCCCTGCTTGCCGCCGTCGTTTATTGGGTTATGGTCGCGCTCTTCATTTAGAGCGGTTCGGTTCCCACCGGCCTTCGAACCGCTCTATCTCATTGTTCTAAGTAATTCCGGGAATTATCCATGCGCGCCAATTTCCGCATGCAGCGGCTGTATGTGACGTCCGACATCAAGGCAGGTACTGCCATCGAGACGGATCATGATCAGTTCAACTATCTCGCCAATGTGCTGCGCATGGAGGATGGCGCCGAACTCCTGATCTTCAACGGCCGCGACGGAGAGTGGAAAGTTAGTGTCTCCTTCCCCACCCGCAAGCGCATCCTGCTGACGCCGATCGAGGAGACACGCCCGCAGCCGGCCCCGTCCGATCTGCATTATCTCTTCGCGCCGCTGAAGGTTGGGCGCCTCGACTACCTCGTTCAGAAGGCCGTGGAGATGGGTGCCGGCCTGCTGCAGCCGGTCATGACACAGCATGTGCAAGGGAAGATCACCAATCTCGACAAGGTCAAGGCCAACGTCATCGAGGCTGCCGAGCAATGCGGCATTCTTGGCATTCCCGACGTCGCCGAGCCGGTTAAGCTTGCCGATCTATTGGCAAGCTGGCCGCGCGAGCGCCGCATCATCTATTGCGACGAAGGCGATACCGGACAAAATCCGCTGCCGCTGCTGACGCAGGTAAAAGAAAACCATCTGGCGCTGCTGGTCGGCCCCGAAGGCGGCTTTTCGGAAGAGGAGCGTGCCCTCTTACGCAGCCTCGATTTCGTCACCGCCATTCCGCTCGGGCCGCGCATCCTGCGCGCCGATACGGCCGCCGTTGCCGCCATGGCGGTAATCCAAGCCGCAATCGGCGACTGGAACTGACCCTTTACTCCAAGACTGCAACGATGGTCGCAACGACCAGCAGGATTGCGAGCGAGATGTTGACGATCCGCGAGATCTTCGGATCTCGGAGGAAACGGGATAGCGAAGCACCGACGAGCAGCCAAACCATGTGAATGGCAACGATCATCGCCGTGAGCAGCGCAATCTTGACGGTGGCGTCGAGCAGCCGCCGATCCTGAAACAGGCTGACAGTGGCGAAGACGGCAGCGATCGCCAGATAGGCCTTGGGATTGGCGACGGCGAGCAGGAAACCACCAGAAAAGGCAGGCGCCGTAACGTGATCGTCGCAGCGAGACAGCGGCGGCGCCGTGGCGATCTTGAAGGCGAGGTAGAGGATATAGACGGCGGAAACCACCGTCAGCAGCAATGCGCCGTGGGGCACGGACAGCAGAATCGCAACGACGCCGGCGGCGACGGCCAGCAAGACCGCTACGGTGCCTGCGATGAGACCGGAAACGTAAGCGAGCGACCGCCTGAAACCATAGGCGGCGCCCATCGCTGTCGCGCTGATCGTGGACGGGCCTGGGCTGCCCATGATGACCACCGAGGCAAGCAGCAGTGTCAGTATGGAATAGTAAAGGGCGTTCGGACCGTTCATCGATGTGCTCCGCTTGATGTCAGCGGAAGCAACACTAGCGGCGTGAATAGAGAGGCGTCTTGAACGCTTGTGCAAATATGCTTGTGCCTGCCACTGGCGTGATGCGCTTGCGAGACATAAAATCCTATTTTTTTGAACGACCCTTGAAAGAAATTCACTTGCACCGTACGTCAATCCGCGTCAATCACCCTCCAATTGACCTGCGGCTGGCGCGGGCTCTTCTCCGAGATCTAAGGTAATACCATGGCGCGCGATACCACCGACCAGACTCCGCTCTCCTCGGTCTCGGAAATGACGGCCTATCTGGCCGCCGGCAACAAGCCGAAGGAGAAATTCCGTATCGGCACCGAGCACGAGAAATTCGTGTTCTTTCGCGCCGACAACAGCCCGGTCCCCTATTTCGGCGAAGCCAGCATTTCCGCGCTCCTCACGGGACTGCAGAAGAAGAGCGGCTGGGATCCGATCATGGACGGCGACAACATCATCGGGCTCGGCGAACCCACGGGCATGGGCGCGATCTCGATCGAGCCGGGCGGTCAGTTCGAGCTTTCCGGCGCGCCGCTCGAAACCATCCACCAGACCTGCAAGGAATCCAACAACCATCTGGCGACGGTGCGCGAGATCGCCGAACCGATGGGCATCCGTTTCCTCGGTGTCGGCGGCAGCCCGAAGTGGACCCTTGCCGAAACGCCGCGCATGCCGAAATCGCGCTACGACATCATGACCCGCTACATGCCGAAGGTCGGCACCATGGGTCTCGATATGATGTATCGCACCTGCACCATCCAGGTGAATCTCGACTTTTCCTCGGAAGCGGATATGCGCCGCAAGATGCGCGTGTCGATGAAACTGCAGTCGCTGGCAACGGCGCTCTTTGCCTCCTCTCCCTTCACCGAGGGCAAGCCGAACGGACTTTCGTCCTGGCGTGGCGAAATCTGGAAAGATACCGACAACCGCCGCGGCGGCCTGCTCGATTTCACGTTCCGCGACGATTTCGGCTTCGAAGACTATGTGAAGTGGGCGCTCGACGTTCCCATGTATTTCGTCGTTCGCGACGGCCGTTATCACGACTGTACGCATGTCACTTTCCGTCAGTTCATGGATGGAGCGCTGAAGGGCGAAATCGCCGATTGGCAACCGACGATGGGCGATTGGACGAACCATCTCTCCACCCTCTTCCCGGATGTCCGCCTCAAGCGCTTCCTCGAAATGCGCGGCGCGGACGGTGGCCCGTGGCGCCGCATCTGTGCGTTGCCGGCCTTCTGGGTCGGCCTGCTCTATGACGATGAAGCGCTGACGGCGGCCGACGAGCTGACCAAGGATTGGAATTTCCAAGAGGTCAACGCACTACGTGACGCGGTGCCGGCGCAGGGCTTGAAGGCTTCCATCAAGGCCCACGGTCTGCTTGATATTGCACGCGAAGTGGTCGGCATTTCGCGCCTTGGCCTGAAGAACCGCAATCGCTTGAATGGCGACGGCCAGGACGAAACCGTCTTCCTTTCGCCGCTCGACGAGGTGCTTGCCAAGAAGGGTACGCTCGCTGACGATCTGCTGATGCTCTACAATGGCCGCTGGAACCAGTCTGTCGAACCGATCTTCGAGGAATATCAATACTGATAGGCGGTTATCTGCCGTCGCGGCCTAGCGAGTTCACGGCAGAAACCGGTATGCGCCCTCTTTTTTCCGCTATACTATCGGAATCAAGCGCCGCCTGATTCCGAAGCGGCCTCCTAGAGCCGGATGATTTTAGGTCGAATCGACCTAAAATCTGAATCCGCTCTAGAATCAAAGAAGTAGAGCGTGATGTCATCCGAAAACCGCCTACACTTTTCGGCATCACGCTCTAGCGGGGAAAGGGACTTCGATGCTGCCACTCTTCGACATGATGATGCAGGCACAGAATGGCGCCGCCACGGAGGCCATGGCCAAGCAGTTCAGTCTTGCGCAGGAGCAGGCGGCAAAGGCGATGGCCGCGCTGATGCCGGCCTTTTCCTCCGGCTTCAAGCGCAGCGCCACCGATCCCTATAATTTCATGGGCGTGATGCAGGACATCAGCTCGGGCTCCTATGCTAAATATTTCGAGGACATGACCAAGGCCTTTACGCCCGAGGGCATTGCCGACGGCAATGCGGTGCTCGGACGGCTGTTCGGTTCCAAAGACGTTTCCCGGGCGATCGCGGCGCAGGCAGCGCAGATGACCGGCATCGGGCAGGAAATCTACAAGCGCATGCTGCCCGCCATGGCCGATACGCTGATGGGCGGTCTCTTCAAGGAAACAAGCGGCCAAATCCCGCAAATGACCAATCCCTTTCTCAACACCGATATGGGCGAAATGATGCAGGGCTGGCTGCAGAGCATCGGCTTTGCGCCCAAACAGCAGCCGACGCCGCAGGCAAGCATCTTCGACAATCCCTTCACCCAGGCGATGGAGCTGATGTTCGGCGCCGATTCGGTCAAGCGCGAGAAGCCAGCGCCGAACAATCCTTTCCTCGACAATCCCTTCGCCAAAGCGTTCCAGGACATGATGAAGAACTTCCCGATGCCGGCAGAGCCGCCAAAGGAAGAACCAAAGGCCAAGCCTGCCGCCGGCATCGACATGGCCGCCTATACCGAGATGTTCAACGCCATGTTCGACAGCGGCCTCGAAGTGCAGAAGAATTATCAAAAGAACATGGAAGCGATCTTCGACAGCTATTTGAAGACCGAGGACAAGCCAGCCCCAGAACAGAAGTGACATTCGGCTGATCGTATTCCGTTCCATTGTTCGCTGTTCCGCACAGCCTGTACGCATTGCACCCGGTTATCATACACTGCGACTGAGCCTATTTCTGCTTTCAGCTTGAAAAGGAGATAGCCATGTCCAGCATCGATCAATCCGGCAGCTTTACCCTTGGGGACAGCAAGGTCAAACGGGTCGGCTACGGCGCCATGCAGCTTGCAGGCCCCGGCGTATTCGGCCCCCCGAAGGACCACGAGACGGCACTTGCGGTTCTGCGCGAAGCCATCGCATCCGACGTCAACCATATCGATACCAGCGACTTCTACGGTCCGCATGTGACCAACCAGCTGATCCGGGAAGCGCTCCATCCCTATCGCGACGATCTCGTCATCGTCACCAAAATCGGCGCGCGGCGCGGCGCTGATGCCTCCTGGCTGCCGGCCTTTTCGGCCGATGAGCTGAAGCAGGCGGTGCACGACAATCTGCGCAATCTGCAGCTCGACGTGCTAGATGTCGTCAACCTTCGCGTCATGATCAATCCACATCACCCGACCGACGGTTCGATCGAGGCACCGCTAACCGTCCTTGCGGAGCTCAAGCGGCAGGGTCTGGTGCGTCACATCGGGCTTAGCAACGTCACGCGAGACCAGATCGCCGAAGGGCGCAGGATTACCGAGATCGTCTGCGTGCAGAACCTCTACAATCTGGCGCAACGCACGGATGACGCGCTGGTCGATGAACTGGAGCGCGACGGCATCGCCTATGTGCCCTTCTTCCCGCTCGGTGGGTTCACACCGCTGCAATCATCGGCGCTTTCCGATGTGGCCGCGCGCCTGAACGCCACGCCAATGCAGGTGGCGCTTGCCTGGCTGCTGCAGCGCGCGCCGAATATCCTGCTCATCCCAGGCACCTCGTCGCTTGCGCACCTCAGGCAGAATATCGCGGCCGCCGAGCTGAAGCTTCCGGAAGATGCGATCGCCGAACTCGATCGCATCGCCGGTGCCGACCACGCTTGACGCACCCCTCACCGATCCGAGAAGGCTCGGGCAGAGAGCTCGAGCCGTCTCTCTATGCCGATATTGTTGAGAAACACCTCGTCGTGGCTGACAACCAGAAGCGCGCCGTCGTAGGCCCGCAGCCCGGCTTCAACCGCGGCGATGGAGTCGATATCCAGATGATTGGTCGGTTCATCGAGGATCAGCAACGAAGGCGCAACCGCGCCGCCAAGTACACAAGCAAGTCCGGCCCGCAAAAGCTGGCCGCCGCTCAGGCTGGAGACGATCTGCAGCGCGGCATCAGCCCGAAACATGAAGCGCGCCAAGGCGGCTCGGCAGGCATTTTCGTCCGCATCCGGGTTGATCCGCCGGAAGTTGTCGCGAATTGACAGCGATGGATCAAGCAGGCTCACTCGCTGATCCAGCAGGGAGGAGTGGACGATCCGTACGGTGCCGCTCCAGGGTTTTAGCGCGCCGGAGACCAGGGCCAGCAGTGTCGTCTTGCCCGAGCCGTTCGGCCCGGTGACGGCAACACGCTCCGGCCCCGTCATAATGAAATTGAAGTCGCGCAGGATCGGCCGTTCTGGCTCGTAGCCAGCGGTGACGCCTTCCATCCTGAGGACGATCCTGTTTGCCGGCTGTCCCGATGTCGGCAGCTTGACGGCCAGGGGCTGCAGGATCTCGATCTTTTCGCGGGCGGCGGCGGCATCCTGCAGGGCTTGGGAGCGGCGGCGTTCGGCAAGCCGCGTCTTTTCGGCGCTCGTCATTTCGGCCCGCTCCTTCAAGCCGCCGAGCATGATGCGCGGAATACCGCCCTTTGCCGCCATCTTTCGGCCGGCTCTGTCCCGCCTCGCTTGCCGCTCGACGGCTGCCTGGGCGCTTCTCTCCACTTCGGCGATACGCTTCTCCGCCTCGGCGAAATCATGCTCGGCCGCGGAAAGCTCCAGCGCCTTACGTTCGCGATATTGGCTCCAGTTGCCGCCATAGCGTGAGGCGCCGAGCGATGTCAGTTCGACGATCGCATCCATGGTGTCGAGCAGCTCACGGTCATGGCTGATGACGATGGCCCCTGCCCTCCAGCCCGCAAGCAGATCGATGACAGCGGCGCGACCGTCACGATCGAGATTGTTGGTGGGTTCGTCGAGAATGAGGAAATCCGGATCGTCGACGATAAGGGCAGCCAGGCCGCAGCGCGTGCGCTGTCCGCCGGACAGGGCCACGAGAGGCGTTTCCGGAGTGACGTCAAGCCCGACACGATCAAGGGCTGCGGCGATGCGCGCCTCGAGCGTCCAGTCGGCCGAGGCGAGTTCATCATTGGTTGCCTCGCCGGCTTCCGCCCGTTTCAACACGGCAAGGGCTTTGCTTGCGCCAAAAAGATCGGCGACGGTTTCGTCCGCCTCCACCTGCACGCTCTGGCGCAGGATTCCCAATCGGCTGTTGAACGAGATGCTGCCGGATTGCGGCTGCAGCTCGCCGGAGATGAGCTTGATCAGCGTCGTTTTGCCGACGCCGTTACGCCCGACAAGGCCGGTGCGCTCGGCGCCGAAGCTTAGATCGAGATTAGAAAGAAGCGGCCGGCCGTCAGGCGTGGACCACGAAAGATTGGATAGAACGATGGATATGGGCATGAGCATGAATGTCCTCGATGGCAAGGCTGAACGGCATTGCGGTCGAGGTGAAATCCATGGCTGCACACATCCTGTTGGTATCAACGATGCTCATAAACTAGGCGAGCGGCATCTTCAGTTCAAGTCCTGCGAGTGAAGATGCGGGCATTTCACGCATTGGCATCGATGGCGTCAAGGAAGTCGATGACACGTTTCCAGGTGAGATCGGCGGCCCTGGCGTCATAATCAGGCAGGCTGGCATCGGTATAGAGATGGCCGCCGCCGCCCGGATACCGAAAGATCTCTGCCGCGACGCCGGACTTGGTGACGGTCTGCCGCCAGCTTGCAACCTCTTCCTCTGATTCGAAGGGATCGGGATCGGCCAGATGAAGCTGCAAGGGCAGACCTTTGCGCGCGTTCTCGGCGATCGGGGCGACGCCATGCATCAAAAGTATGCCGGCCGTCTTTTCCCGCTTGGGCCAGAGGCTGGAGATAACGCCGGCCCCCATTGAAAAGCCGGCCAATACGGTCGAGGCCGGCAGCCCGGCCAACGCCCATTCGGCGCGCTCGCAGATCGTTTCCCAGCCGATCTCGTCCTTGAATTCGAACCCTTCTTCGATCGATCGGGCGATCAGCCCATCATAGAGATCCGGCGCGAAGGCCTTGTGCCCGGCCGCCTGCACACGCTCCACCGCCTCATGCTCGAGCGACCGCAGACCATAGACGGAGTGGAAGAAGATCACCGTTGCCATCATCGCTTCCCTGCTGTTCGGATCAGGTCGTTAGATAAGACAGTTGCTGCAGGAGGCAACTTGCCCGCGCGTGATCCATGACGAAAAACCGGTCTTCAGAAAGAAAAAACCCGGTGTTGGCCCTTGGGCCGAACACCGGGAAAGAGGCAGGGCTTATTGGCTATCACCCTGCGGGGAAACTATCGTCCACCATCAGCCTCTAAAGCTGCTGAAGGCGGAGAGGCGCGCGACGCGACGCGCGGAATTGGTGAGATGGCCGGACGGATCCCCGAAGAAGGTCGAGGTGGTCAGCGCGGCGTTCAAATCCTGCCTGGTGAGGCCGATGTCGCTCAACTGAGTGTCGTTCAGCTCATTCAGATATTCGATTTCCTTACGATTTCGGATTGCGCGCCAGATCGATGAGACATTGCTCAAAGCAACCCCTACGCGTGCCGTCAGCGACAGCGATGGCGTTGCTAGGCCGAGGTCAAGGGTCCGATCTGTCGTGCGCATTTCCGTGTTCCTTTCTTTGGGCACACGCGAGCCAAGCCCCTTTCCGATGATCCGGAAAAGGGGCGTAGGCCGGGAGGAGTTCGACGGGCGTTTCTGTTCGATTGGTATGCTGAATTGCATTCAGAAGATGCCAAAGCCCTATTGATCAGTCCAACGAATGTTTCTAATGATAACTATCAAACTCCTTTATAGGTGAACCCATGTCCGCGCCGCTTGATATCGATCAGTTGCAGACCTTCATCGCAATCGTAGATTCCGGAAGCTTCACCAAGGCAGCCGACCGCGTGTTCAAAACGCAATCGGCCGTCTCCATGCAGATGCGGCGGCTGGAAGAGCGCGTCGGCAAGCAACTCTTTATCAAGGATGGCCGCGGCAACCGCCTGACGGCGGAAGGCGACAAGCTGTTGAACTATGCCCGCCGCATCATTCGCCTGAACAACGAGGCGATGGCGGCTTTCGACGACAATCGGCTCGAGGGCACGCTGCGCATCGGCACGCCGGACGATTATGCCGACCGCTACATGCCCGAAATCATAGGCCGTTTTGCCAAGACGCACCCGAATGTCGAGCTCTACATCGTCTGCGAACCCTCGGTCGATCTCGCCGAGCGCATGCATCGCGGCGAGCTCGATATCGCGCTCGTCACCCACAATCCGCGTGAACGCATGTCGGATGTCGTGCGAACGGAACCACTTTGCTGGGTCGGCTCGGCCAATCATCCGCTGCGCGACGATGCGCCCATTCCGCTCGCCGTCGGGCGGCGCGACTGTCAGTGGCGCCAGCTTGCCTGCTCGGCTCTCGATGCCGGCGGCCGCGACTATCAGATCCTGTTCACCAGCTGGTCCTGCACCGTCGTTGCCGCGGCCGTGCTCGCCGGCATGGCGGTTTCGGTCATGCCGGAATCGGCGCTCAGGACCGGCATGAAGGTGCTGACCCAGGCCGATGGCTTCCCACCGCTGCCGCCGGTGCAGATCGGCATCATGAAGCGGGCCGGCCTGTCCGTATCGCTGATGAACGCCATCACCGCTCATATCTCGGCCTGCCTGGACAACATCACGCCGGCTGCGGTGGATGACGATCTCGATGGCGAGGTGAAAACCTATACGCGCTTCTATCCCCGACTACGCGCCGGGCACATTCTGCCGGGCTGGTGAGCTCGGGGATCACCAGCCAATCGCCTTCGGGAATCGTTACTGCGCCGGCTCTGCCAGCAAGGTAACGCGGATCACCTGCTTCAATTCATACAGCATACGTAGCGCCATCTCGTCCTCGCTTACGATGGCGAAGCGGATGGATGCGCCGATCAGATGGCTGAACAGCTGCGTGCGTGCCTCAAGGTCGATGCGACTTTCAGCGGGCAGGAAAGGCCGGATGCTCTCCAGAAAAATTTCGGCGACACGATTGCTGTGCTGTATGTTGAGCTGGAGGATATCCCTGTCGATATCCGTGCCGAGCCAGACGCCGATATAGGCGGGATCGCTGCGAAACTCGCGATAATACCAATCGATCATGGTGCAGACGAGCTCGATGGCATGATCGAGTGATGCCACAAAGGCAAAGACCTCTCCGACCTTTTGCCGGATGCGGCTGGAATGCCGCTCGAGCAAGGCGCGGACGATCGCCGCCTTGTCCGGGAAATACTGATAGACGGAGCCGATCGGGATTGCGGCAACCGTAGCCAGTTCGGTCATCTTCATCGCGCTCACCCCCTTCTCGGCGATCAGCGCGGCCGCAACCGACAGGATGGCATCGACACGCTGGATGCTGCGCTCCTGCTGCGGCCTCTTTCGAAAGTTAATACGGTCGGGATTATCCGGATTCATTCTCTTCCCGTTTCATTCTCGCACTGAACGACGCTCAAGCGCGGCCGACGCTATGACACCTGAGGGGTTCAATGCGCGTAAACGGGAAAAGTCCAATTTTAATCATCACTTAGGAGTCAGAATGAACTCCGGAATCGGGGCCAAAACATGGTTTCGGCCCCGGTAATCGGTGAGCCCGCATGCTCAATCCGCGTCGTTCTAGGACAGGTACTTCCTCAGGAAATCGACGGTTCTGCCCCAGGCCAGGTCAGCAGCTTTCTTGTCGTATCGGGCTGCTGAGGTGTCATTGTTGAAGGCATGATTGACGCCTTCATAGACGAAGATCTCGAAGGTCTTGCCGGCTGACTGCAGCTCCTTGCGATAGGCCTCGATGCCGGCGTTGATGCGATCGTCCAACCCGGCATAGTGCAACAAGAGGGCAGCCTTGATGTCAGGCACGTCGTCCGCCGGCGGCTGCGCGCCATAATAGGCAACGCCCGCCTTCAGCTCCGGCGAGATGGTCGCGAAACGGTTGACGAGGCCGCCGCCCCAGCAGAAGCCGACGGCGCCGACATTGCCGTTGGCGCCATCCGTCTTGGCGAGATAGGTCAGGCTCGCCTCGGCGTTAGCGGCCGTCAATGCCGGATCGAGATTGGTGAACATGTCGCGCGCCTTGTCCTCGTCCTCGGGCGTGCTGCCGAGCGGGGAGAGGAAATCGGGCGCCAGCACCACGAAGCCTTCCAGCGCCATGCGGCGGGCGACATCGCGGATATGCGGATTGAGGCCGCGATTCTCGTGGATGACGATGACGCCGCCGAGCTTGCCGGCTGCATCTTTCGGGCGGACGAGATAGCCCTTCATCTCGCCTTTGCTGCCGGCGAACGTCACATCCTTTGCGTCCAGCCTGCTGTCATCGGCGGCAATGATCTCGGCGCTGGCCTTGTTGGCGGCGAGCAGCGGCGCGATGGCAGCGGCGGCGCCTGCCGAGCCTGCGAGCTTAGTCAGCTTTTCCATAAAGCCCCGACGATCGAGCGTCAGATGCGTGTATTCGTCATAGGCGTTGATCATCGCCTGCGTCACGACCGGCTTTTCCGTGCTCATAATCCTCTTCTCCCTGTTTCCCCGGTGGTAGGCAACAAACGACCGGCCACCCGCTGACAAGATAGGTCAACCGATGTCGGCGTAACGGTAAAGGAAAAACACAAACACGTTACCGCAGGTTGCGGCTTACGGAATGCAGGCAGCCTCAGGAGAAGGCGAGCCAGATGCCAAGCCAGCCCCACATGCAGACCAGGGCTGCAAAGCCGAGAGTGAAGAGCGGGCTGCGATAGCGCAGATCGTTGCTGGTCACATGCACGAAGGCATGCGCGTAGCGCGTGGCAACGAAGATCCAGGCAAGGATTACGGCCGGCAGATTATCCGCCTGAGCGGTGTAGAGGACGATACAACCGACATGGAAGAGCAAGGGCAGCTCGAACTGATTGGCGACGCTGTTTCGCACCACCAGGCTTTCCGCCGGTTCGTCGGCTGTGTGGTTTTCGCGGAATTGCGCTGGCTGAATGCGGCCGGCCTTCACCAGCACGCGGCGGCGCCATCCGAGGAGCGCATAGAGGATGAAAACCAATACCGCATGCGCCATCATGGGCCAGAACATTTCGTAGCCTGTCACGCCGCCAACTCCTTTGAAACTTCCGAAAACTGAACCACTGTATAGCTTTGTCCTTAAATCGGAATCGACTTAAGGACAAAGCTATACAGTAGATCTAAAATGCTATAGCGACCTTTGCGCGTCACGTATGACGCGCGGCGCTATAGTCGATCAGGACGGTTTAGAGCCGTCCGGCGAGAGGTAGCGAAAAATCGCAAAGCGGGCCAGCAGAATAACCGTCACAACCAGCGTCAGGAATTTCAGCCTGACGATGATGGGCAGCAGGCCGGCCAGCAGCGATACCGTGGCATCGGAGGGCGTTGCCGGCGGGTAGAGCATCAGGCCGGCAATATTCTCGGCATAATCGACAAGCGCGTAGAAGATCGGCAAGCAGAAGATGACTGCGGTCGCGCCAGGTGGAATCGGCCGGCCGAAGAAAAAGCCGCCGGGGCCGACGAGCCGCATCAGGCAGAACAACAATCCGCCCAGCACCAGCGGGAAGATCAGCTCAGGCCCGAGATACATCGAATGCAGGATCACCGCCGGATCGGGGTGATCCTTGAGATAGCGCAGCATGGCGACGACGTCTTCGCGCTCATAGCCGCCGATACGCGCATCGAGCATCTGCTGGCCGGCTGCGGCATTGCTAAAGGCGCGCATGAAACCGGCATAAATCCAGGCGAACAGTGCCAGCGAAAGCGCTGCGAGGATCGCCGTCAGGCCCTCGAGGGACCTGACGTTGCCAGAAGCGCGATCAGCCATCAATCAGCCACCTGCGCCGGGATAGTTCGGGCTTTCGCGGGTGATCGTGACATCGTGGGCGTGGCTTTCGCGCAGACCCGCGCCGGAGATGCGCACGAAGGTGGCGCGCTCCTGGAAATCCTTGAGATCGGCGCCGCCGACATAGCCCATGGCTGCCTTGAGGCCGCCTGCGAGCTGATGCAGCACGCCGGAGACAGGCCCCTTGTAGGGAACCTGGCCTTCGATGCCTTCCGGCACAAGCTTCAGCGTGTCGCGGACCTCGGCCTGGAAGTAGCGATCCGCCGAACCGCGCGCCATGGCGCCGACAGAGCCCATGCCGCGATAGGCCTTGAAGGAGCGACCCTGGTAGAGATAGACCTCGCCCGGGCTTTCATCCGTGCCGGCCAGCAGCGAACCAATCATGGCGGCGGATGCGCCGGCGGCGATCGCCTTTGCCAGGTCACCGGAGAACTTGATACCGCCATCGGCGATAATCGGGATGTTCTGATCCTGCGCTGCCTGCACAGCCGACATGATGGCGGCCAGCTGCGGAACGCCGACGCCGGCGACGATACGGGTCGTGCAGATGGAGCCGGGGCCGATACCGACCTTGACGGCATCCGCGCCTGCATCGATCAGCGCGCGCGTGCCATCATAGGTGGCGACGTTGCCGGCCATGATGCGGACGGAGTTGGACAGCTTCTTGACGCGGGTGACGGCATCGAGAACGCGCTGCGAGTGACCGTGGGCGGTATCGACGACCAGAAGGTCGACGCCGGCGTCGATCAGGCGCTCGGCCCGCTCATAGCCATCGTCGCCGACGCTGATGGCGGCTGCGGCGCGAAGGCGGCCCTGGGCATCCTTCGAAGCGTGCGGGTTCAGCTGTGACTTCTCGATATCCTTGACGGTGATCAGGCCGACGAGACGGCTGTCGCCATCGACGACAAGTAGCTTTTCGATGCGGTGCGTGTGCAGCAGGCGTTTGGCTTCATGCTGCTGAACCCCGTCCTTGACCGTCACGAGATTCTCGCGGGTCATCAGCTCGTAGATCTTCTGCTGGGGATCGGAGGCGAAGCGAACGTCGCGGTTGGTGAGGATGCCGACGAGGCGGTGCGACTTTTCGACGACCGGAATGCCGGAAATGCCATGCGCCTTCATCAGGCTGAGCGCTTCGGCGAGCGTTGCGTCCGGACCGATGGTGACCGGATTGACGACCATGCCGCTTTCGAACTTCTTGACCTGGCGGACCTCTTCGGCCTGCTGCACCGGTGTCAGATTACGGTGGATAACACCCATGCCGCCGGCCTGAGCCATGGCGATCGCAAGGCGGCTTTCCGTCACCGTGTCCATGGCGGCAGAGAGGATCGGGAGATTGAGCTCGATGTCCTGGGCGATGCGGGTGGCGATATTCGTCTGGCCCGGCATGACCTCGGAGTGTCCCGGCTGCAGGAGCACGTCGTCGAATGTCAGAGCATCCAACCCGGTTGACGTTTCAATGATGCGTGCCATGGCCAATTCCTTCGTCTGTGAAAAACAGGAAAGCCCGGAACGAATCGTCTACCGGGCGATCTTGCAAGTGTTGCTTGGAAGTTGGCGAGGGCTGGTAACACGTCTATGACAGGAAGGGAATAGCAAAAAGCAATGGGCAGGTATGCTAGCCTTGGCATGCTCATGTCCGAACAGCCACGTTGCAAGAACCGATCCGGCCAAGCAATTTCCGCGCCGCGCGAGTTTGAAGATTTCCACTTGTTGTCAAAAACCGGTTTTGTCATGTTAGAAAAATCACATGCGCATCTGGCCGGAAGAGGAATGGCACATGAAGAAGGTCACAGCCGGCGTTCTGGAAATTGCCTATCGTGAAAGCGGACCACTCGACGGCCAGCCGGTAATCCTTTTGCACGGCTTTCCATATGACATTCATGCTTATGACCAGGTAGTTGAGCAACTTGCTGTAGATGGATGGCATTGTTTCGTGCCGTTCTTGCGTGGATTCGGCTCGACGCGATTCCTTTCCGACGAGACCTTCCGGTCAGGAGAACAAGCCGCTCTAGGTGCGGACCTTCTGGCTTTCATGGACGCACTTGGCATCTCTTCAGCGACGCTTGGCGGCTATGACTGGGGTGGCCGCGCGGCGTGCATCGTTGCTGCACTCTGGCCCGAGCGCGTTCGCGGGCTGGTCAGTTGCGGAATGGGATACAACATTCAGAACATCGCCGCCGCCGCCCAACCCACATCGCCTGAAGAGGAATATCGCTATTGGTATCAATATTACTTTCATTCGGAGCGTGGCCGAAGAGGACTGACCGAGAAACGCCGCGAGCTTTGCCGTTTCATCTGGCAGCTATGGTCCCCCACATGGACTTTCGATGACGCAACTTACGAACAGAGCTTTGCGGCATTCGAAAATCCGGATTTTGTCGATGTCGTCATTCATTCCTATCGACATCGGTTCGGCGGCATTCCTGGAGATCCAGAGCTGCAGTCCATAGAGGCAGAACTGGCCAAGCAACCTGATATCGTCGTGCCAACCTTTGTTCTGCAAGGTGCCGACGACAGTGTCGATCCACCTGATGCAATCGACCACGCCGCGCGGCATTGCAAGGCCGCGTTTTATCAGCGGCGCATTATTGCAGGGGTCGGACACAATCTGCCGCAGGAGGCGCCTGCTGCTTTTGCAGACGCCATCCGTGCCGTTATGCATCAAGATAGTGGCCCCTTTCGCGACCGCTCCTGAGCTTACGCCGAGTCGCAGATATGCCAAACCTTGGCTTCAGCGGGGAATTCGACCTCCACGCTACGATAATTTCATGCGAATAACCGTTGAGGATACAGACAAGGTGGCACTTTTGACGTCCTGGATAGCGAACATCATTGGATGGGCGATCGCTTATCTCGTCGGCTCCATTCCCACGGGCTATCTGGCGGGAAAACTGCTCAAGGGCATCGATCTTCGGGAACACGGTTCCAAGTCCACCGGAGCAACAAATGTGTTACGTACTCTCGGGAAATGGCCTGCTCTTGCGGTGCTTGTGATCGATGTACTGAAGGGTGCTGGAGCGATCATCTTTGCCCGTTGGTTCTATCCTTGGCTCTGCACGCTGCCAACTGCCTCGTTGTCCACGGCACTTGATCCACGCAATCAACAAGCCTGGATGCCCTGGGCGGTTTGCTTGGCCGGGCTAGCCGTGCTGCTCGGGCACAGCCGCCCCATTTGGCTGAATTTTCGGGGCGGTAAGTCCGTCGCGACCGGATTAGGCCTGCTGCTGGCGATAGCTTGGCCGGTGGGCTTGGGCGCGGTAACGGTTTTTGGCGTCGTCCTGGCTATATTTCGGATTGTTTCTCTGGGATCAATCCTGGCAGCACTGACCGCGATTGTCCTTGTCTGCAGCCTGGAGCAGCCATTGCCCTATCGGCTGCTGGTGATTGCTGGCAGCCTTTACGTGGTTGTGCGCCATCGTACGAACATTCAGCGACTGCTGGCAGGAACGGAACCTCGTCTCGGGCGAAGTGCCGTGGTCCGGAATTGAAACGGGATCGCACATCCAGCATGTGCGATCCCGATTACCATAATTAGCTTATCTCAAACATCGAACTGGTAGCTTTTCGGAATGTAGCGGAAGCCTTCCGGCTGCTTTTCGACGAAACCGACGGCGGGGAAAGGCATGTGGAAGCCGAGGAAGGGGATGCGGTCGGCGGCGATCATGTCGAAGATGCGGCGGCGGGTCTTGGCCGCCTGCGGCTTGTCCATATCGAAGCGCACGTCCCAGTCCGGGCGGCCGAGCGAGAGGACATGGTGATTGGCGGTGTCGCCGGTCATGACGAGCTGCCTGCCGCCGGATTCCAGGTGGAAAACGAGATGGCCGGGGGTGTGGCCCGGCGCCAGCATGGCGGTCATGCCGCTGACGATCTGGTCACCATCCTTCAAGAAGGTCATCTTCTCCGCGAAGGGCACGACATTGGTGAGTACCGCCTTATGCCCGCCTTCCGCCGGCGTTCCCTCACGCGCCTTATCCGTCCAGAACCCATACTCGATCTCGCCGGTAACGTAGCGAGCGTTCGGAAACGCCGGGCCGCCCTCCTCCATCAGTCCGTTGATGTGATCGCCATGCAGATGCGTGAGCGCGACGACGGTGACCTGTTCCGGCGTGTAGCCGACGGCCTTCAGCCCCTCGCGAAAACGGCCGAGGCCACGCGCGCGTCCGGCTGCACCAAAGCCGGTATCGACGACGATCACGTCGGAACCGGTATCGATGATGGCGGGCGCATAGCTGTTCACGAGCTTTTCCGTCGGCAGGAAATTCTGCTCCAGCAATTTGCGAACCGTATCGGGGGCCTGGTTCGAGCCAAAGGTCTCCCAGGGATTATCCATGATGCTGGCGCCGTCCTTGACGACGGTTACGGTGCAGGATCCCAATTTGAACTGATGCGTATCCGGGGGCAGGACGGCAGTCATGAACTTACTCCTTGTGCTGATGCGCAACGTAAGCTGCGCCTATCGACGTCGTCGGCAGCAAGGGCCCTGGAACACATGCTGCTTGACCGAAAATTGGTCATGACAAGACGATCCGAATCCGCTAATACACCGAACGATGTTTTATGCGTTTAGCATTTACATGCTCTTAGCATATGTCAAACCCTGTGTTCCGCGCCAGCGACAGCGGCCATCACGAAGACGTGATCCCCAAGCATTCATGGAGCAAGATCCGGGATTGGCAGCGGCCTCGCATAGGACTACAGAGCGGCTGATCGCGCCAATAGCGATAGCCTTACCGCAGACAGACCTATCGAGGCAGATGCCTATGAATCGCATCGTTCCATTGATCCTCGCCGTCGCTCTCTTCATGGAACAGATGGATTCCACCGTCATCGCGACAGCGCTGCCGGCCATCGCCAACGATCTCCATGTCGGCCCGATCACGCTCAAGCTGGCCCTGACCTCCTACATGGTGTCGCTGGCAGTTTTCATCCCGATCAGCGGCTGGATGGCGGATCGCTTCGGCGCGAAGAACATTTTCCGTGTTGCCATCTGCGTCTTCGTCATCGGTTCGATCATGTGCGCCTTTTCGGGCGGCCTGCTGGAATTCGTCTTCGCCCGCTTCCTGCAGGGCGTTGGCGGCTCGATGATGACTCCGGTCGGGCGCCTTGTGCTGGTGCGCACTACGCAGAAAAGCGACCTGGTTTCGGCCATGGCGCTGCTTTCCATCCCGGCGCTCGTCGGCCCGCTTGCCGGCCCGCCGCTCGGCGGTTTCATCACCACCTATGCTTCCTGGCACTGGATCTTCCTGATCAACGTTCCCGTCGGCATCCTCGGCGTGATCTTGGCGTCAATCTTCCTGCCTGAGGTGGAAGCGACCAAGCCACCGAAGCTCGATGTCATCGGCTTTCTTTTGACGTCCTTTGCCGCCTCCGGGGTCGTTTTCGGCATGTCCGTCATCAGCCTGCCGGCGCTGCCGCCCTATATCGGCATCTCGGCCGTCGTCATCGGCTTCGTCTGCGGCTTCCTCTATATCGGCCATGCGCGCCGACACCCGGCGCCGATCCTCGATCTCACGCTGCTGAAGAACGCCACCTTCCGCGCCTCGGTGACGGGCGGCACGCTGTTCCGCATCTGCATCGGCGCCATGCCGTTCCTAACTCCGCTGATGCTGCAGCTCGGCTTCGGCCTTAATCCGTTCCAGTCCGGCCTCATCACCTTTGCCGGCGCGATCGGTGCGATCTCTACCAAGTTCATCGCGCGCCGCGTCTTCACCGCCGTCGGCTTCAAGACGGCGCTGCTTTCGGCTGCTGCCGTCACGACAGTCACGACGATCTGCACCGGCCTTTTCCAGCCGTGGACGTCGCATCTCATCATTGTCGGCATCCTGCTGATCGGCGGCTTCTCGCGCTCGTTCTTTTTCACCGGCATCAATGCGCTCGCCTTTGCCGATATCACCGACAAGCAGGCAAGCCAGGCGACATCGATGAGCTCGGTCATGCAGCAGATCAGCCTGGCGCTCGGCGTTGCCGTCGCCGCCATGATCCTGGAAGCCTCGACCTTCTTCAACGGCACGCAGCTACAGGTTCGCGATTTCCATATCGCGTTCTTCTGCATTTCGATCCTGACCGTGGTCGCCACCATCCCCTTCATCCGCATGGATCGCAGCGCTGGCGCCATGGTTTCCGGCCACAAGGCTGGCCTCAAGCGTGTCGCAGTGGTACAGCCGCAGGTGGAGCAGACGGCCGCAAAGTGATGGTCCAGCCCTCATTGCGCTTCAGCCAAACGGCAGCGCAATGAGGGTTTCGTCAGTTTAGCGATTGAGGGTTGCCGGATTTAGCGGTCGGCGGCGGATTGCTCTTCTTCCGTCTCGCCTTCCAGCTTCCGGCCCTTGAAGCCTTTCGCCAGCAGGAACATTTCCACCGACTCGGCTCTGGATGCGCCGGGCTTTACATGGACGACCTGACGGAAATTCTGCTTGAGGAAGGTCAGCAGGTCTCGCTCCGTGCCGCCCTGGAAGGTCTTGGCGAGGAAATGCCCGCCTTCGGCCAGCACCTCGACGGCGAAATGGGCTGCCACTTCACAGAGATGCATCGTGCGCAGGTGATCGGTCCGGTGATGACCGGTCGTCGGCGCGGCCATATCCGACAGCACCAGATCGGGCGTACCTCCGACCGCATCGATCAGCCGCTGCGGCGCATCCGGCTCCAAAAAGTCGAGCTGCAGGATGCTGACGCCAGGAATCGGCGCCATTTCGAGGAAGTCGATAGCGGCGACGCGAATATCCTCCTCGGTCGAATCGGTCACCTTGGCGGCGATCTGCGACCAGCTGCCCGGAGCGGCACCCAGATCGATGATGCGGCGAGCACCCTTGAGGATCTGATGCTTCTCGTCAATCTCCAGCAGCTTGAACGCGGCGCGGGCGCGGTAACCTTCAAGCTGGGCGCGCTGCACATAGGGATCGTTGATATGGCGCTGCAGCCATTGGCGCGACGAAGCCTTCAGCTTCTTTTTCTTGACGCGCTGGCCGAGCTTGCGGCCCGTGCGGTTGCCGGCGATGGTTGGCTTGGTCACGTCTGCGGCCCCTTCATATCCCTCGGTCGATGACCCCGGCGCGAGCGGCCCCGCCGCCAAACGCCATCGTCTGCCATCATGTCGGTCAGCAATCCCTCGCGTAGGCCGCGATCGGCAACGCGCATACGCGGGCTCGGCCAGCGGCGGCGGATCGCCTCCAGAATGGCGCATCCCGCCAGCACCAGATCGGCGCGATCCGGTCCGATGCAGGGATTGGCGGCGCGGCCGGCAAAATCCCAAGACAAGAGCTTGGCCTGCATCGCGCTCACCTCGTCATCCGACAGCCAGACGCCGTCGACCCTGCGCCGATCGTAACGCGGCAGATCGAGGTGAACGCCGGCAAGCGTCGTCACCGTGCCCGAAGTTCCGATCAGGTGGAAGTCGCCGCTGTCGCGTGCTGCGCCATGCACCGGCGGGCAATCGAAACGCTCGAGCATGCGCTGGACTTCGCACACCATCGTCTCGAACAGTTCAGGCGTTACATCGCGACCGCCATGCCGCTCGGAGAGCGTGACGACACCGACGGGCAGCGAGGTCCAATGGGTGATGTGATTGGCCAGCCGGCTGGAGCGATTCTCGCCGATACGGATGACGGCAATTTCGGAGGAGCCGCCGCCAATATCGAACAGAACGACAGAGCGCGCCTCCGGTCCCACCAGCGACGAGCAGCCGGAAACGGCAAGCCGTGCCTCGGTCTCGCGATCAATGATTTCGAGCTGGAGTCCTGTTTCTTCGGTCACGCGCGCAAGGAAAGCTTCGCCGTTGTCCGCCGCGCGGCAGGCTTCGGTCGCGATCAGCCGCATGCGCCGGATTTCGCGTGTCTTCAGCTTGGCCGCGCAGATGCGCAGCGCCTCCACAGCCCGATCCATGGCATCGCTCGACAGACGTCCGCTGGCTCCCAGTCCTTCGCCGAGGCGCACGATGCGCGAAAAGGCATCGACCACCCGGAACTGGCCGGGGCGGGTCGGCTGCGCGATCAGCAGGCGGCAATTGTTGGTGCCGAGGTCGAGGGCCGCATAGAGGTCGAGTGGCCGGGAATCGGCGTCGGCATAGTGATGATGTTGGCCCTGCCCTTCGCGGCGCGGCGGCGATTGCCTGATCTGGCGATGCTCATCATGGGCCGCTGGCGCATGCGCGTTCGAAGGCGCATTGGCAGGCGCGACGATCTGCGCCACTTTCTCATGCACCAGAGGCCGGCCCTGCAGGCCACGCTTGCTGCGATGCTTGCGCCGGTTCTTGCCGCTTTTATGCGAAGACGGATGGCCATGATCCGGCGAGGCACGATGCTCAGCCGGTGCCGAAAGCTGCTGTGTCTGGGAAGCAGGCTGCGCGCCACCTTGGGCTGCGCGCGCACGGCGCCGGCGCTTACGCTTTTTGGCCGGTAAGCCGGCCTCATCCTCTGCTGGGCGTTGCGCCACCTGGCCGGACTTGCCTGCCTGGGCGGCCTCCGCAGAATGAGCGTTCGGACGGCCGTGACCGCGCTTACGCTTCGCGCGCCGGGAGGATTTACCCTTCCTGCGCTCTGCTGCCGACGCCCCGTCTGCCTGCGGCGCTAGGCCGCTGTCGGGGTCACTCACGTATCTTTTCCACCGCGCCGCGCAAGGCCCCTGAGGGTATGCTGCTGGCGCTCGTTCGATTTTCGTTGGGCAAAGAATACCAGCAGGATGGGTTTTCGCCAAATTCTTTTTGAATCACGCCATTTTAGTCGCGTGCCAAACAGCCCTCAGGCGACCAGATGCGCCCTGATATCAGCCGCAAGTTGCGCCATCCGGTCGATCGGCGCATGCCCGATCAGCATGAAGGCGTGGGTGGCGCTCGACCAATAGACGACATTCATGCCCTTGCGATTTTCCATGTCCGGCGCCGCCGCACCCTTGGCGGATCGGACGATGCAGAGCGCCATGGGACCGCTTTCCGGATCGAGGTAGGCGATCTGAGCCAGCGGCTTGCTGTCATAATTCAGAATCTGAGCACGCTTGAACTCGATACCCGGCATGGCGACGGCTTCGGGCGCCAGCGACAGATTCAATTTGGCGCCGACTTCATTCAATTGCGCAACCTGTTGCGCATGATCACCGGCCGGGGCGCTCAGCGTATCCGCCGTATAGAGCGAGAGATATTCCGCCACTACGGCACGCCATTCCGCATCTTCGTCCGGTTTCGAAAGCCGGTGGCCGAGGCCGATCACGGCACGGTCGACGGCAATGGCAGCGACGAAGCTTGCGGCGACGGCCGCAAGGAAACCGCGGCGGCCGAGGCCGGCAGTGCTGGCTTTGCTCTCCTCTCTCAAGGGAATGCCGGCAAGCATGGCATCCAGCCTCGCAGCCGGAGCCTCGGCAAGCATCGGCTGGAATGCCTCTGCGAAGGGCAAGGTGCTGCGCGACAGAAAATCGAATCGCTCCGCCACGCGCTCGTCGCCGGCGATCAATCGTTCGATCCGCTCGCGCTCGGAGACATTCAGCTCGCCATCGATGAAGGCGGTGAGCTGCTCGTCCGAGGGCATCTGTCCTTTATGCGATTCACTCATTTCCATTCCCCAGTCGCTCACCTCCGGACGATTTCCCGTCAGCCGCCATTCCCATGCCCTCGGCGAGTTTCGCCCGCGCCGCCGCCAGCCGGCTCATGACCGTTCCGATCGGCACATCAAGAACGTCAGCCACCTCGCGATAGGAAAGCCCTTCGACATAGGCCAGGAACACCGCAGTGCGCTGCGCCTCCGGAAGGGCCTGAACGCGCTGCAACACCTGCCCGGCCAAAATATGCGTTTCGGTTTGCCGAGCACCGTCGAAAACCAGCGTCTCGTCGGCTTCGACAAAGCCCTGCCCCATACGCACGCGGCGCGAGCGGACCTCGTTCAGCCAGATCGAATGCAGGATGGCAAAGAGCCAGCGATCGAGCCGCGTGCCCGATGTGAACTGAGCCGCTCGCTCCAGAGCCCTGACGCAGGTCGCCTGCACGAGATCGTCGGCCACGTCACGCTGACGCGACAGCACCACACCATAGCGCCACAGCCGCGTCAGATGCTGGGACAGTCCCGCCCTGATATCCTCTTCGCTCGCTATGACAGCCTCCGCCATTCCCGCATGTCCGGGAGCCGCCGATCTTTTTGGCGGCTCCGCTGCCGTCAGACTATAAGCGGAAATTGCGCCACGAGCGACTGGCATCACTCCCATATCCCTCGTAAAGCTCCCTGCTTGCCGTCTTTATCCCCGGCGCTTACCTGCGATCACAGGCTGGACGGATTCATGATCGCGGCGTGAAGATCGCGATATTCCTCGCAGCTCGTATTGCCGCAGAGCGTCTTGATCGTGCTCAGCTGGTCCTTGGCAAGGTCCATCTGGCCCTTGATGACGTAGGCTTCGCCGAGATATTCACGAACCAGCGTGTACTTCGGATCCATGGCGACAGACTTCTGGTAATAGGAAATGCCTTCGTCCGTGCGGCCGAGTTTGCGGGTGGCGTAACCGCGATAGTTCAGTGCTTCTGCCGTATTCGGGTTCTTCATCGTGTCGAGAACCGCCAGGGCTTCCTCGTAACGATGATCCTTCTTGGCGAGCGAGTATGCATAATCCGCGCGGTTTTCGTCCGTGACGTTGGCGCCCTGCTGCTTGACGCACTTCTTGGTCTTCTGATCGTAGATCTCGCCCTTCTTGCAGGTCGGCGTCGTGCTGGAATCGTCGCCGGCAGCAAAGACCGGGATGGCGAAAGCGCCGAGGGTCAGGCTTGCGCCGAGAGCGATGGAAGCCAGGCGAATTGCTTTGGTCGTCATGGAATGTCTCCTTGGCAAAATGAACGTTGCGAGGGGAGAACACACCATCGGCATCTTTTATTCGGACGATGCGAAAAATTTTTTCGGCGCATCCCAAGCCGGGACGCCGTCACTCTTTCGTGACCGCTCCGGCATCGAATAGACCACCCTCACCACGTGTTTCCATCCCACGCCCCTCAAGGGCGTAGGAGAAACTCGTGACCGATACCGTCAAACTTCTAAGCCTTGCCGTCGCAACGCCCGACAACATCATTCTCCAGACCGACGCTGCCGAGACGGCGGCCCGTCTGTTCTCGGACCGTTTTCAGGACTTCAAATATCTCGCGCGCGTGTTCGAGAGCACCGGCATTCGCAAGCGCCATGTGGCGCGGCCCCTTTCTTGGTTCGAAGAGCCGCACGGCTGGCAGGATCGCATGGCTGCCTATGTTGAGGTGGCCTCCGAGCTTTTCCGCCGTTCTGCAACGGCAGCGCTGCAGCGGGCCGGTCTTGAGGCCAGAGAGGTCGACTGCATCGTCACGGCTTCGTCCACAGGGCTCGCGACGCCGAGCCTCGAGGCACGGCTTGCGGGCGAGATGGGCTTTCGCCTGGATATCGAGCGCGTGCCGATCTTCGGGCTCGGCTGTGCTGCCGGCGTATCCGGCCTTGCCGTTGCAACGAAAATGGCAAGAAGCCGGCCAGGCGCCGTCGTACTCTTCGTCGCGATCGAACTCTGCTCGCTTGCCTTTCGTCTGGACGAGCTGACACGGCCCAATATTATCGCAACCGCGCTGTTCGGCGATGGCGGAGCGGCCTGCGTGCTCCGGGCCGGCGAAAGCGGCATTGCGGAAATCGAATCGACCGGAGAACATCTTTTCCCCGAGAGCCTCGGCATCATGGGCTGGAAGATCGACGATACCGGCTTCGGTATCATCCTCGAGCAATCACTGCCGGTCTTTGCCGAGACGCATCTGAGGAGCGCGGTTGCGGGCATTCTGGAGCGATCCAGGCTTTTGATCTCCGATGTCGACCGCTTCATCTGTCATCCGGGCGGCGCCAAGGTGTTGGCGGCGCTCGAAAGCGCGCTCGGCCTTGAAGAAGGCTCGCTCGAAATCGAACGCGAGGTGATCCGCGACTACGGCAACATGTCCTCGCCCACGATACTGTTCGTGCTGGAGCGCGCCATTGCGGCCGGCTTGCCGGAGCGTTCCGCCCTGCTTGCCATGGGGCCAGGATTTTCGGCAAGCTGTATTACCCTGAGGAGAGTCGCCTGATGCTGTGGCCGTCGATCGCGCTTCTGGCCTTCGTGACGCTGCAGCGGCTGGCGGAGCTTATCTATGCCAGGCGCAATACCGCAGCGCTCCTTGACCGCGGCGCTCGGGAATATGCGCCGGAGCACTATCCCTTCATGGTGGCGATGCACGCAGCTTGGCTGATCGGATTGTGGTTGCTCGCCATCGGCCGGCCTGTCGATCTCGTCTGGTTCCTGCTCTTCATGGTGCTGCAGGGACTGCGCCTCTGGGTACTGGCGACACTGAAGGATCGTTGGACGACGCGCATCATCATACTGCCCCGCGCGGCGCTGGTGACCAAAGGACCCTATCGCTTCCTCAGCCATCCGAACTATACCGTCGTCGCCGGCGAGATCGCTGTCTTGCCGCTCGCCTTCGGCATGCCGCTTTACGCCGCGATCTTTTCGCTGCTCAACGGCATCATTCTTGTGATCCGCATCCGCGCCGAAAACGCCTGCCTGAAACAGAGTGCGGCCTGACCGCATTTTTCAATTGCGCCGGCGAAATTTGGCAGGCATTTTCGATGCTTAGAGCGCGGTCAGACAATACGGAACGACCGAGCGGCAATGCATTAGGCATGCGGATAGCAGGATAAAATGACAAAGGACGCAATCGTTCTCGGTGCGGGCATCGTCGGCGTTTCGACGGCAATCCATCTGCAGCGGCGGGGACGGCAAGTCGTCCTCGTTGATCGCCAGCCACCAGGCCAGGGAACATCCTTCGGCAATGCCGGCCTCATTCAGCGCGAGGGCGTCGTGCCCTACGGCTTCCCGCAGCAATTCGGCCTGCTGCTGCGCTATGCCTTCAACAATCGCATCGACGCGCATTATCATCTGCACGCTCTGCCGGCGCAAATCGCCTTCCTCGCCCGCTATTGGTGGAACTCCAATACCAAGCGCCACGAGATGATTTCGCGCGCCTACGCGCCGCTGATCGAACATTCCGTCAGCGAGCACAACGATCTCATCGAAGCCTCGCATGCCGAAGAGCTCATTCGCAAGAACGGCTGGGTGGAGCTGTTCCGTTCGAACGGGAAGCGCGACGCCGAGTTTGCCGAGGCCGAACGACTCAACCGCGAATTTGGCATCGGTTACGACGCGCTGAGCGGTGCGGAGATCACAACCATGGAGCCGCATCTCAGAGGCAATTTTTCCGGCGCGCTTCGCTGGCGCGACCCCTGGTCGGTGCTCGACCCGCACGGGCTGACATCAGCCTATCGCCGATATTTCGAAAGCATTGGCGGGCGTGTGACGACGGGAGATGCCGTTTCGCTCGGAATGGCCGGCTCGGCCTGGAGAATGGTGACGGCGGAAGGGTCGATCGAGGCGGAGGATGCCGTCGTCGCACTCGGCCCCTGGGCCGATATCGTCACGAAACGCTTCGGCTATGCCTTCCCGCTCGGCGTCAAGCGCGGCTATCACATGCATTACGCCACCGAGGGCGACGCCATCCTCAATAACTGGACGCTGGATGCCGAGCGCGGCTATCTGCTGGCGCCGATGAGCCGCGGCATCCGGCTGACGACCGGTGCCGAATTCGCCCTGCGCGATGCTCCGAAGACACCGGTCCAGCTCGACCGTGCCGAAGCCGTCGCGCGCACCACCTTCCCGCTTGGCGAGCGGCTCGATCCGGAACCCTGGATGGGAGCACGGCCTTGCACACCCGACATGATGCCGATCATCGGCAAGGCACCGCGCCATAACGGCCTATGGTTCGCCTTCGGTCATGCCCATCACGGGCTGACGCTCGGCCCGGTGACCGGCCGCGTGCTCGCCGAGCTCATCACCGGCAAGAAGCCCTTCATCGATATTTCGGCTTACGCTCCGGGCCGGTTTGCGCCCTGAGCCGTTCTATCTCACGCAATTCCGGACGGAAAACCGCTACGCACTTTTCCTGGAATCGCTTTAGAGGACTGCCCGGAGGCTTTTGACAGACGCATCGACGATCTCTTCGATCGTGGCGTCGATGTCGACGGTGACGACACCGGGCTCGCCCGTCGGTACTTCCAGCGTCTGCAATTGGCTTTCGAGCAGCGAGGTCGGCATGAAATGCCCCTTGCGCTTGCCCATGCGCTTCGTCAGCAGCTCTTTGGAGCCTTCGAGATAGATGAAATAGAGATGACCGCCGGCGGATGCCCGCAAGCGCTCGCGATAGACGCGCTTCAACGCCGAGCAGGTCACGGCAACGCCTTCGCCTTTCGCAAGGCTTGCCGATATTTCCTGGCCGATCTTTTCGAGCCACGGCCAGCGATCCTCATCCGTCAGCGGAATGCCCTTGCTCATCTTCTCGACATTGGCTGCCGGATGCAGGGCATCGCCTTCGATGAAATGGATGCCGAGCTTGGCCGCCACACCCTCGCCGATGGAGGATTTACCGCTGCCGCTCACACCCATGACGATGATGGCAAGCGTGGTGTCCTGATTATCGCGCATAGGCCTATCCGAAATGATTGATTTCAAACCGGGCACGGCCGCTCTTCAGCCATGCCCGATTCGCAACTTGGATCAATCCAGCGGAAAGAAACAGGAAAATTTATGCGTTCCGTCGCCCGCCAGTTCCGGTTCAACCTGCCGGCACTTGTCCTGGGCACGCCAGCAGCGCGGATTGAAGTGGCAGCCCTTCGGCGGATTGAGCGGCGACGGCAATTCACCCTGCAGGCGGATGCGGTTCTTTTCGCGATCCGGATCGGCGATCGGCGTCGCCGAGAGAAGGGCGGCGGTATAGGGATGGCGCGGCCGGTTGAAGACCTCGTCCGCCGTGCCGGTTTCCACCGGACGTCCGAGATACATAACCATCACGTCGTCTGCGATGTGACGGACGACGGAAAGGCCATGCGAGATAAAGAGGTAGGCAAGGCCCATCTCCTTCTGCAGATCCATCAGCAAGTTCAGGACCTGCGCCTGGATCGACAGATCGAGTGCGGACACCGGCTCATCGAGCACCAGCACTTTCGGCCGCAGCATCAGGGCACGCGCGATGGCGATGCGCTGGCGCTGACCGCCCGAGAACATATGCGGGTAACGATCATAGTGTTCCGGACGCAGACCGACGCGCGCCATCATTTCCTCCACCTTGCGGCGTCGGGTGGCGGCATCATCATCCGTGTTGATCTTCAGCGGCTCTTCCAGGATGGAGCCGACCTTCTGGCGCGGGTTCAGCGAACCATAAGGGTTCTGAAACACGATCTGCACGGCACTGCGCAGGCTGCGGTCGCCGAGCCTGGCGGGCTTGCCGTCTATCAGCAATTCGCCGGCCGTCGGATTTTCGATCATCGTCACGAGGCGAGCGAGCGTCGACTTACCGCAGCCGGATTCGCCGACGACAGCGAGCGTGCGGCCCGACTGCAGGCTGAAGCTGACGCCGTTCAGCGCCTTGACCGTCGCTTCCGATTTGAAGGTGCCGCGCTTGACGGTGTAGAAGCGGGCGAGATCGCGCCCTTCGAGAACAGCGCCGGTCATGCGGCACCTCCTGCTTTTTGCGTGGCGACAATGCCGGGGTGGCCGAGTGGCTTGCCATGTTGCAGCGGATAGTTACATAGGGCTACGCCCAGTTCGGGCCCTTGGCGCCTCACGCCCTTGTCGCATTCCGGCGTTGCAAAGGAGCAGCGCGGCGCAAAGAGACAGCCCGTCGGCCGATCGTGCTGACCGGGAACGACGCCGGCAATCGACGGCAGACGTTCGCCGACTTCGGCGCGCTCCGGCAGAGCCGAAAGAAGGGCTGCCGTATAGGGATGATGCGGATCGCGGAACAGTTCCTTGACCGGCTGCTCCTCGACCTTCTGGCCGGCATATTGCACCTGTACGCGCTCTGCCGTTTCGGCGACGACGCCCATGTCATGCGTGATGAGCACGAGCGCCATGCCCTGCTCCCGCTGAAGGCGCACGAGCAGGTCGAGGATCTGCGCCTGGATCGTCACGTCGAGCGCGGTCGTGGGCTCATCGGCAATCAGAAGCTTCGGATTGCAGGCGAGCGCCATGGCGATCATGACGCGCTGGCTCATGCCACCGGACATCTGATGCGGGAAGTTCGACAGACGATCCGCAGGGGCTGGAATGCCGACGAGATTCAAGAGTTCGATCGAGCGTTCGCGGCGAGCCTTGCGGTCAAGGCCCATATGGATGCGGAGCGTCTCGCCGAGCTGGAAGCCGACCGTGAAGCACGGATTAAGGCTCGACATCGGCTCCTGGAAGATCATGGCCATGTCCTTGCCGATGATCTTGCGGCGCTGACGCGAGGAGATACCGCGCAGGTCCTTGCCATCAAACATCATGCGGTCGGCGGTGATCTTCGCCGTCCAGGGCAGAAGGCCCATCATGGCAAGCATGGAGACCGACTTGCCGGAACCGGATTCGCCGACGATCGACAGGATTTCTCCTTTGTCGCACGTCAGCGAGACGCCATCGACGGCCCGGAACAAGCCGGACGAGGTCTGAAATTCGACGGAGAGGTTTTCAATATCGAGGAGTGCCATTACGACCTCTTCAGCTTCGGGTCGAATGCATCGCGCAGGCCGTCGCCCATCAGATTGATGGCGAGCACCGTGATCAGGATGCAGAGACCGGGGAAAGTAACGAGCCAAGGGTTGCTCTGGAAGAATTCACGCGAATCCGCCAGCATCGTCCCCCATTCCGGCGTCGGCGGCTGGGCACCCTGGCCGAGGAAGCCAAGGGCAGCGGCATCGAGAATGGCGGAGGAGAATGCCAGCGTCGCCTGGACGATCAACGGTCCCAGGCAGTTCGGCAGGATAGTCTTGAACATCAGCCGCAGCGGGCCAGCGCCGGCTACGCGGGAGGCGATGACATATTCCTTGTCGCGCTCGGCCATGACGGAAGCGCGGGTCAGACGAACGAAATGCGGCTGGTTGACGATGGAGATCGCGATCATCGCATTGGTCAGGCCCGGTCCGAGGATTGCCACCAGCACCAGGGCGAGCAATAACGAGGGGACCGCGAGGATGATGTCCATGATGCGCATGATGATCGTATCGACACGGCCACGCACATAGCCGGCGACGAGACCGATCAGGATGCCGGCGAGCGCCGAAAGCGAGGCAACGACGAGGCCGATGAACAGCGAGAAGCGTGTGCCATAGATGAGGCGCGACAGGAGATCACGGCCATTGGCATCGGTGCCGAGTAGGAAGCTGCTGTTGCCGCCCTCCGCCCAGGCGGGCGGCAGGCGCTGCATGTCGCTGCCATAGGCCACATCGGGATTATGCGGCGCCACGAGACCGGCGAAAATCGCCAGAAACAGGACGAAAAGGAAGATCGCAAGGCCGATGACGGCGCCCTTGTTGCGAGAGAAATAATACCAGAACTCCGCAAGAGCGGAAGGACGGTCGGATTTGACACTAACCGTTTTGACGCTAACCGTGCTCATGGGCCGCTCCTAGTGACGAATGCGTGGGTTGACGAAGCCGTAGAGCAGGTCGACGACGAGATTGACGAGCATGACGATGCCGGCGATCAGCAACAGGCCACCCTGCACCACCGGATAATCGCGCTTGAAGACCGCATCTATCATCCATTTGCCGATACCCGGCCAGGAGAAGATGCTTTCCGTCAGGATGGCGCCGCCGAGCAGCACGCCGACCTGCAGGCCGATCGTGGTGACGACGGGGATCATGGCATTTCGCAATGCGTGCACGGAAACGACGCGCAGCGGCGAGAGGCCCTTGGAACGAGCCGTGCGCACATAATCCTCGCCGAGCACTTCGAGCATCGCCGAGCGCGTCTGGCGCGCGATCACGGCGAGCGGGATCGTGCCAAGCACGATGGTCGGCAGGATCAACGAATTGAAAGCGGACCAGAAGGCGCCCTTCTGGCCGGACAGCAGGCTGTCGATCAGCATGAAGCCGGTGACCGGCTTGAAGAAATAGATGAGTCCGATACGGCCCGAAACCGGCGTCCAGTGCAGATAGCCGTTGAAGACGATGATAAGCAGCAGGCCCCACCAGAAGATCGGCATGGAATAGCCGACGAGGGCGACGCCCATGACGCTCTGGTCGAACCATGTGCCCCGCTTCACGGCGGCGAAAACACCGGCTGGTATGCCAAGACAGATCGCGAGGATCATGGCACAGATCGACAGCTCGAGCGTGGCCGGGAAGAAGGTCAAAAAGTCGGTCAGCACGTCACGCTTTGTCGTGATCGAGGTGCCGAGATCGCCATGAAGGGCATTCCAGACATATCGGCCGTACTGCACGACCATCGGCTGGTCGTAGCCGAGATCGTGCGAGATCTGCGCATGACGCTCCGGCGACATGACGCGTTCGCCGGACAGAAGCATGACAGGATCGCCGGGAAGCAGGCGGATGAAAGAGAAGGCGACGATCGATACACCGAGGAATGTCGGGATCAGCACCGCTAGCCGGCTGAAAAGAAATCGCAACATGGCAGATGTCCAAATTTTTCCGGCGGTCAGACAGACTGTCTGACCGCCGGATCGCCCGATACTAGCCGAGCATTCTCACAGATTTTTCGTTATTCGGCGATATCGACGCCGTCGAAGCGATGAATACCGAGCGGATCCTGGAAGTAGCCCGTGACATTCTTCGTCATCGGCATGAAGACTTCCGAGTGATCGATCGTCATCCACGGTGCTTCGCGCTTGAAGACGACCTGAGCCTCTTCGTAGAGCTTCGTGCGCTCCTTGACGTCAGCCGTCTGTTTGGCCTTCTTCACCAGACCGTCGAATTCCTTGTTGCACCACTGTGCGCGGTTGTTGCCGCCGACAGCGTCGCAGCCGAGCAGCGTGTCAAGGAAGTTGTCCGGGTCGCCGTTGTCACCGGTCCAGCCGAGGATGGCCGCGCCGTCGCGGTCCTTGGCGGAGGAGAGCTTCAGGTACTGGGCCCAGTCATAGGTGACGATCTCGACCTTGACGCCGATCTTGGCGAGGTCCGCCTGCATCAGCTCGGCAGCGCGACGGGCATTCAGCATGTAGGGACGCGACACGGGCATCGCCCAGATCTTCATGCTGAGATCCTTGACGCCGGCCTTTTCGAGCAGCTTCTTGGCTTCTTCAGGATTGAACGCGTCGTCCTTGATGTCCTTGTTGTAGGACCACATGGTCGGCGGGATTGGGTTGGTCGCAACCTTGGCGGAGCCCTGGAAAACGGCATCGACGATGGCCTGCTTGTTGACAGCCATGTTGATAGCCTTGCGTACTTCGACCTTGTCGAACGGAGCAACCAGCGTGTTGTAGGCGAGATAGGAAACGTTCAGGCCAGCCTGATCGAGAACCTTGAGGTTCTTGTCGGCCTTCAGATCCTTGATATCAGCCGCATTCGGATACGGCATGATGTTGCATTCACCGGACTTCAGCTTCTGCGCGCGAACGGAGGCGTCTGGCGTGATCGCGAAGACGAGATCGTCGATCTTTTCCTTGCCCTTGAAGTAGGTTTCGTTCGCCTTGTAGCGGATGACGGCATCCGGCTGATAGGCGACGAAGGTGAATGCGCCAGTGCCGAGCGGCTGCTGGTTCATCTGCTCCATCTTCTTGTCGGCCTGCAGCTTATCGGCATATTCCTTCGACAGGATCGAGGCAAAGTCCATAGCGAGGTCGGCGAGGAACGGAGCTTCCGGGCGGTCAAGGACGAACTTGACGGTGAGATCGTCAACCTTGTCGATCGACTTGATGAGCTTCGGGAAGCCCATGCCATCGGCATATTCGTAGGTACCGCCGGCGACATATTTTGCCCAGGGGCTGTCAGTGCCGAGCTGGCGGCTGATCGAGAAGATCACGTCATCGGCGTTGAGGTCGCGTGTCGGCGTAAAGAAATCGGTGGTCTGGAACTTGACGCCCTTGCGGAGCTTGAAGGTGTATTCCTTGCCGTCCGGGGACACCGTCCAGCTTTCGGCAAGGCCCGGCTCGATTTCGGTGCTGCCATGCTTGAATTCGACAAGGCGGCTATAGACCGTGCGCGACGAGGCGTCGAAAGTATTGCCTCCGGTGTAGAGACCCGGGTCAAAACCTTCCGGCGAGCTTTCCGAGCAATAGACAAGCGTTTTTGACCAGGCGGACGTCGCCATGACCGAAGCCAAGGCTGTCACTGCCAGCAGGACAGAAATCTTTTTCATGATATCGTTTCCCAGATTGTTATTCTTTTGAAGCCGTGGACACCACCAGAGGTTCCCATCCGGATCGCGCCGATGGAACTTTATTTTAAGTTTGAAAGCAACAAGCGCCGCCTAAAATTTTTCCAATTTCTAGAGTTTGGAAATTTTTGAACGAAAAAACCTATGAATTGGTAATTTTATGGCAAAAATTTGCACGCTTTTAGCAGATTCAGAACGATTTGCCGTTTTCCTCTCGCAATCCGCCAACCCCCTATTGCCCGGATAGGAGGCAATACAAACGAAAATCCGTAGCTACCGGCGGTAACTGCGGACTGAAACATGTTCGAATTTCAGAGGACTGATCAGGCGGCCGGGGCTGCAACCACCGGCTTCTTCGCAATCGCCTTGTGATCTTTGTCGGTAAGGCCGAGGAGAAAGTTGATCTGCGGGCGGGCCTTGACGAGGTCGTCGATGGAATATTCGGTCAGAACGTCGAAGAAAGCATTGAGCGCCTTGCGCAACGCCGAGTTGAGACCGCAGCTATCGACCAGTGGGCATTCCACCACGCCATCCTCGAAGCATTCCGCCATGGCGAAACTGTCTTCGGTAACACGGACGACATCGAACAGACTGATATCGGTCGCCGGCTTGCCAAGGCGCACGCCGCCATTGCGGCCACGCACCGTTTCGACAAGGCCAGCCTTGGTCAAGGGCTGCAGAATCTTAAAGAGAAACAGCTCAGATACGCTGTATGCCCTGGCGATTTCCGGAATTCGGCTCAGATGGCCATCATTGGCGGCGCAATACATCAGCATGCGCACTGCGTAATTGGTCTGTTTCGTCAAACGCATGCCGATCTCCTGGAATCGAGGCTGCTTAGGGGCTGGCCCCGTATATAGTGGCTTTCTTAGTTTTGAACAATTCCAAAATATGAAATTCATATTCAGCTTATTTAGAAAGCCGGCCATCCAGCCCGTGCCGATCTCCAACCGGCCATGTCCGAAACTTAGGATACGGAAATCCAGACCGCCATTTCGCAGCCGCCCGGCTCGCGGAAATGGAAGCGACGTCCACCCGGAAAATCGAAAGCGGGGCGGGTGATGACGCCGCCGGCGAATTCGACGGCACGCTGAGCAGCTTCCAGATCGGTGGTGCGCACGACGGGCAAAGGCGTGCCGGCGGCCTCTCCTGCGTCCCCGTCTATGCCGGCATCTATTCCGGCTGCTTCGATGACATGGTAAGTCGGTCCATAGCTGACAAAGCTCCAGTCGAAGGCTTCCTCGAAGAAGCGACGTGTCTTCAGGCCGTCTTTCGACGGAAATTCGAGATAGTCGATCTGATAGGTCACGGCCATCGCGCGGCCCTCCCGTTGTTCTTGTTTTGTTCTAAATGAAAACAGCGGCCCTGACAAGATGACTCCATCGAAAACAAACGCAATAAAAAAGCCGCCGTCCGAAAAAATTCCGGACGACGGCCGATGGAAGCCAATGATTGCGATGCTTATTTCATTGTCGGCATGACGAATTCGGCGCCATCCTTGATACCGGACGGCCAGCGCGCGGTGATCGTCTTCGTGCGCGTCCAGAACTTGATCGAGTCCGTGCCGTGCTGGTTGAGGTCACCGAAGCTCGAAGCCTTCCAGCCGCCGAAGGAGTGGTAGGCAAGCGGAACCGGGATCGGAACGTTGACGCCGATCATGCCGATATTGATGCGCGAAGCGAAATCGCGAGCCGCATCGCCGTCACGAGTGTAGATGGCGACGCCGTTGCCGTATTCGTGCTTCATCGGCAGTTCGAGGGCGTCCTCGTAGTTCTTGGCGCGAACGACCGACAGAACCGGCCCGAAGATCTCGGTCTTGTAGATGTCCATCTCCGGCTTGACGTGGTCGAACAACGTGCCGCCGACGAAGTAACCGTCTTCATAACCCTGCAGCTTGAAGCCGCGGCCGTCGACGACCAGCTTGGCGCCTTCTTCGACGCCACGGTCGATCAGGCCGTTGACGCGGTTATAGGCATCCTTGGTGACCAGCGGGCCCATGTCGGCCTTCTCATCGGTATAGGGGCCGATGCGCAGGGATTCGATCTTCGGAACCAGCTTCTCGACGAGACGGTTGGCCGTCTCCTCGCCGACCGGAACCGCGACCGACACCGCCATGCAACGCTCGCCGGCCGAGCCGTAGCCGGCGCCCATCAGGGCATTGACGGCCTGGTCCATATCGGCGTCGGGCATAATGATCATGTGGTTCTTGGCGCCGCCGAAGCACTGGGCGCGCTTGCCGTTCATGGCGGCCGTGCCATAGACGTAACGGGCGATCGGCGTAGAGCCGACGAAGGAAACGGCAGCGATATCCGGATCCGTCAGGATGGCATCGACGGCAGCCTTGTCGCCATTGACCACGTTGAGGATGCCTGCCGGCAAGCCGGCTTCGATCATCAGTTCGGCAAGGCGGATCGGCAGGGAAGGATCGCGCTCTGACGGCTTCAGGATGAAGGCGTTGCCGCACGCGATCGCCGGCGCGAACATCCACATCGGGATCATGCCTGGAAAGTTGAACGGCGTGATGCCGGCGCCGACACCGACCGGCTGACGGATGGAGTACATGTCGATCGCCGGGCCGGCGCCTTCGGTGAACTCACCCTTCTGCAGATGCGGAATGCCGCAGACAAATTCGCAGACTTCGAGGCCGCGGATGATATCGCCCTTGGAATCCTCGACCGTCTTGCCGTGCTCCGAAGAGAGCAGGGTCGCCAGCTCATCCATGTTCCGGTTCAGCAGTTCGACGAACTTGAAGAAAACGCGGGCGCGGCGCTGCGGGTTGGTGGCGGCCCATTTCGGCTGCGCAGCCTTGGCATTTTCGACGGCTGCGCGCAGTTCGTCGACGCTCGCGAGCGCGACGGTTGCCTGCACTTCGCCGGTTGCCGGATTATAGACGTTGCTCGTGCGTCCGCTCGTGCCGGCGACGTGCTTGCCGCCGATGAAATGACCGATCTCACGCATGGATGTGCCTCCTCGTTTTCTTGGATGCTGACAGGATGGCACTTCAATTTGCACAAATCAATGAGCTGCTATAAGCAACCGTTGTGCAAAAATTAAAGTCCGAAAGCATGTGGCACAAAAGTGTATAGCGGTTTCTGCGATAACGACATGCGCGAGACCAAAGGCTGAACGCGCAAAAGGATGTGTGCTGATGGATTGGGATGACGTCCGCATGTTTCTAGCTGTGGCGCGCACGGGCCAGATCCTGGCTGCTTCGAAACGGCTGGGCGTCAACCACGCCACCCTCTCCCGCCGCGTGACGACGCTGGAGGAACGGCTGAAGACGCGGCTGCTCGTGCGTCGCACCAATGGCTGTGACCTGACGGCGGAAGGCGAAATCTTCCTTCACGCGGCAGAGCGCATGGAAACTGAGATGCTGCGCGCGCAGGCAAGCGTCGGTCACCTCGACAGCGCAATCACAGGGACCGTGCGCATCGGCGCGCCCGACGGCTTCGGCGTTTCCTTCCTCGCGCCACGGCTCGGGCGGCTGATCGCCCGCTATCCGGAGCTGCGCATTCAGCTCGTGCCTGTTCCCCGCTCCTTCTCGCTGTCGCAGCGCGAGGCCGATATCGCCATCACGCTGGAACGGCCGGAGCAAGGACGTTTGGTCTCATCGAAACTGACGGATTACACGCTCGGGCTCTATGCCTCAAAAGCCTATCTCGAGCAGGCAGGATTGCCCGATAGCGTCGAGGCGCTGAAGCTGCATCCGCGCGTCGGCTATGTCGAAGACCTGATCTTTACGGCATCGCTCAATTTTTCCGGCGAGATCATGCGCAGCTGGGACGCCTCTTTCGAGATCTCCACGGCCATCGGCCAGACGGAAGCTGTGCGCTCCGGCGCAGGCGTCGGCATTCTGCATGATTATATTGCCCGACAGTTTTCGGAGCTGACCCGTATTCTGCCGGATGTCTCCATCAAGCGTGCCTACTGGACGACCTATCATGAAAGCGCCCGCGATCTCGTGCGTGTGCGCACTGTCGCGGACTTTTTGCAGGAGCTGGTCAGCGAGGAGCGGCGGATTTTCCTGTAAATAAAGCCGATGGAGGCGCCTCCGGCTCGGAGGCAATGGTCAAGGCATCAAGTTGCACCACCATGATGGTGCATGCGGCGGTTGAGCCTCCGCATGCTTCGGCGGCTCCTCGTTCTCGTCGGGGTTGGGCACGGGAGCTTCATCCGGCAACCTGTCCGGCTCCGGCTCTCCGATCGGCGGCTTCGGCGCCCAGCCTGGCTCCGGCATCGGAGGCGTATCGGGAATAGGCTCGTTCGGTACAGACATGCCCGCTCCTTTCGCCTGCTTGCCGATATGGACACAACGATGAGCGATGCCGACGGTTCCAAGATAATTTGGGCATGCGGGCAGCGTTTGCGATAGAGACGCGGTTCGCCACCCTCACGCCTTGCTTCTGGACAAAGGCCGGGTGAAGCTTAGTATTTTCGCGGAGAGATCAGGAGCCAGGACGATGAGCGACAAGAAGCAGCAGAAACTGGACGAGAAAGAACACAAGGAACAGGACGATTATTTGGAGGAAGCGCTGGAGGAGACTTTTCCGGCAAGCGATCCGATATCGCCCGGCCATGTCTCGAAGAAGCCTGAAGACAAGAAGTAGGCCCGCGAGGCCAAAGGGGCCGGCATCTTCTACGAACGGGGGGGAGAAAATGGTACGGTTGGGGGGTCTCGAACCTCCGACCTCAGGTGCCACAAACCTGCGCTCTAACCAACTGAGCTACAACCGCACTTGCTCGCGTCGCCGCGAACGGGGGTGACATACGAGGACTTTGAAATTATTTCAAGTCCTATCTCCCCGCAATATGAAAAAGCTTTGCAGATATCCAAATGATGATGCACGGCCAGATACCGGCCAGGCCGGCTTCTGCTGCAAATGAAAAGTCCCGCCCCAGGCTTTCACCTGGGAACGGGACATTCGTGCCTTGGGAGGCTTGTCGGAAATGATTAGGCTTTGAAGGAGGCCATTGCCTTTTCAGCGGCGTCCTTGGCGGGCTTTGCCAGCTTTTCAGCAACCTTCTTGGTGGTGTCCTGAATGGACTTGGCCTGCTCGACGGTAACTTCGGCCTGCTTGCGGATGAAAGCGGTCTGAAGTTCGAAGAGTTCCGCCGCTGACTTGACGCGAAGCAGGGCTTCCATGTGAGCCAGCGAGCTTTCAGCATTGGTGCGCAGAACGTCGATAGCCTTGAGGCCGATTTCTACGGACCCAGCCTGTGCAGTCTGAACGGTTGCTTCAACTGTCTTGCCTGCCTCTTCGGTGGCGGCCTTCAGCTTTGCAAAGGCTTCCTTGGACTGGGCAGCGCCCTTTTCCGCGAAGTCGCGGAAGGATTCGGAGAACTTGGACGGGTCGAATGCCGCCGTTGAAAAAACGTCGTCTTTCTTTACAGTAGCCATGATTATGCTCCTAAAAGGGCCTCCCTGCGGGGGGCCGCCGTGAACCTGTGTGAGGAGTATATAATATAAATTATTGTGCAGTGCAACATAATTGTGCGTCGCACAAGGCGTTAACCTTTCCGGCCGAAAAATGGACCGTTCGCTGGACCGAAAAGCGGGGTGCCGTTATTAATAAACCGTTAAATCACGAGAGGCGGTTACGCCCGCAAAACAGGTTGGAAAATGCCCGCAATTCAATATCCGTTCATTGACATTGCCGTGCATCCGCGCGTTCGGGAGCGCTTCGCGCGCGGTGAAGCCATGGTCATGTTCTCGACCGGCATGGATCGCGTGCTATGGGCAAACGCCGCCGGCGCCAACCTTTTTGGCTATAACATCATTTACGACTTCATCGAGCAGGGACCGAAGTCCGGCGACATCTCGTTTCGCCAGATCGAGGCGACCGCGCGTGGCCTCGGTGCGGTGGGCGACCAGCGCACATTTCTGATCCGCATGGCTTCGGGCTTCCAGCGGGCCGTCGTCAATGCGGCTGTCGAACTCATCCGCATCCAGGCCGGCGAAGAAGCGGTGCTGTTCTCCTCTCCGGTCTCCTCAAAGCCGCTCACATCAGCCGAATGCGCCAAGCGCATGATCGATGGGTTCGACGATCCCGATACCCATATGGCCGTCATCGGCCGCGATGGCGAGATCGTTACCGCCTCAGCCGGCTTCAGGACGCTTGGCGTAACGCCGCAGACCGCGCGGATGATGACGACCATGGCCGGCGCACAGCCGGATCGGCTGATCAAGCGACCGATCCCGACCGGGCGTGGTTATCTGCCCGCCGCCATCGGCAAGCTTTCCGAAATCCCGGCGCTGCACCTGCTGTTCGTCGTCGAAACGGTGCTTGGCCATCTCGACCCGACGGAAAGTCTTGCCGACGAAGCCCGCCCCGCTGCGGCCAGCGAACCGCAGGCGGAGGAAGTCCGCAAGGAGCTCGAGGCAGCAGTGCCGGACGAAGAACAATCCCTCGCTCCGAATGCACCCTTCGGCGACGTCATCGATGCGGTGGCCGGCATTGAGGAGCTGGACGAAACCCCGGAATATCGGGAGGACGAACAAGCGGAGGCGGTCTCGGCCGCCGCAAGCTCGATCGAAGCCGGAACGGAAGCGGCTGGCGATGCGGATATCGCGACCGACGAAATGGCCGAAACCGAAGCTCATGCCGATGAGCATCAGCCGGAAACCGTGAGGGATGGCGGAGACAATGCTGCCGCAGAGGCGACGGCAGCTGCAGAGCCGTCTTCGCGCGAAGCCCATGCAGATACCGAAAACACGCCCGCACAAGGTTTCAATTTCAAGCGCAACGGACGCGCCACTCGTTTCGTCTGGAAGATCGATGCCGCCGGCCATTTCAGCGAGGTTTCGCGCGAATTTGCCGATGCGGTGGGGCCGCATGCCGCCCAGATTGCCGGCACGGCGTTTGCCGATGTGGCCCGCCGCTTCAATCTCGATCCGGACGGCAAGATCGCGGAACTATTGGCGCGGCGCGACACATGGTCCGGCCGCACGATCTACTGGCCGGTGGAAGGGACGAGCCTGACCGTGCCGGTCGACCTTGCCGCCCTGCCGACCTATACGCGCAGCCGCGAATTCGACGGCTTCAGGGGCTTTGGCGTCGTCCGCCTGGCGGATGCCGTCGAAGATCCGATGAAACGCGGGATGGCTCTCGGCACGCAGGCGGCTGACGCCGCCGCGACGGATGCCGAAATTCCCCCGGAAGCAGAGGCGGTATCGAACGAGCACCTCGCCGCCGAAGTTGAATCCCCTCCGGCGCCAGAAGAACTAGAGAGCTCCGCTCAGGATAGCGCAGAAGCCGACCCGGCTCCCACTTACGAACCGCCCGCCCTGCGAATTTCCGACACGCCGAACCGTCGCGAGTCGGACAAGGTCGTTCGCCTGCATGAGCGCCGGACATTGACGCAGACCGGCCTTTCACTCAGCGAACAGGCAGCCTTCCGCGAAATAGCCCGACAGCTTGAACCTTTGGGCAAACGCGCGGAACCGTCTGGGGAGCAGCCTGGTGACGAACGGCATGAGGACGGTGCCGACACCCCGCCGCAACCGAATGCGGCAGACGAAATCCTTTCCGAGACCTCCGAAACGGGCGATGAAAATGGCCACGTCGGCGACCACCAGCCGGCTATACCGGGTGTAGAAGAAAAAGCATCGCCGCCGGTCGTGACCTTCATTGAAGCGGCGGATGATAACAGCCCGAAAACGGCTGACGAGGCCACCACCGAAGTTGCGCCGGCATCAGCCGAGCCGGAGGAAGATTTCGACCCCCTCGATGTCCTGAACAACGCCATTCCGTCACGCGTGAAGATGCGCACGGGCCTGTCGTCCGACATCGTCGACCAGCTACCGCTCGCGATCCTCATCCACGCCGGTGACCGGCTGATCCACGGCAATCCTGAATTCCTGCGGCTGACTGGCTATGACAGCCTCGATGAACTCGAACAGGTCGGCGGGTTGGATGCGCTGCTGCAGCGCAACGACCTAGAAGGCAAAACCGAGCAGCCCGGCGCGATGATGGTCGTGCGCGCCGACGATGCGCTCGTGCCTGTGACGGCCCGGCTGCAGTCGATCCGGTGGGAAGACGGCACAGCCTTGATGCTGGCGTTGATGCCGGTGGAAAGAAGCGAGCCGCCGGCACCGCCGCAGCCAATTCCTGAAGAAGCCCGCCCCGAGCGCATCCTCGAAAAGGTCGCCAAGTTGCAGGTGGAGATCGAGGAGCTGCGCTCGACGCTGGAGACGGCGACGGATGGCGTGATCATCATCGGCCAGGAGGGCGAGATCCGCTCGATGAACCGCTCGGCGAGCGCGCTGTTCAACTATGACGACCAGGAAACCCGCGGCAAACCCTTCGTCATGCTCTTTGCCCATGAAAGCCAGAAGGCGGTGCTCGATTATCTCGGCGGCCTTTCGGGCCATGGCGTCGCCAGCGTGCTGAACGACGGTCGCGAGGTGATCGGACGCGAGGCTTCCGGCGGCTTCGTGCCGCTGTTCATGACCATGGGCCGGCTGAACTCATCAAATGGTTACTGCGCCGTCATCCGTGACATCACGCAATGGAAGCGCACTGAAGAAGAGTTGCGCAATGCCAAGCGTGCCGCCGAAACCGCCAATGCCCACAAGACGGATTTCCTTGCCCGAGTGAGCCATGAAATCCGCACGCCGCTCAACGCCATCATCGGCTTTTCCGACATGATGGCCGGCGAGCGCTTCGGGCCGATCGGTCACTCACGCTACATCGAATATGCGACCGATATCGGCCGCTCCGGCCGTCACGTGCTCGACATCGTGAATGACCTTCTCGATATCTCGAAGATCGAAGCCGGCGAGATGGATCTGGATTTCGCTTCGGTCGGCCTGAACGAAGCGATTACCGAAGCGGTGTCGCTGGTGCAGCCGCAGGCCAACAGCCAGCGCGTTATCATCCGCACCGCTCTGTCGCAAGCCGTGCCGAATGTCGTGGCCGACCTGCGCTCGATCAAGCAGATTGCGCTGAACATCCTTTCGAACGCCATCCGCTTCACGCCATCGGGCGGCCAGATTGTCGTGTCGACTGCGTATGAGGGCAATGGGAGCGTCGTCCTGCGCATCCGCGATACCGGCGTCGGCATGACACGCTCGGAGCTGGAGCAGGCGATGAAGCCCTTCCGGCAGGTGGCCACCAATTCCCGCAAGCGCGGCGATGGCACGGGCCTGGGACTGCCTCTGACCAAGGCGATGGTCGACGCCAACCGCGCCACTTTCTCGATCAACTCGGCTCCGAACGAAGGTACGCTGGTTGAGATCACCTTCCCCTCGCCACGGGTGCTGGCGAACTGAGACAATCTTGGTTCGCGATCAAAACCAGAGATCGCGCACGCATCGTCCGTCGGAAGGAAGATCTTCAAACGTGTCGAGCCCATCGAAGTGATCGATCGGCAGGTCGGCAACGAGATCCGGCGGCGCCAGCCGAACATTGACCGCCATGCGCCGGCGGCCATCCTTTTGCGGCCTCAGGCCGCGCCAGCTCACCACGCAGGCGCAGGACGGGCAGAACAGTATTTCGAGAGACGGCCTGTCCTTGCCGGCGCGGATATAGGAGGCAGTCTGGCCCGTGACGGAGACCCGCTCCCCTTCGTAATCATAGGCCCACAGCGTGCCGTAGCGCCGGCAGAGCGTGCAGTTGCAGGCCGTGATCGAACCTGGATCGCCTTCGAGCGTCCAGCCTGATTTGCCGCAATGACACGAGCCGATCAGCATGTTTTACTTTACCTAAAGTGCTTTAGGAGTCCGGCGAAAGGACCAGTCCGTCGAGAGTGATGTCGTTTGCGTGCCTGACCTCGCCGTCTGCGATCCAAACAGGTTTTCCGATACAATCCGCCCGTCCGTTCGAAACGACAATGCCATCTCCATCATTGCACGCCAGAATTGGTCGGTTCGTGAACTTGCTGTAACGGATAAGCTCGTTGAGATAGCTTGCCTTTTCGTTCAGGTGCGGAAAGAATTCGAATGGCACGAGGTCGAGCGCCGTTTCCTTGACCAGAGCTTCCGGAATTTCACCTGTGAACAGGGCGTCGGTGGCAATCGTTGGTGTCATGAGAATGGCGCCGGCGCTGGTCCCGATCAGAACACCGCCGCCGAGCGCCCAATCTCTCAGAAGCGAGAGCATCCCGCTACGTCGTAGCCGCTGTAGATATTCAGCAGTGTGACCGCCCGTCAGATGAATGCCATCGCACGCGAAAAGCGCTTCTCTGTCTTCGATAGCCCTCGACCCTTCCGGATCATAGAACAGCGACACCTCTATACCGTGGATATTATAATATTGCCTACGGTCGTTAAAAAAGCGCCGGTCCGGTTCAGGGCCAGATGGAATGTATCCGATCCGGTTTCCCAATTTGAGAGCAGCCATCATTGACAGAAGCTTGAGGTCCACTCTTCTGTTCTCAGGTATTATTTGATCACTATAGAAGACTAGATTGACCATGCTAGATTCCAACGGAAGGGCGATCGGGGCTTCCACAGTGTGCGGCGAAACAGGCACTATTAAAACTGCCGCCAGTCTTCATTCCAAGCACGATCTGCAGAACTTGCACCTGTCGAGCGCTAAAACGGCGATGTTAGTCGGGTTGGCAGTAACGCTGATGGGCATTTGGCTGCCCTTGCGCAGATGAGACGGCGAATGCCTCTTCCGTCAGGAAACGAAGGCAGTCCAGCCAACGCCCAAAGCTGCGGATGCCAATAAGGTCGATATCACCGACATCTTCAGGCGAAATATGGCGATGGCGGCAAGTAAGGTCAGCACCAGCGAGGGCAATGAAAGCGAGGTAAGGACGGGCACATCCATCGTCCAGGAGCCGTAGGTGAAGCTTGCGGTCTCTCGGAACAGCACATGGAGTCCGAACCAAATCGCCAGATTGAGGATGACGCCCACTACAGCTGCCGTTATCGCAGACATGGCGCCGGTCAGCGCGACATTGCCGCGCATCTTCTCGATGAACGGCGCACCTGCAAAAATCCAAAGGAAGCTTGGCAGAAAGGTTACCCATGTTGTCAGCATGGCAGCGAAGGTCGCCGCCGCAAGGGGGCTAAGGGTGCCGGGATTGCGATAACCCGCCAGGAAACCAACGAACTGCGTGACCATGATCAGCGGTCCCGGGGTCGTTTCCGCCATCCCCAGACCGTCCAGCATCTCGCCCGGCCGCAGCCAGCCTAATTGCTGCACGGCCTCCTGTGCGACATATGCCAGCACGGCATAGGCGCCCCCAAAGGTCACGATTGCCATCTCGCTGAAGAATATCGCGATTTTGGAAAAGACATTGTCGGGGCCGAGCGTCATCAGGAGGGCCGCAACCGGAATGAGCCATGCGGCGGCCAGCAGACCCGAGGTCTTCAAAGACCAGGCGAGGTTTGGTCGAGCGTGCAAAGGGATCCCCTCGCCAAGAACAGAGTCCTTATCTTCCAGAATTGTCCCCGAGCCCGACTTATGCCCGCCGCCCATCTTGAAGGCGGCGACCCCTGCCCGAGAGGCCAGGTAGCCGATAATCCCGGCTCCAACGATGATGATGGGGAACGGAACATGCAGGAAGAAGATCGCCACGAAGGCAGCGGCGGCCAAAGCAACCATAGTCCTGCTCTTGAGGGCTCGGCTCCCGATGCGAAAGACCGCCTGGACGACGACCGCCAGCACGGCGCATTTGAGCCCGAAGAACATCCCTTCGATAAAGGTCAGGTTCCCGAACAGGACGTAAACATAACTGAGCGCGAGAATTGCCAGGAAGCCGGGCAGGACGAACAGAATGCCGGCGATCATCCCACCCAGGGTCCTGTTCAACAGCCAGCCGATATAGATGGCAAGCTGATGCGCTTCCGGACCCGGCAGCAACATGCAGTAGTTCAGGGCATGAAGGAACCTGTGCTCTCCCACCCATTTCTTCTCGTCGACGACGATACGGTGCATGACGGCGATCTGCCCAGCCGGTCCGCCGAAACTCAGGGCAGCAACGCGGGTCCAGACCTTAATGGCCTCATGGAGGGGAACGATGTCCCGATCAACCTCGCTTGATCGCTCGGCTATATTTTTCGCGAGATCGGTCATAGTCTCTTACATCTTCCTCGGATTTGGCCAATTGTGCGTCTCTTCCGTCGCATCACGACACCAACGATAGAAGGCATCGTAAAGCGCCATGCCGGCTTCCAACTGCTGCAGGTCGTCGTTGAACATTCGCGAAAGCCCAAGTGAGGCCGCAAGCAGCCCCGGCACTTCAGGTGCCAGGTCCGGCCGGGCGGTATCGGCGCCCCGAACGATGGTTGCAAGATGAAGGAGAGGTTCTGTGCCGAGACCGAATTCCTCGATCATGACATCGAAGGTGCACAGTTCGCCGCGATGACTCCAGAAGACATCCTCTATATCGAATGGTGTCGCTTTAAAGCGATCGCCGACTGCCGAAACTTCGGTTGCGGGAACGAACAGGAAGATCGCTGACGGATCGATGAAGCGCCGGATCAGCCATGGGCAAGCGATACGATCGATCTTCGGCCGTGCCCTCGTTACCCATACCGTCCGCCCCTTGGCATCGCGGGGAGGCAGCTTTTCCTCGGCGACCAGCATGTACTTCGCGCTGCGCCACGCTTCGAACCCGCCTTCGAGGACCTCCGCCTCCTTTCCGACCACACGCAGATGGGCAGCAACTCCGTGGGCGAGTTTCTGTCCTTTCTGACAGAGAATGATGGTGGGCCCCGCCAGTTCGTTCGCCCAGTCGGCTACCCGTCGATAGTCGCGACGGATCGAACTGGGAACAAGACGGGGATCGGCAGCGAAATCCTCGTCATTACGGACATCGATAATCGTCGGCAAATTGGGCGTGCCGATAATGCGATTGAGCTTGTCGGGTGTAATTTCCAGAAATGACGGCATAGCGCGTCCTCCGTTGGCTCGGTTTCACGGACGCGATTCTTCAGCCGTAGCCTCGTGGGGTGATCGCAGCCCCATGATCAATTTTCTGCCTGACGCGCTTTAAATGTCAAGCCGAATAACCGCGTGCTGCACCGGGCAAACATTTTCTTGGCTTCGGCAGCCACTTGCAGATTGGCCGTAACGTCGCGGTTGTCGTGAAGTTCTGCCACGACGACTTCGCCCGCGCCGCAGGCCAAGAATATCTGATGTATCTTTTCAGTATTATCGATAACAAACTTAAAGTCAGGCGCCTTTCGTGAGATAGTTCATCCTTACGACCGACTATTCCGGTCGGTCATTGGGCACATAAGGGGGATCCAATGTCATCGACGGCAGTAGAAGTAGACGTCGGCGAAGTTTCGCCCAATCTAGTGGTCGATGCAATGTTTGCGTGCCGAAAGACGGCCGCCATCGTAGCCGCCATAGAACTCGACCTTTTTACCTTGATTGGTGACGGCAGCAATGCAGCATCCCTGGCGGCCGCAGCAAATGCAGATGAAAGAGGCGTTCGCATTCTGTGCGACTATCTCGTTGTGAACGGCTTTCTCACGAAAACAGGCAATCAATACGCTCTGACCCCATCCAGCCGAGTTTTCCTCGACCGGCATTCACCAGCCTATATGGGCGGGGCCATCGAATTCCTGGCCGCCCCGGAGATCCTCAAACAGATCCTGGACAATCCGGCTTCCTATGTCCGCAACGGCGGGTCCATTGGATTGGCAAACATGTCTCCGGATAATCCGGTGTGGGTGAAATTTGCTCGCGGCATGGGCTCGTTCACTGGCGGCAGCGCGATCAGCCTCGCCACCGAAATGGCCAACTTGCCCATGCAGCCAAGGAAGATACTTGATATCGCTGCAGGGCACGGGCTTTTCGGGATCGAGATGGCGAAGGCTTTTCCTTCGGCCGAGATCGTTGCGGTCGATTGGGGCTCCGTTCTGGAATTGGCCAAACGTAATGCGCAGCAATTTGGCGTCGCCGAACGCTACAAAGTCATTGCCGGCAGCGCATTCGAAGTCGACTGGGGCACGGACTATGATCTTATCCTGCTGCCGAACTTCCTGCATCACTTCGACCTGGAAACCTGCGCCGGACTGCTTAGGAAGAGCCGAGCTAGCCTGAGCGCTGAGGGCAAGGTGGTTGCGGTGGACTTCGTGCCTAACGACGATCTCGTCTCGCCGCCCTTCCCAGCTGCTTTCTCATGGGAGATGCTGGCCAGTACACCAAAAGGCGAAGCCTACACGCAGAAGGGCCTGACCGAGATGGCTAGGCGTGCCGGTTTTCATAATGTGACGGTAAAGCCACTACCACCATCGCCGGCAAGCTTGATCTTCTTCGAGTAATGGCGCTCGGAATAGCAGCCTCCTCTTGCCGGGGGATGCGGAGATAGCGCCAAGGGGGCGGCCGCCCCCTTGAACTCGGCGACGGAGATTATTCTCCCTGAGCCCGCGTGGCCTTGCGCTTGGCCCTCGAATTCGGCTTGCCTGCTGGCGGCCCGTCATTCTTGGCGAAGCCCGGCTTTCCGGGCTTTTTCGCCCAAGGCTTCTTGTCGGAACGCTCGGAAACACCGCCCTCGCCTGCATTCGACCGCTCCGGCTTGCGGTCGGACTTCCATTTCGGCTTCGGGCCGTCATTCGAACGGGCGCCCTTCTCAGCGAAGGGCTTCTTCTTTGCGAAGCCGCCTTCCCGCTTGGTCTGGAAATCCGGTATGCCGGCAAGCGGCTTGACCCTGATGCCGCGCTCCAGCGTCTTGTCAGGGCCAATGGCCGCGAGGAAGCGCTCAAAACTCTCCGTCGAGAGCTCGACGAAGGTTTCCTCGGGCTGCATCTTGATGGCACCGATGTCACGCTTGGTCAGATTGCCGTTGCGGCAGAGCATGGGGATCAGCCAGCGCGGCTCGGCATTCTGCTTGCGTCCGACAGAGAGCGATACCCAGAGACCATCGGTGAAGTCGTTGCGTCCAGCAGACGAGCCTTCATCGCGAGGCGTGACCGGAAAATCGTCGCGGCGGGGCTTTCGGCGCTCACCTTCGGCCGGCACGTCCTGCAATTCCTCGGGCGCGGAATGGCCGGCGCGGTATTGCCGCAGGAATGCTGCGGCAACCTGCTCGGCGCCGTGGCGCTCCAACAGCTGCCGGACGATCGCCTCCTCGTCTTCGGCAAGCGGCGCTTCAAAGACCGGATCGGCAAGAAGCCTTTCATCGTCGCGCTGGCTCACTTCATCGGCTGACGGCGGCTTTGCCCAGGTGGCGCGGATGCGAGCAGCTTCCAGCAGGCGTTCGGTGCGGCGGCGGGCGCTGAGCGGCACGATGAGGGCGCTGACGCCCTTGTTGCCGGCGCGGCCGGTGCGGCCGCTGCGATGCAGCAGCGTGTCCGGATTGGTCGGCAGATCGGCGTGAATGACCAGCTCCAGCCCCGGCAGATCGATGCCGCGGGCGGCGACGTCGGTTGCGATGCAGACACGAGCCCGGCCGTCGCGCATGGCTTGCAAAGCGTGCGTGCGCTCGTTCTGGCTGAGTTCGCCTGAGAGCGCAACAACCGAAAAGCCACGATTGTTGAAGCGAGCCGTCAGGTGATTGACGGCAGCACGCGTCGAGCAGAAAACGATGGCATTGCGCGCCTCATAATAGCGCAGCACGTTGATGATGGCGTTTTCCCGGTCACTCGGCACGACGGTCAGCGCGCGATAATCGATATCGACATGCTGCTTGGCCTCAGAGGCGGTCGCGATGCGGACGGCATCGCGCTGATAGTTTTCGGCGAGCTTGGCGATCGAACGCGGCACGGTGGCGGAAAACATCAGCGTGCGACGATCGGACGGCGCGGATTCCAGAATGAACTCCAGATCCTCGCGGAAACCGAGATCGAGCATTTCATCGGCCTCGTCGAGCACGACGGCCTTGAGTTCGGAGATATCGAGCGAATTGCGTCGGATGTGATCGCAGAGACGCCCCGGCGTGCCGACGACGATGTGGGCACCGCGCTCGAGCGTGCGGCGCTCCGTGCGCATGTCCATGCCACCGACGCAGGAGGCGATCGTGGCGCCCGTCAGCCCATAGAGCCATTCCAGCTCGCGCTGCAACTGCAGCGCCAGTTCGCGGGTCGGTGCAATCGCCAGCGCCAGCGGCGCGCCGGCGCGGCCGAAGCGTTCCGCGCCATCAAGCAGGCCGGGCGCCAGCGCCAGGCCGAAGGCAACCGTCTTGCCCGAGCCGGTCTGGGCCGAGACAAGCGCATCCTTGCCGGCCAGGCCCGGATCGAGCATGGCCTTTTGCACCGGCGTCAGCGTTTCATACCCGCGCTTCGCCAAAGCCTGGGCAATCGCAGGAGCGATGCCTTCGAATTCAGTCATCATCTGTCTTTCGGAATTCTTCGCGCGCCATCAGGCGGCGATCATCGTGGCTCGCACGTCGCGAACCTCTTCTTCACGCGTGCACATACTTGCTCAAGGCGGCAATGTACAGAGCAGACGCGTTTTCGTGCCGGGCGAAACGAAAAAAAGGCAGCGAACCGCGCTGCCTTTGAAGTTTATGCTGTCGAAAAGCCAGCTCGAGTCGGGGAACTTCATGTCTCGGGAGCCGAGAGTGGCTCCAATCCGCTCCAGCTCATGCGAACGGTCTCAAGTTGGCCTTTACTTTTGACCAAGCTTTCTTAACGCGAGGTTAGCAAACGATGGTCATCGTTTGCCCCTCAGTTTTAAGGCCCACCTTAACTTTTGAGTTCTTCCAGCCCGGCGAAGAGATCGAGCGCTTCCGGATTGGCGAGCGCTTCCTTGTTCTTGACCGGACGGCCATGCACCACCTCCCGCACCGCAAGCTCGACGATCTTGCCGGATTTCGTGCGGGGGATATCCGTAACCGCGATGATCTTGGCCGGCACATGGCGCGGCGAAGCGCCGGTGCGGATGCGGGTTTTCATCGCCTTGACCAGGTCTTCGGTCAGGGCGACGCCGGCGGCAAGGCGGACGAAAAGCACCACGCGGACGTCATCGTCCCAATCCTGACCGATGCAGAGCGCCTCCAGAACCTCGGGAATCTGCTCGACCTGATTGTAAATCTCGGCCGTGCCGATGCGCACGCCGCCGGGATTGAGTGTGGCGTCGGAGCGGCCGTGAATGATGAGGCCGCCATGCTCTGTCCACTCCGCGAAATCGCCGTGGCACCAGATATTGTCGAAGCGCTCGAAATAGGCGGCGCGATATTTGGCACGCTCGGGATCATTCCAGAACATGACCGGCATGGAGGGGAAGGCCTTGGTGCAGACGAGCTCGCCCTTCTCGCCGCGCACCGGCTTGCCTTCGTCGTTCCAGACATCGACGGCAAGGCCGAGGCCAGGCCCCTGGATTTCGCCGCGCCAGACCGCTTGCAGAGGGTTGCCGAGCACGAAGCAGGAGACGATATCGGTACCGCCGGAAATGGAGGCGAGCTGGATATCGTCCTTGATGCCCTCATAGACGAAGGTGAAGCCCTCCGGCGACAGCGGCGAGCCGGTGGAGGTCATCAGCCGCAGGCTCGAAAGATCGTGCGAGGTCTTCGGCGTGAGGCCGCTCTTGTGGACGGCGTCGATATATTTGGCCGAGGTGCCGAACAGCGCGAATTTCTCTTCCTGCGCATAGTCGAACAAAATGTTACCATCGGGTGCGAAGGGCGAACCATCGTAAAGGCAGAGCGTCGCGCCGGCGGCAAGGCCGGTCACCAGCCAATTCCACATCATCCAGCCGCAGGTGGTGAAGTAGAAGACCTTCTCGCCCGGCACGACGCCGCAATGCAGGCGATGTTCCTTGAGGAGCTGCAGCAGCGCGCCGCCGGTCGAATGCACGATGCACTTCGGGACACCCGTCGTGCCCGAGGAAAACAGGATGAAGAGCGGATGGGAGAAGGAGATGGGCTCAAACTCGACCGCTTTCGCCTCAAAGGGGGCAACCAGATCGTTGAGGGTTCGCGCGCCCGGCGTTGCCGTCACGACCGCCTCGGCATTGCCGGCATAGGGCACGATGACTGTCGGCGCTTTCAGGCGCTGAGCGATGGCGCTGACCTTTGCAGTAACATCCTGCAGCTTGCCGCCATACCAATAGCCGCTGCAGGCGATGAAGAGCTTCGGTTCGATCTGGCCGAAACGATCCATAACGCCCTGTTCGCCGAAATCCGGCGAACAGGAGGACCAGATCGCGCCGATCGACGCGGCCGCCAGCATGCAGGCAATGGTTTCCGGCATGTTCGGCATCATGGCCGCCACGCGGTCTCCTTTGCCGATGCCCTCGGCGCGGTAGGCCTGCTGCAGGCGAGATACCATCGCGGCCAGCCGGTCCCATGACCAGCGATTGCGCACCTTGTCCTCGCCCCAGAATACCAGCGCATCGCCCTCGCCGCTTTGCGACAATAGGTTTTCGGCGAAGTTCAGCTCGGCATCGGGAAAGAAGCGGGCATCCAGCATGACATCGCCATGGATCAGCGCCCGCTCGCCGCGCTTGCCCTTCACGCCGCAGAAATCCCATACCGCCGACCAGAAGTTTTCACGATCGGCGATGGACCACGCATGGAGGCCGGCAAAATCTGCCAGCGAGAGGCCGAAGCGGCGGTTGCACTCCTGCATGAAGGCAAACATCGGGCTCTGGTTGCGAAATTCCTCCGACGGCGTCCAGAGCGGCTGCTGATCCTGCATATTTCTCTCCCCGCTTTTCGCTCTATATAGCGATGTTGCAGCGCATTATAAAACATGGTGTTGTGGGCATTGCCAGTGCGTGACGTTTGCATCGGGCAAACATTTCCTATATCCGGCAAACTCAGGCAGACTATCCCTATCAGTTCAAGAGTCTCCTCGGGATCATGAGAGCTTCGAAAAACAACAAGTGGCGGTTGACGATGCGTTCGGCCTCGCGCTGGCTGCCTGCCTTTGCTCGCACGACCGGCATCATTCTTCTCACGATCCTCATCGTGTTCGCTGTCTTCAGAGCGACCGCACCTTTCCTGATTTCAAGCGGCCTGGTGCGCTCCGGCATCGAGAAGGCACTTTCGGAATGGACGGGATATCGCGCCCAGATCGAAGGCGACCCGACACTTGATTTCTGGCCGACGCCACGCGTGACGCTCAACCAGGTCACCATCCGCGAACCGTCGAGGAACGGCAAGGTCCTCGGTCACGTCGATAGCCTCTCCGCGGATTTCTCGCTGTGGTCGGCGATCCGCGGGCACGCGCATTTTCACGAATTCCATTTCCTGCGCCCGACTCTTTACATCCGCCGCGACGAGAATGGCCTGATCGACTGGACGAACGAAGGCCGGCTTTCCAAGGCGATCGAGCAGGCCGGGGCCTCCTCCGGCGACGGCATGCGGATGAGCAAGGAACAGGATGCGGCCATCGGCATGCTGACCATCGAGGACGGCAGCATCGAGATGGCCGACGAGCGCAGCGGGAATATCTATAAGCTCAACGCCGTCAACGCCGACATCGCATGGCCACGACTTTCCCATTCGCTGAGCGCCGTTATCCTTGCCCGCTTCAACGGTCAGGACATCAAGCTGAATTTCGATTCGCCGCAGCCCCTGCTCTTCTTCGCCGGCAAGAATGTGAACACCACGACCAGCTTCGTCTCGCCGCTGATCAACTGGACCTATACGGGCATCACCAGCATAGCTGACTTTTCGGCGCTTTCGGGCAATCTGGATCTGAACGTGCCGAATGTTCCCTCCTTCATCGCCTGGAGCGGTCAGCGCCTGCCGGCAGCAGATGCCCTCAAGAATATCTCGCTCACCGCCAACATCGCGGCGATCGAAAACGGCCTGCGCTTCAACAATCTGAGCTTCAAAGTCAACGATTCCGCTGCCTCCGGCATCATGGACCTGAACTACACGAAAGCGGGCAAACCGAAGATCTCCGGCACGCTGGCTTTCGACCAGATGAACCTCAATCCCTTCCTGGCCGCCTTCTCCATGCGCCTTGCAGCTGAAACCGCCATCGATGCGCTGCTGAATGGCAACCCGCTGCAGCGGCTCGACCTCGACCTGCGGCTGTCATCGAACAAGGCTGCTCTCGGCCCCTTCCAGTTCGATGATATCGGCGCCAGCCTGCTGGTGTTAGGCGGCAAGGCGAAATTCGACATAGGCGACAGCGGCTTCGAAAATGGTTCCCTGACCGCGCATCTTGAGGTCGCGCCGGGCGATTTCGACGGCGGCGGCAAATTGCAGATATCGATTCGCAACGCCGATTTCGGTGGGCTCTTCACGCGCCTGAAGCTGATCGGCCCATTGCCGATGCCTTCATCAGCGTCCTTGGATCTTTCGCTCAGCACCTCGAAGCCGATCTGGGTTGCCACGCTCAGCGACGTCGCCGGCACGCTGCACTTCGCTTCGTCGGCAGGGTCGTTTCGCCAATTCAATCTCGCCACCTTCCGGACGCTTGCCGCCCAGAAGGCATTCTTCCGGATGAGCGACATCGCCGACTCGTCTTTCGACTTCGACAGCATCAACGCGGATGCAAGTTTTGCCAAAGGCTCCGCCGAGGTACAGAACGCAACCGTTACGGGCCGCAACGAAACGATCACCTTCAACGGCGTGGTTCCGTTCCGCACCAACGGGCTGGCCCTCTCCGGTGCGATCGAGGCGACCTCACCATCCGATGCCGACGAATTGCCGATGCTGCCCTTCTTCATTGGCGGCAGTTGGCCGAACCCGGTGATTTCGCCGGTCGCAACGCTTCTGCAAAAGCCGATACAACAGCCGTAGTTCTTCACGCGGTTTGCCTGCAGCACTTCAAGCTGCTGCAGCGGCGTGCTCATCCCTTTGTCGCTGAACCTCGCGACGTTTCGTCACGATGGAAGTGCAGATGACCCCAACGGCAACCACGCCGATCAGAATGGTACAGATGGCGTTGATTTCCGGCGTCACGCCAAGCTTTACCTGGCTGTAGATCAGCATCGGCAGGGTCTTGGCGCCGGCACCGGAGGCGAAAGTCGCAATCACCAGATCGTCGAGCGACAAGGTCAGTGCCAGTACCCAGCCGGAGAAGACGGCCGGCGCGATGATCGGCAGCGTCACCTCGAAGAAGGTGCGCACCGGCGGTGCGCCGAGATCCAGCGCCGCCTCCTCGATGGAACGATCGAAGGTGAGCAAGCGGGACTGTACGACGACGGCGACGAAACACATGGTCAGCGTCGTATGCGCCATCACGATCGTCCAGAATCCGCGATCGACGCCCGACGTCACGAAGAGCAGCAGCAGCGACAGGCCGGTGATGACGTCAGGCATGACCAGCGGCGCGTAGATCATTCCCGAAAACAGGATGCGGCCGCGGAAACGCGTGTAGCGCACAAGGGTAATCGCCGCGAAGGTGCCGAGCACCGTTGCAATCGTCGCCGAGAGCAGCGCGATGCGCACCGTCAGCCATGCGGCATTCAGCATCGTATCATTGCTGAAAAGATGAACGTACCATTGCGTCGAGAAGCCGCCCCAGACTGTAACGAGGCGCGAGCTGTTGAAGGAGTAGATCACCAGCAGCAGGATCGGCAGGTAGAGGAAGGCCAGGCCGAGCGTGACCGAGACGATGTTGAAGCGGGACCAGCGGATCATTTGTTATCTCCCCTTCTCGTCGGCTTTTGCCTGAAAATGCTGGAAGAAGACGATCGGAATCACGAGCACCAGAAGCAGGATGGTCGCCACCGCCGATGCCAGCGGCCAGTCGGTGTTGCTGTAGAATTCCGTCCAGAGCACCTTGCCGATCATCAGGGTTTGCGATCCGCCGAGCAGATCGGGGATGACGAATTCGCCGACGGCGGGAATGAAGACCAGCATGCAGCCGGCGATGACCCCGGGAAGCGAAAGCGGAAAGGTGACGCGCCAGAAGGCGCCAATCGGCGTGCAGCCGAGATCCTGCGCTGCCTCGATCAGCGTGCCGTCCATCTTTTCCAGCGCGGAATAAAGCGGCAGCACCATGAAGGGCAGGTAGGAATAGACCATGCCGATATAGACGGCGGTATTGGTGTTCAGGATGACAAGCGGCTCATGAATGATGCCGAGCGCCATCAGCAGTTGGTTCAGGAGGCCCGTCGTGCTCAGGATCGACATCCAGGAATAGACGCGGATGAGGAAACTCGTCCAGAAGGGCAGGATGACCAACATCAGCAGCGTCGGCCGAATCGTGCGCGGCGCCTGCGCCATGCCATAGGCGATCGGATAGGCGATGATCAGCGTCAGGAGCGTCGAGATGCCGGCAATCTGCAGGCTCTCGATATAGGCGTTCATGTAGAGCGGATCGCCGGCAAGCCATATGTAATTGTCGAACGACATGGTTTGCAGCTTGTCCCACCAATCGCCGAAACTGTCGGTCCAAGCGAAGGACGGATCATAGGGTGGCACCGACAGGGCCTTCGTCGACAGCGAGATGCGGAAGACGATGAGGAAGGGCGCGAGAAAGAAGAGCAGCAACCAGGCATAGGGAACGATGATAACGAGGCGCTGATAGATGGAGGAGCCGAGCGCTTTCATGATCAATCCTTCAGCAAGACGCCGGCATTTTCATCGAAGGAGATCCAGACGTTCTGGTCGTAGGCGAAGGGCTCTTCCACGGCGCGGACTGCGTTCAGCGACGAGGCCTTGACCACTTGCCCGCTCTTCAGCTTGACGTGGAAAACGGTCATGTCGCCGAGATAGGCGATGTCCCAGATCTCGCCTTCTGCCGCATTGACCGAGGCATTGGCCGGCGGACGCGGCGAAACCCGAAGCTTTTCCGGGCGGATGGCGAGACTGGCGCGGCTTCCAGCCGATGGTATGTCGCCAGAAGCCGTGCGCACCGTGAAGCCCGATTCGATCGCGATCTCGACGATGCCCGATTGTGCCGAGTTGACGTTCCCGTCGAGGATATTCACATCGCCGATGAAGTCGGCAACGAAGCGGCAGTTGGGCGCCTCGTAGATCTCGGCCGGCGTCGCCACCTGCACCACCTTGCCGTGGCTCATGACTGCGATGCGGTCGGCCATGGTCATCGCCTCTTCCTGGTCGTGGGTAACGACGACGAAGGTCAGCCCCAGGCTCTGCTGCAGATCCATGAGTTCGAACTGAGTTTCCTCGCGCAGCTTCTTGTCGAGCGCGCCAAGGGGTTCATCGAGCAGCAGCACCTTCGGCCGTTTCGCAAGCGAGCGGGCTAGAGCCACGCGCTGGCGTTGACCGCCGGAAAGCTGGTTCGGCTTGCGCTTGGCGAACTGCTCCAGCTTGACGAGCTTCAGCATCTGCCCGACGCGATCGTCGATCTCGGACTTCGGCATGCCATCCTGGCGCAGGCCGAAGGCGATGTTCTTTTCCACCGACATATGGGGAAACAGCGCGTAGGACTGGAACATCATGTTGACGGGGCGGCGATAGGGTGGCGTGCCGGCAAGATCTTGCCCATCCAGCACGATTTCGCCCGTTGTCGGCTGCTCGAAGCCCGCCAGCATGCGCAAAAGCGTGGACTTGCCGCAGCCCGATGCGCCGAGAAGAGCGAAGAATTCACGATTGTAGATATTCAGGGAGAGGTTATCGACGGCGGTAAAGTCACCGAACTTCTTCGTCACGTTCTTGAAGGAAATGTAAGGTTTGGCCGAAGGATCGGTCCAAGGAGCAAAGGAACGCCGGATATTACCGAGTGACTTCATTATCTATCCCCAAATGGATGCCCCTACGGGCGCTCGTCGCGCCGGCTCTTCCCCATCCCGGCGCGCTCGTGATTTCCTGCATTGTCCTCATAAGGAAAGGCCCGGACGTTGCCGTCCGGGCCGCTTCGATTTATTGGCCTGTCGTGACCTTTGTCCACAAGCGCGTCGCCACGCGCTGCGTTTTAGAGTCCCACGGGGTCAGCGTGTACAGTTTCTCGCGAACCGCGTCGGTCGGATAAACGGACGGATCTTCCAGTACATCCTTGCTCACGAACTGCTGCGACGCCTTGTTGCCGTTGGCATAGGAAGTGAAGTTGCTCGCCTTGGCGATAACCTCAGGCCTCATGATGTAGTTGAGGAAAATATGCGCCTCCTCGACATGCGGCGCATCGGCTGGGATCGCCATGACGTCGAACCACATCTGCGCGCCCTTTGTCGGGATCGAATAGGCGATGTTAACGCCGTTCTTCGCCTCGGCGGCACGATTGCGGGCCTGCAGCACGTCGCCGGAATAGCCAAACGCCAGGCAGATATCGCCATTGGCAAGCGCATTGATATATTCGGAGGAGTGGAATTTGCGCACGAAGGGACGGATCGCGGTCAGGAGATCCTCGGCCTTCTTGAAGTCTTCCTGCTTGGTCGAATTCGGGTCGAGGCCCAGATAGCGCAGCGCGGCCGGAATGACGTCGGTCGGGGAATCAAGCACGTAGATGCCGCAATCTTTGAACTTGGCGGCGAGCTTCGGATCGAAGATCACGTTGATATCAGGCGCATCGTCCGTGCCGAGGATCTGCTTCACTTTGTCGACATTATAGCCGACACCACTCGTGCCCCACATGTAGTCGATGGCGTACTGGTTGCCGGGATCGTAGGTCGCAATGCGCTTCTGCACCGTATCCCACATGTTGGAGATATTCGGCAGCTTGGACTTGTCGATCTTCTGGAAGACGCCGGCCTTGATCTGGCGCTGCAGGAAGTAGGCCGTCGGTACGACAATGTCGTAGCCTGTCTTGCCGGCCAGCAGCTTGGTTTCCAGCGTCTCGTTCTGGTCGAAGGTGTCATAGACGACCTTGATGCCGGTTTCCTTGGTGAAATCCGCCAGGATTGAGTTGTCGATGTAATCGGACCAATTGTAGATATTGACGACCTTGTCTTCTGCTTGAGCGACCGTCGCCAGCGAAACGACCGCAAAAGCCGTTGCTGCAAGCCGTGCGAACATGGACTTCATAGTCTCTCCTGTTTTGTTCAAGGGCATCCAGCCGATGCCCAACCCTCTGTTTTTCCCGTTAGACTAGAAAGGAAATCGAAAGGCGACAAGGGAAAAAGGCAGGTCAGCGCGCGCTTTAGCTTTTTTACCCAAAAACGATCGAGCGCTCTGCAAATGGCTGCCGTTCGCACGCAATCGTGAACTCAAGGCCTGCTTCACGCGTGAACACGGAAGCCGGCTTTGCTAACATCGCGACGTTCTCGCTCGCGAACATTTTCAAACCTGTTTCGTCGCCCCGCTCAGCGGGCAAACTCAAACCCATCAGCAGGGGCTCATCATGCAGTATCAGAAATTCGGCAATACCGGTCTCAGCGTCTCGCGTCTTTGCCTGGGCACGATGACCTTCGGCCTGCAGATCGAGCAGGAAGATATCGCACATGCCATTCTCGACAAGGCGGCAGATGCCGGGGTCAACTTCATCGACACGGCCGATGTATACCCGCTCGGCGGCGGCGAGCAGCTTGCCGGCCGCACCGAAGAGATCGTCGGGCGCTGGCTGAAGGGCAAGCGCGACCGTTTCATCGTCGCGACCAAAGCCGTCGGAAAGGTCGGCCCGTCTCCCTGGGATCAGGGTGCGTCGCGCAAGCATCTCCTCGACGCCATCGACGCTTCGCTGCGGCGGCTCGGCACCGATTATGTCGACCTTTACCAGCTGCATTCGGACGATCGCGAAACACCGATCGACGAGACGCTGGAGGCGCTCGACGTCATCGTGCGCTCGGGCAAGGCTCGCTATGTCGGCGTGTCGAATTTCCTCGCCTATCGGCTGGCACTGGCGCTCGGCCGCGCCGATTTCCTGCGCACCGCCCGCTTCGTCTCGGTGCAGCCGCGCTACAATCTCTTGTTCCGCCAGATCGAGCGCGAACTGCTGCCGCTTGCCGAAGAACAGCGTCTCGCTGTCATCCCCTATAACCCGATCGCCGGCGGCCTCCTTACCGGCAAGCACAAGCATGATGTCGCGCCGACAGAAGGCCGCTTCAGTGCACAGCTTCGCAGCGCCGGCAGCAACTATCTGCAGCGTTATTGGCACGAGCGCGAATTCGCGACCATCGAGAAGCTCCGCGGCATTGCCGAAGAGGCCGGGCAATCGCTTACCAAGCTTGCCGTCGCCTGGGTTGCGGCCAATCCGGTCATCACCTCAGCCATCATCGGCGCCAGCCGTCCTGAACAACTGACGGACACGTTGGCCGCCATCGATCTGCAGCTCGATCCAGAGCTCAAAACCAAGCTTGACGAAGCCACTGTCGAATATCGCTGGGGCGACGCGGCCCGTTGAAGGAGCACGAACCGGCGGTCAATTGCCGTTGGCTCTTTCACAGATAGGTCGGGCGCTTGCCGGCAAAGAGTTCGGCGTGGCTTTTCAACAGCTTGATCATGCGGTCGACCACCGTGCGGATTTCCCGGCGGTGGCGGTCGACATTGTTCATGACGATCCATTGCCGGTGGCGCAGCTCGTGGATTTCCTCGCCGACCCGCTCCAGCCGCGGCTCCTGATCTCCGACGAAACAGGGCAAAACAGCAATGCCGGATCCGGCGAGCACCAGATCGTGCAGTGAGCGCGGGCGGCTGACCGTGAAGGCGATTTCCTCGCGTCTATTCTGATGCGGCCAGCGCAGATAGGCTGAGATCGCTTCCTCCTCCGCCACCGCGATCCAGCGCTGCGGTCCGACAAAGCGCATATTGCGGGCCTGATAGGCGGCATAGGCGACATCACCGATCTTGACGGCGGCGAGATTGGTCTCTTCCGGCTCGAAGGCACGGATGCCGATATCGCTCTCGCGATGGGCGAGGCTGGCGCGGCGCTCGCCGAGATGCAGATCAATGCGGAAGCCGTCCCGCTCCGAACAGATCGTCGGCATATTTTGGCTGAGCAGCCAGCCGACCCAAGTGCCGGCAGCGATGCGGACCACGGACGTGCCCTGGGCATCGCGCTGCCAGCTATCGACCTTGCGAGCGGCCGCCTCCATCTCCAGCAGTTGATCGAACAGCGTCTGACCGTCGCCGGTCAGCGTGTAGCCCGCCTGGCTGCGCTCGAAGAGTGGGCGGCCGATCTGCGCTTCAAGTTCCAGCATGCGCCGACCGATCGTTGCCGGGCTGAGACCGCTTGAAGGGACCGCGCCTGTCAAGCCGCCGCCGCGGGCCACATCGAGAAAAAGCTGATACGAATCCCATGACGAGTTTTTCATAATTGAAAAACATAAGACGATCATGGCTGTTTATAAAGAAAATTCGGATGTGTAGTTGAAGGGATGCCTCACAGGAAGGAGACATCCCATGATAGACAGCATGGCCCTGGCGAAAGCCATAGAAATACAGAGCCTGGCGCGCGAAGAGCAATGGCGCTGCGACGAGGATCTATTCTACCTCGACTACGGGCTCGAACTGCCGCGGCTCTTCATATGGATTGAGCGCATATTTGTCGCTTCGGGCATCCGGCGCAAGGCAATGAAAAAGGCGGACCGGCCGGAAATCGGCCGATCCGCCAGCAGTGGCAATGATGGCTGCAGTCAGGCTGCCGCCTGCTCGCGCATGTAATTCGCGCTGTAACCAGCCTCGATCTTGAACTGCTGAATGAGGTGCAGCAAAGCATCGGCCTCGGCGGCCAGCTCCCGGCTGGCGGCGGTAGTTTCTTCAACCATGCCGGCATTCTGCTGCGTCATCTGGTCCATGTGATTGACCGACGAATTGACCTCCTGCAGGGCGCTTGCCTGATCGTGGCTGGCACGGGCGATCATTTCCACATGCTGGCTGATCGTCACGATCTGGCTGCTGATCTGCGCGAGTACCGAACCGGCCTCTTGCACGAACTGCGAACCGGAACTGACCTCCTCGGTCGACTTGTTGATGAGACCCTTGATCTCCTTGGCGGCAGCGGCCGAGCGCTGTGCCAGCTCGCGCACCTCCATGGCGACCACGGCGAAACCTTTGCCGGCGTCGCCGGCACGGGCGGCTTCGATGCCGGCATTGAGCGCCAGGAGATTAGTCTGGAAAGCGATCTCGTCGATGACGCCGATGATCTGCTCGATCTTGCGGGATGCATCTTCGATCCGGGTCATCGCGTCGATGGCGTTGCCGACGACGACAGAGCTGTCATCGGCGCTGCGCTTGGCTTCGCGCACGATGGCATCCGCATCCTTGGCACGCTCGGCAGACGAACGGACGGTGACCGTGATCTCGTCAACGGCCGCGGCCGTCTGCTCGAGAGACGCCGCCTGCTGCTCGGTGCGCTTCGACAGAGCCTCGGCAGAAGCAGCCATCTGGTTGCCGTTGCTCTGAATCATCTCGACATTGTCGCGCACCTGGCTCAGCGTCTGCTGCAGGCGCGATAGCGAACTGTTGAAATCCTGGCGAAGCTGTTCGAGACGGCCAATGAACGGCGTTTCGATCGTTGCCGAAATATCGCCCTGGGCAAGGCGCTCGAGCCCGGCAGCAAGCTCGCTGACGGCATAGTCGATCTGTCGGTCGAGCTCGCGCTTTTCGGCGTCGTTGCGCTGACGTTCGTGCTCTGCGGCCGCACGCTCCTCGTCGCTCTGTTCCTCGATACGGATCTTCGAGATAGCGTTTTCCTTGAAGATGCCGAGGGCTCGGGCCATATCGCCGATTTCGTCGCGGCGCTGCTCGCCGGAGATCGAAGTTTCGAGCAAACCGTCGGCAATGCGGCGCATGGCGGCGGTGATCTGGCCGATCGGTCGCTGCAGGGTCAGGACGAGCGCGATGCCGCCGGCAATGGAGAGGATGATGCCGAGTGCGGTTGCCAGAATGGATATTGAATTTGCCTGGTTGCGCTCGCTGCCAGCGCTCTGCTTCTGCGTCTCGGCGAAGGCGGTGAGCTGGCCCCAGACCTGATCGAGCTGCTGACGGGCGCCGGCATATTCGGCGATCCGCTGGTTGATCGTATCGACCAGCTTGCCGCCGGCGTCATCCATCGATTTGATTGCCGGACGAATGGCCGAGTCGATGTCGCCGGCGAAATCCATGCTCTTGGCGCTCTGGTTCAGCGTATCGATATCGCCGCCGAGCTTGGAGACTTCCTGACGCAGGCGGACGAGATTGTCCTTGTTGGTATTGGCGTTGAAATCCGCCAGTACGAGCTGCAGGGAATAGATGGAATCCTGCAGGCGGCGCGTGTCCTGCAGAACCGAATTGGTCTGTGCGACGCGGGCGTCGAGGGACACGAAGGTCGTGGTCGCCTGGCGCATCATCTGCGTCGCCGTCAGCTGCGTGTAGGTCGAGGTCTGGCGGAAGCGCGAGAGCAGCCGACCGATATTGGTGATCGTGTCATCGGTCGGAGCATCGGTGCTTTCAGTAAAGGCGGCGAGATCCTTGATTGTGCCCGTCAGCGACTGGACGACGCTCTTCTGGTTTTGCGGCAATGCGAGGTCGATCGACCGCTGCGCCTTGTTCAGATCCGGCAGACGATCCTTGAGAAGCTTGACCTTGTCAGCCGGCGTCGCCGCATTATTGAAGTCTTGCGCCACGGAAGCCAGCAGGTCGCCGCCTTTCAACAACCGATCGGCCGAGCGCAGGGTCGAGGTCGCATCAGCCTGATCCTTGCGCATCTGGTCTTCAAGCTGCTGGCTGTTGAAATTGACGTTGAAGCGGGCGCTGATCAGGGCGCGCTGGCCGTCGTCGATCGTCTTGCGCAGGGACAGCTCCTGTTCGTGCAGCGACCACAGCCTGCCGACGAGGTTGGACATGTCGGCGGTCTTTGTCGTCGCTTCGGTGAGGTTGTCGCGGCCCTCCGCCTCCGGAGCGAGCTGACTCAGCGTCGAATTGAGCACGCTCTGCTGCGACTTGATGTCTTCATAGAGCTTGTCGCGCTGGCGGGTGTTGGTGATGCGCAGGAAATCATCCATGGAACCATACAGGTTCTTGAACCCGGTCAAGGACTGCAGGACGCTGTTGGAAATCTCCATACGCCCCTGAAGCAGGCCCGACGCATAAAGCCCGGTAAGGCCCACGGCAGAAATGCTGATGACGAACGGCAGGACGAATATCAGAACCTTCGTCCTGATGTTGAAACGCGACAATATCTTGTCAATGAACATTTTGGCCCAGACCTCACACCGCTCCCCCGTCGACGCCGCCTCGGCGCTGACCGGATGTATAACCATCGTTCTTGAAATATCCGCAGGCGGGGTTCCTGAGTATAAGTCAGGAAGCAATCATTGCTTCGGCTCCAGCTTGCGGTGGAGCGCCCCAAGAAATCGAATGAGATTGTGTGGGTGATTAATTAATTTTCAGATAAAGATGTAATGCGACCACCATCACACAACCAAACGCTGAAAAGCGGGCGATGAAGCCTATCTATATGCGCGAGGCGGCGCCGCCGCTCGATGGCGGCGAGGAACAATGGGGCGGCTTTAATCAGAAGCCGCGGATGGCGAGGTAGGCGATGCAAGCGGCCGTAGCGCCGGTCGCCAACATCAACAGTCTTGCCGCCAGAAGCTTGGCATTGTCACGGGTTTGAGCGATTGCGATAGCACGAGCGCGACGATGTGTTCTGTTCATGAGTATATTCCCATTTTCGCACTGACACGATAACCGGCAAAAGGCCGTTTTCGCAACAGGCAATATACAAAACAGAAATGTAGGAAAAGAAAACGTGAAAACCAGATGTTAGCCGCAAGCCTTGCGGCTAACCGTAATAGATGCGGGAATTGTGGCCGAAGCGCGCTACTTCAACAATGCCGCGATAGCAGGATCCGTCGCCGTTTCCGCAGCCGTCTTGCCGGAGGCAGACTTGATGGTCTTGTCGGCGCCATTCTTCAACAATGCCTTGACGACGGCCGGATCATCCTGCTGGCTCGCCATGTGCAACGGTGTCCAGCCATCGTAATCGCCGGACGCGTTGACGTCGGCGCCCTTGGAAACCAACAAATCAATCATTTCGGGAGGACCGTAATAGGCCGCGGTATGGAGCGGATACCAGCCCTCCGTCGTCTTCATGTCCAGCTTGGCGCCGCATGCCAGCATCTTCTTGACGACATCGCCTTTCTTGTCGCGGATCGCAATGGCGAAATTCGTGTCGCCGCCCACATCCTGACCGTTCGGATCCAGCTTCTTGCATTGCGCAGAAGCAGCGCTCGCATTGGACGCCGTGACGGCAAGCATGCCAAGCGGCATCGCCATGGCCGCAACGATACCTGAAAGAACTGTGCCGCGGAATAGCAGAGCCTTAAACGTCATGATTGTCTCCATTGAGTATTTTCGCGCTGGAGATGCTCCTTGCCCGTTTCGCGGCCTGTTGGCAAGGTCAATTCAGGCCGCCTCGCCGGCGACATGGCCGGAAGCCCATGCCCATTGGAAATTGTAGCCGCCAAGCCAACCCGTGACGTCGACACACTCGCCGATGAAGAAGAGGCCGGGAATGGTTTTCACCTGCATCGTCCGCGAATCGAGGAAAGCTGTATCGATGCCGCCGAGCGTCACCTCCGCCGTGCGATAGCCTTCGGAGCCCGAGGGTTTGACGCTCCACGACTGGATGGCTGCCGCGAGCTGCTGCAGGCGCTTGTCGGATTGATCGGCCATATTGCCGGAGATGCCTTCGCGCTCGACGACATACTGAGCCAGCCGCTTCGGGAGGATTTCCGCAAGCGCGGTCTGCGCCGACTGTCGGCCATTCACCTGCTTGGCAATCTTGAGAAGCTCAAACAGGTCGATATCGGGCTCGATCACGACCATGATGTCCTCACCCTCCCGCCAATAGGAGGAAATCTGCAGGATGGCAGGCCCGCTGAGGCCGCGATGGGTAAAGAGCAGGGCCTCGCGGAACGCCGTCTTGCCATGGCGGATCTCGGCGGGCGCGGCGATGCCCGAAAGCGGTGCCAACCGCTGAAGCAATTGCGGATCGAGTGTCAGCGGCACGAGGCCCGGTCGGGTTTCGACTATAGGCAACCCGAATTGCTCGGCGATGCGATAGGCAAAGCCAGTGGCGCCCATCTTTGGGATCGACTTGCCACCGGTGGCGACGACAAGCGAGGATGCTTCGAAGGCGCCTTCCGAGGTGCTGACGCGATAGCCGCCGGCGGTTTGATCGATATCGCGGATTTCCGTCCGCAACCGTAGCTGCGCGCCCGCATCGCGCATCTCGTCGGTCAGCATGCGGATGATGTCCTTGGCGCTGTTGTCGCAGAAGAGCTGGCCGAGCGTCTTCTCATGCCAGGCGATGCCATGGCGTTCGACCATGGCGATAAAATCCTGCGGTGTGAAACGGGCGAGCGCCGATTTGGCGAAGTGCGGATTGGCCGACAGGAAGTTCTTCGGCCCGGCATGGATGTTGGTGAAATTGCAGCGGCCGCCGCCGGAAATACGGATCTTTTCGCCCGGCGCCGCAGCATGATCGAGCACGAGGACGGACCGCCCGCGTCGGCCGGCGCGGATGGCGCACATCATGCCTGCTGCGCCCGCACCGAGGACGATCACATCATATCTGCCTGCCACGCTTCAGCCCTTCATTCTTCGCCGCGCGCTCTCGTCACTTTTCCATCATACGGCGAAAGTCCGAGCGGTTTTCCCCCTCGCCAATTGGCAAACTGCAGTTATGATGCAGTCGTCGATCAACCCAAATACGGTGTTTTATGCCCGCGAGAAAGACCCCGCTGAAAGCTTCCATACCCGTCTCGAAAGCCCCTACAGTACCTCCTTCTCTGAGATCGGCACGCGGCGTGGCAAACTGGAAGGAAGCGGCACAATGGCTGCGGGCACGCGGGATCGAGGACATAGAATGCATCACGCCGGATCTCGCCGGCGTGCCGCGCGGCAAGATGATGCCGACCTCGAAATTCACCTCCAATACGTCGCTGGCACTGCCCTCGGCGATCTATCGCCATACGATTTCCGGCGAGTATCCGGAGGAGACCGAAAGCTTCCGCTACGAACCGCGCGACAGCGATCTGAAGCTGGTGCCGGACCTTTCGACGCTTTCGGTCGTGCCCTGGGAGAGCGATCCGACGGCGCAGGTGATCTGCGATATCGTCAATTCCGAAGGACATGCGGTGTCCTACACACCGCGCAATCTATTGAAGCGGATCATGGGGCTCTATCGCGAGCGCGGGTGGAAGCCGGTGGTTGCGCCCGAGATCGAGTTCTATCTCGTCGCCAAGAATGACGATCCGGACTATCCGCTGCATCCGCCGAAGGGCCGCTCCGGCCGCTCGATCCTCGGCGGACAGGGCTATTCGATCGCCGGCATCAACGAGTTCGACGAACTGATCGACGACATCTACCATTTCTCGGAGAAGCAGGGTCTCGAGATCGATACGCTGATCCATGAAGAGGGTCCGGCGCAGCTCGAGATCAACCTGCGCCATGGCGACCCGATCGAACTGGCCGACCAGGTGTTCATGTTCAAGCGCACCATTCGCGAGGCGGCGCTGAAGCACGGCATTTACGCGACCTTCATGGCCAAGCCGATGCAGAGCCAGGCCGGCTCGGCGATGCATATCCATCAGTCGGTCGTGAACATCGAGACCGGTAAGAACGTCTTCACCAATCCGGACGGCAGCCCTTCGCAGGAGTTCTTTCATTTCATTGGCGGCATGCAGCGCTACGTTCCGAATGCGCTCGCCATGCTCGCGCCCTATGTGAATTCCTATCGCCGGCTGGCGCCGAACATGTCCTGCCCGGTCAACAATGCCTGGGGCTACGACAACCGCACCACGGCCTTCCGCGTGCCCGTTTCCGATCCACAGGCGCGGCGCGTCGAGAACCGGCTGCCGAGCTCCGATGCCAATCCCTATCTGGCGCTCGCCGCCTCGCTCGCCTCCGGCCTGCTCGGCATCATGAAAAAGGTGGAGCCCACCGCGCCGACAGAGGATTCGGCCAATGAAGGCTCGATCGACCTGCCGCGCGGCCTTCTGGAAGCCATTGCGCTGCTTGAGGACGAGCCGGCCTTCGAGGAGGTGCTCGGCAAGGACTTCATCGACATCTATGCCGGCGTCAAGCGGGGCGAATTCGAAACCTTCATGCAGGTGATCAGCCCGTGGGAGCGGGAATTCCTTCTGCTCAACGTGTGAAGGAGGCGCCCATGACGCTGCAGGAAACATGGCAAAGCCCGATCGCGCCCGGCCTTTCCTTCTACCAAGCGACCGTCGGCCCGCGTGCGAGCTATCCGAAGCTCGACGGCTCGCGCCGCGCGGATGTCGCGATTATCGGTGGCGGCTATACCGGTCTTCAGGCCGCCTACAATCTTGCCAAAGGTGGCGCGGAGGTCGTGCTGATCGATGCCAACCGCTTCGGCGACGGCGCCTCCGGCCGCAATGGCGGACAGCTCGGCACCGGCCAGCGCTGGTGGCCGGAAGAGATGGAAGAGAAGATCGGCTATGAGCGGTCGAAGGCCCTGTTCGATCTGGCCGAGGACGCCAAGCGGCATCTTCTCGATTTTTCCGCCGAGCATGGCATCGGCATCGATTTCCTGCCCGGCCAGATGAATGTCACGCACAAGCGCAGCTACAAGCGTGACTATATGGACAGTGCGGAGATCGCAGCGACCCGCTATGGCTATCCTCACATGACATTCATGGATGTGGCCGAAACCCAGGAGCGGCTGGGTTCGTCATTCTATCTCTATGGCGTTCGGGATATGGGCACGGGCCATATCCATCCCCTGAAACTGCTCATCGGCCTTGCCCGCGTCGCGGCAGAGGCCGGTGCGTCTCTCTTCGAAATGACCAAGGCGAAGGGCTTCCGGCAATTCGGCGGCAAGACGATCATCGAAACGGATGGCGGCGAGATCACAGCCGACCGGGTGCTGATCGCCTGCAACGGCTATATCGGCAATCTGGAGCCGGTGACGGCAAGTCACGTCATGCCGATCCGCTCCTTCATCGGCGCGACCGAACCGCTCGACCGCTTTCCGGCGGTACTGCCTGGTAACGAGGCCGTCGCCGATTCGCGATTCGTCGTGCGCTATTTCCGCAAATCCAAGGATGGACGCCTGCTCTTCGGCGGGCGCGAGGCCTATACGGCGGACAACCCGCGCGACATAACGCAGCACATCCGCCGGCAAATCACCGAAATCTATCCGGCCCTCGGCGATATCAGCATCGATTATGCCTGGGGCGGCTCGGTCGGCATCACCATGCCGCGCCAGCCCTTCGTGCGCGAGGTCATGCCTGGCGTCACTTCCATCGGCGGCTATTCCGGCCATGGGGTGATGCTGTCAAATTATTGCGGTAAACTCTATGCGAAAACGGTTCTCGGGAATGCGGATGAACTTCATCTCTTCAGAGAGCTGAACATACCGCCCTTCCCCGGCGGTGCGCGCATGCGGGCGCCTCTGCTGTTCCTGGCGCTCTCGTGGTTTGCGTTGCGCGACAGGTTTTGAAAACCGGAGGATGATTTCTTCCGCCGGCAATCCGTTCTAAAAAGCCGCATCTGATTTTTGCGATGCACACTGGCCTTTTTAAATCGATTAGATTAAAAGGGGCCTCAACTAAGACCGATTGAGAGATAGCTCATGAGCAGCCAGATCATTCCCGTTGAACCATTTGATTATGTCGTTTTCGGCGGCAGCGGCGACCTTGCCGAACGCAAGCTCCTGCCCGCTCTTTACCATCGTCAGGTCGAAGGCCAGTTTTCCGAGCCGACGCGCATCATCGGCGCTTCGCGCAGCGCGCTTTCCAATGAAGAATACCGCAAATTTGCAGATGCCGCCCTCAAGGAACACCTGAAAAAGGGCGAATATGACGACGCCGAGGTCAAAAAGTTCCTGGCTCGCCTGTTCTACGTGCCCGTCGACGCCCGCAGCGATGCCGGCTGGGATCAGCTCAAGAAGATCCTGGACGAAGGCAAGGAGCGCGTGCGCGCCTTCTATCTCGCCGTCGCTCCGGGCATCTTCGGCGACATCTCGCAGAAGATCCACGATCACAAGCTGATCACCAAGCAGACCCGCATCGTCGTCGAAAAGCCGATCGGCCGCGATCTTGCCTCGGCTCTGCAGCTCAACGACACCATCGGCAAGGTCTTCAAGGAAGAGCAGATCTTCCGCATCGACCATTATCTCGGCAAGGAAACCGTGCAGAACCTGATGGCGCTGCGCTTTGCCAACGCTCTCTACGAGCCGCTGTGGAACGCCAACCACATCGACCACGTGCAGATTACGGTGGCGGAATCGGTCGGCCTCGAAGGCCGCGCCGGCTATTACGACACGGCTGGCGCCCTGCGCGACATGGTACAGAACCACATCCTGCAGCTGCTTTGCCTGACCGCAATGGAAATCCCCTCCTCCATGGATTCGGAAGCCGTTCGCGACGAGAAGCTCAAGGTTCTGCGCGCACTGAAGCCGATCGACGCGTCCAACGTCGAGCAGGCGACGGTTCGCGGCCAGTATCGCGCCGGCGCTTCGGCTGGCGGCCCGGTCAAGGGCTATCTCGACGAGCTGGAAGGCGGGGTTTCCAACACCGAAACCTTCGTCGCCATCAAGGCCGAGATCGGCAACTGGCGCTGGGCGGGCGTTCCCTTCTACATCCGTACCGGCAAGCGCCTTGCCGGCCGCATGTCGGAGATCGTCATTACCTTCAAGCACATTCCGCACACCATCTTCGATCAGGCCGCCGGCCGCATCGTTGCCAACCAGCTCATCATCCGCCTGCAGCCGGACGAAGGTGTCAAGCAGTCGCTGATGATCAAGGACCCGGGTCCGGGCGGCATGCGCCTGCGCAACGTCTCTCTCGACATGAGCTTCGCGTCTGCATTCAACGTCCGCAATCCGGATGCCTACGAGCGCCTGCTGATGGACGTTATCCGCTCCAACCAGACGCTGTTCATGCGCCGCGACGAGGTGGAAGCCGCATGGAAGTGGGTCGATCCGATCCTCAAGGGCTGGGAACACGCCGGCCAGCAGGTGCAGGGCTATACAGCCGGTACCTGGGGTCCGAGCCAGGCTATTGCGCTCATCGAGCGTGACGGCCGCACCTGGCACGACGATATCTAAACCGGGACGACAACGATGACAGCCAATATGCATGCTTTTGCCAATGGTGCCGAACTCGCCGGCAAGCTCGCGGACAAGGTGGCCGAAACCCTTTCGGCTGCGATTACCGTCCGCGGCTCCGCAAGCATCGCAGTCTCCGGCGGCTCGACGCCGAAGGCCTTTTTCCAAGCGCTGTCATCGCACTCGATCGACTGGGGCAAGGTGACGGTCACCCTCGTCGACGAACGGTTCGTGCCATCAGACAATCCCCGTTCGAACCACCTGCTCGTCCAGGAAAACCTGCTGAAGGATAAGGCGGCTGCCGCCAAATTCCTTCCGCTCTATCAGGCTGCGGCTTCTGTCGAGGAGGCCGCGGTCATCGCCACCGAAAAGACCAAGGCAATCGGCCATCCCTTCGATGTCGCCATCCTCGGCATGGGCAATGACGGCCACACGGCTTCCTTCTTTCCGGGCGGCAGCAATCTCAAGACCGCACTCGATCCGAACACCCCCCGTGGTATCATCACGATGGAAGCGGAAGGTGCCGGCGAGCCGCGGCTGACGTTCACTTTCTCCAGCCTTCAGGATGCCCGATTGCTGGTGCTCCATATCGAGGGAGAAGGAAAGAAGGACGTTTTGGCCAAGGCCGAAGCGCCGGGCGAAGAAACCGAGATGCCGATCCGCGCCATGCTGCGCCGGGCGGCTTCCCCGGTCGAGATTTATTGGGCTCCGTGATACGGCCGGCAGGCCTCGTCATCGAACCCTGACAGACACAGCAACCCGTGCTGCGCCATGTGCCCCTCGGGCGCAGCGGCAAAGCATTGACTTTTAGACCCCGCGCCGTGCCCTCTGACGAATAGGCACCAAGGGCACCGCGCAGAACAGACGGAGGCAGATCGACCATGGCCGCTGACGCCCGCATATCAGCGATTACCGCACGTATCGTCGAGCGCTCAAAGCCGACACGCGAGCGCTATCTGGACCGCCTGCGCAGTGCTGCGAGCAAGGGTGCGCAGCGTTCGGTGCTCGGCTGCGCCAACCTTGCGCATGGCTTCGCCATCTGTTCCCCCACCGAGAAGGACGCACTGGCTGGAGACCAGGTGCCCAATCTCGGGATCATCACCTCCTATAACGACATGCTCTCGGCGCATCAGCCCTTCGAGACCTATCCTGCGATCATCCGCGAAGCGGCGGCCGAAGCGGGCGGCATCGCCCAGGTTGCCGGCGGCGTGCCGGCCATGTGCGACGGCGTCACGCAGGGACAGCCGGGCATGGAGCTTTCGCTCTTCTCGCGCGACCTGATTGCCATGTCGGCGGCGGTCGGCCTGTCACACAATATGTTCGATGCCGCCGTCTTCCTCGGCGTCTGCGACAAGATTGTCCCGGGCCTCGTCATTGCTGCCCTCTCCTTCGGCCATCTGCCTGCTGTCTTCATCCCGGCGGGACCGATGACCTCCGGCCTGCCGAATGACGAGAAGTCACGCGTGCGCCAACTCTATGCCGAGGGCAAGGTCGGCCGCGCCGAATTGCTGGAAGCGGAATCGAAGTCCTACCACGGCCCCGGCACCTGCACCTTCTACGGCACGGCCAATTCCAACCAGATGCTGATGGAGATCATGGGCTTCCACATGCCGGGCGCCTCCTTCGTCAATCCCGGCACGCCGCTGCGCGAAGCTCTGACCCGCGAGGCGACCAAGCGCGCGCTCGCAATCACCGCCATGGGCAATGAGTTCACACCGGCGGGCGAGATGATCGACGAGCGCTCGATCGTCAACGGCGTCGTCGGCCTGCATGCGACCGGTGGCTCGACAAACCATACGATGCATATCGTCGCCATGGCGCGTGCGGCCGGCATCGTGCTGACATGGCAGGATATTTCCGAGCTTTCGGACATTATCCCGCTGCTCGCCCGCGTCTACCCGAACGGGCTTGCGGACGTGAACCATTTCCACGCCGCCGGCGGCATCGGCTTCCTCATCAAGGAACTCCTGAAGAAGGGGCTGCTGCATGACGACGTGCGCACCGTCTACGGCCAGGGCCTCGGCAGCTACTCCATCGACGTCAAGCTCGGCGCCGACGGCAACGTCGTACGCGAACCGGCTCCGGAAAAAAGCCATGACCCGAAGGTACTGGCAAGCATCGACACACCCTTCCAGAGCAACGGCGGCCTGAAGATGCTGCGCGGCAATATCGGCAAGGCGGTCATCAAGATCTCCGCCGTCAAGCCGGAGCGCCACATCATCGAAGCGCCGGCCGTGATCTTCCACGATCAGCTGGAAATGCAGCAGGCCTTTAAGGACGGCAAGCTGAACCGAGATTTCGTCGCCGTCGTCCGCTTCCAGGGACCGAAGGCCAACGGGATGCCCGAGCTGCACAAGCTTACGCCGGCGCTCGGCGTGCTGCAGGACCGTGGTTTCCGCGTAGCGCTCTTGACCGACGGCCGTATGTCGGGCGCATCGGGCAAGGTGCCTGCCGCCATCCATGTGACACCGGAAGCCGTCGAGGGCGGCCCGATCGCCCGCATCAGGGAAGGCGACATCATCCGCATCGATGCGATTGCCGGTACGCTGGAGGTGCTGGTCGATGCCGCCGATATGGCGGAGCGCGAGCCGGTCGTGGCCGATCTCTCGGAGAATGAATTCGGTATGGGCCGGGAGCTCTTTGCTCCGTTCCGCCAGGCCGCGGGACCGGCGGATCAAGGCGCAAGCGTCCTGTTCCGCCACTGAGATTGTCCGCCGGATTTCGGCAGGACGGCATCGAAGGCTGATCAAGGAGCTTTGGATGCTGCAGTTCCTGCTTCCGGCGGAGCCTTGTCCGTCCATGCCGGCGGAAGGCCGAGGCGCCCGCCCACGAAGCCTGTCACGCCCGGCGATTTCCCGAATACCTTGCAGGCGTCGTATTTCGGTGCCCGACCGATGAGTGACGCCAATTTCGCCCTGGATGGGAAGGAGGGCGCCGCGCCGAACGGCGTCTTGCCCTTGACCAGCATCTTACTGAAATCGCCGCCGAATTTGGCGGCGAGGCTATAGGCATCCCCTTCCTTGGCGATGGTGCCCGAATCAAAGAATGCGTTTGCACCACGTCCCCAGATCATGACAGCCTTCTGTACACCCTGGGGATTGAAAGCCTCCGCCTCGAGCGAGAGGCTGCCCATGCCGATCGGAATACGCGGAACGGGCACCGGTGCACCCGGCAGCAACACGCTTTTGCCCACGGAGGCAATTTTCGAGACTCCGACGGCGGTTGCATTGGTTGCCTTCACCTGCGTCACGACGGCGCGAACGGTGAGATCCGCCGGCTCAGATAGACCGACGACGGCGAAACGTTCACTCAATCCGGAACAAAGCGCTCTATCGACGGCATTGGTGACGAGATCGCGCTGTTTGGGTGTGAAAGCAGCGGTTTCGGCGCGCATCGAAAAGGCGGTGGGAATGATCTTCACGGTCTTGGCCGCCAGAACATCGTCCTTGCTTACCCTTAGAAGCGAGTGCGCAACCAGCCCATCCGATCGGGTCAGCCCTTCATAGGACCGCAAAGATCCCGCCCGATCCAGCGGCGCTGAGGCACAGCCGCCCAGCAGGCTCATCAAGAGGGCCATCGACCACATATCAGCCCTCCGATGGCTTTCAGCGGCAGATGGGCCATAGGGTCTGCTTACAGCATGATTTGAGATTGTAGCGACTGGCATTGATGTTTGCGCTCCTGCACCGGGTTATGAACATCAGCATCATCATTAAATATCGCACTAAGTGTAATATTAATATCGGCCAATTTGCGGCAATCGGGAAGCGAAGCGGAGAATTTATTTCACCAAAGATTGAGATGCCGGGAACGGCCTGCGGGGCATGCCGATGATTTGAGCGGCGTTGCGACTCATGCCAGAATGGCCCGATGCATAATGTAACCCCAAAGCCGGAAGGGCTGCGCGAACAGAAGCGCCGCCTGACCTTTCAACGCATAGCGGACGTCGGAATGAAATCCTTTCTCGCGAAAGGCTATCAGGAAACGACGATCGACGAGATTGCCGCAGCGGCCGGGATTTCCCGCCGGACTTTCTTTTATTACTTTAGAAGCAAGGACGATATTCTTCTGGCGCATCAGCGCCGATATATGGACGCACTGCGGACTGGCATCATGGAGAATGCGTCGGCCGGGCGACCCATTGAGGTCGTCCATCAAGCCACCCTGGGACTTGTGGCCCGCATCGAGGCGGAAGCGCCTCGGCTTCTGGAGACTGCCAAGCTTTTACGTCAAAGCGAGACCTTGCGCGCCCGTTCGCGGGGCAACTCTTTGCAGCTTGAGCAAATCGCCTACCAAGCCCTGTGCGAATTGTTTCCGACCAGGGACCGCGACGGTCTGCAGCTGGTTTCGATGATCGGAGTGAGCCCGCTTCGCCTCGCGGTCAACAAATGGCTGCAGGAAAATGGCAGGCTGCCGCTGATCAAGTATCTTGAAGATGCGCTCGCTAAATGGCGAACGGAAATCTGATCCGTCAGCCGAACGCAGCGCTAAGCCGTTTCTTGTGGGTCGTTGATCAGGATCTGATGTCGAGCACGCGGTTCTTATGAGCCGGGTGCGTGCTGTAGACGAAGATCTTGTTCATTTCCTTCTCCGTAAGAAGCCGCAGGAAGCGAACTTCCACCGTGTTGTTGGAGAAGACCTTCATCAGCACACAACCGACCTTGGTGATGCGGGCGTCAGGAATATCCAGATAGAACTGCTTCGGCAGATTATACTGGGTGAGGATCGCAAGAACCGCGCTGCTCTGCGAGATACGGATAATATCGCAGCGGCGGGACGCAAGATTCATCACGCCCTTTTCAGTGTATTCGAGGCGGGCGGCATTCATGGTGTCTTCCATGCGAAACCGCACTTCGCGGTCATACATGAAGGATTCTTCCTTGTTAAGGAAATGCTGACCTGAATTAGCTCTGCCGAACGCGGCCATCTTGGTAGACCCCTGAAGTATATTATGAAGAGAAGACTATCAGCCGGTCTTTAACAGAAGGTTTGAGTGCGCCGGCCCAAGATGAATTTTGTTGTTCATTTTTACTTGGGTCGGGGCATCCGGTAAGCGCCTACTTGCGATAGGAGTGGCCGCTGGCGTCGAAAAGATGCAGCTTCTGACGGTCGGCGGCAAAACGCATCTTTTGGCCGCGATGAATATCGGCAATGCCGGGGATCTTGACGATGATCGGCTCGCCATCGACCAGGCCTTCGATATAGAGCTGCGTCACTTCGCCGAGCGCCTCAACGATGGAAACCTCGCCTTCGAAGAGATAGTCATCGCCCGTCGCGAGACGAAGATCTTCCGGACGTACGCCGAAGCTGGCGGCCTTGCCCTTTTCGGAGGCCTCCGTCGGCACGTCCAACGTTACCGATTTGCCGCCGGTCAGTGTCACCGTCGTCGCAGCGCCTGTTTCGGTTACCGTTGCCGGGATGATGTTCATGGCCGGCGAGCCGATGAATTTTGCAACGAACAGGTTAGCCGGGCGCTCGTAGAGTTCAAGGGGAGCGCCGACCTGTTCGACCCGGCCGGCCGACAGCACGACAATACGGTCGGCCAGCGTCATGGCTTCCACCTGGTCGTGGGTGACGTAGATCATCGTCGTCTCGGGCATGGAATCGCTGAGTTTGGCGATCTCGATGCGGGTCGCCACGCGCAGGGCGGCATCGAGGTTGGACAGCGGCTCGTCGAACAGGAAGACCTTGGGGTTGCGGCAGATGGCGCGGCCGATGGCAACGCGCTGCCGCTGACCGCCCGAGAGTGCCTTCGGCAGACGTTCGAGATATTGGGTCAGCTGCAGGCTCGCCGCCGCCGCCCGCACACGACGGTCGATCTCCTGCTTGCTTTCGCCGGCAATGCGCATGCCGAAGGCCATGTTGTCATAGACGGTCATATGCGGATAGAGCGCATAGGACTGGAAGACCATGGCGATGCCGCGCCGTGACGGCGGCACCTCGTTCACCTTCTGGCCGGCGATCATCATATCCCCGGCGGTGATGCTCTCCAGCCCGGCGATCATCCTGAGCAAGGTGGACTTGCCGCAGCCGGAGGGGCCGACGAAGACGATGAATTCGCCTTCGTTAATCTCCAGATCGATCCCGTGCAGCACATGCACGCTGCCGTAGGATTTCTTGATATCCTTCAGAACAAGTCCAGTCATTATGCTTCCTCCTCCCAAAGGTCAGGCAAGACGCGCGAAATAGGCGCCCCAGGCCGGAATATCGATCTTGTTGCCGTAGTTGTTGCTGGTAAATCCATGTCCCGTCAACGCCTGCCAATTGCCATCAGGCAGGGTTGCCAGCGTTTCGACGGGGCTCATATTGAAGACGCAGAGAATGGTCTCTCCGGCATAAGTGCGGGTGTAGATCAGTACGTCGCCCTGCGGCTCCGAAAAGGCAATCTCGCCTTTGGCGAAGGCCGGATGCTGTTTACGGAACGCGAGGAAGCGACGGTACTGCTCCAGCACCGAATTTTCATCGCCCTGCTGGACGCTGACGGCGCGCAGGATATGTTCGACCGGCACCGGCAGCCAGGGCTTGACGGTGGAAAAGCCGCCCTGCGCCACCTGGCTGTCCCAGACCATGGGCGTGCGGCAGCCATCACGGCCCTTAAACTCGGGCCAGAACTGGATGCCGTAGGGATCCTGCAGATCCTGATAGGCGAGATCGGCTTCCGTCAGCGCCAGTTCCTCGCCTTGATAGATGCATACGGAGCCGCGCAGGGTCAGCAGCAGCGCCGCATAGAGCTTGGCGAAAGCATCGCGGTCGGCCACCAGATTGCCCCAGCGGCTGACATGGCGCACGACGTCGTGGTTGGAGAAGGCCCAGCAGGCCCAGCCTTGCGGAGCTGCCGTGTCGAAGTCGTTCATCACCTCTTCGACGCGATCCGGCGAAAGAGCGTCCGGCGCCAGGAATTCGAAGGCGTAGCACATGTGCATCTTGTCGCCGCCGGATGTGTATTCACCGACGATTTCGAGGCCGCGCTGGCTATCGCCGACTTCGCCGACGGCGGCAATCGCCGGGTATTCGTCGAGCACGGCGCGGAAGCGCTTCAGGAATTCCAGGTTCTCGGGACGATTCTTGTCGTAGAGATGCTCCTGGAAGTTATAGGGATTGACGGCCGGTGCCGTAGAGGCATTGCGGCGCGAAGGTTCCAGCGCCGGGTTGTCGCGCAATTCCTTGTCGTGGAAGTAGAAATTGATGGTGTCGAGACGGAAGCCGTCGACACCGCGGTCGAGCCAGAAACGGACGACGTCAAGCAAGCGATCCTGCACTTCGGGATTGTGCAGGTTCATATCCGGCTGCGAGGTCAGGAAGTTGTGCATGTAATACTGCATGCGGGTCGGATCCCACGCCCAGGCCGAACCGCCGAAGATCGACAGCCAGTTGTTGGGCGGTGTGCCATCCGGCTTGGCATCAGCCCAGACATACCAATCGGCCTTAGGGTTATCCTTGCTCGAGCGGCTTTCGACGAACCAGGGATGGCGGTCCGAGCTGTGCGACAGCACCAGATCGATCATTACCTTGATGCCGAGACGATGGGCTTCCGTCACCATCGCATCGAAATCGGCAAGCGTACCGAAGATCGGATCGACGTCCTCGTAATTGGAGACGTCATAGCCGAAATCGCGCATCGGCGAGGTGAAGAAGGGCGAAATCCAGATCGCATCGACGCCGAGCGACGCGACATGCGGCAGGCGGACGGCGATACCCTTGAGATCGCCAATGCCGTCACCATTGGAGTCCTGATAGGAGCGCGGATAGATCTGATAGATCACGGCGCCGCGCCACCAGTCCTTGTCAACTTCCGAAGCCGATTGAAGAGCAATGCTCATGCTGAGTAGGTCCTGTAGTAAGTGCGTGTTTCTGGATCAGCCCCCCTTCACCGACCCGGCGAGCAGACCGCGCACGAGATAGCGCTGCAGACCAAAGAAGACGAGGAGTGGGATAAGGATTGTGACGAAGGCCGATGCCGTCAGGATTTCCCAGTTGCCGCCGCGCGAGCCGAGCAGCGCGTTGAGGGCGGCCGTGAGCACGAGGTGATCCTTGTCGGTGCCGAGGAAGACCATCGCGATCAGAAGGTCGTTCCACACCCAGAGGAACTGGAAGATCGCGAAGGAGGCCAATGCCGGGAAAGACAGCGGCAGGATGATCTTGACGAAGATATCGAAATCGCTGGCGCCGTCGACGCGGGCGGATTCGATGATTTCCTTCGGCAGGCCGGCAATGTAGTTGCGCAGGAGATAGATGGCCAGCGGCAGGCCGAAAGCCGTGTGCGCCAGCCAGATGCCGGGATAGGTCTTCGACGGAACGCCGAATATCTGGCCGATTTCGTTATAGATGCGCAGAAGCGGGATCAGCGACATCTGCAACGGCACGACGATCAGGCCGACAACGAGCGCGATCAGGATCGCGCGGCCGGGAAACTCCATCCAGGCAAGCGCATAGGCCGCAAAGGCGGCGATCAGGATCGGGATGACGGTTGCGGGGATCGTTACCGTCAGCGAATTGATGAAGGACTGGCCGATCCCCTCGCCGCCGAGTACGTTGCGGTAGTTGTCGAAGGTGAATTGCGGCGGTGTGGCAATGGTCAGGTAGATGCGCTTGCTGCGGGCATCGGCCTCAAAGGGACCAGTTTTCTGGTAGCGATAGCTGCCGTCAGCATTCACTGTTAGGGTCTCGCCATTGCCGAGATCGGCTGGCGAGCCGATCTTATAGGCGGCCGGCTCCTGCACGCGCAGGCCGAAGGACTGGATCCTGCCGTTGCCGCTGTTGCCTTGACCGGCAACCGTACCGGCGATGACGTAATTGGCACCGTCCTGCTTTGCCTTGTCTGGGCCGTCGAGGCGGACGGCGGCCGTCTGCGACGAACCGGAGAAAGCCGTCCACCAACCGGAGGCGACGATCTGGTCCTTGTCGCGCAGCGCCGTGACGAAGATGCCGAGCGTCGGAAGCAGCCAGAGCAGGACGATGAGCAGCACCGCGGCATGAACGAAGATGCGTGCGGGACCGATGCGACCGAGATTTCCAATCATGTCAGCGCCCCTTCGTTTCTGCGTTTGCGCGGCGGATGTTCCAGATCATGATCGGTGTGACGGCGACCATGATGACGAGCGCTATGACGGCGCTTCGGCCGCTGTCGCCGCCGCCACGGAACATCCAGTTGAACATCAGGTTGGCAAGCACCATCGTGTTCCATTGACCATTGGTCATGGTGAGAACGATATCGAAGACCTTGAGGACGAGGATGGTGATGGTCGTCCAGACCGTGGCGATCGTTCCCCAGACCTGGGGAACCATGATCTTCCAGAAGATCTGCCAGCCATTGGCGCCATCGATGACAGCCGCTTCGATGGTTTCCTCCGGAATACCGCGAAGGGCCGCCGACAGGATGACCATGGCAAAGCCGGTCTGGATCCAGATCAGCATGACCATCAGAAAGAAGTTGTTCCAGAACGGAATGGTGATCCAGACTTCCGGCGTGCCGCCGAACAGCTGGACGATCGCGTTCAGAAGGCCGATCTGCGCATCCGTGCCGCCGCGATATTCATAGATGAACTTCCAGATGACGGAAGCGCCGACAAAGGAGATTGCCATCGGCATGAAGATGACGGCCTTGGCGATATTGCCCCACCAGATGCGGTCGGTCATGACGGCGATAACGAGACCGAAGAAGGTGCAGGCCGCCGGCACGACGGCGAGCCAAAGGATGTTGTTGAAGATCGACTGGCGGAATTCGGTATCGTTGAGCGCCCATAGATAATTGGCGCCGCCGACGAACTTGCTGCCATCAGGCCCGTAGAACGACAGGATGAAGGTCGCGACGACGGGATAGACGAGATAGACGACAAGCAGGAACAGCGCCGGCCCCAGGAACAGCCAGGGGCGGATAAGACCGCGGCGGCGAAGGTTGACAGCCGCCCGATGGACCTCATCGCCTTCCCTTGCCGGAAAGATCAAGTCCAATAGCTTGTTGGAAAACCAGAAATAAGCGGCGCAAATGGCAACGCCGAATATCATGGCGGCAATCGCCGATACGATCTGCGAAAACATCCCTTCCCTCCCCGAATTATCTGCTTTTGTCCATCAGTCGGGCATCGGCCGCGCTGAAGGGCGCGTCGTCATATGCGGTATGGCGCCGCCGGCGAGTTGCCGGCGGCGATAGGGCTATGATGTCTTACTTGATGGCGTCCCAGGACTTCTGGATACCGTCGGCTACATCCTGAGCAGACTTGCCGCCGACGAAATCCACCATGCCGGTCCAGAACGAACCCGCACCAATCTTGCCCGGCATCAGGTCGGAACCGTCGAAGCGGAAAGTGGTGGCCGTGGTCAGGGTCTCGCCTTCCTTGCGCAGTGTGTCGTTGGCATAAGCCGCGGTATTGACGGCCTTGTACGGCGTCAGGAAGCCGGACTGGGCCATCCAGACTTCCTGGGCGATCGGCGTCTGCAGGAACTGGATGAAGGCGCGTGCAGCCTTCGAATCCTTGGTGATAGCAGCGAGCGTGCCGGCGCCGAGAACCGGCTTGCCGAGTTCAGGATGCGCGGCGGAGGGCGGGAAGTAGAAGAAGTCCGCATCCTGGCCGAGCTTGGTGCCTTCCGGGAAGAAGGACGGAATGAAGGATGCCTGCTTGTGCAGGTAGCACTTCGGCGGAACCGTGAAGAGGCCCTTCGGGCTGTCGCGGAAATCGGTCGAGGCAACAGCTGCAACGCCGCCGGCAACATATTTCGGGTTCTTCGCGAACTTGCCGAATTCCTCGATCGCCGCAACGACCTTTGGATCGTTGAACTTCAGCGAGTTATCGACCCAGTGATCGTAATCTTGCGGCGTGTTCAGGCGCAGCATCAGGTCTTCGACCCAGTCGGTTGCCGGCCAGCCGGTCGCGCCGCCGGAACCGAGGCCGATGCACCAGGGGGTGCCTCCGTCCTTGACGATCTGGTCGGAGAGCTTGATCAGGTCCTCCATGGTCGTCGGAACCTTGTAGCCGGCTTCTTCGAAATTCTCCGGAACGTACCAAACCAGCGACTTCAGATCGGCCTTGTAGGGGAAGGCATAGAAGGCGTCCTTGCCGTCCTTGCCCTTATAAGTGCCGTAACCGACCCAGCTTTCGCCGGCACCGTAGTTCGTCTTGACCCAGCTCGCGAGATCATCGCCGAGCGGTGTCAAGTAACCCTTGCTGGCAAGGTTTGCGAGCAGGCCCGGCTGCGGGAGGATCGCGACATTCGGCGGCGAACCGGCCTGAGTGTCGATGACGATCTGCTGCTCGTAGTTTTCCGAGGACGAATATTTGGCGTTCACGCCGGTCGCTTCGGTGAAGTAGTTGAGGACGCTGGTGAAGAGAGCCTCGTCCTCGCCGCGCCAGGGGCCGAAGATGGTCAGCGTCTCGCCCTTCAGGTCGGCATGCGCCGACTTGAACTCGTCGTAGCTTTTCCAGTTGAACTTGGAGTCCTGGCCGGGCTGGAACTTCAGATCGGCCGCCATCGCCGTACCGGCCACCAGAGCGGCGGCAGCGACGGTCATCAAGAACATCTTTTTCATGCGTTGTCCTCCCTAATAACGAAACCCATGAGCCCAAACACACTCTCGTGCTATGCGCCCCATTCCTCAAAGCGCTTTGGCTACCTCTCTCATCCATTGAGAGCGCGCCAAAGTCAAGCGGTTTTCAAATTCGGGGCGATATACACAGCAAATCTCGCGTTGCAGCATAGAATGTGCATCGATTTCTTGCTAATCGCCTTGTCTCGCACACTTCTCCTGCTACATAATTGAAAGCGCTTTGAATGCTCGTGGCTTTTCGGGAGGTTGGCTCGGCATCTTGGCTGCCTGTAGTGGGAGGAGCTGGAATACCGTGAATCTGAAACAGCTATCGCAGATGCTCGGGCTGTCGCAGACGACAGTCAGCCGGGCATTGAACGGATATCCGGAAGTCAATCACGAAACGCGCGAGCGCGTTCTCAAAGCGGTTCGGGAAACCGGCTATCGGCCCAACAAGGCAGCCCAAAGACTTGCGACGGGTAAGGCCGGTTCGATCGGACTTGTGATGCCGACCTCGCCCGGCAACTCCTCGGACGTGCATTTCAGCGAGTTCCTGACGGGGCTGGGAGAAGAGGCCTTGCGGCACGATTTCCATTTCGTCCTGACGCCCGCGGATCCGAATGACGAAGTCGGCGCTCTCAGGCGATTGGCGGCCAGCGGCAATGTCGATGCCCTCTTCGTTAATTATATGCGTGGTCACGATCCGCGCCTGGAGATGCTGAAGTCTCTATCCATGCCCTTCCTCGTGCATGGACGATCGATCGGTTCCGAGCCCGACTATCCATTTCTCGACATCGACAATGAAGCCGCCTTCTACGACGCCACGAAGCTGCTGCTGCAGCTCGGACACCGGCGCTTCGCCCTCTTGAACGGCCCGATCTATTTCGATTTCGCCATTCGCCGGAAGAACGGCATGGATGCGGCCCTTGCCGAGCGTGGTCTGGCGCTCGACGAAGCCTGCACCAGCCATACGCCGATGACGGATGAACAGGGCTTGCTCGCCATGGAACGCATCCTGCAAATGGAAAGGGACAAGCGCCCTACTGCAGTGCTCTGCTCCAGTACCGTGCTGGCGCTCGGTGCGGTTCGGGCCATCAACCAGGCTAAGCTCAGGCTTGGCGAGGATATATCGATGATCGCCCATGACGACGTGCTGACCTTGCTTAAGCCGGAAAATTTCACCGTGCCGCTGACGACCACCCGTTCATCGCTGCGTGCAGCCGGCGTGCGCATCGCCGAACGGCTGATCGGCGAAATCAAGCATACGGAAACATTTCCAGCGCAGGAATTGTGGAAGGCCGAATTGATCGTACGCGCATCGACCGGCGTTGCGCCGGCCGATTGACATATGCTTCAAAACTTCGGTGGCTTTCTGCCGGCGGCGCGATGGGCTGCGATGACAGTATTGGCCATCAGCATGGCGATCGTCATCGGACCGACACCGCCCGGAACCGGCGTGATCGCTGCGGCGACATCGGAGGCTTCACCATAAGCGACATCGCCCACCAGCCGGCTCTTGCCCTCGCCGCGCTCCGGTGCCGCGATCCGGTTGATGCCGACATCGATGACGGTCGC